>NZ_JBIRPZ010000020.1:0-37005 GCF_044332925.1 Streptomyces sp. NPDC021212
CGTGAACTCACCATCCACGGGCGGCTCGCCACGGACCACGAGGAGCTGTGGCCCGAGGAGGAATGGACCCGGCACGCCAGCGGGATCCTCTCCAGCACCTCGGCCCCCGAACCCTCCGCACTGACCGTGTGGCCGCCGGAGGGCGCCACCGAGGCCGTGCCGGTGGAGGGCTTCTACACCGGTCTGGCCGAGAGCGGGTACGGCTACGGTCCGGCCTTCCAAGGCCTGCGGGCCGCCTGGCGTCAGGGCGACACGGTCTTCGCCGAGGTCCAACTCCCTGAGGCGGTACGGGAAGAGGCCGGTTCCTACACCATCCACCCGGCTCTCCTGGATGCGGCCTGCCAGGCCCTCGGTTTCGTCACGGACGGGAGCGGCGACAGCGCGGTAAAAATGCCGTTCGCCTGGTCCGGCGTGTCCGTGCACGCCTCCGGCGCCTCCGAGTTGCGGGTACGGCTCACCCGGACAGGACCGGAGACGGTCACCTTCGCCGTCGCCGACACCACCGGCAGGCCTGTGGCCTCGGTCGGCTCGCTCGTCATGCGGCCGGTCGCCGCCGGAGTGCCGCGCCTGACGCGCGACGGGCTCCACGAGGTGGTCTGGGACGAACTCCTCGATGCCCCGGCTGCTTTCGCGACCGAGTGCGCCGTCATCGGGGACGCGGACGCGGCGGCGCTGCTGGGCGCGCAGGCATACCCGGACCTGGCGTCGTTGGGGGAGGCGGTGCCCCCGCTGGTGGTGGCCGTGGTCGACGGCAACGGTACACGGGCGGCACTGGAGCAGGCCCTTGGCTGGGTGCAGGGATGGATGGCGGAGGAGCGGTTCGCCGGTTCCCGGCTCGCCGTCGTCACCCGTGGCGCGGTCGCGGTCGGCACGGGCGAGGTGCCGACGGACGAGGCGGGTGCCGCCGTGGCCGGCCTGGTGAAGTCGGCGGAGTCGGAGAACCCGGGCCGCTTTCTGCTGGCGGATGTGGACGGCACCGCCGAGTCCTGGCGGGCGCTGCCGACTCTCGGCGACGGCGACGAGCCGCAGATCGCGCTCCGCTACGGGCGGGCGTACGTGCCCCGCCTGGTGCGGGCCGGTGAGGCCGGTGGCTCGCTGCAGCCCCCGGCCGGGACGGACGCCTGGCGCCTGGAGATAGGCGAGGCCGGCAGCCTGGACGGGCTCCGGCTCGCTCCTGCCGAGGACGCGCAGGCGGCTCTGCTGCCGGGGCAGGTGCGGATCGCGGTCCGCGCCGCGGGCCTCAACTTCCGTGACGTCCTCGGTGCGCTCGGCATGTACCCCGGCGGACTCGACCTCCTCGGCAACGAGATCGCCGGCGAGGTGGTGGAGACCGGCGAAGGGGTGACCGGCCTCGCGGTGGGTGACCGGGTCATGGGTCTGGTGGCCGGCGGTCTTGGTCCGATGGTCGTCGCCGAGGGCTGGCGGGTCGTACGGATGCCGCGCGGCTGGACCTTCACTCGCGCGGCCGGTGTTCCGGTCGCCTTTCTCACCGCCCTGTACGGACTGCGCGAACTGGGTGGGCTGGCGGCGGGCCAGCGGGTGCTTGTGCACGCGGCCGCCGGCGGCGTGGGTACGGCGGCGGTGCAAGTCGCCAGGCTGCTGGGGGCCGAGGTGTACGCCACAGCCAGCGCCCCCAAACAGGAGTACGTGGCGGATCTGGGCGTGGACCGCACTCGCATCGCCTCCTCCCGCACCCTGGACTTCGCTTCCAGCTTTCCTGAGGTCGATGTCGTGCTGAACTCCCTGGCCGGGGAGTACGTGGACGCCTCGCTGGGGTTGTTGCGCGAGGGCGGCCGGTTCGTGGAGATGGGCAAGACCGACGTTCGGGATGCTGCCGCGTACGACGGCGTGACGTACCGGACGTTCGACCTGGGGCAGGCCGGTCCGGAGCTGATCGCCCGGATGCTGGGTGAGCTGGTGGAGTGGTTCGAGGCCGGGGAACTCACTCCGGTCCGCACGGTCGCATGTGATGTCCGGCGTGCGGTGAGCGCGTTCCGCTGGATGAGCCAGGCCCGGCACGTCGGCAAGATCGTCCTTACGGTGCCGCGTGCCCTGGACGCCGACGGCACAGTGCTGATCACCGGCGGCACCGGCACCCTGGGCGGTCTGCTCGCCCGGCACCTGGTCACCGAACACGGCGTACGACACCTGCTGCTGGTCTCCCGCACGGGAGAACAGGCCGCTCTCCGTCGTGAACTGGAGGAGCTGGGCGCCGAGGTTCGGATCGTGGCCTGCGACATCGCCGATCGCGCGGCGGTGGCCGAACTCCTCGACGGCATCCCGCCGGAGCACTCGCTGACCGGTGTGTTCCACGCGGCGGGTGTCCTGGACGACGGCGTGGTCACCGGCCTCGACTCCGCCCGGCTGGCACGGGTGCTGGCCCCGAAGGTGGACGGCGCCCTCCACCTGCACGAACTGACAGCGGAAGTGGATCTCTCGGCGTTCGTCCTGTTCTCCTCCATGTCGGGTCTGCTCGGCGCCTCCGGCCAGGCCGGGTACGCGGCGGCCAACATGTTCCTCGACGCGCTCGCCCAGCAACGGCGTGCCCAGGGCCTGCCCGGTCTGTCGCTGGCCTGGGGCTTGTGGGAGAGCGCGAGCGCGATGACCGCGCACCTGAGCGACACCGACCTGCGCCGCATGGGAGGGGCCGGCATGCGCGGGCTCACCCGCGACGAGGGCATGGAACTCCTCGACGCGGCCTGGCAGAGCGGCGAGGCGCTGCTGGCCCCGGTCCGTTGGGACCACCGGTTGCTGCGCCGCCTTGCCTCCTCGGGCGCCCGGGTGCCTTCCCTGCTGCGGAAGCTGGTGCGGGCGCCGAGGCGCCGTACGGTGCTGGAGAGCGCCAAGGACGGCGGGCTGCGTGAGCGGCTGTCCACGCTGTCGGAGGCGGAGCGCCGGGGCGTGCTCAACGAGTTGGTGGCGGGGAGCGTGGCCGCGGTGCTGGGCCACGTGGGAACCGATGCGGTGCCGGTGGACCGCCCGTTCAAGGAGCTCGGCTTCGACTCGCTGACCTCCGTGGAGTTCCGCAACCGGCTGAACGAGGCGACCGGGCTGCGGCTGCCTTCGACCCTGGTGTTCGACCACCCCACACCCTCCGCACTGGCGGCCCGGCTCGATGCCCTGCTGCCGGGTGCGGAGACGGCGACAACGGCTGCCGCCCCCGCCTCGCTGCACGAGGAACTCGACCGGCTGGAAGCGGTGCTGCTGTCACCCGCCTTGGACGGGGCGGAACGGGACGGCCTCGCCGCCCGGCTCCGAACCCTGGCTTCCCGGCTGGGCGAACCGGCTGGTCCGGCCGATGGCCGCACCGTCGCCGACCGGGTCCAGTCGGCCACCGATGACGAGCTCTTCGCTTTGCTCGACGGCAGGTTCGAGAACCCATGAGCCAACACGATCATTTTGCTGACGCGCTGAGGACGGCGATGTTCCGATGACTCAGAATTCGACGAACGAGGACAAGCTCCGTGACTATCTGAAGCGGGCGGTCACCGACCTGCACCACACCCGTGAGCAACTGGCCGCGGCCGAATCCAAGAACCGGGAGCCGCTGGCGATCGTGTCGATGAGCTGCCGCTTCCCCGGCGGAGCCCGGTCGCCCGAAGCCCTGTGGCAGCTGGTCCGGTCAGGTGGCGACGCGATCTCGTCGTTCCCCACCGACCGTGGATGGGACGTCGACGGCCTCTACGATCCGGATCCGGCGAGCAGCGGCACCACCTACGTGCGAGAGGGCGGGTTCCTGCCCGACGCGGCGGAGTTCGACCCTTCCGTGTTCGGGATCTCCCCGCGGGAAGCGCTGGGAATGGACCCGCAGCAGCGGCTGATGCTGGAAACCTCGTGGGAGGCCTTCGAACGGGCCGGCATCGATCCGGCATCGGCACGCGGCAGCCGGACCGGTGTTTTCATCGGAGCCTCCGCCCAGGGCTACAGCACGCTGTTCCAGGACTCGCCGGAGGAGGCCGAAGGCCTCCTGGCCACCGGTGACTCGGCCAGCGTGGTCTCCGGCCGGATCTCCTACACCTTCGGCCTCGAAGGACCTGCCGTCACACTCGACACCGCGTGCTCCTCGTCCCTGGTCGCTCTTCATCTGGCGACGCGCTCGGTTCGGCAGGGTGAGTGCTCCATGGCGTTGGTGGGCGGCGTCTCAGTGATGTGCACACCGGCGGTCTTCGTCGAGTTCAGCCGTCAGCGAGGTCTCGCTGCGGACGGCCGGTGCAAGCCGTTCGCCGCGGCGGCGGACGGCACCAGTTGGGGAGAGGGCGCCGGAGTCGTCCTCATCGAGCGGCTGGACGACGCCCGGCGCAACGGACACCCGGTGCTGGCCGTCATTCGCGGCAGCGCCATCAACCAGGACGGTGCCAGCAACGGCCTGACGGCCCCGCACGGGCCGTCGCAGCGGCGGCTGATCCAGCAGGCACTGGCGGACGCCCAGCTGTCGCCCACCCAGATCGACGTGGTCGAGGCACACGGCACCGGCACCGCCCTGGGAGATCCGATCGAGGCGCAGGCACTGCTGGAAGCGTATGGCGCCAACCGCGCCGCTGACCGCCCGCTCTGGCTCGGTTCCGTCAAGTCCAACATCGGGCATGCTCAGGCGGCGGCCGGTATTGCCTCCGTCATCAAGACCGTACAGGCGCTGCGACACGCCCATCTGGCCAGGACACTGCACGTCGACCGGCCGACCCCGCACGTGGACTGGTCCTCGGGCGCGGTGCAACTGCTGGTCGACGACCGGCCGTGGCCCGAGACGGGGCAGCCCCGCCGGGCCGCCGTGTCCTCGTTCGGGGTCAGCGGCACCAACGCGCACATCATCCTCGAACAGGCCCCCGCCGCGGAGGACCCGCCCGCCCCGGGCGGCCTCCCGGGACGGGGCCGCAGTGCGGCGCGCCGGGTGCTCCCGCTGGTGATGTCGGGCAAGACGCCCGAAGCCTTGCGGGCTCAGGCCGGGAACATGGTGTCCCATGTGCGCGAAAACCCGGATCTCGGGTTGGAGGGCCTCGCGTACTCGCTGGCCACCACCAGGTCCGCGCTCGAGCACCGGGCCGTCGTCGTGGCGGACACCCTGGACGGATTCCTCCGTGGTTGCGAGGCGGTGGAGCACGGCCGGACCCCGGCGTCCGTGGTCCGGGGCGTGGTCGGGGGGCGTGGCAAGACCGCGTTCCTGTTCACGGGGCAGGGCGCCCAGCGGGCCGGCATGGGCCGGCAGCTCTACGAGGCGATCCCCGCGTTCAGGCGGTTCCTGGACGAGGTCTGCTGCCATCTCGACCGCTACACGAAGCGGCCGATGAGGGACGTGCTGTTCGCTGCCGAGGGCAGCGCCGAGGCAGCGCTCCTGGACCGTACCGGATTCGCCCAGCCGGCCCTGTTCGCCCTCGAAGTGGCGCTGTTCCGCACCCTGGAGTCCTGGGGTGTGAGCCCTGACTACCTCGCCGGACACTCCATCGGTGAACTCGCCGCCGCGCATATGGCCGACGTGCTCTCGCTGGAGGACGCCACCCGGCTGGTGACCGCACGAGGCAACCTCATGGAATCGCTCCCCGCAGGGGGCGGCATGCTCGCTCTGCAAGTTTCCGAGACCGGGGTGCTCCCCCTCCTCGACGGCATGGACGGCCTGGTGTCCGTCGCCGCCGTCAACAGCCCCCACTCGACCGTTGTCGCCGGAGACAGCGACGCCCTCGCCGCCCTCGCCGACCAGGCCCGTGCTCAGGGCATCAAGGCCCGCCACCTCACCGTCAGCCACGCCTTCCACTCCCCGCTGATGGACCCCGTCCTCGACGCCTACCGCGATACCGCCGAACAGCTCAGCTACCACCCGCCGCGTATCCCGATCATCTCGACCGTCACCGGTCGGCCCGTCACCACCGAGATGTCCGAACCCGGTTACTGGGTCCGACACGCCCGTGACACCGTCCGGTACGCCGATGCCGTCGCCACGCTGCGGCAGCACGGCGCCACCGCCTACCTGGAACTCGGGCCCGACGCCGTCCTCACCGCCATGACCCGCGAACAGCTGGCGGGCGACGGCGCCTCGGGCAAGGAGCTCACTTTCGCGGCGGCGATGCGCGGGGACCGGCCGGAGCCGGAGGCCCTGAACAGCGCGATCTCCCAGATGTTCGCCCGGGGTACCAGGGTTGACTGGCGGGCCTTGTTCAGGGACGTGGACGAGGAGGTCGTCCAGTTGCCGACCTATGCCTTCCAACGCAGCCGTTACTGGCCGCGGGCGCCACTGGCCCGGCCGGCCACGAGCGCCTCCACGACGTCGCTGTTCCACCTGCGCTGGATCCCGGTGGCGGCCCAGGACACGGTGCCCCCACCGGACGACTGGGCGTGGCTCGCCGGGGCCGACACGTCAGGCCAGGGTTCCTCCGATCTGGCGTCCCTGGGGAAGGCGATCGACGGCGGAGCGGCCGTACCCCGCACGGTGTGTGTGCCGTTGCTGCCTCCGGCCGATGGCGCCCAGGATCCGGTCGCCGCCACGCACGACGTCGCCCACCGGGCGCTGGCACTGGCTCAGGCCTGGCTCGCCGACGATCGCTTCACCTCCTCCCAGCTGGTGTTCCTCACCCGCGGTGCGGTGCCAGTGACCGATGAGGAGCACGCCGAGGACTCCGTCGACGGTTTCGCACACGCCTCCGTCTGGGGTCTGCTGCGCTCGGCGCAGACGGAGAACCCGGGCCGGTTCGGCCTGCTGGACCTCGACCCCGGCGAGGCGGGGGAGCGGTGCCTGGTCCCGGCCGCCGCCCTGGACGGCGACGAATGGCAGCTTGCGATGCGCCGGGGCGTGGTCCACGCTCCCCGGCTCACTCCGGTCACGGCCGTGCCCAAGGACCCGGACCAGGCACCCGCGGGTTTCGCCGACGACGGGACGGTGCTGATCACGGGCGCCACCGGTGGTCTCGGATCGCTGCTGGCCCGCCACCTGGTCGTCGAACACGGCGTACGCCACCTGCTGCTGGCGAGCCGTCGCGGCGCCGCGGCGAGCGGTACCCAGGCGCTGTTGGAGGAGCTCGTCGGCCTCGGAGCCGAGGCCACCGTGGTCTCCTGCGACCTGGCCGACCGGGAGGCGGTGGCAGGCATGCTGGCCCAGGTGCCGGCCGCGCGTCCCCTGACCGCGGTGGTGCACGCCGCGGGCGTCCTGGACGACGGCGTGATCCCGTCCCTGGGCCCGGAGCGTCTCGACGGAGTATTACGGCCGAAGGCGGACGGGGCACTGCACCTGCACGAGCTGACCAAAGACCTGGACCTCACCCACTTCATCCTGTTCTCCTCTGCCGCCGGTGTCCTTGGCAGCGCCGGCCAGGGCAACTACGCGGCCGCGAACACGCTCCTGGACGCGCTGGCCCAGCACCGGCGGGCAGCAGGGCTCCCGGCCGTCTCGCTCGCCTGGGGAACGTGGGAACCGGGCAGCGGCATGACCGGCGGGCTGACCCGCGCGGACCGGGAGCGCATGACGAAAGGAGGCATGCCACCGCTGTCTCCCCAGCACGGTCTGGCACTCTTCGACACCGCCATCACTTCGGGGCGGGCCCTGGTCGTGCCGGCCATGCTCGATCTCGACGTGCTGCGCTCTCGGGCGGGTACGAACGTACCGGCACTGCTGCGCGACCTCATCGAGCCCGTGCCCGTGCAGCCGTCTGCCCCACGAGAGGCAGCCGAGGCACTCGCCCTGCGAATGGCCCACTGCTCGGCCGGGGAACGCATGGACGTACTCGTGGACCTGGTCCGAGGTGAGGCGGCCGCAGTGCTGGGACACGACGGTCCGGACGTAATCGACCCGGAGTGTGGACTGCTCGAAGCGGGCTTCGACTCCCTGACGACGCTGGAGCTGCGCAACCGGCTGGCCGAGGCCACGGGACTGGCTGTCCCGGCCGGCTACCTGTACGAGTACCCCACCGCGACCCTGCTCGCCGAACACCTGGCGGCCGCGTTCACCGAGTCGCGGCAGCCGGGCGTGGGGACCGGAGCCGACAGGCCGGCCGAGCCGCTGAGCGCGCTCTTCCAGCAGGCGTACGACCTCGGCAAGGTCACCGAAGGGATGGCCCTGCTCGGGAGCGCATCGAAGCTCCGTCCGACCTACGACACCCCGTCGAACCTCCGTGAGCTGCCGCAACCCGTTCGTCTGGCGCGCGGCCCCGAAGGTCCCGCACTGTTGTGCTTCTCCGCCATCGTGGCCCTGGCGGGTTCGCAGCAGTACTCGCGCTTCGCCTCGTCCTTCCGTGAGGAACGGGACGTCTCGGTCCTCTACGCGCCGGGGTTCTTCGCCGGGGAACTCCTGCCGGCCAGCCTCGAAACGCTCATCGACACCCAGGTGGAAACCGTGCGGCAGCAGGCCGCAGACGGTCCGGTTGTGCTCCTTGGCGCGTCTTCCGGCGGCTGGCTCGCCCATGCTGCCGCCGCCCGGCTGGAGGCACTGGGAACACCGCCTGCGGCCGTGGTCCTGCTGGACACCTACCTGCCCGACGACGAGTTCCTGACTCATGACCAGGACCGCTTCATCGGAGGGATCTTCGACCGGCAGGACCAGTTCTCCATCTGGGAGGACGTCAGCCTGTCCGCGATGGGCTGGTATCTGCGCCTCTTCGACGGCTGGAAGCCCACCACGAGCTCCGTCCCGGAACTGCTGGTCCGGGCAGCTGAGCCGCTGCCCAGCCGTTCCGGTCGCCCACCGGCGGCCGCCGCCTGGCGGTCGTCGTGGCACGTGGCACAGCACATCGTCGAGGTTCCCGGCGATCACTTCACCATGCTGGAGGAGTTCAACGATTCCACCGCGGATGCGGTGCGGCGCTGGCTCCTCGACATTGACTGATTCAAGGAGTCTCCGTGTCTCTGGAAACCCAGCTCCTCTCCCCGGAGTACCTGCGGAACCCGCATCCGCTCAACGCCGCATCGCGGTCTGCCGCCCCTGTTCAACAGGCCGTGACCTCGGAGGGTCTGTCCGTCTGGGTCGTGACCCGCTACGAGGACGTGCGCGCACTGCTCGCCGATTCCAGGCTGGGCAAAGGCATGACGCAGCTCCGCGAGGCGGTTCTGCTCAACGCGGGTGACAAAGAGCGGATGAGTCAGTTCACCGACTCCCTTACCGAGAACATGCTCAACAGCGACCCGCCCAACCACACCCGGCTGCGCCGTCTGGTCGGCAAGGCGTTCACCGCCGGCAGCGTAGAACAGCTCCGCCCCAGGATCACGGAGATCGTCGACGATCTGCTGGAAAGGATGAGTCCCGGTCAGGAGGTCGACCTCGTCAGTGCTTTCGCCCTTCCCCTGCCGATCACTGTGATCTGCGAGCTGCTCGGCGTGCCGAACCTTGACCGATCGTCATTCAACCACTGGTCCAATGTGCTGGTGTCGACGGCGGAAGCCGACGAACTGGCCGAGGCCGCCCAAGCGATGATCTCCTATCTGGAAAAGCTCATCGCGGACAAGCGAGTCAACCCCCGTGACGACCTGCTCACGAGGCTGGTGCAGACCACCGAGAACGGCGACCAGCTCTCCGAGACGGAACTCGTGGCGACGGCCTTCCTGCTGCTGTCCGCCGGGCACGAGACCACGGTGAACCTCGTCGCCGGCGGCATGCTCACCCTGCTCCAGAACCCGGACCAGCTCGCCCGGTTGCGCTCGGACCTCACGCTGCTGCCCGGCGCGATCGAGGAGCTCGTACGGTACGACGGGCCAGGCGGCATGGCGCTCCGGCACACCCTGGAGCCGGTCGAGGTCAGCGGGGTGACCATCCCGGCCAAGCAGGTCGTCCTGCTCTCGCTGTCTTCTGCGGGCCGCGACTCCACCCGGTTCAGTGACGCCGACCGGCTGGACATAGGCCGCCCCGTCGGGGGCAGCGTGGGATTCGGGCACGGTATCCACCACTGCATCGGTGCCCCGCTCGCCCGGCTGGAGGGCGAGATAGCGTTCCGGGGGCTGCTCACCCGCTTCCCCGACCTGCGGCTCGCGGCCCCGGCGGAGGAGCTGAACTGGCGCAACAGTGTGTTCATCCGCGGCCCGGAATCGCTGCCCGTGTTGCTGTGACTCGCATACGGGGAGGGCCCGAGCCGTCAGGCTCGGGCCCTCCCCGCATACGCCCGGCGGCTACACCGGCGCGAGGATCCGGCGGACGTCTTCGAGGACCGCAGCGATCTGCCGATGTGCGAAGCCGCTGGGGGAGTACGGAACCTCCAGAGCCAGCCGGCCCTCCACAGTGATCGCCGACACCACCAGCGGCCCCTGCCCTTGCTCCGGCGACCACGTCTCCGGTATCGGCACCCACCGCAGACCGCCCAACTCAAGCCCAGGGGGTGCGGGCAAGTCCGCGACGCGGCCCAGGTTGGTGAGCACGACACTGGCCGCCAGCAGAGCCGGGTTCTCGAAGAAGCGGCTCACCGCGAGAATCTCCCGTTCGGGATCACCCCGCTCGACACCCGTGCGCAACCGGTCGTAGACCAGCCGCCCGATGGCGAACACGTCCGCCCACGGGGAGACTTCGACGATGTCGTAGAACGACGCGGCGGCCATCACCATGGTGTTCTCCGCCAGGGGCGGAGTGACCCGGCGTCGGAAGTCGACGGGGGACGCCAGAGACAAGGGCAGGGGGGCTTCGCCCGCTTGCAGGGCACGGCTCACCGCGATGAGTATCGCCGCCGCCACCACGCCCTGCACCGAGATCCCGTTGGCCCGGGCAGATTTGACGAGCCGCGTCGTCTCGTCGGCGTCGAGCCGCAGTGTCCGGACGCGGATCCCGTCCGGCTCGGGCGCTCCCACATCCGGGTCCCGTAGATAGGGCAGCAGCACCGGGGGACGGCGCTTCGCCTGCTCGGCCCGGCCGGCCGCGTAAGCGATGATGTCAGCCTCCGGGTGATGGCCGAGACGGGTTTCGATGGGCGCCGGGTGGCTGTCGGCCAGGGGTTGCGAGGGCACCACCGCCCCTTCGGCCAGCGCGGCGTACGTCTGCCACACCGCCGACAGCAATGCGACCACGCTGCGGCCGTCGCAGATCCGGTGATCGACATGGAGTACGAACGTGTCCTCCCCTACGCCGCGCAACAAAGTGGCGCGGACCAGCGGGCCGCCGGGTTCCAGCCGACTCCGCATTTCCTGGTCGAGGTCCCAGGAGTCGGCCCGGCGGACGACGAGGCCGGGCGGCCTGTCGTCAAGCGGATCCAATACCAACTCGGTGCCGTCCGGCGATATCCGACTTCGCAAGGAGGGGTGCGCGGCGACGGACGCGGCGAAGGACCGCTCGAGCAGATGTTCGTCGGCATGGCCCCTAACCGTGCACAGCGCCACGATCCTGGTGAGACCTGGCCCGGAGAGCATGAGCTCTCCCATGGAGAGCTTGCGTCGCGTGTTCGGTTGCACGTTCTTTGTGCCTCCCGTTGTCTGCGGCCCGGTCACTGAGGCAAGCGGACGAGGAATTCCCGATCACGGGAGGTGAGAGGGGGGCCCGTGAGCGGCGGCCGGGTGGGGCCGAGGAGTGTCTCGAAGACAATCCGGGGCTTCATCAGCCGGGTCAGCGGAGCAGAGAGGGTGAACGCGTCGCTCACCGCGGCGGCCACTCGGGGGCGGTCGGCTGCGGTCTTGGTCACGCGGTTGACGTAGAGCCGCAGCATTCGCTCGGCCAGCCCCGGCTGACGGCCGGCCGCGTTCGGGTAGAAGACGTCCTGCCCCGTGGCCAGAGTCCAGGCGTTGTCGACGGCGCCCGCCACGGCGATCTGTGCGGCACGGCTCGTCCCGGGCGCCAACCCGTCGCTACGCAAGGTGCCGCGCAGGGCCGATGCGCTCATCGCTGTCACCGACATGCCGTGCCCGTACACCGGGTTCAGGGCAGCCGCGGCGTCGCCGAGCACCAGGAAGCCCTCCGGCCAGTCGGTGAGTTCCTCGTAGTAGCGGCGGCGGTTGACCGTAGTGCGGGTGGTGTGGATCTGCCCGATCGGCTCCGCGTTCGCTATGAAGTCCCCGATCACCGAATGCCGCAATTTCCGGGCGAACTCCACGAAGCCTTCCGGGTCGCGTGGCGGCTCGTACCCACGGGTCCCGGTCAGAGTGACCATCCACTGCCCGTCCTCGATCGGCAGCAGCACCCCGCCCTGGCCCGGCCGTTCGTCTTCCGGATCCGGTAGTACGTTCACGATGGGAAAGCCGCTCTCCGCCCCGGTCGGCGCGCGGAACCGGCGGGTTGCGTAGGAGAGTCCGATGTCGACCTTCTTCTCGCGGACGGCGGGCAGACCGAGCGCCTGGAGCCAGGAGTTCGCGCTGGATCCACGGCCGGTGGCGTCCACCACGAAGTCCGCTTCCAGCCGGAGTGCCTCCCCGGACGACCGGTCCTGGGCCTGGACCCCGGTCACCCGGCCGGCGTCGCCGTCGAGCCCCTGGACATCGACACCGCCGCGCAGGGTGATGCGGTCGTCATCCAGGACGAGGCTTCGCAGCACCCAGTCGAGCAGCGGCCGGCCACAGGTGATCATGAACTGGTTGCCGGGCATCCGCCGTGTCCACCCCTGGCGTGAGCAGGAGACGAGCCCACTCGGCACCTCGGTCCGGTGCGCCCCGTAGGCCAACAGACGGTCGATGGCTCCGGGGACCAGCGAGTCGATGGTCCGTGCGCCGTTCGACATCAGGATGTGGGAGTGAAGGGTCTGCGGGGTGCCCTTCCTGGCTTCCGGGCCATCCGGTATCCGGTCCCGGTCCAATAACATCGTCTCGTCCACGAAATTCGTGAGTACGGATGCGGTCAGGGCACCGGCCAGGCCGGCGCCGAGAACTATTGCGCGGGTCGTCATATCCGTCCTTCTTTTCTGTCTAGAGAACAGAGTTGTCCGGTCTGGCTTACGACCGTATTTCGTGGAGACGCCACGGGGAGCACGCGTGAATCCCTGGGCGCATCGGTTGCCGGAATTCCCGGAACGATGTTTCACCGTTCCGGACATTGCCGCGCAAAGTGCAGGGGGGTATTGGGAACGCGCTGTGCGCATGTCAGGCAGACTTCTGGGACGTTCGTACGGCGGGCGGAATCCCCAGGTCTCGGCGGAGGCGGCACGCAAGCCTGCGCCGGCACGGTCATGCCGCCGGGTCGGCCGTGCGCCAGAGTCCTGCCCGAGCCTCATGCCGTCTGGGAGAGGGCCAGAGGAGCTCAGGTGGCAACTGCTGTCGGCTGGTGATGTCGAGCTTGCGGTACACGCGGGTCAGGTGCTGCTCCACGGTGCTCATCGTGATGAACAACTTGGCCGAGATCTCGCGGTTGGTCAGCCCCCTGGCCGCCAGCGCGGCAACCTTGCGCTCGGCTTCGCTCAGCTTGGTAGCGATGTCCGCTTCGAGGTAGTCGAGTGTCGAGGACACGCCCTCCTCGGGTGGGTGGCGATGGGCGGAGCCGATCGGCTCGGGCGGGACCTGCGCACCGCAGTCGCCTGCGATCTGCCGTGCCATACGACTGAAAGCCTCGGCACGCCTGCCCCAGCCCAACTCCTCGTAGGTGGACGCCGTGTCGGCGAGGACCTTGGTCAGTTGCAGGCGGTCCCCGGTCTCCCGCATCCTCTCGGCGGCCTGGAGGAGCAGTCGTGTCCGCTCGCCCGGTGCGGCCAGCAGCGCGCGGACATGCAGCACTGCGCCGTTCGCCGCCGCGTCGGCGCCGGCCGTCGCACTGTCGTGCTCGGCCAGTATCCGTTCTGCCTGCTCCCGATCGCCGAGCCGGAGCCAGGCATGGGCAGCGTCCACCTGCCAGGGCGGCTCTGCCGACGGAGTCAGACCCCAGCGCTCCGCGAGCCGGCCGATGCTGAGGAAGTCGGAGAGCGCGAGGTGGGGTCGGTTGATGGCCAGGGCGTAGCGACCGCGGGCGCGGAGATACGCGAGCCCGTAGACACTCCGGAACAGCGCCTCCGGCAGCGGGCGGTCCAGCAGATGCGCGGCGTCCTTGTAACGTCCCATCTCGGTGTAGACGGTGATCAGGACGGTGACCGGGCCGCCGTGCAGCCAGGTGCTGGACGGTTCGGCGGCGCGGTCCAGGGCCATCCAGGCGAACGTCTCCGCGTCGGTCAGGTTGCTCTGCCGCAGCGCTATATCGGCTCGCACAGCGGAGAACAGCCGATGCCAGCCCAGTACACCCCGCTCGGTCGCGTTCTTCAGGAAGACGTCACACCAGGCGGCCGCCAGGTCCGGCCGGCCGGCCCGCGTGAGCGAGTTCAGTTCGCCGAGAATGAGACTGAGCGTCATGTCGGACAGCGGCGTGATCCGCAGCAGGTTCTCCGAGTCCTGGAGATTACCGGGCTTGCTTTCCAGCCCCTTGATCCAGGCGGTCAGCGCCCCCAGCACGTCATGGGGGGAGTCGCTGTGGGCGAGGTCTTCTTCGGACAGGGAGTCCGCAAGAGCGACGGAACCGGCACACCAGGCTGACAGGACACCGGTCACCGGGTAAAAGGACCACGGCCACGTGTCGCCGACGCCCTCGACGTCCGTCGTATCGCGGAGACCACGCAGAGTGGGCCGTAGTTCCCGCAGCAGTTCTCCCGCTTCCTCCACACGGCCCAGGCTGATCAACAGCTGGACCAGCAGAACGGCATCGGCAGGGCAGAGCTCGGATCCCGGTGCCCGTTCCCCGCGGTAGCCGTTGAGAGCGTGGTGTTCGACGCAAGAGGGGTCGACGCGCCACTTGACGAGTGTCCGCTTCAGGCGGATGCGGCCCCGTTCCCAGGAATCGGTGGAGGCGGCTTGGGCCAGTTCGAGGTAGGCGTCGGCTTGTTCGGCGGCGTCCGCGTCCAGCGCCTCATCGGCGGCGTCCCTCAAAGCGGCCACATGCCAGTCTTCCGTCGCCGAGCCCGCTTCGAGCAGGTGCTGGGCGATGGTGCGGCTACCGGCACCGTGCCGACTGAGCAGTTCCGCGGCTTGGTGGTGCAGTTCGGCGCGCTGCCCGGGGCCGATGGTGTCCAAGGCTGCGCGCTCGACCAAGGGGTGCCGGAAGCGGTAGCCGTCGACCAGACCGGCCGAGGCCAGCGCGAACATTCCGCGTGCTGTCTCGGCGGCGTTCCGCCCGAGCAGCTCCTTCAACAGCTCAGGCCCGGAATCCCTGCCCAGGATGGCGATGCCGACTGCGAGGCGCGACACCGAGGGGCCGTAGCCCTGCACGCAGTTGACCGCGGCCTGCGCGAAGAGCCCATCGGCGGCAGGCCACGGCGTGTCCTGGCAGACGGCACTGTGGATCCGGTGCTCCTCTAACAGTGCCCGCACGAGCAGGGGATTGCCGCCACTCAGCCGGAACACGTCGTCCAGGAAGATGTCGTTCGATGGCCGGCCCTCCGGATCACCGACCAGCTCGGCGATCTGGTCCCGGGTCATTGGGCGCGGCGCGACCCGGTGGAGATGGGGCTGCCGCAGGAGCTCGCAGTGGAACTCCGGGCTGAGTTGTTGGCCGAGCGTCTGCACGAGGATGAGCATCAGCCTGCTGGACCGGAGCCTGGCCCGCGTGGCCTCCAGCAGCCAGCGCCAGCTTGGGTTGTCGAGCTCCTGTGGGTCGTCTACGCAGATGACCACTGGTGACTGCTCGGCCAGGTCCTCAAGCCGGGCGCAGAACTCGGTGAACTCGGCGGTTCGTAACGAACTCATCGAACTCACGCTGGGAACACTGTCTAACCCCAGGTCGCAGGCGTTCACCATGACCGCCCCGGAGTCCTTCACATGGTGGCCAAAATGTGCCAGCACATTTCCGTATCCGATTCCTCCCTCTAATAACACGGTCACCGCCTTGCCGATCTCACATTCGGCAAGCAGTGATTTCAGCAGATTGAATTCCGGGTCTCGCCCGAAGAGGTGCATCTTCAATCCCCATTCTCCACGACACTCTGTGTGGGTCGGTTCGCGCTCACCACAGCTCCACCACCAGAAGCGGCGGCTTCGCGCGCGCCGCAGGCGGGATCTGATCGCCGGCCGCCTTCTCCCGGGCGGACAGGCAGTGGACACGGTGGTCGGGTTCGCCCTCGATGGCCCGCAGGAGACAGGTCCCGCAGATGCCCTCGCGGCAGGACGCCTACAGGGGCACACCGTTCTCCTCCAGCACGTCGGCGATGCTCGTGTCCGCCGGGACGGTGCAGACCTCGCCGGTGTCCAGTTCGACCTCTGAGCTCTCGCACCCGGCCGGGAGTTCACCGGCTTGGAACAGCTCGCGGTGGACGTGGGTCCCGGGCAGCGTGCGGGCCGCGAGGGCGGCGACCTGGTCCATGAAGCCCTGCGGGCCGCAGAAGTAGACGTGTACGGCTGCCGGGAGCGCGGCGAGTTCCGTAGCGAGCACCTCGGCCGCCGTCTGCCGGCCGAGACCGGGGTGCAGGACGATGGTCAGCTGCGTACCGGGAGCGACCTTGTCGTGCAGGGCCTGGGAGCCACCTCGGGAGTCCTCTTCGCGTTTGACCGCCATGGTGTAGCCGCCGCTGTCCTCTGGCGGGCCGCACAGGGAGTACGGGCGGGTGATCCCGGTGGGCCCGTCCACGTCGATATGCGCGCCGGCCGGGCAGGAGTCGAGGGGGATGCCGTCGGTGCGGACGAGCCGGGGGGTCTTGATGGTGTCCGTCTCGTCGGAGACGTCGGCGACACTGAACATCCGTACGCCTTCGCGTTCGTGAGGGTGGGGGGCGGCGCTGTCCGTGCATGTAGAGGCCGCCGTTGGCGTCCCAGCAGGCGCCGGTGACCGCGTCCGCGTGCTCGGCGCTGAGCAGCAGGCACATGTCGGCGATGATCAAAGGGACAGGTGAACAAGGGACGGTGAACAAGGGACAGGTGAGCAAGGGGTAGCCGAGTCGGCCCGCCGGGATCGACGCCTCGATCTGCGCGAGTCGCCAGAGCCCCCGCGTCAACGATCACCGAGACGGGCACGTGCAAGGTAGCGCCTCAGTTCACGGGAAATCACTAGCCTCGAAGTCTGGGGCGGCTCGTCTCGGGTGATCGAGCGGGGGCGCCGCACTCTCGTTCCAACCGAGGGTAAAGGGTAACTTTGGCTTCTAAACCACCCGGCGGTATCCAGACAGAGCTTCCCTGTGTGCGTCCGAGCGGCCAGAGCCGCGTGGGCAGCACCTGCCTCGTTCAACGGATAGACCTGACCGAGGACCGGCCGCAGCGAGCCGGCGCGCACAGCGTCGAACAGCGCGTTCATGCTGGTGGGCAGGGCGTTCCGGTCGCTGTACAGCGACGGCAGCCAGAATCCGGAGACGGTGATCGAGCGCTCCATCAGCACCTTCGTCGATACGTCTGTCGTCTGGCCCGACGCGTATCCATACACGGCCAGTCGGCCGCGCGGGGCGAGAGCGGCGACGATGGAGTGGAAGGTCGGTCCGCCGGTCATCTCCAGCGCGACCTGGACCGGGCCGCCCGCCACCTCCTTGATTTCCTCGGTCAGGTTCTCGCTGGTGGAGTCGACGACTGCGTCCGCGCCGAGGTCTTCCGTTGGCGCTTCTCTTTGGTACTCGCCAAAGCGATCACCTTCGCGCCGATACTCTTGGCCAACTGGACGGCTATGGAGCCCAAGCCGCCCGCGGCGGCCGGAATCACCACGGTCTGGCCTTGCTGCACACCGGAGACGGTGTGCAGCAGGTGGTAGGCCGAATTGCCCTGGAGACACAGCGCCACTGCCTGCTCGTCACTCACGTCGTCCGGCACTTCCCATGAAGTGCGGCGGTGGACGTGGGCCTGCTCGGCGTAGCCGCCGCCCTGAGTAAGCCCGACGAAGCGCTTGCCATCTGCCGTGCGGCCGACCACTTCGTTGCCGGGAATGTAGGGCAGAGTCACGGGGGCAAGATAGCTGTCTCCGTGTACGTGCATGTCCGCGTAGTTCACCCCTGCACGGCTCACCTGCAAGAGATGATGGGCGGCTCGTGGCTCAAGGTCGGGGACCTCGACCGCCTGTAGCACCTCCGGACCACCGAACTGCTCCATCCTGATCGCGCGCACACTTCTCCCTGCTGCGGGTCTGGATCTGGCTATGTCTGCCTTTCCAGGCTATACCATGGAGTTGACGCTTCCGGGAAATTCCTGCAAACGCCCTTCGCTATTCGCAAGGGTAGGAATCAAGGCGCAGGGAGGGCGATGGTCCGCCGGGGCATATGGCTCGCCTACTTATCGGGGGATGGGCCGCAGTCGCGCAATAGAGAGTAGGCGAAAAGAAACCGCGGGGGCGATAGCGATGACGGTGCCGGGCGGGAGCCGGCGGGAGAATCGGAACAGAATATTGGATAGGGATCTGCGGGGCGCGGAATCCCTGGACAGTTCCTACGAATTCGCAGATCATTCCGGAAATGGTGAGATCCGGGGTGACGGGAAACGGGGTGACGGTCTCGCTCACCGCATCGAGGAGAGCGAGCGTGATGACCCGAGCGGGGTGTGGCTCTCCGCCGCGGACGGAACCGTACTCTTCCATCCAGTCTCCACAGGTACGAAGGGGCTCCAGGGCTGGGCGGTGCCAGAGGCCGGCTCGGCGGAAGAAGCGGACGAGATGACACTCGATGCAGCAAGCCAACTGATGCCCCTACTTCCGCGTGAACTGATCGCGGAATACCTCCAGGTGGGCCCGTACCGTGATGGCGGCGACGCTGCTTACTGACCTTCAAAGCGTGGTGTCGTCATGGTGGCTTGCGCTGGAGACCTGTGCCGGTGAGGCAACCGTCGAGGACATCGGGGCGGTACTGGAGCTGGCGTAATCCGCGTCGGACAGCGGTGATCAGGTCGTCAGCGTCGGCGAAGGTCCGGTTGGCCAGGACGGTGCGCCGCAGCACGGACCAGATGCCCTCGACGGGGTTGAGATCGGGTGCGTAGGGCGGCAGTTGGACCAGAGCTACGAGGACGACCACTTCATCGCGGGCGCGATGGCCATGCCGTGGATCTACGCCGGCCGCCGCTGGGTCGCCACCCGCGACCTCCAGCGCCTGCGCTACCCGGCGAAGTCCGCGGTCGCCCAGCCGGTCACCGCGGGCTGCTACCTCTCCGTCTACTGGCTCACCGAGGACCGCTACGCGGAGCACATGCGGTGGACGGTCGGCATCAACAAGCGGCTGAACCGGGACGGCCGGGTGTTCCAGGAGCGCACGCACGTCCTGACGGCCTTCCACGACCGGGAGGCGACCGTCTACCGGGACGGCG
Source organism: Streptomyces sp. NPDC021212 (assembly GCF_044332925.1). Taxonomy (NCBI): domain Bacteria; kingdom Bacillati; phylum Actinomycetota; class Actinomycetes; order Kitasatosporales; family Streptomycetaceae; genus Streptomyces; species Streptomyces sp. NPDC021212. The sequence goes on from NZ_JBIRPZ010000020.1 coordinate 19,093, forward strand.
CGGCCGGGCCGCGCGACCATCACGCCCTCGACCATCCCTACGCCGGGCTGGTCCTGGAGGTCGTCGAGAGCGAGAGCCCCGAGCGGCGCGGGGAGCTGCTGGACTGGCTCACGGCCCGCCATCTGCCCCGCCGCCTGGCCGGCTCGCCCGCCGCGCTGGTGACCGTCTTCCGCCCGACCCCGCTGCCGTCGAACCGGATGGCATACGTCAAACAGGTGGAGGGCGTCGACACCAGGCTCACCCTGCTCTGGTTCCTGGAGCGCGACCCGCGGATGTGCTGGGAGGAATATCTGACGGGTCTGGACGCCGATGTGGAGCGGTCCGGACTGGGCCGGGTGGAATTCGTCGCGCCGTTCATTCCGACGATTCCCGGGACCGACCGCTATGTCGCGGGACTCCGATGAAGGCTTCGGTGAAGGCTTCGCCGAAGGTAAGGGAGACCGAAATGCGACGAGCCCTCTCGGCAGGGACGGCGGCCGGTCGAGAGGGCTCTGTGGCGTTACTGCGAAACTGCGGCTCTACGGGTCCTGACCGCGCTGCCGCGGTCGGTCGAACAGCAGGATCAGCCGAGGTCGAAGGCTCCGCCGTGGACGTCGGCGACGAAGGCCGACCAGGAGGCGGGGGCGAAGCTGAGCGTCGGTCCGTGCGGGTCCTTGGAGTCGCGCACGGCGATCTCGTCGACGACCGGGGAGGCGACCTCTACGCAAGCGCCGTTTCCTGCGGAGTACGAGGATTTCACCCACGTACTCGTCTTTCCCTGCTGAATGGACACAATTGCTCCGATGCGTTCTGTTGAGGAGATGCACCCCCGTTTGGAGGCGAGGCCGACGTTACTCGTCAACATCGTGAGGAAAGGTGGCCATTCACTCGACCGGGTGGCATATTCCACCGGCCTCTTCCACGGCGGAGTGCGGAGGTGTACGCTCCGCGCTCGCTCGCGACCGGCGTCGTCAGTCCTCCCCGTGCCGACGCGCGTGGTCCTGCGCCACCTCGGTGATGAACTGGCGGCTCTGGTCCACGTTCAGCGCCTGGGCCCGCAGATGCTCGTACATCATGCTGTAGCTCTGCACGTCGGTGAGCTTCTCCAGATAGAGGTCGCTCGTCACGCCCTCCAGATAGACGACGCTCGTGTCCGACTCGTCGGAGAACTCCAGGATGGTGAACTGCCCGCTCATGCCCGGGTGCGAGCCCATGCCGAACGGCAGCGCCTGCACCGTCACATGCGGCTCGTGGCTCATGCGGACCAGGTACTCCAGCTGGTCGCTCATGATCTTGTGGTTGCCCACCACGCGCCGCATCGCCGCCTCGTCCACCACGGCCCACAATCGCAGCGGGGTCAGCGGGTCGGTGATCCGCTCCTGCCGCCGCAGCCGCACCTGCACCCGCTGGGCGATCTGGTCCGGGGCGACCTCGGGCAGCGCCCCGCTGATGACCGCCTCGGCGTACTCCGGGGTCTGCAACAGCCCCGGCATCACCTGGGGTTCGTAGACCCGCAGGGACGCCGCGTCCGTCTCGAACCCGATGTAGACGCTGTACGGGACGTCGCCGAAGGCGTTCCACCAGCCCTGTTGGCGCGACTCCTTCGCCATTTGCATAAGCGAATCGATCAGGGCCTTGTCCTCGACCTTGTAGGTCCGGCAGAGGTCGCGTACATCGCGCTGGCTGATGCTGCGCCGGCCGTTCTCCAGTCTGCTGATCTTCGACTGGGAGACCATCAGCTCCTCCGCCACCTCCTCCGCCGTCATGCCCTTCTCCTGGCGGAGCCTGCGCAGTTCCTGGCCCAACCGGCGTCGCCGGACAGTGGGGCCGACGTTCGATGTCACGGGACGTGCACCTCCGGCTTCGTACTGCTGATACATGCTGTTCAGCAGCCTGCCACTACCGGACCCGGCCGCGCTGGGAAATGGCCCGACAAAGACCGTACAAAGGGCGATCGAACGCGCGCGCGGGGCGGCGGGACGGCCGGTCGTCCGGAACGGCCGTCCCACCACCCCGCGCTTCAGCGGCTCCCGGACCGGGTCGGTGGGGACTGCGGTGCGGTCGGTGGTGCGTGCTGTATCGGTTCTGCGGGCTCTTGCGAGTCCGGTTGGTGCTCCGTGGTGCCCTTGGTGCCCTGTCGTGCTTTGCCGTGCCCTGCAAGTGCCCTGTGGTGCGCTGTGATGCCCTGTCGTGCGCTGTGGTGCTCCGGAGGCTCCTTCCGGGTGCCGGAGCCGCTCAGGGATGCTGTGTGGCGTCCTGGGGCGCCCTGGGGGCCTCCTGGTGATGGGTCAGCGCGCTCCGACGCGGTCCATGCCGCGGCGGGACGGCTGTGCCGGGACCCCGGCCGCGGGCTCCGCGACGCGTGCTCCGGGCTGTCGGCCTGCGGCCGGTGCGCGCCGTGGCTGCGCCGCGACACCGTTCTGCACGTCCAACACAGCGTGCGCCACCAGACCGCCCATCGGGTCGTGCCTGATCAAATCCCGGAGCCTGGAGCGCGAGGAGCGCCCCTCGTTCCCGGGATACAGGTGCTTGCCGAGCCCGACCGCATGGGCCAGGGCGGCGAGCGCGGCGGTCCGCGGGTCCGGCGGTACGCCGGTACGGATCGCACTGTCCAGCCGGGCCCTGATCTCCCGACTGATCGCCGTGTCCGTCGCCTGGTAGCGAGTCGTCGGCAGTACCCCGCACATCTGGCCCGCCACGGCATGCACCATGCCGCACCGCTCCAGGTGCGTGAGATACGTCTGGCGCAGCCCCAGCCGGGGCCCGCCGATCCAGTGGACAGCCCGAACCGGACTGCCGCGACGGCGCAGCAGTTCCAGTGCGGAGTCCAGAGTTGGATCTCCGGTCGGCCGTGGCAGCACCACGGCGATACGATCCCCGTCAGGGGCTATCCGTCCGGCCAGAGCCAGCTCTACTAGCTGTGCCCCGGCCAAGCCGAGGTCGAGCGACTGCGGCTGCGCCGTGGTACCCGTGGTCGGGTCCAGGGCCAGCAGCAGAAGCTCCTCCGGAATTGTTCTGCGGCTCCTGCCCATCCATGCCTCCCCGCGTGGATGAATGACAGGGTGACCCCTGCCACATTGGTCTGTCGAGAGTGCCTGGTGGATTTGGGCGGGAACCGGTAGGTATGTCTTTCTCGTCTAGCGGGTGAGCGATCACCCTGAGGCGCTCTCCGGCGGTGGCGTTGTACGGCTGCGCGCCGGACACACAGGACACTGGTTGATGGTTGGAATGCGGGACGCGGCGTCAGGAGGCGCTCGGCGTCCCGTGTGACGTATCGAGGAGGCATCGGTGGCGGGCGAGTCCCCCGGCAAGTCGGATCAGCAGAAGTCGTCGGGGGAGACGGCTGGGGGAGCACGCGATCCGCGGCTCACGGCCTCCCATGAGGAAGCCGGCGGCGGGCGGTCGGCGCTCGCCGTCGCCGATGGCGCCGATGGCGCCGGGGGTGCGCCCGAGTCGGCTCCCGCCGAGTCCGGCGCGGCGTCGGCGGAACCGGAATCGGAGCGTCCGGAAGCTGCGGGTGACGGCGATACGCCTGACGTTCGCGAAAGCGAAGACGGTGAATCCGTCGAAGCGGAGTCCGGTGGATCCGGTGAGGCGGACGAGGCCGAGGGGGGCGACACCCGACTGCGGGAGGCCGTCGCGGCCTGGGGCGCGTCCGACGAACCGGATGAGGATGCGGACGCGGATGCGGAGGCCGAGGGCAAGGACGCCGCGTCCGGCGGCGAGGGTTCGGAGTCGTCTCGTCCGGCGAAGGCGGACTCCGACGCCGAGGGCGACGGCGACGGCGACGCGGAAGGTAAGGACGCCGAGGCCGGCGCGGGTGCGTCCGACGCCGAGCAGACGGCTGAGGTGACGTCGGACGACGACGGCGGCGAGGACGACGCGTCGAAGACGCCGGTCGACCAGAAGACCGCGGTGTTCCGGACGCCGAAGGCGGTGTCGGACGCCGAGGATGCCGATTCCGGTGCCAAGGACGACGCGGGCGCGTCCGACGCCAAGGGGGCGGCCGCGGCGACGTCGGACGCCGACGGTGACGACGACGCCGAGAAGGCCGCGTCCAGCGGCGAGGGCTCGGGGGCGTCTCGTCCGGCGAAGGCGGGCTCCGACGCCGAGGGCGACGGCGACGCGGACGGTGCGGACGGTAAGGACGCCGACTCCGGCGCAAGCGCGTCCGACGCCAAGAGTGACGACGATGCCACGTCCCGCGCCAAGGGTGACGACGACGCCTCCGACGACGCCTCCGACGACGCCTCGTCGAAGTCGACGGTCGACCAGAAGACCGCGGTGTTCCGGACGCCGAAGGCGCCGTCCGACGCCGAGGCCGACGACAAGCGCGCCTCCGGCGGGCGGCGTCCCGCTTGGGCGGGGGCCGATGACGACGGGGGCGACGCGGACGAGGCGAAGGCCGCCTCGGACGACGACAAGCCGTCGGGCGGTCCGTCCATCGATCAGAAGACCGCCGTCTTCCGCGCGCCCAAGGTGGACGAGGAGAAGGCGGAGAAGGAAGACAAGAAGGACCAGAAGGACGAGGACGGCAAGGGCGGCAAGCAGCTCGACCGGCCCACCGCCGCGTTCGGCGTGCTGCCGGAGAAGAAGAAGGGCGTCGACCAGCCGACCACCGCCATCAAGGCACTCGATGGCGACAAGGGCACGAAGCGGTCCGAGGGCGACAACGAGCGCACCAGCAAGTTCGTACCGCTGCGCTCCGCCGACGCCCCCGCCCCCGCGAAGGCACCGGAAAAGACGAAGGCACCGGCGAAGCCGGACACCGCACCGGCGAAGCCCGCCGACGTGCCGGAGACCGAGCGCACCAAGCAGCAGCCGCTGCCACCGCAGACGCCGGACGGGAAGCAGCCCGCGCCGCTTGATCTGCTGGCGCAGCTGACGAACACGCCGCCCAAGCCCGAGACGCCGATCCGCAACGCGGTGCGGCGGGTCAAGATCTGGACGCCGCTGGTCATCCTGCTCGTCGTGCTGCTGGGGATCGCCCAGGCGGTGCGGCCGCTGCCGGAACCGGAGCTGCAGCTGACGTCCGACGCGTCGTACGCGTTCAAGGGCGACAAGCTGGCCATGCCGTGGTCCGATGAGGGCCAGTCCGCGGCCGAGGTCCAGGGCGTGGGCAGCCTGGGCACGTCGGGGAAGCAGAAGCCGGTGCCGATCGCCAGTGTCACCAAGGTGATGACGGCCTACGTGGTGCTCAAGGAGCATCCGCTGAAGGCCGGTGCGGAGGGCCCGCGCATCAAGATCGACCCGACGGCGGCCAAGGAGGCGGGGGCCATCGACGAGTCGAAGGCGGCGGTGAAGGAGGGCCAGACCTTTACCCAGCACCAGCTGCTCCAGCTGCTGCTGATCAACTCCAGCAACAACATCGCCCGGCTGCTGGCCCGCTGGGACGCGGGATCCATCGCCGCGTTCACCAAGAAGATGAACGACGCGGCCAAGAGCCTGGGCATGAAGAACACGACCTACACCGACCCCAGTGGGCTCAAGGAGTCGACCAAGTCCACCGCTGCCGACCAGCTCAAGCTGGCGAAGGCGGCGATGGATTCCGACGCGTTCCGGGAGGTCGTGGCGACGCCCAACACCGACATCCCCGGCCTCGACGGCAAGATCTACAACAACAACAATCTGCTGGTGAAGCCCGGCGTGATCGGTATCAAGACCGGTTCGTCGACCCCGGCGGGCGGTGCGCTGATGTGGGGCGCGGTGCGGACGATCGAGGGCAAGAAGCAGCGGATCCTCGGCGTCGTGCTCGAACAGCGCGCGCCCACCACGCTGGACGCCAGCCTCCAGCTGGCCCAGACGAACAGCTACAAGCTGATCACCGCCGTGCAGGACGCCCTGACCTCGGCGACCGTCATCAAGAAGGGCGATGTCGTCGGCCAGGTGGACGACGGCCTCGGCGGTACGACTCCGGTCGTCGCCACCAAGGACCTGAAGGCGGTCGGCTGGGCGGGGCTGAACGTCGACATCAAGATCGGTGACGGTGGCAAAACCATTCCGCACTCGGCGAAGGCGGGGACCGTCGTCGGCCAGGTGACCGTGGGAACCGGCCCCGGCCAGGTCAAGGCGCCGGTGGCGCTGCAAAACGACTTGTCCGAGCCGACCTTCGGGGCGAAGCTGACGCGTATCTCCTGAGCCGGGCGGGACACCGGCGCGGGAGCCGCGCCGGTGTCCGTAGCCGGTCACGTACCGCCTTGCGTGCTAGCGTCGCATGATGTCCCCCGACCCTGACTCGCCCAGACCAAGGCGAACCGTGGGGTACCGGTACAGGGTTGAAAAGATGAACAGGGGCAGACCTCGGGGGAGACGGGGAGAGCCACAGTGACCACCGTGGATCCGACACGGGCCGGCAAGAACGGCAGCTCGGAGGAGAGCACCGCGGCGCGAATACGCCTGCCCGCGCAGCGCTCCACCGAGCCGGACGATCAAGCGGCGAAAGCGGCCAACAGAGGTGAGGCGGCCGCTCGGACGGGGGTCTTCCGGCGCGCCTGGGCCGCCCTGCGCCGACCGGTGCCCGCCGCGCTGGCCGCCGCCGCGGGGCTGCACCTGCTGTGGGTCGCGCTGCTCGCGAACAGCGGCGGCGACCTCGCCGCGCAGGACGCTTGGGCGGAGTTCGCGCTCCAGCACCCCGACTCGGCGTACAACCTGGCCTGGTACGGCGGCATGCACCCGGTGTCGTACAGCGTCATCTCGCCGTATCTGATGGCGGTCCTCGGCGTGCGGTCGACCATGGTGATCGCCGGGACCCTGTCCGCGGGGCTGCTCGCCCTGCTGCTGGTCCGCAGCCGCTCGGTCACGCGGCCGATGTGGCCCGCCATGTACGGCGCGTTCGCGCTGGTCTGCAACGCGATCTCGGGCCGGGTGACCTTCGGGCTCGGCGCGATGTTCGGCCTCGCCGCGGTCGCGGTGATCTTCGCGTGGCCGGTGCGGTGGCGGTCCCGGCACTGGCATCACCGGACCGGACGGTTCCTGCTGGCCGCCCTGCTGTCCGGGATGTCGACCATGGCCAGCCCGGTGGCGGGCCTGTTCGTGGGGATAGTGGCGGCCGCGCTGTGGCTGACCAAGCGGCGCCCGGCCGCGTACGCGCTCGGCGTCACCCCGGCGGTGGTGGTCGCGCTGTCCGCATGGCTGTTCCCGTTCTCCGGCGAGCAGCCGATGTCCATCGGCTCGGTGGTGCTGCCGCTCACCGCCGGTCTCGCCGGGTGGCTGCTGTCCCCGGCCGACTGGCGCACGGTGCGGGTCGGCGCGGCGCTGTACTCGCTCGGCGTGGTGCTCACCTGGGTGATCCCCTCCCAGATCGGCACCAACATCTCCCGTCTTGGCATGATCTTCGGCGGTGTGGTGGTGATCGCCGCGCTGAGCGAGCGCCGCATCCGGCCCGCCCGCGCCGAGCTGCGCACCACGCGGGCCGGGCAGCGGTGGATCGCGCTGGTGCTGGCGCTCGCGACGATCACGGTGTGGCAGGTCGTCAAGACCGCCGACGACGTCATCCACACCACCCCCTCGGCGTCCTGGGCCCGTGAGCTGGCACCGCTGGTCGACCGGCTGAAGCGGGTGGACGCCGACCGGGGCCGGGTCGAGGTGGTGCCGGTGCGCAGTCACCGCGAGTCCTCCGCGCTCGCCCCGTACGTCAACCTGGCGCGCGGCTGGAACCGGCAGCGGGACCTGGACCGCAACCCGATCTTCTACGGCGAAAACACCCTCACCCCGGCGACCTACCAGGAGTGGCTCAAGCGCTGGGCGGTGCATTTCGTGGTGCTGCCGGCCGACAACCCGGACCAGGGGGCCGAGAAGGAGTCCCGGCTGCTGGGCACCGACCTGCCGTATCTGCGGCAGGTGTGGTCGGACGCCAACTGGAAGCTGTACGAGGTCAAGAACCCGACGCAGCTCGCCAACCCGCCGGCCACCGTGGAGCGGGCGGGCGCCGACCAGCTGGTGCTGAAGGTGCGGGAGCGCGGACCGGTCCTGATCCGCATCCCGTATTCGCCGTGGCTGGGCCTGGTCGACTCCCAGGGGCGCAGCGTCCACGCGCCGAAGGCCGACCGGAGCGACGAGCTGCCGGTCAACCGCCAGGGCTGTCTGACCAAGGAGGTCGAGGACGCCGTGGAGGGCCAGCCGGAGGACGAGTGGACCGTGCTGCACGCCCCGCGCCCCGGCATCTACCGGATAGCGGGCAAGTACCAGCTGCCGCGCGGCACGCCCTGCCCGGAGGAGATGGCGCCGTAGGACCGGGGATCAGCCACAGACGGTCGGCAGCCCGGGCTGTCCGGGGTCCCGGTGCAGGTCGGTGCGGACCTTCTCCAGGCTGGTCAGCAGCGCGTTCGGGCCCTTGCCGACCTCGCTGAGGTAGGCGAGGGCGGCGCGCTGGAAGGCCAGCCGCATCCGGGTCGGCATGGCGTCGGACGCGTCCAGGCACAGCGAGCCGGAGTCCCTGAGCGTGCGGGCGATCCGCCGGGCCACGCCGTCGTACCTCCCGAGGGCCGAGGGGACCTCGCTGTTCGCGAAGAACGGCGGGGTCGCGTCGCGCGGGGTGTTCCGCACCCAGGCCGTCTGGTGATCCGCCTGGGTGAGGTACGCCAGGAGCTGTTGCGACTGCGAGGTCTTGCGGAACATCACCGCGAAGTCCGCGGACACCTCCCGGGCGGTGGTGCGCCGGTCGGCGCGGGGGATCAGCCCGCTGGAGAAGTCGAAGGCGGCGCGGGCGCGGTGCTTCTTCGGGTAGTCGCCGCGGATGAACGAGCCCTGGTGCTCCAGCGCGCACGGGGGCCGCGTGGCGAACAGCTTCCGGCCCGCGGCCCGGAAGTCGGTGAGCAGCGCGGTGCGCGCCGCGCCCTTCCCGAACAGGGAGCCCCAGGTTCGCCACGCCTGCTTGATCCGGGGGTCCGTCCAGGCCAGGCGGCCGGTCGCCCACGCCTCGTAGACGGCCTTGCCCTGCTGCTGGAGCAGGATGTCCTCGACCCAGTCGGTGCCGGGCCAGCCGGAGGTCGCGTCGCCGCCCATTCCGGCGCACCACTGGCCGTCCCGGGCGGCGAGGAGGGGCAGTTCGCGCGGGTCGTGGCGGTCCCGGTCGTACCAGACGATGCTCTTCAGGTCGGCCTTGACCGCGATCCCGTAGATCGCCTTGTCCCCGCGCGGCGCGGGTTTCCACAGCGGGCCGTCGTAGGCCGCGAGGGTTTTCCTGGGAAGTACCTTCTGCAGGGGCTGCAGGGCGTCCGCGTAGGTGGCCAGTTCGCCCGGGGTGGGCAGGACGGCGATGTCGGGCGGGGTGCCCGCCTTCACGTCCGAGGACAGCACCTCGCGCAGCGCGGTGGTGCCCTGGTAGTCGACCCGGATGTGGGTCTCGGCGGTGAACGACCGGAGCAGTCGGCGGAAGGCCGTGCCCTCGTGTCCGGTCCAGGTGGCCAGCACGCTGACGCTCCCGTGCGACCGCTGTCCGCCGGTGTCGCCCACACCGACCGCGGTCAGCACCACCAGCCACAGCCCGAGGATCGCCGCGCTCACGTTCCAGGAGCTGCCGCGGGGGCTCGTCCGGGCGCTCATCGCGGCTGGAACCTGTACTCGTTGATGCGCGGCTGGAGCCCGATGAGGATCAGCGCGGCGAGGGCCGCTCCGCCCAGGGGGATCCAGCCCCCGGCCCCGGCCCGCCAGTGGGTGCCCCGCATGGTCGTCGCCACCGTCTTGGCGGTCTCGCCGCCGCTGGAGCCGATGTCCGTCCGGTGCAGGGTGCGCCCGGCCGAGGCCAGCCGCTCCTGGGTCTGGTACGCGAAGGCGGCCAGCGGCACCACCGCGATCAGCAGCGCGGTCGCCGCGATCAGCCAGGGGTTGACCAGTCGGCGGAAACGGTGCCGCAGATACCGTTGGGTGAGGACGAGCAGCACCGCGAGGGTGAGGAACAGCGCGGGCACCAGCACCCACCAGGCGAACGTCAGCAGCCCGCCGAACGAGGTCTGCGTCCGCAGCACCTTCTGCTGCCCCTTCTGCACGATGCCCAGCCGGGCCAGGATGCCGTCGTCGTCCCGGGTGAGCATGGCCGTGGCGTAGCTCAGATAGGCGTCGCGCAGATCATCGTTGTCGCGGTTCACATACGCCTGCTCGATGAGGTCGCTGTACGAGGAGACCAGCCCGGCGATGGTGAGCAGCGACTGACGGGCCCCCTTGCCGCCGGTGGTGCTCTTGACGGCCTGGGCCAGGCTCTGGTTGGCCGTGGACAGCTTGTTGCGGTAGTCCTCGCCGAGCCCCTCGACGTCGGTGGTGGGGCCGGTGAGGCTCCACATGGCCCTGTCGTTGGAGGTGTGGAGGGCGTCGATCGCGGCGGCCACCTGCAGGATCGCGGGGGTCGACCGGTCGCTGACCGCCGCGCAGTTGCGGCTGACGCCGTAGTACGCGGCGAACAGCGTGGTCACCGCCACCCCCGTGACGGCGAGCAGCGCGGTCAGCCGCCGGACGAGGAAGGCCCGGGTGCCGCTCATGACCCCTCCTCCGGTCGCAGCGGGGTTTCGCACTTCTGGCAGTACGCGGCGGTGGCGGGCGCGGTGCGGCGGCAGGACGGGTTGGGGCAGATCACGTCCGGTCCGGTGGGGGCCGGGGTGAGGGCGGCGCCGGTGAAGCGGACGCTCTCCTCGGTGACGATCATCGCCGAGTTGAGGTCCAGCGGCCGGATGGGCTCCCGGATCCGCACCTCGCCGGTGGCGGCGTCGACGATGTGGACCAGCCCGCGCAGCCGCTCCAGCATCTTGGCGCTGCCCAGTCCGTGCGCGAGCCGGACGGCCTGCCCCCACTGCCGCCGGGCCTCCTCGCGGTCGCCCGTCTCATACGCGTCGCAGCCCGCGGTGATGGCGAGGCCGAGGTCGGAGTCGGCCCCGTAGTGCGCCAGCCGGGGATCGACGCGGGAGGACAGCAGCAGGTCGTCGGTCCACTGGACGAGCACGGACTGCGCGGCGGGCGGCGGAAGATCCGTATCGCCGTCCAGCACGAGGTCGACGGTGGCCAGTTCGACGTCCTCGCCCACCGGATCGCCCTCGGGGTCGGCGAGGACGCACAGATGGAACTCGCGGGACTCGTCGCCCCAGGCGCCGGTGCGGCACTCCCAGGTGCGCGCGTCGGGCCGGGTGCCCTCGTCGGTGAGGTCGGCCCGGGTGGGGTGCACCTGCTTGACGAAGCCGATCCGGCCGCCCGCCCGGGTACGGACCCGGATGCGCACCTCGGCCAGCGCCTTGGCCATGGAGGCGCGCGTCATGTCCGCGAACTCGGCCGCCAGCGCCGAGTCGTCCAGCACCGCGTCCGCGCGGCCGTGCAGCCTGCGCACGATCCGCTTCAGCTCGGCGGCGTCCCAGCCGTCGCCGATCCCGCGCGCGTCGCAGGTGAAGTGCGGGGCGCAGGCCTCCAGCACCTTGTCCAGATATCCGGCCGCGTCATGCTCGTTGCGGCCGTCGGTGAGCAGCAGGGTGTGCCGGATCGCGGCCGGGCGGCTGAGGTGGAGCCGCCGGGCCAGGTCCAGCCAGGCGCCGATGGCCGTGCCGCCGATGGCGGGCAGCCGGGCCGCGACGCGGGCGGCGGCGGCCCGGGTGTCGGGGCCCGCGACGGCCATGCCGCCCGGATACGGATAGACGACCTGGGCCTGTTCGGTGCCCTCGATGATCGCGAAGTGGGTGCCGTCGCGGAGCACGCCGACGGCGGTCGCGGTCGCCCGGCGGGCCGCCGCGATCTTCGTCGGGGGCCAGCCCATCGACCCGGAGCAGTCGATGACGATGACCTCGGAGGCGGCGGTACGGGCCGCGGCCGGGCCGAGCCCCCGGGCCTCGACGCCGATGACGGCGTGCATCTCGGCGCGGCCCCCGGCGGCCGGGAGGTACTTGTTCTGGTGCACGCGCAAGGTGAGGGCGGGGCCGTTGCCCTCGTGGTCCCCGTACCGCCCCGGATGGTTCTCGTTGTCCTGGCTGTCCTGGCCGTCCTGGCTCATGTAATCCCCCTGTTCCCCCGTCACACGCCGGTCATGGGCCGGATGGCGTTGGCGCGGTCGACCAGCGCCCCCAGCGCCTCCGGGCTGTCCGCCTGCCGGGCCAGCCGGCGCAGCACCGCTTCGAGCCGCGACCGCGCCGACAGCTCGTCGTCCCCCTCGCCGAACAGCAGCCCGGGGTCCGCCGGAGCGCCCGCGGCTCCCCGGCGCAGCGTCCAGCCGAGGGCCGCCTCCAGCACTTCCGCGGTGAGCCGGTCCCGGGCCTGCCCCTGGGCGCGGCCGTCGTCCAGATACAGCCGCGGCACCCGGGTCAGCACCTCGACCAGGTCCTCCCCGGTGGGCTGCCCGTCCTGTCCGTTGAGCCGCCCCGCCAGCACCCGTACGGTCGCGATCCGGGCGGCGTCGTAGTGGCGCGAGACCTTCGGGACCCCGTCGAGGACGGCGGCCGCCCCGCCCCGGTCCCCGGCGGCGAGCCGCAGCCGGGCCAGGCCGAAAGCGGCGCTGCCCTGGGAGCGGTTGCGCTCCCACACCGCCTCGTAGAACCGCTTGGCGGCCTCGTGGTCGCCCAGGTGCTCGGCGCAGTGGCCGAGCGCCAGCTTGGGCGCGTACTCGCCGGGCAGCGCGCTGTAGACCTCGTCGAACGCGCGCCGCGCCTCGGCCACCGCGCCGCCCGCGAGCCGCAGCAGGGCGCGGTGCCAGGCGGGTCGCCAGTCGTACGGGGCGCCACTGCCGATGATCTCCTCGGCGGCCGTCAGCTCGGCCTCCGCCCGGTCCCGCATTCCCAGGTCCAGATAGGCGCGGCAGGTACGGAAGCGGATCTCGGCCGAGGGGTACGGGAAAGCGCCCAGCTGCTCGATCAGCCGCCGCGGGCTGCTGTCGGTCGGGGTGTTGAGCAGGGCGGCGCCCGGGTCCGCCGCGTCCGGGAACGGCACCGGCAGCCCCGGCGGCACCTGCTCCGGGGACGGCAGCCCGTGCGCGAGGGGTCGGCCCGGATCGCCGTCCAGCCAGTGTTCGAGCCCCGGGATCCGGCCGAGCCCCGCGTCGAGCAGTGCGGCGGTCGGGGCGAACAGCGTGGACGGCTCGGGCTGTTCCTCCCGCAGCCGCAGCGCGTGGATCTCCCGGAGCACGCCCCACAGCTGCTCGGACATCTCGCCCGCCGACCCGAACCGCCGCCGCGGATCGCGGGCGGTGGCGCGGGCCAGCACCCGCCGGTAGGACTCGGCGCCGAGGCCGGGCGGCGCCTGGGCGGGCCGCCCGGCCTTGTCGGACAGCGACCGCAGGGTCGCGCCTACGCCGTACAGGTCGTGGCGCTCGGTGAGGGGGCCGCCCCGCAGCGACTCGGGGGAGGCGAACCCCTCGGTGATGACGGGCGGATCGCCGCCCTGCCGCCCGAGCCGGCGGACCGCGCCCAGGTCGATGACCTTGACGCGGCTCTCGTAATGCATCACGTTGCTCGGCTTGAGGTCGCAGTACAGCAGCCGCTCGCCGTGCAGATAGCCGACCGCGCGCAGCACCAGACAGCCGTACGCCAGGATGTGCTCGTACAGCCGGGGCCCGTCGTACGGCGGCATCGCGTCCGCGATGCAGTCCCGTATCTGGGCGAGCGTCATGCCGCCGACGAACTCCATCACGATGTAGCCGGTGAGCCGGTCGCCGGCGGTTTCTTCGGGGTGGGTGACGTAGTTGATGATGCGGACGATGCCGGGGTGGTCGAGCATCGTCAGATAGCGGCGCTCCTCGACCGCCGCCCGCAGCGCCGCCTCGTCCTCGTTGTTGATCAGACCCTTGATGGCGACGGGCTGCTGGTCGAGCTGGGTGTCCTCGGCGAGATAGACCCAGCCGAGCCCGCCGTACGCGACACAGCCGATCACCTTGTACTGGTCGCCCAGCAGATCCCCGGGGCGCAGCCGCGGGGTGAAGTCGAACGGATGGCGGCAGCGGGGGCAGTACCCGGCCGACAGCGCGGGCTCCCCGTGGAAGGGCGCGCCCACGGTCTCCCCGCAGCCGGGCCGCCCGCAGATCTGACCGCGCGACGGGGGACGCGGATCGTCGAGCACGAGGTCGGTGAGGGACGGCAGCTCGACGCGCGGCAGATCCAACAGCCCGTCCCCGGCGGGCCCCAGCGTGAACTTCCGCGCCGCGTCGCGACGGCGGGCGCGGTCGGTGGCGGTGGTCGCCCCGGAGTCGATGTTGCCCGTGCCGGTGGCGGCCCCGGGTCCCGCGCCGGTCGCGCCCGAGCCGGGGCCCCGGGCCGGGTGCGGGGCAGGTCCGGCGCCCTCGGCGGGTGGGTGGTTACCGGTGCCGGGTCCGGCGACGGGGTCTGTCGCGGTCGCGGCCGGGGCCGAGCCCCGGCCCGGGGGTGGGGTGGGTGTGGGGGGGTGGGGTCTGCGGCCGCATTCGGCGCAGAAGCCGCGGGCGTTGATCCGGCCTCGGCCACCGCCGGGGCAGTCCGCGCGGGGGCACACCGCTTCGGGCGTCACGGTGCCTCCCTCTCCGGGGACGCGTGCACGGCCTGGACGAAGCGGTCGACGGCGTGCCGCGCGGCCGCCACGTCGCAGGGAACCGCGGTCAGTTCGCGGTGGGCGGCGCGCTGGAGCGGGAACAGCTCCCGGCGCTCCGACGCGGCCTTCGCCCCGAGCAGCGCCGCGTACGCGTTCAGCAGCCCCTTCAGCTCCTTGACCTCGTCACACTGGGCCTCGGCCCGCTCCCGTACCGCCCGTACCGCGTGCTCGAACGCGGCCAGCTTGGCGACGATGTGGTGGGTCCGCAGCTCGGGGTCGTCCCGCAGGCGGGTCAGATTGATGCGCAGCGCCGGGGCCTCCGCCGGGTCCGATCCGCCGCGCGCCCCCGAGTCGGCGGCCTCCGCGACCTGGTCGGTCAGCTCGGCCAGCCAGGCGTCGATCCGCTCCGGGTCGGGGCGGAACAGCCGCTCGGCGAGCCGCAGTCCGGGCGCCTGCGGATCGCGGAAGACGAGCATCAGCCGGGCGCCCAGGTCGGCGAGGAGCTTCATGAAGCCGATCAGCGCCTCGGGATCGCTCGCCCGGTCGAGTCCCACGGCCACGATGGTCAGCGGTACGGCGCCGGCGCGGATCCGGCTGAGCGGGGAGGCGTCGCCGGGGGAGCGCACATCCATCCGGTCGGCCACCCGGAGGGCCACCTCGGTGTCGGTGCGGCCGGTGACGTCGATGGCCAGGTCCACGCTGCCCAGCGGCGGCACGGTGCCGTGCGGCGCCCCGGACACCGCCTCGTCGTCGCCGCCGGACAGCTCGCGGTCGGCGAGGGTGACGGCGCGGCTGAGCGCCTCGTAGCGGCCGCTGTCGTCTGGCGCGATGACGACGGTCTCCACGTCCGCGACGCCCGCACGCCGCCCGGCCAGGGACTCGCGGCGCAGCCACAGGGCGAGGCGCTGCGCGAACGGGATGTCCAGGACGTCCCGTTCGCCGGAGGTGAGGCGCGAGACGAGCCGGGCGTCGACCACCCGGTCGCCGCCCACGACGTCGCGCAGGAGCGGGAGGTGACGCAGGACCGTTTCGATGTGGATCATGTTCGACCGCAGCCGTCGCTCGTCGGCGGGGATGTCGTGGGCGTCGTCGTAGCGGTTGACGATCATCCCGATGACATGGCCGGTCTTCACGTCCTCCACTCCGGCCCCGCTGCATCCGCGCCGCACCACGTCCCCGGGGGAGTCCGGGATCAGCTCCAGCCACTCCGCGCGCGGGCCCACGGCACCGGCGATCTTCGCGTAGAACCAGGTGCCGTTGTCGTTGTGTCTCGGGAAGCCCAGGTTCCGGACCTGTCCCAGCGGCTCAGGCGACAGCCGGTACAGGGGCGCGGCGTGCTCGGCGGGCTGCGGGCGGTCCAGCGTCAGCAGCGCGATGTCGCCGCATCCGTCGGCGCGCCGGGGCACCCAGCAGCCCGCGGCGACCCGCGCGGTCACGGGGGCGGCGTCGGGCAGCTGCACCAGGTCGACGAGGACCTGCGAGGCGGGCACCGGCCGCCCGTCGTCCGGGATGACGTGGGCGCACGTCAGCACGGTGTCGCCGCCCAGAAGGATTCCGGCGCCCAGGATCTCGCCGGTCATGCTGCGAATGCGTACCCGCCAACACCCCCCGGCGGAGGACTCATTGACGGGAACGCCCATGTCCGCCCCCATGTGGCAAGAGGATACGCCCGCGGGGGGAGGAAGTGACCCCTTCGTCCGATGGGTCACGGGAAAGGGTGAGTTACCGGGGGAATGCCGCCGGAACGGGAACCAGGGCCCCTCGCCGCGTGCTCCCGCGTGACGCCCGTAGGCCCGGCGCGAGGGCCGCGCTGACCTGCGGCGGTCGCACGCCCCGCCATTCGAGTGATGCCGCGTCACACTTCTTGTGGGCGGACTCATTCCGATGGATTACTGAAAACGTGCGGTATGGCCTCCGCCGGTCCCCCCGGCGGGCCGGCCCCCGCACCCTCGCCGGTCCCGGGCGCCAGGCGTACCGCGCGAGGGGGCCGGGCGGGCGTCCCCAACGACCCGTTCGGCGCACATCGCATTCTCCTGCGAGCGCGAGCGGGTCCGACCCGCCCGGCCCGTCCTCCCCATCCCTCACCTCCCTTCCCCTTCCGTCCCCTGAGCCGTTTTCGGGCCTCTGGAGCCCGCTCAGTCTTCAGCAGGGAGTAATCGCCATGCCCATCTCTCCGAATCAGGGCTCGACCGGCGGTGGCACCGTGGTCACCATCACCGGTTCGAACCTCGCCAACGCCTCCGCCGTGAAGTTCGGCACCAAGAACGCCACCATCACGGCCAACACGCCCACCTCGGTCACCGTGATCTCGCCCTCCGGCACCGGCGCGGTTCCGGTGACCGTGACCACGCCGGGCGGCACCAGCAACCCGCTGACGTTCTTCTACGTCGGCGCGCCCTTCAAGTCCAGCCTGAGCGCCACGTCCGGGCCGCTCGCGGGCGGCAACACCGTCACCCTCACCGGCACCGGTCTGTCGACCGCCAGCGCCGTGGCCTTCGGCGCCAACAGCGCCACGCCCACCGTCGTCTCCGACAGTGTCATCACCGTCCCCGTGCCCGCGGGCGCCGCGGCCGGTTCCGTCGGGGTCACCGTCACCACCGCGGGCGGCAGCAACAACGGCCTGTCGTACACGTACATCGACGTGCCGACCGTCACCGGGTTCACCCCCACCTCCGGCCCGGCGTCCGGCGGCACCGCGGTGACCATCACCGGCACCAACCTCGACACCACGCAGTCGGTCACCTTCGGCGGCATCGCGGCGCCGTTCAGCGTCGTCAACGCCACCACCGTGTCCGCGGTCACGCCGCCCACGGCGGACGGACAGCCCGGCCCGGCCAACGTCACCGTCACCAACCCGGCGGGCAGCGCGACCGCCGCGACCCAGTACCAGTACCTCGCGTCGCCCGGTATCTGATCACCCCTGGGACGTTCCGCCGGAAGGAGCAGTACGTTGAGCACCCCTCACGCCGCAGGTTCGGAGTCAGGTTCCACGGCAACCGCCGCGCCCGTGGCCCCGGCGGCGTCCCCTCCGGTGATCAGCTCCGTCAATCCCGCCTCCGGGGCACCCGGGGGCGGGACCGTCGTGACCCTCACCGGCACCAACTTCACCCAGGCGACGGCGGTCCGTTTCGGGACCGCCCTCGCCCCGGCCTTCACCGTCGTGTCCGCCACCCAGATCACCGCCACCTCCCCGGCGGGCTCCGGCACCGTGCTGGTCACGGTGACCACCCCGGGCGGTACGAGCAACGGAGTGTCCTTCGGCTACGTGTCCGCCCCCGCCCCCGTGCTGAGCGGGGTCTCGCCCGGTCAGGGGCCGGTGGGCGGGGGCACCTCGGTGACGCTGAGCGGCAGCGATCTCGCCGGGGCCACGGCGGTCCGGTTCGGCTCCGTGACCGCGCCGTTCACCGTGGTGTCGCCGTCGCAGATCACGGCCGTGTCGCCGCCGGGAAGCGCCGGTCCGGTGCAGGTGACGGT
>NZ_JBIRPZ010000020.1:37101-150991 GCF_044332925.1 Streptomyces sp. NPDC021212
CGTCTCACCTACACGTACGTCGCCGGTCCGGTGCTGAGCGGGGTCTCGCCCGGTCAGGGGCCGGTGGGCGGGGGCACCTCGGTGACGCTGAGCGGCAGCGGTCTCGCCGGGGCCACGGCGGTGCAGTTCGGCTCCGTGACCGCGCCGTTCACCGTGGTGTCGCCGTCGCAGATCACGGCCGTGTCGCCGCCGGGAAGCGCCGGTCCGGTGCAGGTGACGGTGACCGGCCCGGGAGGTACGAGCAACGGGCTCACCTACACGTACGTCGCCGGTCCGGTGCTGAGCGGGGTCTCGCCCGGTCAGGGGCCGGTGGGCGGGGGCACCTCGGTGACGCTGAGCGGCAGTGGCCTCACCGGGGCCACGGCGGTGCAGTTCGGCTCGGCGCCGGCGGTGTCGTTCACGGTGGTGTCGGGGACCCAGATCACGGCGGTGGCCCCGCCGGGGACCGCCGGTCCGGTGCAGATCACGGTGACCGGCCCGGGCGGTACGAGCAACGGCGTCACGTACTTCTACGTCGGCCTTCCCACCCTCAGCTCCGTCACCCCCGGCCAGGGCCCGGCCTCCGGCGGCACGGCCGTCACCCTCGCGGGGACGAACCTGCTCGGCGCGACGGCCGTCAAGTTCGGCGCCGTCGCCGCCACGTCCTTCACGGTCGTCTCCGCCATCCAGATCAACGCGGTGGCGCCGCCGGGGGCCGCCGGTCCGGTGCAGGTGACGGTCACCACGCCGGGCGGCACCAGCAACGGCGTCACCTACCTCTATGCCGCCGTCCCCGTACTCACCAGCGCGGTCCCCGGCCAGGGCCCGCTGGGCGGCGGCAACACGGTCACCCTGTTCGGCAGCGGCCTGACCACGACGAGCGCGGTCCGTTTCGGCTCCACACTCGCCGCGTTCACGGTCGTGTCGGACGCCTGGGTGACGGCGACCGCCCCGGCTGGGTCGGCCGGGGCGGTCAACGTCACCGTGACAACGGACGGCGGTACGAGCAACGCCGTGAGCTACGCCCGCGTCGCAGGACCGGGTATCTAACGGGCGGCGCCGCCGGGGAGCGGCCGGTCGCCGGACGGGTGGGACAGCCACACCCCCTCGCCCCGCGACAGCCCCGGCAGCGCGTGCTCGAACTCGTGCACCGTCCGCACCGGAATCTCCCCCGTGAGCAGCCACCCCGCCCCAGCACCCGCGCTCTCCACGATGTCCGCCCCGACCGCGGCGAGCTGGGCCGTGACGGGGGCGAGCACATCGAACGGAACCTCCAACTCGAAGGCGTGGTACGGCTCGTACACCCGCCACCCCGCCCGCTCCAGGGCCTCTCCCAGCACCCCCGGGGTGACGCCCCGGAAGTCGGCGGCCGTGCTGATCGGGGCCGCGAAGCCCGAACGGATCAGGGTGACCCGGCAGTCCGTGACCGCCCGCCCGCGCGGGCCCTGGCGCAGCGTGGCGTGCACGGTCTGCTCGATCGCGGTGTGGAACGCCCGTGGCAGGGCGCCCAGTTCGGTCTCGTAGCCGAAGCCGACCCCGGACCCGGTCGCGGCGGGCTCGACGCGCAGCCCGACCGTCGCCCACGGCCCCGTATGGCCGCGCTCGGCCATCTCGTAGCACGCCTCGCCGACCCCCACCGGCCGCTCCACCAGGACCGGGCGGCTCGGCTCGAAGTCGGCCTCGATGCCGTACTCCTGGGCGAGGGTCGCGGCGATGATCTGCTTCTGGACCTCGCCGTACAGCAGCACCGAGGTGGCGCCGCCGGGCATCGCCCGGGCGTGGATCAGCGGATCCTGGTCGGCCAGGGCGAGCAGCGCGGTGTGCAACCGGGTGGCGGCCGCGGGGCCGGGTTCGCGGGTGTGGACGAGGGTGTGGAGGCTGGGCGCGGCGAAGTGGCGTTGTTCGTCAGCGTCGAAGTCCCCGAGCCGGTCGCCTACGCGGACCTCGGGCAGGCCTTTGATCCGCGCGATGTTCCCGGCGGTCAGCACCCGTTCCCCGGCCCGGCCGACGACCTCCAGCGCGGTGATCTGCCCGCTGTGCCCGGTGCCGGGCCGGTGCAGCGTGAGGTGCTGCCGTACGGTCAGCTCGCCCGAGAAGAGCCGCAGATAGGCGGTCTTCGTGGCGGAGCCCGCCGTCCGCTCGACGGCGAAGACGGTGCCCCGGGGCTTCGTACCGCCGTGGTCCGGGCCGGGCGGGACGAGCCGTACGACGCCCTCCACGAGGGCCGCGACGCCCTCCCCGCTCAGCGCCGAACCGCAGTACACCGGGTGCGCCCGCGCTTCCGCCGTCGCCGCGGCCAGCGCCGCGCGCACCTCGGCGGGGGAGGGGAGCGGGCCGTCCACGAGCCGGGCGAGCAGCGCGTCGTCGGTCTCCGCCAGCGCCTCGGCCGCCTCGGTGCGTACGTCGGCGTCGTCGAGCGACCGCGGGCGGGTGCGCGCGGCCCGCGTGCCCAGGTCCCGTACGTCCGTCAGGGACACGATGTGCGGCGCCAGCAGCCGCCGGATGTCCGTCAGCAGCTCCGCGTGCCGGGCGCCCGCCCGGTCGATCTTGTTGACGAAGAGCAACACGGGCAGCCGCAGCCGCCGCAGCGACTTCATCAGCACCCGCGTCTGTGCCTGCACGCCCTCGACGGCGGACAGCACCAGCACGGCCCCGTCCAGCACGCCGAGCGCCCGCTCGACCTCGGCGATGAAGTCGGAGTGGCCGGGGGTGTCGATCAGGTTGACCTGGGTGTCACCGGCGGAGAAGGAGGCGACGGCCGACCGCACGGTGATCCCGCGCTCCCGCTCGATGGCGCCCGTATCGGTCTGGGTGTCCCCGGAGTCGACGCTGCCGAGGCGGTCGATGACGCCCGCGTCGAACAGCAGCCGTTCGGTCAGGCTCGTCTTACCGGCGTCGACATGGGCGAGTACGCCGATGTTGATGGTGTGGTGCATGCGTGGTGATGTCCTCGAAAACGGTCGTCCGGCGGGGGCCCTGAGTCGTTCCGAGGAATCGGCGCATCGCATGCTCCTTGCGGTGTCGGCTTGCGGTGTCGGCGGAATGTCGCGGACATCTTGAGCGCGGCGGCGGGCCGGGAGCAACCGAATTACGGCCCGCCCGCTTCGTCGGGAGAAAGCGCTGTCATACCTCTCGACAACTCCCCCTCCGCGCCCGACGCTTCAGATCACGGGGCCCCAAGCGGCAGAAGGGACACATGGTGCGACGAAGAACGCTCCTCACGGCAGCAAGCGCAACTCTGCTCGGCACCGCACTCACCACCGGCACGGCCCACGCCGACGAAGCCGTCAGCGTCGACCCGGGCACCGACCACGGAGGCTGGGAGGGTTGGGGCACCTCGCTCGCCTGGTGGGCCAACCTCTTCGGTGGGCGGGACGACTTCGCCGACATCTTCTTCACCACCAGGAACACCGCCTACGCCGGTACCACCCTCCCCGGCCTCGGCCTCAACATCGCCCGCTACAACCTCGGCGGCTGCGCCTGGACCAGCGTGGGCGGCCAGTCCATGGCCGTCTCGCCCAACATCCCCCGCTTCAAGCAGATCGAGGGCTACTGGCACGACTGGTCCAGCGAGGACCCGGCGTCCGCCGCCTGGCGCTGGACCTCCGACGCGGCCCAGCGCGCGGCGCTCACCAAGGCCGTCCAGCGCGGTGCCGTCACCGAGCTGTTCTCCAATTCACCCATGTGGTGGATGTGCCTCAACCACAACCCCTCCGGCGCCGCGGACGGCGGCAACAACCTCCAGTCGTGGAACTACCGGCAGTTCGCCGTCTACCTCGCCACCACCGCCCGCTACGCCCAGGACCACTGGGGCGTGCGCTTCGCCACCGTAGAGCCGTTCAACGAACCCTCCTCCGCTTGGTGGAAGGCGGACGGCAAGCAGGAGGGCTGCCACATCGACGCGGCCGTGCAGCGCACCGTCCTCGGCCACCTGCGCACCGAGCTGGACGCCCGCGGCCTGACCGCCGCCCGCATCTCGGCCTCGGACGAGACCAGCTACGACCTGGCCCGCACCACCTGGGGCTCCTTCGACGCCGCGACCCGCGCCCTCGTCGACCAGGTCAATGTGCACGGCTACCAGGGCTCGGGCGGCCGCCGCGACCTGCTGTACGCGGACGTGCGCGCCGCGGGCAAGAAGCTGTGGAACTCCGAGACCGGCGACAAGGACGGCACCGGCCTCACCCTCGCCACCAACCTCTGCCTGGACTTCCGCTGGCTGCACCCGACCGCCTGGTGCTACTGGCAGGTCATGGACCCCAGCGCCGGCTGGGCGCTCATCCACTACGACCCGAACACCGCGCAGCCCGGTGCCGTGCAGACCAAGTACTACGTCCTCGCCCAGTTCACCCGGCACATCCGCCCCGGCATGCGCATCCTGGCCACCGGCTCGGACCACGCGGTGGCGGCGTACGACCCGGCCGCCCGCCGCCTCGTGCTCGTCGCCGTCAATCCCGGCGCCGCGCAGACCATGACCTTCGACCTGTCGCGATTCGGCCAGGTCACCGGCGGTACGGGCGGCCTCGTGCCGCGCTGGTCGACCCAGACGGCGGGCGGCGGAGACCTCTACACCGCGCGCCGGGACACGGTGCTGGACGGCAAGCGGCTGACCGTGCCGTTCGCCGCGCAGTCGGTGCAGACGTTCCAGATCGACGGCGTGACGGAGTAGCTACGTCGCTTTCAGGTCGCCAGGTGGCGGACGACCCTCCGCACCTGCTCCGCGTAGTGCTCGCGGAACTCCGGCGACTCCGGGTCGGCGTCGAAGAACTGCCGCACGGCGTGCGGCAGCGCGATCGGCGCCGTGACCAGGCTGACGTACAGCAGCATCGCCATGGCGGGATCGATGTCCTCCGCGATCTCGCCCGCCGCCTGGCGGCGCCGCAGGTCGGAGAGGTCCTCCGGGCCCTCCTCCGGCGCGGTGTCGTCCAGGCCGCACCAGGCGTTGAACCGGGTCGCCCGGGGGTCGGCGAACGCCTCGCTGAGGTAGCGGCCGACCAGCTCGTCCAGGGGGATCGTGGGGTCGTTGAAGGTCTCCTCGCGCTTCAGCCACTCGCGGCCCAGCTCCCGGTACAGGCCCTCCTTGCCGCCGAAGTGGTACGCGATCAGCTGCTTGTTGACGCCCGCCCGGTCCGCGATGTCCTGCACCCGGGCGCCCGCGTACCCCTTCTGCGCGAACTCGTCCCGGGCCGCTTCCAGCAGCAGCCGCCGGGAGCGCTCCGGGCACAGCTTGCGCTCCTCGGGCGCGGGGGCGCGGCGGGGCCTCTTCGGCGTCCCCTCCATGTCTTTCAACTCCTCGTGCTCGACCGGAACAGACTAGTTCCATCTATTTGTTTGACAAGTTCATCCAGTTGGATGAACGCTAGCGTCGAAGACACCGAAGTAGTTTTGGACAGGCAGGGAGACACGTCATGATCGTGGTAACCGGAGCCACCGGAAACGTCGGCGCGCACGTGGTGAAGGAGCTGGCCGCCGCGGGCGCGGAGGTCCGTGCGCTCACCCGCGACCCCGAGGCCGCGCGCTTCCCCGACGGTGTGCAGGCGGCACGGACCGACGACCTGCCGCTGGAGGGCGCCACCGGGCTCTTCCTCCACGCCGCGGTGACGTGGCAGGCGGGCGCCGAGAAGCTGCTCGAGCGGGCCAAGGAGGCCGGGGTGCGGCGCATCGTGATGCTCTCCTCGTCCTCCGTCCTCGAAAACAACGACCCGCAGACCAACCCGATCGGTGTCATGCACCGCGAGCTGGAGACCCAGGTCGAGCGCACCGGTCTGGAGTGGACCCACGTGCGGCCGGGCGCCTTCGCCGTGAACGCCCTCCAGTGGGCGGACCAGATCAAGGCCGGGGACGTGGTGTACGGCGCGCACGCCCGGGCGCACATGGCCCCCATCCACGAGGCCGACATGGGCGCCGTCGCCGCCCGCGCCTTCCTCTCCGACGACCTGGTCGGCCAGGCGCCCGAGCTGACAGGACCGGAGTCGCTGACCTTCGCCGACCAGGTGCGCGTCATCGGCGAGGTCATCGGCCGCCCCCTGCGGTACGAGGAGATCCCGGCCGAGGTGGCGCGCGAGAAGATGGTCGGCGGGTTCGTGACGCCGGAGATCGCGGACTCGCTGCTGCGGGTCTTCGGGGCGCTCGTGGACCGGCCGCAGACGATCTCCCCGGAGGTCGAGCGCATCACGGGCCGCCCGCCGCGGACGTTCGCGGACTGGGCCGCGGAGAACGCGCCCGCCTTCCGCTGATCGGTGGGGGCGCCGGGGGTGCGGCTCGGGTGCCGGGTGCGGGGCCCCTGCGGGGGCGGGGGTGGAGCGCGGTCGCTGGGGTGCGTGGTGAGGGTGCGGGGCCTCCGGGGCAGGGTCCGGCCCCCGCCGGTGGCACCGGCCTTCGTCCGGCTCCGGCCCGTCTGGTGGTCGGATGTCGGGTGGCTCCGCCCCTTCGCGTCGAGTGGCGGCTCCTCGGCCGGTGGTTCCGGGCCGCCCGGGGGCGGGCGCGGGCCCGGCCGGGTTCAGGCGCCTCGTTTGCCGGGCTGCTTCTTGGCGGCGGCCTTCTTGGGCGCCGCCTTCTTCGTGGCGGTCTTCTTCGTCGCCGCGGTCTTCTTGGCCGCAGTCTTCTTCGCGGTGGTCTTCTTCGCGGCGGCCTTCTTGGCCGGGGCCTTGCGGTCGCTCAATTCGGTGACCGTGGCTTTCTCATCAAGGGGCTCGCCGCGGGCCTCCTTCGCGCTGCGGACGCTGTCCTTCAGGGCGGCCATCAGGTCCACGACCTGGGCGCCGGTCGGGCGCTCGCCCGGTTCGGCGGTGGGGGTGGCGCCGGAGACCTTCGCCGCCACCATGGCCTCCAGGGCCTCGTGGTACTCGTCGTGCAGTTCGCTCAGGTCCACCTCGCCGAGCGTGGCCATCAACATGTCCGCGAGATCCAGCTCGGCCGGTTTCACCGTGACCTTCTCCTTGGGCGCCACGCCCGCCGGCTCGCGCACCTCGTCCGGCCACAGCAGCCGGTGCATGGCGATGGCGTCGCCGACGACGCGCAGCATCCCGAGCCGTTCCCGCCCGCGGTGGGCGTACTTCGTGATGGCGACCTTCTCGCTGCGCTTGAGGGCCTCGCGGAGGAGGGCGTACGGCTTGGCGGCGGCCGTACCGTTGGCGCCGAGGTAGTACGCGTCGCCCATCTGCAGCGGATCGATGTCCGAGGCGTTCACGAACGCCTCGATCTCCAGCGCGCGGGTGGTCGGCAGCGGAAGGGCGGCCAGGTCCTCGTCGGTGATCGGGATCAGGGCACCGTCGGCGTCCTCGTACGCCTTGCCGATCTCGTCCGCGTCGATCTGCTTGTCCTCCAGCTCGCAGATCTTGCGATACCGGATGCGGCCGCCGTCCGCGGTGTGGATCTGCCGGAAGGACACCGAGTGGTCCTCGGTCGCCGGATACATCTTGATCGGGATGCTCACCAGGCCGAACGAAATGTTCCCATTCCAGATAGATCGCATGCTTGATCCCTTTCGTGAGATTCTTATCGTATGTCCCCGATCACGGAGGTGGAGGGGCGACGGATCGCGCTCAGGAACCTCGACAAGGTCATCCATCCGGCCACCGGCACCACCAAGGGCGAGCTGCTGCACTATCTGGCGTCGGCCGCCGGGCCTCTGCTCGGCCATCTGCGGGGGCGCCCGCTCGCGTTCCTGCGCTATCCGGACGGCCCGGACGGACAGATGTTCTTCACCAAGAACCCGCCTCCCGGCACTCCCTCCTGGGTGACGACCGCCGAGGTCAGCCGCCATGAGGGGGAGACCGCGCGGCAGGTGCTGGTGCAGGACCTGGCGTCGCTGATGTGGGCGGCGAACCTGGTGGTCGAGTTCCACGCGCCCATGTGGCGGATCGACGAGGGGACGGGCGTCGCCGACCGGCTGGTCTTCGACCTCGACCCCGGCGCGCCCGCCACGATCGTGGACTGCTGCGCCGTCGCCGTATGGCTGCGGGAGCGGCTGCGCGCGGACGGGCTGGCCGCGTACGCCAAGACCAGCGGCTCCAAGGGGCTGCATCTGCTGACCCCGCTGGAGCCGACCCCGTCCCGGCAGGTCACCCACTACGCCCGGCGGCTCGCGGCGGAGGCCGTCGCCGCGCTGCCGGGGCTGGCCATCCAGAAGATGACGCGCTCCCTGCGGCCCGGCAAGGTGTTCGTCGACTTCAGCCAGAACGCCGCTGCGAAGACCACCGCCGCCCCCTATACGCCCCGCGCCCGCCAGGAGCCGACCGTCTCCACGCCCGTGACCTGGGACGAGGTGGAGGCGTGCGACGACCCCGGGCGGCTGGTCTTCCGGATCGACGACCTCCCCGCCCGCCTCGGCCGCCACGGCGATCTGCTCGCCCCGCTCCTCGACCCGGCCCACGCCCACCCGCTGCCCGCCACCCCATGACTGCCCTGTTGCCACCCGTGCCGGTGGCGCTCGCCCGGCCCGTCCCGACCCTGCCGGTCGCGGCGCCGGGGCGGCGACTGGCGTACGAGCCGAAGTTCGACGGCCATCGGCTGCTGATCTTCCGGCTGGCGGACGAGGTGCAGATGCAGGCCCGCTCCGGCCGCATCGTCACCCGCGCCTTCCCCGACCTGGCGGCCGCCGCGCTACGGCTCCCGGTGGGCACCGTGCTCGACGGGGAGGTGGTGGTCTGGGTCGGCCGCCACACCGACTTCGCCGCCGTCCAGAAACGCGCCGCCGCCGCGACGGAGGCCCGCGCCGCGCGGCTGGCCCGCGAACTCCCCGCCTCCTACGCCGCGTTCGACCTCCTCGCGCACGGCCCGGACGACCTGCGGCCCCTCCCGTACGAACGCCGCCGCGCCCTCCTCCTCGCGCTCCTCGAACCGCACGGTCCGCCCCTCCAGCCAGTCCCGATGACGATGGACCCGGACCTGGCCGCCACCTGGTACGAGGCGTTCCCGGCCATCGGCGTCGAGGGGCTGGTCATCAAGAGCCCCGACCAGCCGTACCGGGCGGGCCGGCACTGGCGGAAACTGCGGTACTCGGAGACCCGGGACGCCATGGTCGTCGGCGTCGTGGGCCCCCGCCTCCGACCCCGCGCCCTGGCCCTCGTCCTGCCGGGTGACGACACCCCGGTCGTCTCCGGCCCCCTCACCCCGGCGGTCCGGGCCCAGCTGGCCCCGGCCCTGCGCGACCTGCCGCCGGTGGAATCCCCGTCTCCGGACCTGCCCACGGCGATCGACACGGTCGGTGCGTGGATCGCCTACCAGCCGATCGCGCCGGAGCTGACGGTGGAGGTACGCCAGGAGAGCACGGTCCGCCACGCGGCGGTCGCGGTCATCCGGCTGCGGGCCCCGGAGTGACCCCCGGGCGGGGTTCGGGGCGGAGCCCCGGCGGGGGTGTGGGGGCGGAGCCCCCGCAAGGGGGTCTGGGGCGCAGCCCCGGCGGGGCCGGGGGCGGAGCCCCCGTTTCGGGAAGGGGCGGGGTGGGGAAAGACCGCCCCCTACCCCGGCTCCGCCGGGTCCGGCGGGCCGGTCACGACCGCCGTCACCCGCCCACCCCGTGGCAGCGTCCCCGCCTCGGCCAGCCCCCACACCCCCCACAGCATCTTCGCCACGTACCGCCGCTCCACCCGCACCCCACACCGCTCCTCGAACCCCGCCGCGAACGCCTCCAACTCGGCCGGGACCCGCCCGTAACCGCCCCCGTGCCAGCCGTGCTCGATACGCCAATTACCGAACGCCCGCCCCCACCCCCGTCGGTGCAGCCCGGCCACCTCGTCCTCCAGATACCCGGACGCCCCCTTCAGCACGGCGAACCCCACTGCCCGCGCCCCCTCCGGCAGGCCGGCGGCGATCCCGGCCAGCGTGCCGCCGGTGCCGACCGCGCAGCACACCACGTCGCGTGCGCCCAGGTCGGGCAGCTCCGCGACGAGTTCGGCGGTCCCGCGCGCGGCGAGCACGTTCGTACCGCCCTCCGGCAGGACGTAAGCCGGCCCCCACAGCCCCTCCAGCTCCCGCACCGTCCCCGGCTCGTCCAGGGAGCGCAGCATTTCCCGATACCTGGACCGATCGAGAAAGGCCAGCCGCATGCCGTAGGACTCGGCGAGCGCGAGGGACCAGTTGCGCGGGGCGTCGGCCAGCTCGTCACCCCGGATGATCCCCACCGTGGACAGCCCCCACGCGTCCCCGGCCGCGGCGACGGCGCGGATGTGATTGGAGTACGCCCCGCCGAAGGTGAGCAGCCGCGTGTGCCCCTGCTCGGTGGCGGCGCGCAGATTGGGCGTGAGCTTGCGCCACTTGTTGCCGGGGACGGTGGGGTGGATGAGGTCGTCCCGCTTCAGCCGCAGCTCCAGCCCCCGGCTCGCGAACCACTCGTCGTGCAGGTCCTGCACGGGGGACGGCAACCGGGGCTCAGGTGTCACCCGTCCAGTCTGTGTCATACGCCGTCGGCCGTGACGGGCGACCACGGCAATCGTGATGCCGCGTGAAGCAGTGCACCGAGCGCAAGCCGACGGCGTACGAGCGCGCGTGGGAGATGCGGAGCGGGGGCGGAACTTCCGTACGTTCCTACACGGCCGGGCCCGGACGCATGCCGAGGGGCCGGTGACCGCGTCCCACAGCGCGCTGGCCGTCAGCGCCGACTCGTTCACGCCCTTGGGAAGGCCACCGGTCAATCCGGTCGGCGTCGGCGCCTTGGCGCTATCGGGCGAGGAGGGCGCTTACGGTCTTGCCGCCCGCCTGGCGGTTCACGGTGGTGGCGCGGGCGAGGCGGTTGACCATGGGCCAGCCGAATCCTCCGGTGCCGTCGTTGAGATCGGGGGTGCGCATGCGCGGCGCTTTCGGGCTGTGGTCGTGCACGGCCGTCTCGATGCTGTCCGGGTGCGCGGTCAGATCCAGGGTGCAGGTGCCGCCGCCGTGGCGCAGGGCGTTGGTGACGAGCTCGGAGACGACCAGGACCACCGTGTCGGCGGCCTCGGCCGCGATGGCCGGTACGAGCCCGTCGAGGAAGTCCCGGGTGCTCTCGCGTGCGCCGGCGACGGATGTCGCGGAGCGGAGGGTCGCGACGTCGACGCTCATCGTGTCCATCTGGTCCCCCTGTCCTGGGATCGTCAGTGCCCGGTCCTGTCTGCCCGGAGCTTGTGCCCGGCCTTGAGGCCCGTTAACCCGGCTTGCACCCGCCACCCACCATCGTTCGAGGTCGATTACCTCATCTCCGACTGCGCGGAAATCTATGTCGGCTGTAGTAGACATTGGGCGTTGGTGTGGTTATGGTTTCTCTCGTAGCCGAGATCAACGGGGCCTGGCAGAGACGAACTGCCGGCCAGCAGTACACGCAGTTGCAGTTCGCAGTACCCAGCAGTGAAGTCAGTGAGCAGCACCTCGGTGAAGGCGTCGGCTGCGGACGCGCGCACCGGGAAGTTCGGCAGTGGGGTTCCAAGCCAGAGCAGACGCAGGACGGGCGACGGGGCTGGCTGCCGAAGGGTGGCGCTACGGCAGGCCACCAAGCAGTACGCAGGAGAGCAGTACCAGCAGTAGGTAAGTGATTGATCCCAGAGGGAAGAAACGGAGGAGCCAGGCGCCATCAGGATCGCCCGGGCGGAAGTCTTGAGCCCCGGGTACCGCAGGACATCGATAGTGAGGTGGTCTCCGGTCAAGCAACCGCGATCCCCGCACCCCCGACAGCATCTCGGTCGGGTCTGCGGAACAAGAAGGCCGGCGCAGTACCAGGGCCGGCAGATGGTGTAGCAGTTCCTTCGGGGCCCTGGTGCCAATGGCACCAGGGCCCCTCCACGCGTTCGTCGACCAGGGCACCCCCATCGAGGCCGCCTGTCGCATCGTCATCCTCGAAGACCAGCTTGAAGAAACCCAGCGCATCAACGCCGAACACCGCCGCACCGCCGGAACGGCGGGCCCCACAACCGCGGCCTGAGACGGCTGAGACCTGTAGCTCCCCCAGGAGCTTGCGGCTGCCGCACACGCATGCTGCCCGGGACGCAAAGCGTTCCGGGTAACTTCGTCTTCTACGGTCGGGCCGCAGTGGCGGTAGAACGTCACGACTGCCCGAACTGTGACACGCGCCCCGGACCGCTTCGCCGGGCAGGGGGAGGATGAGCTGCGCCGCCGGGCGCTCGCCTTGTACGGGGACATATCTACGCCACGGGGTGAGGAGGCGCGTCGAGGGGGTCACCGGGCCGTAGGAAACGGGCCGGTGACCCCCTCGTCTCTGCGTGCGCCGCCCGCCTAGGCGGCGGCGGGAATCGGGCCGATGGAGCGGCCCGCCCAGTCGGGTGCCTTTTCGACCAGGGAGGTGAGCCGCTCGCGGATCTCCTCCGGGAACGCTGCCGAGCGGCCCGCCTTCTGGTCGATGTGGAGGGCGAGCAGTTCGGTGGTGGCCACGGGATCGCCACCCTCCGGCTCGCCCACGTACATCTCGTGCGAGAACCGCACCTTCTTCTCGTCCACGCCCAGCACCCGGGTGCGGATGGTCAGCTCGGCGCCCTCCTCGACCTCGTGGAGATAGCGTATGTGCGTCTCGACGGTGTAGAGGGAGCAGCCGGTCTTCACCCGGTATCCGGAGTCGAGACCGGTCTCGACCATCATCTCGTCCGTGCTGTGTCCGAAAACGAGGACGTAGAAGGCCTCGCTCATATGACCGTTGTAGTCGATCCATTCCGGTCGGACGGTCTGGTGGTAGTGGGGGAGCTGGTCGCTCACTTGTCGCCTCCCTCGTTGCGCTGCTCGGGCAACCGGCCGGTTGCCCGCAGGACGTTGATCACGCCCTGGTCCCTTTCCGCGACGAGCTGGACGATACTCCGCCCGGCCGCCGCCTCGTCACATCCGTCGACCATGGCCGTACGCAACGAGTCGTCCAGCTCAGGGGCTTCGAGACGCGTCCATGGCGATTTCAGTGACGGTCCGAAGTGATCGAGCATATGCCCCATGCCGCCGTCGCCTCCCGCGAGGGCGAACGTCAGGCACGGCCCCATGAAGGCCCAGCGCAGGCCGGGTCCTTCCGTGATGGAGTCGTCGATGTCCTTCACCGTGGCTTCACCGTTCGCCACCATGTGCAGGGCCTCGCGCCACAGCGCCTCCTGGAGGCGGTTGGCGATGAAGCCGGGCAGCTCGCGGTCCATGGTGATGACGGACTTGGCGGCCGCCTTGTAGAAGGCGGAGGCCCATTCCACGGCCGCCGGGTCGGTCTTCTCGCCGCCGGCGACCTCGACCAGGGGGATCAGGTACGGCGGGTTGAACGGGTGGCCGACGAGGAGGCGGCCGGGGTCGGTGGCCTCGGTCTGCATGTCGGTCATCGGATAGCCGGAGGTGGAGGACGCGATGACGACGCCCGCCGGGGCGGCCGCGTCCAGCTGGGCCAGCAGGCTCCGCTTCAGCTCCAGCTTCTCAGGGGCGCTCTCCTGGACAAACTCCGCGTCGGCGACGGCCTCTTCGAGGGTGGCGGCGACGGTGAGGCGGTCCGGTGAGGCGCCCTCGGCCAGGCCGATCTGCTCCAGCGCGGGCCAGGCGGCGTCGACGAGGCGGCGCAGCTTGGTCTCGGCGTCCGGCGCCGGGTCCCAGGCGGTGACGTCGTAGCCGCGGGCGAGGAAGTGGGCGGCCCAGCCGCCGCCGATGACGCCCGCGCCGATACAGGCGACGCGGCGGACACGGTCGGGGGCGCAGGGGGGTGAGGGCATGGGGGTCCTAAGGAGGTGAGGAGGAGATGAGCGGGCCGGGAGGGGGTTACGAGCGCGGCTTGAGGCCGAGGCGCTGCCGGGCCTCCTCCGGCGTGGCGACCGTGGCGCCCAGCAGCTCGGTGATCTGGACGGCCCGTTCGACCAGCTGGCCGTTGGTGGCCTTGACGCCCCGACTGAGGTACAGGTTGTCCTCGAGCCCGACCCGTACGTTGCCGCCGAGCAGGATGGACTGGGCGACCCACGGCATCTGCATGCGGCCCAGCGCGAAGCTGGCCCACTGCGCGCCCTCGGGCAGCATGTCGACCATGGCCTTGAGGACGCCCGGCTCGGCGGGCGCGCCCCACGGGATGCCCATGCACAGCTGGAAGACGGTCGGGTCGTCGAGCAGCCCCTCAGCCAGCAGCTGCTTGGCGAACCACAGCTGTCCGGTGTCGAAGATCTCCAGCTCGGGGCGGACGCCCAGCTCCTGGATGCGCTTGGCGCCGGTGCGCAGCATGTCGGGGGTGGAGACGTAGAGGTTGCTGCCGTCGCCGAAGTTGAGCGAGCCGCAGTCCAGGGTGCAGATGTCGGGGAGCAGGTCCTCGACGTGCGGGAGCCGGTCCAGGCCACTGACCAGGTCGGTGCCGGGGAGGTGGGTGAGGGGCGCGTCGGGGTCGATGACGAGGTCGCCGCCCATGCCCGCGGTGAGGTTGATGACGACGTCGGTGCCGGTCTCCTTCACCCGCTCCACGACCTCGCGGTACAGCCGCGGATCGCGGGCGGGGGCGCCGGTCTCGGGGTCTCGTACGTGGATGTGGACCACGGCCGCCCCGGCCTCCGCGGCCTCGACGGCGGAGCGGGCGATCTGCTCGGGGGTGACGGGGACGTGGGGACTGCGGCCCACGGTGTCACCGGCCCCGGTGAGGGCGCAGGTGATGATGACGCTGTCGTTCATGGGCATGGCCTTCTCCGTCTTCTGCGACTGCTCCGTAGCTACGGGAACGGGGATGAACGGGTTTCGTCGGGTTGGTGAGGAGGGTGAGGAAGCTGTGCGGACAGTTCGGTGTCGACGTAGTCGAGGCAGGCGGTGCGCATGTGCTCCGCGCTGGTACCGCCCTCGCCGGGCGCGGTGGCCACGACCTGGGTGGCGAATCCGTCGATCAGCGCGGTGAGCTTCAGCGCGCTGAACTCGGGGTCGACGTCGCGGAAGACGCCCTGGCCGATGCCGCGCCGGATCACCTCGGCGATCGTCCGCCGCCACTCCCGGTAGAACGCGGCGTGCAGCTGTCCGATGGCGGTCGAGCGCGCGGCCTCGGCCCACAGGTCCATCCACACCAGCCACTGGTGGCGCTGCTGAGTGCTCTCCGGGACCTGGAGGTCGATGAGCTGGCGCAGCTCCTCGAGGGCGTCGTCGGCCTCCGCGAGGCGGGCGGCGCGGCGCATGGTGTCCTCGTCCATGCACCACCGCACGGCGGCTTCCAGTAATTCGGCACGGCCGGGGAAGTGGTAGTGGATGGCGGCGGTGCTGGTGTCGCACGCGGCGGCGATGTCGGCGACGCGTACGGAGTGGAAGCCGTGCTCGGCGATGAGCCGCACGGTCTCGCGCACGATCTGGAGGGGCCGCCCGCCCTCGGGGGGAGAGGTGCGGGCGGCCGGTTCAGGGGTGCCGGCGGCGGGTTCGCCGGGGTCGGCGGTGCCGAGCAGCCACCCGGCGTCGACCCGGCCCGCGTCGGCGATGCGGGCCAGTTCGGCGACGGTGAAACGGCGGGTGCCGCCGAGCGAGCGCGACAGCTTTGACGGGTCCATCACCACACGCCGCGCGAACTCCCGATGGCTGCAGCCCGCTTCGTCGATCACCTGACGGACGCGCGCCGCGACGTCGAACTCTTGACGCATGGCCGACACCGTACGGAGGTGTTGAGATAAGCGCAATGAATGCCAGTGTGAATTGCCCCGTTATGGGCGATGACATACCGGAATTTCCTGCGGATGATGTGGCCTGACTGACTCTTTGATCAGTGAGGGTCGGCAAGAAATCAGCCACGCGTGGTACATCCCCCGCCCGCGCGGCGGCGGCATCTCCCGCACTTCGTCGAAGGTCCGCCAAGGCAAGCCGTTCATGATCCCCGGGCGGGGTCCGATTCCAGACGGCGGAGCAGCGTGTGCAGGGCCGGGTTGTCGTTGTCCTCACGCCAGACGAGGTTGAGTTCCACCGGCCTGGGGGTGGGGAGTTCGATCGGTTTGAAGACGATGTCGGCGTAGCGGAGCCGGGCGGCGGCCTCGGGGACCAGGGCCACCCCCAGGCCGCAGTTGACCAGGGCCAGAATGCTGTGGACCTGGCTCAGGTACTGGCAGAAGACGGGGGCGACGTGCGCCGCGCGGAAAATGCTGATGAGCAGCTCGTTGAAGTAGCGGGCCTCGGTGGGCGAGTACATCAGGAACTGCTGCCCGTCGAAGTCGGTGATCTCCAGCGTCCCGTCGCGCGCCGCCAGGCCGTGGCCCCGCGGCAGCGCCGCGAGTAGCCGTTCGCGTACGGCCGGCCGGGTCCGCAGGTCGGGGCCGGTGACCGAGGGCCGGCCAAGACCCAGGTCCAGGCGGCTTTCGGTGAGGTCCTCCAGCTGGTCCCGGGTGACCATCTCCCGCAGCACGATCTCCGCGCGCGGCACGACCTCGCGGGCGGTCTCCAGCAGGGTGCCGAGCATGGAATAGGCGCTGGCCGCGGTGAATCCTATGACGATGCTGCCCGCCTCCCCGGTCGACACCTGCCGGACGGCGAGGGTGGCGTGCTCGGACTGCCGCAGGATGCGGCGGGCCTCGGTCAGGAAGGCGCGGCCGGCGGGGGTGAGCCGGACCGAGCGGTTCGTACGGTCCAGGAGCTGGACTCCCAGGTCGTTCTCCAGGAGCTGGATCTGGCGGCTCAGCGGTGGTTGCGTCATCTGGAGCCGCTCGGCGGCCCGGGTGAAGTGCAGTTCCTCGGCGACCGCCACGAAGCTGGTGAGTTGGGTGAGAGTGAACAACGATGCTCTTCCGGTATCAGCGCATACAAATTTTAAGTTAGACGGAGATCGTTCCACGACTTAGCTTCAAGGGGCGGCCGAGCGTGACACGCCCGCCGAACTCCGCGACCGGGTCCGCGAAGCGCGACCGGTCGCTCCGCCCCGCACTCACAGGAGCGCTCAGTGGTGATCTCTACGAAGCCGACGCCGACCCCGGACGCCGCACAGCAGGCAGGCGAGGCGACCCTCGACAGGATCTCCTGGATCAGGCTGTCGTCGGTGTTCCTGCCGCTGGCCACGCCCATCAGCGACGCCAAGGTCCTCACCGGGCGGCAGAAGCCGATGACCGAGGTGGCCTTCCTCTTCGTCGAACTGGCCACCGAACAGGGACATCAGGGCATCGGCTTCAGCTACTCCAAGCGCGCCGGGGGCCCGGGGCAGTTCGCCCACGCCCAGGAGATCGCCCCCACGCTGCTGGGCGAGGACCCCAGTGACATCGCCAAGATCTGGACCAAGCTGGTGTGGGCGGGCGCCTCCGTCGGGCGCAGCGGACTTTCCACCCAGGCCATAGCGGCCTTCGATGTCGCGCTGTGGGACCTGAAGGCCAAGCGGGCCGGTCTGCCGCTGGCCAAGCTGCTGGGTGCGCACCGTGACTCGGTGCGCTGTTACAACACCTCCGGCGGCTTCCTGCACACCCCCACCGAGGAACTGCTGGAGAACGCCTCCGCCTCCCTGGCCGACGGCATCGGCGGCATCAAGATCAAGGTCGGGCAGCCCGACGGCAAGGAGGACTTGCGCCGGCTGACCGCGGTGCGCGAGCACCTGGGCGACGAGGTGCCGCTCATGGTCGACGCCAACCAGCAATGGGACCGGCCCACCGCGCAGCGCATGGGACGCGCGCTGGAGGAGTTCGGCCTGGTCTGGATCGAGGAGCCGCTGGACGCGTACGACGCCCGTGGCCACGCGGCCCTCGCGGCCTCGCTGGACACCCCGGTCGCGACGGGGGAGATGCTGGCCAGCGTCGCCGAGCACTGGGAGCTGATCCGCAACGAGGCCGCGGACATCATCCAGCCCGACGCGCCGCGCATCGGCGGCATCACCCAGTTCCTCAAGCTGGCCGCGCTCGCCGAGCACCAGCAGCTCCAGCTCGCCCCGCATTTCGCGATGGAGATCCATCTCCACCTGGCCGCCGCCTACCCGCTGGAGCCGTGGGTGGAGCACTTCGACTGGCTGGAGCCGCTGTTCAACGAGCGGCTGCGGATCAGTGACGGCCGTATGTACGTGTCCTCCCGGCCGGGGCTCGGCATCACCCTCAGCGAGCGGGCCCGGGCCTGGACGCGCGCCGAGTGCGAGCTGGGCACGCGCCCGTAAGTGAAGTGGTGGACGCGCACCCATTGACCCGGCGCGCACGCCACCCTAACCTCCATTTTCATATGTAGACCGAATGCACGTATGTGGAGACGAGTTCATGACCTTGAACACGGTGCAGGACGTCACGCAACGGCTGCGTGACGGCATGGCGCGCGGTGTGCTGTCCTTCCCCCTCACCAGCTTCCGGGACGACGGCAGCCTCGACGTGGACTCCTACCGCACCTATCTGGCCGATCAGCTGGCCACCGCCCCCGGCGCGGTGTTCCCGGCCTGTGGCACCGGTGAGTTCACCGCCCTGGACGAGGACGAGTACCGCGAGGTCATCACCGCCGCGGTGGAGGTGGCGGACGGCCGGACGCCGGTGGTCGCAGGCATCGGCTACGGCTGGGCGCAGGCGCTGCGCTTCGCCCGGATCGCGGAGGAGGCGGGCGCGGACGCCGCGCTCGTGCTCCCCCACTACCTGGTCAAGGCCCCGCAGGACGGTCTGGTGGAGCAGGTCCGCCGGATCGCCTCCGGGACCGGGCTGCCGCTCATCGTGTACCAGCGCGACCAGGTGGCGTTCTCCGTCGACAGCCTGCGCCGGATCGCGGAGATCCCGACCGTCATCGGTCTCAAGGACGGACACAGCGACCTGGACCGGCTCCAGCGCCTGACCCTGGCCGCCCCCGAGGAGTTGCTGTTCTTCAACGGGGCCGCCACCGCCGAGGTGCAGGCACGCGCCTACGCGGCCGTCGGCGTGCCGGCCTACTCCTCCGCCGTCCACGCCTTCGCCCCCGAGATCGCGAACGCCTTCTTCGCCGCGCTGCGAGACGGCGACGACGCGACCGTGGAACGGCTGCTGCGCGACTTCTACGTGCCGCTGGTCGAACTGCGCGACCGGGTGCCCGGCTATGCCGTGTCCCTGGTCAAGGCCGCCGCCCGGCTGCGCGGCAAGCCGGTCGGCCCGGTGCGCGCCCCGCTCACCGACCCCTCCTCCGGCGACCTCGCCGACCTGGAGAAGCTGCTGAAGGACGGTCTGAACCTGGTGTCCGCCACCTGACGGCCCACCAGCCCGGAGCGGTCCGGGCGGCTCGTGTGCGCCGCCCGTACCGCTCCCCACCCGCCCGCCCCTGAAGCACATCAGGGGCGCAAGACGCCGGCGCGCGCATCCGCCCGCCGGCCGCCGACACCGACGCTCCCCGTCGCCCCTCCCGGCATCCACCCCCGCCGGTGACGACCGGGCCGCTGCCACCCCCCCGCACACCTTCGTCCCGCCTTCTCGCGCGCACGGCGCCCCCACGGAGCGGGAACCACTTGCCAAGAGCAGTTCAAAGGGGAACTGATCCATGCCTCTTGTCGTTGTCGGAATCAGCGTTCTGATCCTGCTGTTCCTCATGACCAAGCTGAAGCTGAACGGCTTCATCGCCCTTCTGCTGGTGGCGGTCGGGGTCGCACTGGTCCAGGGGGTGTCCCTCGAAAAGGTCCCGGACGTCCTCGCGAGCGGGGTCGGGGACCAGATCGGCGACACGATGCTCGTCGTCGGGCTCGGCGCCATGGTGGGCCGCGTCATGGGGGACTCCGGCGCCGCCCAGCGGATCGCGGACAAACTCATCGGCGCGTTCGGCGCGGGCCGGGTCCAGGTGGCCATGGTGGTGACGGCCATGCTGCTCGGCGTGACCATGTTCTACGAGGTCGCCTTCGTCATCATCGTGCCCGTCGCCTTCACCATCGTCCGGGTCACCCGCAACAACCTGCTGTGGGTCGGGCTGCCGATGTCGATCGCCCTGTCGACCATGCACAGCTTCCTCCCGCCGCACCCCGGCCCCACCGCGGTGGCCGCCACGTTCCACGCCTCCGTCGGGCTGACCCTCTTCTACGGCCTGTTCTTCGCCATCCCGTTCGGGGCCCTCATCGCCCTGGTGTGGCCGCGCCTCCCGTTCGTGCGGAAGATGGACCCCTCCCTCCCCAAGGGGCTGGTCTCCGACCGCACCTTCACGGAGGACGAGATGCCGAGCATGGGCTGGTCGCTGTCGGTGGCCCTGTTCCCGGTG
Organism: Streptomyces sp. NPDC021212; assembly: GCF_044332925.1. NCBI lineage: Bacteria > Bacillati > Actinomycetota > Actinomycetes > Kitasatosporales > Streptomycetaceae > Streptomyces > Streptomyces sp. NPDC021212. The sequence goes on from NZ_JBIRPZ010000020.1 coordinate 57,103, forward strand.
GTGCTGATCGCCGGCTCGGCGGTGTACGACATGGCCGTCTCCGAGTCCGACCCGGCCCGGCCGTTCGTCACCTTCATCGGGTCGGCGCCGGTCGCCCTGCTGCTGGCGCTGCTGCTGGCGATCTGGGCCTTCGGCCCGCGCATCGGCCGCCCGCTGTCCGAGGTCAGCGCGTCCTGCAACTCGGCCGCCCAGGCGATGGCCATGATCCTGCTGGTGATCGGCGCGGGCGGCGCCTTCAAGGGCGTCCTCGTCGAGGGCGGGATATCCGACTACATCAAGGACGTCACCCACGGCTGGTCCATCTCGCCGATCATCCTCGGCTGGCTCATCGCGGTCATCCTGCGGATCGCGCTCGGCTCGGCCACGGTCGCCGTGGTGACGGCCGCCGGTGTGGTGGAGCCGCTGGTGGCCGGAAGCGGAGTCCATCCTGAGCTCATGGTCCTCGCCGTCTCCTGCGGGTCCATCGCCTTCAGCCATGTGAACGACCCGGGGTTCTGGATGTTCAAGGAGTACTTCAACCTCTCCGTCCTCGACGCGATCAAGGCCCGCACCACCTACACCACCGCACTCGCGGTCCTCGGCCTCGGCGGGGTCCTCGCCGTCGAAGCCTGTCTCGACGCCCTCAGCATCTGACCACCGCCCACGCCCCACGGACGTAAGGACGCCCTCCATGAGCCAACCCACCGTCACGTCGTTCGCCGTCTACCCGGTCGCCGGCCGCGACAGCATGGAGCTGAACCTCTCCGGCGCGCACGGCCCCTACTTCACCCGCAACGTGGTCGTCCTCACCGACTCCGAGGGCCGCACGGGGCTGGGCGAAGTACCGGGCGGGGAGAAGATCACGCAGACGCTGCGCGACGCCGAGTCCCTCGTCGTCGGGGCGCGGGTGGGCGACTACAAGCGCGTCCTGCGCGAGATCGGGGACCGGTTCAAGGACCGCGACTCCGGCGGCCGGGGCCTGCAGACCTTCGATCTGCGCACCACCGTCCACGCCGTCACCGCGGTCGAATCCGCGCTGCTGGACCTGCTGGGCCAGCACCTCGACGTACCCGTCGCGGCGCTCCTGGGCGACGGACAGCAGCGCGACTCCGTCCGGGTCCTGGGCTACCTGTTCTACGTGGGCGACCCCGACCGCACCGACCTGGACTACGTCCGCGAACCCGACGCGTCCGAGGAGTGGTACCGGATCCGGCGCGAGGAGGCGCTGACCCCCGAGGCGATCGTCCGCCAGGCCGAGGCCACCTACGAGCTGTACGGCTTCCGCGACTTCAAGCTGAAGGGCGGAGTGCTGGAGGGCGCCGAGGAGGTCAAGGCGATCCGCGCGCTCAAGAAGCGCTTCCCGCAGGCCCGGATCACCCTCGACCCGAACGGCGCGTGGTCGCTGCGCGAGGCGGTCGAGCTGTGCGCCCCGCTGGTCGGCACGCTCGCCTACGCAGAGGACCCGTGCGGGGCCGAAGCGGGCTACTCGGGCCGCGAGATCCTGGCGGAGTTCCGGCGTGCCACCGGCCTCCCCACCGCGACCAACATGATCGCGACCGACTGGCGGCAGCTCACCCACGCGCTGGCCCTGCAATCCGTGTCCATTCCCCTCGCGGACCCGCACTTCTGGACCATGCAGGGCTCGGTCCGGGTGGCCCAGCTCTGCAACGCGATGGGGCTGACCTGGGGATGCCACTCGAACAACCACTTCGACATCTCCCTGGCCATGGTGACCCACTGCGGCGCCGCCGCCCCGGGCGAGTACAACGCCCTCGACACCCACTGGATCTGGCAGGAGGGCACGGAGCGGCTCACTGCCGCCCCGCCGCGCATCGTCGACGGCGAGATCGCCGTACCCACGGCCCCCGGGCTCGGCATCCAGCTCGACATGGACCGTCTCCTCGCCGCCCACGAGCTGTACCAGAAGAAGGCGCTGGGCGCGCGGGACGACGCGGCCGCGATGCGCCACCTCATCCCGGACTGGACGTTCGACCCCAAGCGCCCCTGCCTCGTGCGCTGAGCGGGGGCCCGACCGGCCGTCGGCCGCGGCGGATCGGCGGGGGCGGGCACAGCTGCGCGAGTGCGTCGATGGCGTACCGCTCCTGCTTCCCGCCCCGCCAACGCGTCCCCCGGCGGTCAGTCCCCGTTACCCAGAACACCCCCTGCCACCGCCCGGAACCCCTTCACCGCCTCCCACAACGCGTCCGACCTCTCCGCCGCGAGCGCCAAGTCCTCGGCTCTGCGCGAGCCGTCACCACAACGGGCATCGTCCACCATCCGCCGCATCACGCCGGAGAGCGCACCCGACGCCTCCGCCACCCCGCTCACGGCCTCGCCCACCCCCGCCGGCCCCTCCAGCAGCACGACCTCGGCAGCCCGGTGCACCTCGCGCGCCAGCGCGACGAACGCCTCCACCCGCCCCTCGACGACCGCCTGGTCAGGAGCCTCCGCATCGAGCGCGCGCAGCACGTCGTCCATCGCCACATCGCGATCGTGGAGGGCGACCAGGTACTGCGTATACGCCTCGCGCCGTACCTGCCGACGCCACTGGTCATGCTGGGAACGCGCCTGGGCACGCCCGCTGACCGAGGCCGCCCCCCAACGAAGCAACCGCCCCGAGGGCCGCCCCCACCAGCGCCGCGAGTCCTGCATCCATGCCCGCAATTCTGCCGCCGCCACCCCTCGTTGAGACGGTCCGCCCCTACCGCACCCCTCGTTCCTCCTCGAACATCGCGAGTTCCTGCGGGGTGCCGACAAAGGCCGGACCGCAGCCCGGAGGCAGCCGGTCGATCACCATGGCCAAGGCCTCGTCCACGCTCCTGGCCTCGCCGACGCTCTCACTTCTGGACGGACCGTCGACCCGGAATCGCCTGTCGTACGAAGGAGCCACGTACGGGATGTCCCAGGTGTAGCGCGGTTCCGTGCAGCGGCTGAAGTGCAGCTCCCACATCCCCGTCCACGGGTAGAGCCGCCGCAACAGCGGCTGCGCAGAGGAAGCCAGTACCAGCGCGCTGAAGGGGCCCGAGTCTCCTGCTGTCTGCAACAGCCTGCGCCAGGCGCTTTCCACGGGATCGATCATGCGGTCATTGTGTCCAGCGCCGGGCGCCGACGCCTTGTCCTCGCAGGGTGTCGCGGACGTACAGCTCTTTATCGAGCGGCTGGACGCCGGCCGAACCGTCTGCGGCCGACCTCGGTCATACCTTCTTGACGACGATCCTGTCCGGGACCAGCTTTTCCAGGTCGTCCACGTCCGAGGTGAAGACCGTTACCTGACCCTTCTGCCGACGCGCGACGACGGCGAGCACGGCGTCGATCGCATACTTGTGGCCGTGCAGCCCGGCAGCGGCCAAGAGCCGGCGCGCCTGACGGGCCTCTTCCTTTCCGACATCCGCGACGCTGAGGCGAGAGAGCACCCAGTCCCAGCGTTGGTCGGTGGCTCTCCCGTCGTGTGCCTCGATGAGCGTCATCGGGGACGTCACGACTTCAGCCTCACCTCGTGCCGCGAGAGAGAGCCACATGAGCATCCCCCGGTCGCCACGCACAGCAAGCGACAGAGCTTTGCAGTCGAGTACGAAGATCCGGAGCGGTGGAGTGTGCTTACCGCGTCGCTCCTTCACGCAGCTTCCCCTGCGGGACCCTTGGCAGCGGAGCGGCGTTCGTGTTCGGCGTCGAGTTCGTCCAGCTCCTTCAGCGCCGCAGCCTGCTCGCTCTCGGTGACTGGCCCGTGTTCTTCCTCTAGCCAGTCGACCAGCTCAAGGAGGCGGTCGCGGTCTCGTTTGAGGCGTACCGCTTCCGCGATGTACGCCGACATGCCGCGCTCGGATGCCTCCGAACGGATCTCCTCGAGGAGATCCTCCGGGATCGTGACCGTCACCTTCTTCGTCGCCATACAAATCACCATACTCAACGTGTCAACCGCCTTACTTTTATGTGTGGGGTCGTGCTTAACAGGCCGCACGGAGATCTTTGCTGGACGTGGTGGGCGCGGGAGCCTCGTGCGCGGTTCGGCAGTCGCGGCAGAGGCGGCCGGGCCCGGCTGGGCGGAAGGCGCGTTCGCAGCCGTCGCAGTTTCGCCAGGGGAGGGCCGGTGGTGCCTTGGGTGTGGCGACGGCTCGCGCGGATGCGGGGAGGGGCGGTTCGCTGAGGCGGAAGGCGAGGATGCGGGCGGGGCGGGTCCACAGGCGGTCGGGGAGTCGGCTGGTGAGGGCGACGGTGATCTGCGCGGGCCCCACCCCGGCAGCGAGCCACTCGCTGACGGCGGGGGCGAGTTCGGCGACCTCCCGGCGGGACAGGATCAGCCGGGGATCGGCGAGGCGCAGGGAGGCCAGGGTGACTCCACCCACGCGTGAACGCGCGGGCTTCCTGCGTCGGTGGTTAAGCCGCCGCGCAGAGGGCCAGCCCGGCCCTGTTGAGGACGTTCGTCGCGCCGACGTGGTCCGCGTTCGCCGCGAACCCGCACGCCGTGCACTGGAACCTTTCCTGGGTGACGCGGTTCTCCTTCGCGACGTGCCCGTACTCGGGGCACGTGCGGGAGGTGTTGCGCGCGTCCACCGGGATCGTAAGGCGACCGGCGCTCTCAGCCTTGTTCGCCAGGATTCCGAGGAACTGCGCCCAACCCGCGTCGAGGATGCTGCGGTTGAGTCCGGCCTTCGCGGCAGCGCCGTTCGACAGGAAGCTGCCGGACTGCTCGGGGTCGGCCTTGGGTGCGGGGCTCTTGGTCATGCCCGCTGTGTTCAGCCGCTCGTGCGCGATCACGTCGTGGTCGGTGATGAGCGCGCGGGCGGTCTTGTGGTGGAAGTCGGCGCGCTGCCGCCGGATCTTGGCGTGCAGCTTGGCGACCCTCCGTGCGGCGGCGCGATGCTTCTTGGTGCGCTGCCGGGCCCGCTTGGGGAACGTCGCGAGGTGCCGCTGCGCTTCGGCCAGTTCGCCGGCCATCGCCTTAAGGAAGCGCGGGTTGGTGATGTGTGCGCCGTCCGAGGTGGTCAGGAAGTGGGCGACGCCCATGTCGATACCGACGATCGCTCCGCTGGGCGGCAGCTCCTCGGCGGGCACCTCGTCGCAGGCGAGGATCACGTACCAGCGGTTGCCCTCACGCTTCACCGAGATCGTTTTCACGCGGCCCTGCACGGGCCGGTGCTGGTGCACGCGGACGTGCCCGACACCTTGCAGGCGGACGCGGGTTGGACGGTCGTGCGGGGTGGAGTCCCAGCGACAGCCGTCGCCGTCCTTGGGGAAGGTGACGGTGTCGAAGTGCCCGACGCCCTTGAACCTGGGGTATCCGGGCGTCTGCCGGGCTTTGACCCGGCGGAAAAACGCGGCGAACGCCTTGTCGAGGCGGCGCAGGGTGGCCTGCTGTGAGCTGAACGACCAGCGGCCCTGACGCTCGGGGTCGAACGCGCGAATGTCCTTGAGTTGGGCGGACTGGTCGCCGTAGCGGACGGTGGTCTTCGAGGCGTGCCGGTAGGCGTCCCGGCGTTCCTGTAACGCGCCGTTGTAGAGGGAGCGGTGGTCCCGCAGCATCTCGCTCAGCGCGGCCGTCTGACGGCCCGTGGGGCGCAGGAGGAACTTGTACGCGCGGATCACGTGCCGTCCCCCTTCTTCCCAGGGCGTTCCCACTGGCTGTCGATGTATTGGCGCACGGTGTCCGCCGAGACGGCGCCGACCGACGCCGCGAAGTACGACGACGACCGCAGCGTGGGCATCCGCGACTTCAGGTGCGGGAACTCCTCGCGCAGGACGCGGGAGGTGAAGCCCTTGAACTGGTTGGCCACGAACGAGGCCGAGGACTTCGGGTCGTGCTTGACGAACAGGTGGACGTGGTCAGGCATGACCTCGAGCGCCACGATCTCCCACCCCCGTTCGTCGGCCTTGTGTCGGATCAGTTCGTCCAGTCGTTCCGCGACCCGGCCGCCGAGGACCGGACGGCGGTACTTCGGGCTGGCGATCACGGTGAAGTCGGCGGTGAGGCGGGTGCGGATGTGGATCACGCCGGAGGTCGGTGCTCCGGCGTCAGCGCGCGCATGCGCGTTAGACTGCGGGTCAGCCATCGGGAAGGTGCTTCTTCCTGATCGGTCAGGCCCTCGATCGGGATTGCCGTCCCGGCGGGGGCCGTCGTTTTGCGGTTGTTGCCGCGAACGTAACGACCGTCATGCCGCCACCGCAAGCCGGCCACCCGTACGAGTGATCGCAGCCGGAAGGGTGGGTGGGCGGGAGTTCTTTACCCAAGTTCTTTGGGGGAGTTCGTGGCCCACCGGGCCCTCGCGTACGAGGGTCCGGTGGGCCCGGAAGACCGACGGCAGCCGGTACCCGGCAGACTCAGAACCGGTCGCTGGCCGTCTTCAACTCGCCTACGAACGCGGCCCAGGAGCCCGCCGGGAAGATCAGCACCGGGCCATCGGGCCGCTTGCTGTCACGGACGGGAACGACGGCCGTGACGCCGTCGCCCACTTCCAAGCAGTCGCCGCCTTCCTGGTTGCTGTAACTGCTCTTCCGCCACGCGGCGTTGTCCACGTCGAGGCGTGCCACCTCTACGCAGTCCCCACCTGCCTGGTTGCTGTAGCTGCTCTTGCGCCAGACGGCGCCGTTCACGTCAACTCACCGATGAACGCCGCCCAGGAGGCTGCCGGAAAGACCAGCGTCGGGCCGGGGTTCTTGCTGTCACGGACGGGGACGACGCCGGGCAAGCCGTCGGCCACCTCCACGCAGTCGCCACCCTCCTGGTTGCTGTAGCTGCTCTTGCGCCAGACGGCGCCGTTCAGATCGGGACGGGACACTCGCTCCACGGTGGTTGCCCTCCATCACGGATCGGATCATGTCAAGCGACATGAGCGGAGGCAGGGATGCTGCCCGCAGCCGATCGTAGGACAGCGCGAAGCGCTTGACGTCGTCCGGTTCCTCGATGAGTTGGCCATAGTGGGCGCCCTCGGTGTAGGCCACCTCAGAATCGTCAGGGGACGTGAGCACCGTCAGGGAGCCGCCCATCACATCGTGCTCGCCCTGCTCGAACGGCAGTACCTGCACGGTGATGTGGGGTTCCGCGGCTGCCTCCATCAAGCGGATCAACTGCTCCCGCATGACGGTCCGGCCGCCGACCGGACGTCTCAACACCGCCTCGTCCAGGATGACCCACAGCTCCGGGCGGTCGGGGGAAGTGAGCCGTTCCTGTCGTCTGAGCCGGGCGGTCACCCGGTCCTCCAACTGCTCCTCACCGGTGAGGGACAGGCCGACGCTCAGAACGGCCCGTGCGTAGTCTGCGGTCTGCAACAGACCCGGCACCACGTGCGACGCGTATTGCCTGATGGCGACGGCCCGCGCCGAACGCTCCATGAACGCCTGCGACCAGTCCGGGAACGCCTCCCGGTACACATACGGCCACAGGTCGACCAGCAACTCGTCCGCCCCGAGCACCGAGTCGAGAGCCCGTGCCAGCGATTTCGTCGGCTTCGCCCCGGAGGCCCGCTCGATCTGGGTGATCCGGGTGCTGACCACGTGCGTCTTCTTGCCCAGTTCGACCTGGGTCAGCCCGGCGGCCAGACGGAGTCTGCGGACACGCGACCCGAACAGCCCCGCGATCGACCCACGAGAATCAATTTCTTTGGCCAAAACATCACTTCCGTTCCTTACAGCCTGGAAGGTAAGGCTTCGTGGCCTTTCGAGCGTAGACCCGCCCAACGATCCTTGGATGCGGAACGTCACGACTTGCTCACCCTGCGAGTCAAGCGAAAGGCTGATGGACGGAAATGGACAACACCGCGCTGGAACCGAAGCGCCACGAACTCACCGCGCAGTTCCCCTCGACGCCTCGTGGCGCGCGGCTCGCCCGGCGGGGCGCCGTACGGCACGTGGCGGAGTGGGGCTACCCGCCCGAGTCGTACACGTCGTGCACGGTGGCCTCGCTGGTGGCGGAGCTGGCGTCCAACGCCGTACGCCACGGTCGTGTCCCCGGGCGGGACTTCCGCCTCCGCCTGACCCTCCAGGAGCCCACGATCCGCATCGAGGTTTCGGATGCCCGCGACGACCGCCTTCCGCTTAAGCCGTCGGCCACCACCCCCGATGATGAATCGGGGCGGGGCCTGCTCCTGATCGATCTGCTGGCCACGCGCTGGGGCACGACACCCCGCGTACCGGTCGGCAAGACCGTCTGGGCGGAGTGTGCGACCGCTTCTCCACGGTGTGCGCCTGCGCCCGGGTCTCCGCAGAATTGATGTGAGGAGGTGAAGGCCATGCCCACCTACATCACCCTGCTGAACTGGACGGATCAGGGCGTCCGTGCCTACAAGGACACCGCGAAGCGCTACGAGGCCTTCGGGGCGGCGCTGGACAAGCTCGGGGTGAAGCTCCTGGACTTCCACTGGACCGTCGGCCCGTACGACGTCGTCTACACGATTGACGCGCCCGACGACGAAACCGCCACTGCGGCATCCCTGCAGCTCAGCGGCTTGGGCAACGTCCGCTGCACGACCCTGCGCGCCTTCGACCGAGAGGAGATGAACGGCATCATCGCCAAGGCGGCGGCCTGAGGGCTCCGGCCTCGGCGCGCCGACGGCCCCCGCCGCGTGGAGCTGAGCGGCGGGGGCAGGGGTCGTCTACCCGTCACGCAGTACCCGTGGCCGGGTGACGGAGGCCGCTCCGCCCAGCGCGGTGAACCGCCTGCTGCCGGTCGCGGCATTGGCGGCCAGGGTGCCCATCATGCGGGGCACGACGGCAGGCCCCCGCCTCGGGCCCGAGGCGGGAACCTGCCTGCCGCTGCTGCCTACTTGCAGTAAATCGCGGGATTCGACTTACGAATGGAGGACTTCCCCGTGCCGCCCCGCTTGGCGCTGGCGAAACTCGAGTACTTGCCGCAGGTGCCGACCTTGGCGGTGACGCTCACCGACCCGCCCTGGGTGGTTTTGCACTTCTGGGCCACCTCGATGTCGGGGTAGTAGGGGTGGGCCACCAGGAGGGATACGCACAGTTTCGTGCCCGCGGGCTGCGGGCCGAGCATGGTCGCGCTTGCGGTGACCTTTCCGGACTTGTAGGTGGGCGCCTTCGCGGTGAGCCAGTCGGCAGCGGATGCCGATTGAGTTCCCCCGAATACTGCGAGTGACGCGACAGTTGCCACACCGATGGTCTTGAACCTCAAAATTGCTCCCCGTTTGAGCGTGATCAGAGTGATCGTGCTTGGCGGGAAAGCTAGCAGAGGTCATTGGTGAAGTCAGGGTGTCGGCAAAGCAATTCCGCTTGGTCCTCGATGCCAATGCAAAGGCGGGATTTTGCCCGATATGGTGGGAGTCCGGTGCCTCCTGGGATTCGGCGGTGCACGCCCCTTGCGTCCGGCGAACAGGCGCATGTACAAAGATCGCGACCACAACACAGGCTCAGCCTGAATGAATAACGGGGGAATCTGAGGGAGGGCTATGACCGCATCAAGGGCCCTCCCCTGCCTTCCCTGTGGGTAAGGGGAATGGAATGAGGAGCACGATCGGCTCCGTAGTCGCCGTCGCGACGTCTGTGCTCGCCGCGGGCGCCCTGATGGCGCCTGCCGCCGCTGCCGCGGACGACGACGTGAGCGTCAAGTACGTCTGCACCTCGAAGAACACGGTCACCACCGGGTATGCCAAGTGCGCCGACCTGGCGAAACTCGACCGGTATCGCGTAAAGGTCACCTGCATCGACAGCCGGGGTGTGAAGGCCGTTTTCTACGGACCGTGGAGGTCGGGAAAGAGCGGTGAGTGGTCCCAGCGCAAGTGCCCTGGCACTCAGGGCGGCGCGGTGGGCGTCTACAAGGCCGGATACCAGGTCGAACTGTTCTGACCCACGACCACCAACAGGGGACACTGGCATGAATCGAAAGAAGTCTTTCCTCGCCATCGCCGGACTGGCCATGAGCGCAAGCCTCATCGCACCGAACGCCATGGCGAATGACGGCGGCGGCGTATCAACCCGGTCCGCCGACTGCAATGCGTGGGCGAGGGGCGGAACCACCGGCTACTCGTACTGCTCGGGCCTGGGCCGTCTCGGCGCGCACCGGGTGAAAATCATCTGCGTGGACTCCCGGGGCGTGGAGGTCACCTTCTACGGCCCCTGGGTCTCGAACGGCAAGACCTCGAAGCGGAAGTGCCCCGGCACTCAGGGCGGCGCGGTCGGAATTCTCCGCGTCGGTTCTGACATCAGGGACTGACCGCCCCGGTCCTCATGCTGAAGCACTTCGGCCTGCCCGACGCCGCGGCCCGCCTGCACAAGGCGATCGAGGCCACGACGGCCGCCGGGATCCTTACCCGCGACCTCGGCGGCACCGCGACGACGGAGGACGTGACCAAGGCGCTGATCGCCGCGCTGAACGGCTGACCTGCTGGTACGCACGTGTGACGCGGCGGCCGTGGCGCCGCGTCACACGCTCCTGCTCTACGGGGCCACCGCGCGGCCGGTCTGCGGCGAGATCGCCCCGGCGCACAGGCCGCGACCGGCCAGCCCCTGCGCGATACGGGGGATCGCGGCGCGCGTGTTGGCGGGCCAGTCGTGCATGAGGATGATCTGGCCGTTGGTCAGCCGGCCCGCGGCCTGAACGATCGCGTCCGTACTGGCGTTGTTCCAGTCCTGCGAGTCGACGTCCCAGATGATCTGGGTCAGGCCGTACTTGGCCGCGACCGACTTCACCGTCGCGTTGGTCTCGCCGTACGGCGGCCGGAACAGCTTCGGCGTGCCGCCGCCCGCGGCCGCGATGGCCGCTTGCGTCCGGGAGATCTCCGAGTCGATCTGCGCCTGGCCGAGCTGGGTCAGGTGCGGATGGGTGTAGCTGTGGTTGGCCACCCACATACCGGCGTTGACCTGGGCCCGCACCTGCGACACGTTGGCGGCGGCGTTCTGCCCTGTATTGAACATCGTGGCCCGCAGCCCGCTTTGCTTGAGCGCGGTGAGCAGGGCGGGTGTGTTACCGGACGGGCCGTCGTCGAAGGTGAGCCCGACGTACCCGGCGCAGGCCGCCGCGGCCTGCGCCGGGGCGCCTTGGACAGCGAGTGTGCTCGCGGCGGCCATCGCGACGACGGCCAGCGAGGATCTGGTTCTCACGAAATCCGTCCTCGTCAGCTCGGGCTACCGCACTGTGATGTTGGAGTTCCCACTGCTCTGGTAGCCCTCGGTCGCGAGGATCATGTAGTACTTGAAGCTGCCCAGCGGCATTCCGGCGCGGGCCCAGGCGTCGAAGTGGTTGCCGGTGGTGATCGTCCCGCCCGTTCGCTTCGACTGCCGGACGCTCCAGTACTGGTCGAAGGTGCGCGTGCCTTCGACGGACGGGGCGTTGTACCGCGTCGTCTTGTAGATGTCGTACGTACCGCCATCGCTGGTGACGGTGCCCTTGTACGTCCCCGTGGGTCGGTACGTGCCCCAGTTGTCGACGACGTAGTACTCGACGAGCGGGTTCGACGTCCAGCCGTAGAGGGCGAGGTAGGCGTTGCCGGATGGGTTGAACGTGCCCGAGTAGGTCACGCTCCTGCGTCCGCCGTTGCTCCATCCCTTGCCCGCGACGAAGTTCCCGGTGTTGCGCCACGAGGTGCTGTAGCTTCCGCCGGAGGCCAGGTTCATGGAGACGGTGCCCTGGGCGTCGGTCCAGAACGAGTAGTAGTAGCCGTTGTTGGTGCCGGTCTGGTTCGTGGTGATGACCGTGTCGGCGTGCGCGGTGCCGGGCATCGCCAACGTCGACACGGCGCCCATCACCGTCGTACAGGCAGCGCCGATGAGCAGTTGGCGTCGCCCGAGCTCGCCTGAGCGACGGCGCCTGCGGCTTGTCTGGTGTGCGTGAGCGGGTGCGTCCTTCATGTGCGTGATTCCTCCTCGCCTCATGAGGCCGGTGGGGAAGACCAGGCAGCGCGACACGACAGCGGTGAGCCCCGGCCTTGCCCCGCAGTTTTGAGCTGTCCACATCAACAGTCAACAGCTTTCCGGAAAGAATCACGAAAAGTTCCGAAGGTTTACCGGTCGCCTCGGGCGAGGTCGTCCGGTGGTGGCCGCGTTGTCGGTGGCGTCTGGTACAAGCCACGCGCAGACCGAAGGTCCTGCTCGCGAAGTCCTGACCAGGGTTCACCTTCTCGGACTTTCCAAGGTCGCGAAGGGAGGCGAGGCGTCATTCATAGGGCGAATAGGATTATGATCAAGGCATTCATCCGCAATGATGCAAAAATCAACCATTGGCCAAGCCTGGAGGGCCGATGTGCGTGCGGCGCGAACCCGAATGGGTTGTGTTTTATGTCGCAGTTTTCCGGCCCAGGCGGGTGTGAGCTACGTCACTCTCGGTCGTCTGGCCAGGCAATATCGCATTGAGTGCAGGTGTCCAGCACCCCTGCGGTTGTTCGAAGCTGTGGCCATCCGTGCTGCCGGCGGGGCAAGATGGTGGGCGGCCCTTCCCGTCGCGTGACCTACCTCACACCTCATCGTTATGGATGGGAAGGCGAGAGACGGCGGCAATGCAGAAGGCCCCGCCCCCTAGGTGCTGGCCAGCTCCGGGACGGGACCTTTGCTCCACCGCAAGACGTGACCCCGGCCGGGATCCCTGGCCGGGGTCACGGCGCTACAGGTGCCGCGACAGGAAGTTGTACACGTCGATCACGGCCTTCACGGTCGCCCCGACGGGCACAGCCACCTTCGCCGCCAAGCGGGCGATCTTCTTCGCCCGCTTCCACAGCTTCTTGCGGAGGCCCTGCTGGCCGTCTTCCTTTTGGGTGGCCATGGGGGCCTCCCTCCCTTCCGGCCCAACGTTCGTGAGCCCCGCGGGGGCTCGCGCATCGTGGTCCAGCATCCGGACAGGAGATTGGTGCACAGAAGAGTACTCGCTGCTCGCGGGGTGCCCCTAACGCCAGCCCGCCCCCTTTGTGCGGAAGTGACGCTTCCTCATGGCACCTCGTGCAGCCAGGGGTTGGCGGTATAGACCAGATGAAGCTCATGACCAGCGTCAACGTCAACCGGAGTGCTTGTCGGTGCCATGCACGCCGTGTCATACCAGTGGGTAATACAGCGCTCATCACACTGCGTGAGAAACGGACATAAAGGTGCTCGGTGGGCCGTGGGGGCAAGGGAGACGCTTGCCGTCCGCGCCGCTCGCCAGCGCTCCCGCCACGCCTGCTCGCTCAGCCCGACCAGGGTGCCGACCGGGGCGTACGTCGACCGTGGCCGCGAGGCCCGGTCGTCCGAGGAGCCCTGTTCGGCTACGGTCGCGGCCGTTGCCGGACTGTGCCGCTGTACGCGTCCGGGTTCCTGCCCATCCGGCGCAGCAGCCGATCCTGGCGACCCGCGTCGTGAGGGAGGGGGTCCACGGGCGGCGCGAAGAACCGGTGGGTCGTCCGGGGCGCGATGGGCGTCTCGGGCAGTCCGGCGTAGATCTGCTCCAGATCGCGGTCGATCCACTCCACCAGATCCGGGTGCAGCCGGTCGTCCACGCCCAGGGCGCGTGCGAGATCCCAGGTGTGGATCACGCTGTCGGTGGTCCTCACGGCGAGGGCCTGCCGCCCGGTGATCCGGCCCAGGGGATAGTCAACAACCCTCTCCAAGGCACCCGGCCGGGCAAAGGCCGTGGCGCACGCCTGCACGGATTGCACATACCCGCCAACCGGATCGATCCCCAGAGCGTCGGCGTCCCGCCGGCGCAGGAAGTCCTCGCGGGTTTCGCCGTTCAGCAGCCCCGTGTAGTTGAGGTTGCCCCGGGCCATGTGATTGACCAGGGCACGTACGTCCCACTCCGTGCAGGGCGTCTCCCAGCCCCACTGCTCGGCCCCCACGGCCCGCAACCGCCGCTCGAACTCGGCGCCGGCCAGCAGGAACCGCTCGATGGGCGCGTCGGCTGATTCGTTCACGCCCACCAGGCTGGCCCCCTGCCCCCGCCCTGTCTGGCGGCTATCGGACGTAGCGCTCCTCGCGTGTCCGGGGGTTCACGAAACAGTCGTCCTGTCCCGCACTACTGTTCGGATTTCTTTTTCACGTATCAGATAGGAAGGCACCGTCAATCATTCGGGGCGCGTCATCCGGGCGTAAACGTCGCTGTCGCACATTCGTTCCCGTCATCATTCTCTGGGCACTCGGGCACTATCGCGGATCCGAGTATCCAGTGCATAGAATATCGCGCGCTGCTCGCGATGGCGGTCGGCCAGGTCGGCGGTGGGGGCGAGGGTGCCGTGATTGAGCTGCAAAGACATGCGGCCCGGGGCGGTCCTGCCCGAAGCCCTGAACACGCGTTCGTATTTCCTGGCCTGCGGCGCTTACGACGCGCCCGCAATACCCTTGAGCGATCATCACAGAGCGGTCCACGCAACGGCAGTGGGCCCTTTTTCTTTTCCGTCCTCATGACAAGAGAAGTGTGGAGTGTGATGCCATGAACCGAGTCGGCAGAGACTCGGGCCGGTCGGCCTGGAGACTTGTGGATCCGCTGGGGCGCATGGGGTTATCTGTTCTTTTGCTGGCAGGCGGCACCGTGGGAGCGACGGCTGGATCGGCCGCCGCTTCGACCGACGACGGCACGCTGACGGTTGAGGTGCTGCGCGACTTCTTCGGCACCGGCGTGATCAACGCGACGATGGACGTGCCGCAGCGGGGCATGAGGGTGAAGGTCTCCGACCCCGCTGGGCACGTCGTCACCAGCGTCACGGATGCCACCGGAAAGGTCGTGGTGGCGCAGTCGGCGGTGCTGAGCGGCGGGCAATACCGCGTGGACGTCAGCGTCCCGGCACCGTACAGCGACTATCTGCGGGCGGCGCCCGCGTCGACGGCGGAGAACCACTTCAACAGCTTCACCTCGTTCGTGGATGTGTCGGACGGAAAGAACGCCTCGGTGGTGACGGGAGTGTGGGATCCGGCCGACTACGCGCTGCCGGACTCGCGGTATTTCGTACCGGTCCACAACGGCGCCAACGGGACCGACAACCGGGCGTTGGTGGCGTTCGGGACGAAGACCCGGGGCACGTGTCCCACCGATGTGGCGTGCCCGGCCACGCTGGCCACGCAGGACCAGGTGGGCACGACGTTCGGGTTGGCGTACGACACGAACCGGACCCGGCTGTTCCAGAGCGCGTTCGCCCGCCGGTACGCCCCGTACGGTCCGCAGGGCGGGGGCGCGATCTACACGGTGCCGGTGGGCGGCTCGGGTGCGCCGGAGCTGTTCGCGCGGGTGCCGGACGCCGCGGTGACGCAGCACGACACCGCCAACATGATCAAGGATCCCGGGTTCACCGACGTACCGGGCAAGGAGAGCATCGGTGGCCTGGCCCTGTCGGAGGACGGCTCCACGCTGTACGCGGTGAACCTGCGGACCCGCAGCCTGGTGAGCTTCGACGCGACGGGCGCCACCGCCGCGGCGCCCGAGGAGACGGTGCCGATCCCGGACCCGGGGTGCGCGAGCCCCGACGACTGGCGGCCGTTCGGTCTCCAGGTCCACAACAACACGCTGTACGTGGGCGGCGTGTGCAGCGCCGAGAGCACGCAGCAGCGCGCGGACCTGAAAGCCTTCGTCTCCACCTACGACGGCAAGCGGTTCACCACCGTGCTGAGCCACCCGCTCACGGACAAACGCGGCAGCGTCTTCGGTGCCGGCGACAAGGCCACCCACTGGAACCCGTGGAACACCGGCCTGGACACGTGGGACGACCGGAAGACGGCCCCCAACAGCAACAACTTCATCGATCCACAGCCGGAGCTGGCCTCCCTCGCCTTCGCCCGCGACGGCTCGATGATCCTGGGATTCCGCGACCGGTTCATGGACGTGCTCAGCTGGGGAGGGCTGGACCCCCGCCCGGGGAACGACACGGCGGAAACCGCCATGTCCGGTGGTGACATCACCATGGTCTGCGCCACTCCCACCGGTGAATACCAGTGGGAAGGCACTGGGAGCTGCCCCAACCACGCCACCCCCGCCAACAGTGGCGGCCAGCCCGCCGACGTCGTCGAATACTTCCCGGGCGACACTTTCGCCAACGCGCACCAGGAGACCGCGCTGGGGTCGGTGGCCTATATCCCGCAGCAGCAGTGGGTCGCCAGCACCGAGTTCGACCCGGTCGCCGACGTCGCGACCTCAGGAACCGGGTACCACGACATCACGACCGGTCAGGGCCCGGGCAACAACCCGACCGCCAACGGGTTCCAGTTCGTCAGCCGGCAACAAGGCGGGTTCGGCAAGGCCGGCGGGCTCGGTGACATCGCGTACGCGGCGGCCAACGCGCCGATCCAGATCGGCAACGTCGTGTGGTTCGACGGCGACCACAACGGGATCCAGGACCCGGGGCACGTGCTGCTGCCGGGAGCGACGATCAACCTCCTGGACGAGGACGGCAAACAGGTCGCCACGACCACGACCAATGCCGCCGGCGAGTACTACTTCGGTGGTGTCGGAGCCGAGTACGAGCTCACCCCGGGTGCGAAATACACGGTGCAGTTCGACGTGTGCACCGCGGACACCAGCAAGGTGCCCGACCAGCCCCCGGCGAGCGACCTGCGGTTCACGCTCCCGCGAGCCGGTGCCAACCGTGCGCATGACTCCAATGTGACCCCGCCGACCACCGGGGAGTTGTGCGACGGCTCCGCGCCTGTCACGGCGCCGGACAAGCCGGGCGGGGTCGACCACACGATCGACGCCGGGGTCTACCTCCCGAAGGCAACCCCGACCCCGACGCCCACCCCGACCGACACCGCGAAACCGACCCCGACCCCGACCTCACCACCGACGCACACGTCGTCACCGACCCCGGCCCCCGCCTCGCCACCGGCCGGTACGCCGCCGTCACCCGCGCCGCCCGGCAACCCGGGTCCGGCCGGCAACCCGGGTCCGGGCGCCAACCCGGGTCCGGCCGCCAACGTGGCTCCGGCCGGTAGGAGCACGGGTTCGCTGGCGCACACCGGTCTGTCCAGGCTGCCGGAGGCGGTCGCCCTCGTCGGACTGCTGGTCGGCACGGGCCTGGTCCTCGCGTTCGTGACCCGGAGGCGTCGCGCCCAGAAACACTGAACGAACCGGACAACAGTGATCTGCCTGCCCGCGACCTGGAGGGCGCGGGCAGGCAGATCACGTCTCTCGAGAGGGTGAATCAGAAGAAGTGTCAGCGTCGAGCCGCGTGCGGAGTGTGAGAAGCAAGCAAGCTCTACCAGGCCGTGCGGCTGACCGGCGCCGATGGCTGCGCCCGCGCTGGGCGGCAGCCGCCATCGGCGTAGCGGCCATCGCGGTGACCGCGTTCCTGGCCATCGACGGCGGCTCCGACCCCAGCGGTCCGCGCCCGCTGACGCCGGATGAGGTGAACCGGCTGGCGATGACGCGGTTCCGCAACTACGAGGCGCACGGCCGCGCGGTGACGATCACTGTGCCGGGCACCGCCGGCGGGCTGGTCGTCACCGGGTCCGTCGACTACCGGGGCAAGATCGGTTACGGCGTGGTGCACGGCACCGGGCGCGACACCTCCAGCGACGGGCTGATCGAGTGGACGGCCCGCTCGGTGTTCGTCCACCCGATGGCGAACGCCCCGGCGCACGCACCCGCGTCGCCGCCCCGCTCGGGCTGGTACGGCCGTCCGCTGCGGTCGTCCGGCAGCTCGCTGGACAGTTCGCTGGCCATCGCGCTCGGTCTCGGCAGCGACCGGCCGGACAACGCCCAACTCATGCCGCAGAACGGCGCCGCCTGGTGGGGACGGGACCAGGTGGACGGGCATCGGGTGGACGTCATGACCGGGCCGTCCTCCCGTGACCGCTCCGGTACGGCAGGCAACGTGCGCTACTGGGTCGGCTCGGACGGCACCATGCACCGGGTCCGCGTCAGCGTGCGTTCCGAGTCGCAGCCGGTGGTCATCGATTTCGACACCCAGAAGTACCTTCCGGTCAAGCCGGTACCCGGAGTCACCCCGACGCGGTAGCCGCTGTTCAGGGCGTCCGCACCCGCGCGTTCGCCGCGAGCAGGGACGCCGACGGCAGCGGGATGCCTGTCGTGTCCGGCGGGGCCGGAACGGCCGGGACAGCGGTGGCGCCCGTAGTGGTGGCGTGGGGGAACTGCGGCTGTCGACCCGGCGCCGCGACCTCGGTGAACGGGATGCCACGGGGCGCCGTCGGCATCGCCCATGTGCCCGCCGGCGAGGGCGACTTGACCGGAAGCGGACAGGACGCGGTTTTCGCGAGCCGGGCGGGCACCGTGGTGCGCAGATCGTTGCCGCGCAGGCAGTTGCCCCGTCCCCGCGTGGCGGTGGGGAACGTCCAGCCGACGTCGACACCGTTGCCGGCGAACGTGTTGTCCACGATCTGATTGCCGACCGAAGGCAGGTCGGCGGTCGCGGTGATCACCAGCCCCGCGTTGGCGTTGTCGGCGACGCGGTTGCGGATGAACCGGTTGTCGCTGCCGCCGTCGATGCCGATGCCGGTGCCCCACCCGCCGTCGGCCTGCTCCGGGGTGGCCCGCTGCTGGTTGGCGGCGATCAGGTTGCCCGCGATGACGGCGTCTCGCTGCGGAAGCAGCTTCTCCTGGTGGTCGGAGTTGGTGGTGAGGCCGACCCGGTTGCCGACGAGACGGTTGCGGACCACGTACATGGCGCCGCTCGCGTTGGTGCCTTCGTAACCGACCGCGTTGAGTTCGGCGACGTTGTCCCGCACCACGATGTGACACGGCTTGCACTGCCCGACGTAGATCCCCGAGTCGGCGCCGCCCGAGGTGTACGAATGCTCGATGACACCGTTCTGCGCGGAGAACGCGTAGATGCCGTACAGACCGTTGCGGGTCGCGGTCACATACGAGACCAGGAACGACTTCAGGAAGGTGACGGGCTCGTCGCCGGTGTTGTAGCCGCCGCTTTGCCCCGGCAGCCCGGCGGCGGCCGCCGCCGAACCGGTGACCAGTACCCCGTTCTGCGTGTTGTTCTCCACGGTCAGGTTCTCCACGGCCACCCCGGGCGCCGCGACGACGACACCGTTCGGCTGCCGCAACCGCCCGTCGATGACGACCTTGTGCCGGGACGCGCCGCGAAGAGTGATGCGAGCCGTATTGATCTTCACCGACTCGTGGTACACGCCCGGAGCGACCAGCACCAGGTCACCGGGCCGCGCCAAGGACACCGCATCCGAGATGGTCGGGGCATCGGAAGGCACGCGGATCGTCACATGCGCACCGGCCGGTCGCCGGCCTTTGCCCGATCCGCCATCGCCGCCGCCGCAGCCGACCACAAGTGTCAGCGTGCCCAGTACCGCCGCCACCACGCGAAGAGCTAATCGAGGCATGATCCCAGTCTGGCAGAACGCCCAATTCCACGCCAGAATCAGTGAGATTGACCGGCACGCACGATTCGAGTGTGGGACCCTGCACCCCATGCACCCAGCCGGTCACCATCCGTCCCGCCGCACGTTCCTCGATGTCACCGGCGCCATGGTGGCCGCCGGTCTGACCGCCGGGTGCACATCGGACCCCGCCCGGCCAGGCCGGCACGCCCCTACCTCAGCGGCCACGCCGAAGCCGGTCGTGGCGACGGGGCGGCATCAGGCAGGCATCACCCTCCCTCAGCCCGCCCAGCGCAACCTGCTGGCCGTGGTGGCCGACCTCGGCGCCACCGTGACTCCCGGCCCGCTACTGGCCGAACTCGGCCGGGCCATCCGCGCACTCGTCGCGGGGACCGACCCGCGACTGCTGGGCCTGCCGCCGGGCGACCTCACCGTGACCGTCGGCGTGGGCCCCCGGCTGGTGCGCACGGCCGGTGCTTCGCTGCCCGGCGCGGCCGACCTCCCGCGCTTCTCCCGCGAGCGGATCGCCCCGCGGGCGCGCGGCGGTGACCTGTTGATACAGATCTGCGCCGACGACGCGCTGCTCCTGCCGGTCGTCGCGGCCGCGCTCCTGGACCAGGCCGGTGACCGCGTCCACGAACGCTGGCGGCAGTCCGCACGCCGCGGTGCGAACGTGCCCATCGGCAACGGCCTCACCGCGCCACGAAACCCGCTCGGTTTCATCGACGGCATCGTGGGCCCGCACACGACCGCCGAACAACAACGCGACCTGTGGCTGGCCGGGCCCGCCGCGGTCGCCGGCGGCACCCTCGCCGTACTGCGGCGCATGGAACTCGACCTGCCGCGGTTCGCCGCCCTGTCCGTAGCCGAGCAGGAGGCGGTCTTCGGGCGGCGCCGGGCCAGCGGCGTCCCCCTCTCCGGCGGCCCCGTCGCCTCGGGTCCGAACCTCGGCGCCAAGACACCGGACGGACGCTATCTCGTCCCCGCGGACGCCCATGTGCGCAGGGCCAACCCCGTCGTGGTCGGCGCCGGCCTCATGCTCCGCCGCTCCTACAGCACCGACGAGCCTGCCCCCGGCCTGCTCTTCATCAGTTTCCAGAACGACCTGCGGACCTTCACCGCCACCCTCACCCACATGGACGCCTCCGACGCACTGCTGCGATTCACCACCACAACCGCCAGTGCGACCTTCCTGATCCTCCCCGGCTTCGACCGGCGACGCCCGCTCGGTTCCCAGCTGTTCGGCTGATCACGCCGTGGGCAACTGCGAGAGCGGATGCTGTTCTCGGCCGGGGCGCCGGACGGGTGCGGAGAGGGCCGGGATCTCGGGGTGGTCGCGCAGCGCCGCGACGACCGCGTCGACCGCGGCGCGCTGTGGCGTGCCGCGCCGCACCACGATGGTGACGTTGCGGTGGACCGGTGTGCTGAGCCGGCGGGTGGCGACGGCGTGGTCCGGGGTGACCGCCAGGGCGGGCAGCAGGGCGATCGATCTGCCGGACTCGACGTGTTGCAGCAGCATCAGGTAGTTGCTGAACCGGCATGCCACCCGGGGTTCGAATCCCGACTCGCGGCATAGCCGCACGGTCAGCTCCGCCATGTACGAACGCGGCCGGTCACACGCCCACGTCTCCTCCGCGCAGGTCGCGAGGTTCACCGTCGTGCGGCCGGTGAGCGGGTGGTCGCGCGGCAGTACCAGCACGATCGGATCGGTACCCAGCGGAATGATCTCCAGGTCCGCACCCCACGAGAGGCCGGAGTAGTCGGTGGTGGTGACGACGACGTCCACCTCCCCGGAGCGCAGGGCAGGCCCGCTCTCGTGCGGCTCCGACTCGATCAGTTCGAGGTGCAGTCGCGGGTGAGTGGCGGCCAGACGTGTCGCCGCCGGGACCGCGAGGGTGTGGATCGCGCTCTGGAACGCCCCGAGCCGGACGGTGCCGATGGGCTCGTCGTTCAGGGCGTGCAACTCGGCCTCGGCCTCGGCCATCCGGTCCAGGATCTCCCGGCCCCGACGGGCCAGCAGCCGGCCGGCCGGGGTCAGCCGCACCTTCCGCCCGGTCCGCTCCAGCAGTCGGCACCGGGTCTCGGTCTCGAGCACCGCCAGTTGCTGGGACACCGTCGACGCGCTCAGGTGCAGCGTCTCGGCGACCGCACGGACGGTACCCAGGGTTTCCAGCAGGCTGATCAGCCGCAGCCGCCCCGAGTTGAGCATGCGCGAGATTGTACGGTTCTGCCGAACAGGACGGTCGGATCTGTGCGATGGACGCGCGCAGGGGTGCGTCCCTACCGTCGGCCCCATGCATTCCGAGACAGCCGATGGCGCCCCGGAGCGCCACCTCATCCGCTATTCCGGCCAGGCCGCCTTCACTCCGGAGGTCATCGCCCGCGCCGCGGGCACATCGGTGTTCACCGAGAGCGGTCGCGAACTGCTCGACTTCACCTCCGGCCAGATGAGCGCGATCCTCGGGCACTCCCACCCGGATGTCGTCGCGACCGTCCGCGAGCAGGTCGGCCTCCTCGATCACCTCCACAGCGGCATGCTCAGCCGCCCGGTCGTCCAGCTCACCCGCCGACTCGCCGGGACCCTGCCCGACCCGCTGGAGAAGGCGCTGCTGCTGACCACCGGGGCGGAGGCGAACGAGGCCGCCGTGCGGATGGCGAAACTCGTCACCGGCCGCCATGAGATCGTCTCGTTCGCCCGGTCCTGGCACGGGATGACCCAGGCCGCCGCGAACGCCACGTACAGCGCGGGGCGCAAGGGCTACGGACCCGCCGCGCCGGGCAACTTCGCGCTGCCGGTCCCGGACCGCTTCCACCCCGACATCGCCGACGCCGACGGCTCGCTCGACTGGCGCCGCCAGCTCGACCTGGGCTTCGACCTGATCGACGCCCAGTCGGTCGGCAGTCTCGCCGCCTGTCTGGTCGAGCCGATCCTCAGCTCCGGCGGCATCATCGAACTCCCGCCGGGCTATCTCGCCGCCCTGGCCGGCAAGTGCCGGGAACGGGGCATGCTGCTGATCCTCGACGAGGCCCAGACCGGGCTGTGCCGCACCGGCGACTGGTACGCCTTCGAACACGACGGTGTCGTCCCCGACATCCTCACGCTGTCCAAGACGCTCGGCGCGGGTCTGCCGCTGGCCGCCGTGCTGACCAGCCCCGAGATCGAGCAACAGGCGCACGACCGGGGATTTCTGTTCCTCACCACCCATGTCAACGACCCGCTGCCGGCCGCCGTCGGCAACACCGTCCTCGACGTGCTGGTCCGCGACCGCCTCGACGAGCGCGTACGCCGGCTCGGCACGATCCTGCGCAAGGGCCTCGACGGCCTCGCCGCCCGCCACGACATCGTCGGAGACGTCCGCGGGCGCGGGCTGCTGCTGGGGGTGGAACTGGCCGGCGATCAGGTCCTGGGCGCCGGCGGTGCCGACCGGCTCGGCGCGGCCGTCACCCGGCGCTGCTTCGATCTCGGACTGCACATGAACATCGTCCAGTTGCCCGGCATGGGAGGCACCTTCCGCATCGCGCCCCCGCTGACCGCGAGCGACAACGAGATCGCCCGCGGCGTCGCCATCCTCGACGAAGCGCTGACCGACGCCGCCCGGGCCCTCTGAAGCGCGAGGTGACGATTCCGGGCCGACGGATCCGTAGCGTCCGGTGCAGCCGCGGCGCTCCGGCCGCGGATTCGGCGAAGGAGTCTTCATGAGACTGGTCCGGCAGCTCGTGGCCGTAGCGGCGGTCGCTCTCATCGGCGGCCAGGGTCTTGCCGCGGTGGACGGGAACCCGTGGCTCTCGCCGGCCATCGGCGTCCCGACAGCCGTGCTCGCGGTGCTCGTCTACGGGTGGGTGGTGCGGCGGACCGAGCGGCGCCGGTCGACGGAGGTCGAGGCCACCCGTCCGCTGGCCGGTGCCGGGGTGCCGCATCCCGTCAAGGTGCTTGTGGTGACGACGTTCAACCTGGACGAGTACGTCTACGAGGCGCTGCGCGCGGGGGCGAGCGGGTTCCTGCTCAAAGACGCACCGCCGTCCCAACCGCTGCACGGCATGCGGAGCGTGGCCACCGGCGCGGCCCTGCTGGACCCCGACGTGACGCGCAAGCTCGTGGGCACGTACGCCGCCCGGATCCGGCCCGCCGCCGGCACCCCGTACGACAACCCGCTGACCCCGCGCGAACTGGAGTACTTCGCCTCATCGCGGACGGCCGCTCCAACAGCGAAATCGCCGCGGCCCTCCAGATAAGCCAGGAGACCGTGAAAACCTTCGTCTCCCGCATCCTCACCAAGCTCGATCTCCGCGACCGCGTCCAGGCAGTCGTCTACGCCTACCGCCGAGGCCTGGCGACCTGACGTGACCACGGGCGCCATGCATCGCCTACAGCGGGGGCGCGGGTTGCTCCCCCGAGCCCCGGACGATCAGGCGAGTGGGAACGGTGATGGTGCGGGCCCGTGAGCGGTCGCCGTCGAGACGGGCGAGGGCGGTGGCCGCGGCGGTGCGGCCGAGTTCTTCGGGGGCTTGGGCGACGACCGTCAGGGCCGGTTCCAATGCTTCGGCGAGGGACACGTCGTCGAAAGCCACGACGGCCACGTCCTTGCGTTTGCCGCGGGCGAGTTCGGCGACGATGCCGAGCGCCACGATGTTGTTTCCGGCGAACAGAGCCGTGGGGGGATCGGCCAGGTCGAGGAGTTGGGAGGTCGCGGCCTCCGCGCCCTGCTGATCGTGTGCGCTGGCGACCAGCGAGCGGTCGTAGGGAATGTCGGCTTCTTGCAGGGCCGCTCGGTATCCGGCGAGGCGTTCGCGGCGGGTGTACAGCTTCACGGGGAGGTCGCCGACGAAACCGATGCGTCGGTGCCCGTGGGCGATCAGGTGGGTGACGCCCTCCTGGGCCCCCGCACGGTTGGAGCTCACGATGCTGTCCGTGGACAGGCCGACCCCTGGCCGGTCGAGGAAGACGACGGGCAGCCCCGCCGTACGGTGGGACTTGAGGTCGGAGTGGTCGGCTCCGACGGACGGCACGACGATCAGGATGCTGACCCGCCGGGCGAGGAACTGGGCCGTCAGGGCGCGTTCGCGCTCGGGGTCGTCCGCGGACGAGCCCATGAGCAGCGTCAGTCCGCGGTCCCGGACCGTTTCCTCGATACCGCGGGCCACGGCTCCGAAGAAGGGGTTGGCCAGGTCGGGGATGACCAGCCCTATGGTCGTGTCCGGACCGCCGACGCGGATGTTGCGGGCCATGAGGTTCGGCTGGAAGCCCAACTTGGCCACGGCGGCGAGTACCTGTTCCCGTGTCCGCGCCGAGACGGGGCCGTCCTCGTTGAGGACTCGGGAGACCGTCTTGGCGCTGACACCTACTTCTCGGGCTACATCGGCCAAGGTGGGGCGGCGGCTCGCTGCCATGGAGGAAACCGTCTCCTGGGTGCTCTCGGGTTGCGGGCCGCGGCCTCGGCCGGAACATGCGAGGGCGGGTTGCGCTGTCAGGTGGCCTGTACTCCGGCGGCCTTCGCGGCCTTGGAATCCGCTACGACAGTATCTCCGGACTCGTCGACGCTGAGCGCGCCGGTCATGATTGCGACGACCTCCGCCATGGAGTAGTCGGAGGGCTTGATCACGGCGGCGCGCCGGCCCAGCCGGTGAACGTGGATACGGTCGGCGATCTCGAAGACATGGGGCATGTTGTGGCTGATCAGGACGACCGGCATGCCCTTGTCGCGGACGCGCCGGATCAGGTCGAGGACCTGCCCGGACTCCTTGACGCCGAGGGCGGCCGTGGGTTCGTCCATGACGACGACGCTGCGGGCCCAGGCGACCGCGCGGGCGACCGCCACGGCCTGCCGCTGCCCGCCGGAGAGGGTCTCGACCGACTGGGTCAGCGAGCGCAGGCCGATCTTCAGGTCGGCCATGTGCTCGGCGGCCTCCTGACGCATGCGCTTCTTGTCGAGCATGCGGAACGCGCTGCCGAGGATGCCCGGGCGGCGCAGCTCGCGGCCGAGGAACATGTTGGAGGCGATGTCCATGGAGGCCGCCACGGCGAGGTCCTGATAGACCGTCTCGATGCCGTGGGCGCGTGCGCTCTGCGGGCCGGAGAACTGGATCGGCTTGCCGTGGAGGCTTATCTCGCCCTCGTCCGGCACCAAGGCGCCGGTGAGGGCCTTGATGAGGCTGGTCTTGCCGGCGCCGTTGTCGCCTATGACGGCGAGGACCTCGCCGGGCAGGAGGTCGAAGTCGGCGCCGTCGATGGCGGTGACATGGCCGTAGCGCTTGACCAGGCCGCGGGCCTGGAGGATGGGGGGCGAAGTGGTGGCGGTCATCGGGCCTTCCTCCGGGAGATCTGGTCGACGGTCACCGCGAGGATCACCAGGATTCCGGTGATGAGGGTCTGGTAGATGGAGGCGACGCCCATCAGCTGGAGTCCGTTGCGGAAGACGCCGACGATGAGGACGCCGATGAACGTGCCCAGGACCGATCCGCGTCCGCCGAAGAGGCTGGTGCCGCCGAGGACGACGGCGGTGATGCTGTCGAGGTTGTCGGTCTGCCCGGCCTGGGGGTCGCCGACTCCGGTGCGGGAGATCAGGAGCAGGGCGGCGATGCCGTACATCAGGCCGGCCACGGTGTAGACGCCGATGGCCAGGCGGGAGGTGCGGATGCCGTTCAGCCGCGCCGCCTCCGGACTGTTACCCAGGGCGTAGACGTGCCGGCCCCAGCTGGTGCTGCTCAGCGCGTAGGCGAGGAGGAGGAACAGAGCGATGGTGACCAGCGAGCCGTAGGTGATGTCGGTCTTGCCGAGGGGGAAGGTCTGCCCGAGGGCCGTCAGCGGGCCGGGCAGGCTGCTGACCGTCTGCTCCTCGGAGTAGATGTGGGTCAGTGCGAACGCCACGTTGAGCATGCCGAGGGTGACGATGAACGGCGGCAGCGGGATCTTCTTCACCAGTGCCCCGTTGAGCATGCCGAAGCCGGCGCAGACGATCAGGCCCAGCGCGATGGCGGCGAGCGGTGGCACGGTGCCCTCGGCTGCCATCTTGGCGATCACGATGCTGCCGAACGCCATCACCGCTCCGCAGGACAGGTCGATGCCCGCGGTGAGGATGATCAGCGTCTGGCCGATGGCGAGGGTGCCGACGACCATGACCTGCTGCACGATCAGCGAGAGGTTCCCGCCGGTGAGGAACTGGGCGGTCGAGACGGAGAAGAAGACACAGGCCAGGAGGAGGGCGACCAGCGGGCCGGTGGTCGGCTGCGTGAGCAGCCTGCGGACCGTGGTCGGCGTTTTGAGCTCCGCGTACGGCGTGGACGTGGAGGGTGGCGTGGACGTGGCAGTCATGCGAGGTCCTTGTCGGAAGACAGAAGTCCTTGTCCGTGCCTGTCGGACGGCAAGAGGACGAGGGGGCAGCCGTCCCCGTCGGGGAGGAGGCCGGCCGCCCCGCTGAGGGGTGTCGAACGGCGGGATCCGGGGCCGGCGGCTCAGCCCCAGCAGTTCGCCAGGCCGTAGGCGGTGTCCTTGGAAGCGGCTCCGGCCTGCGCCTTGTCGGTGATCAGGGTGACGCCGGTGTCGGTGTAGCCCGACGCCTTCTTGCCGTCCTTCGCGTACGTGACGACGGCCTTGACCCCCTGGGCCGCCATCTTCAGCGGGTACTGCTGCGAGGTCGCGGCGATCTTGCCGTCCTTGACGGCCCGGGTACCGGTGCAGCCGCCGTCGACGGAGACGATCAGCACGTCCTTCTCCCGGCCCTTGGCCTTGAGCGCGGTGTACGCACCCAGGGCGGCGGGCTCGTTGATGGTGTAGACGACGTTGATGTCGGGGGCCTTCTGCAGACAGTTCTCCATCGCGGTCTGTCCCTTGGCCTGGTCGCCGCCGGTGTCCTGGGAGCAGACGATCGAGGAGTCGCCCTTCTTGATGCCGAAGCCCTTCAGGAAGCCGTTGTGCCGCTGGACGCCGACCGAGACGCCCGGCGCGAGGTCGAGGGTGGCTATCTTCGCCGTCTTGCCCTTCATGGCGGCCTTGGCATACTCGCCGATCAGCTCGCCGGCCTTGAGGTTGTTCGTGGCGAAGAGAGCGTCGACCGCGCTCTCCGGGTCGGTCGGGGTGTCCAGGGCGATGACCAGGACGCCCTTGGCCTTGGCCTTCTCGAGCGCGGGCACGATCGCCTTCGAGTCGCTGGGGGTGATCAGGATGCCCTTCACGCCGGAGGCGACCATGTTCTCGATGGCCGTGACCTGACCGGCGTTGTCTCCGTCGAACTTGCCGGCGGCGGTGGACAGTTTGACGCCGTTCTCCTTGGCGGCCTTCTCCGCGCCCTCCTTCATCTTCACGAAGAACGGGTTGGTGTCGGTCTTGGTGATCAGACCGACCTTGATGTCGCCCGATCCGGTGCTCGCGGTGCCCGATCCGGATCCGGAGCCACAGGCAGTCAGGGTGAGGGCCGCGATGCCCGTGCACGCGGCGGCTCTGAGCAGGGACGAAGGAAGACGAGAGGTACGTGACATGAACGACTCCTGCGGGATTGCGGGCGAAGCGGTAGGCGCCGAGGCATGCCGCCCGAGGTGTCATCGTTGACTTATGTCATCGTTGACACTTCTTGGCGAGGATGATGGACTCCGCCTCCAGGCAACGTCAATGCCTTCTACCGGTCACAAATCGGCAACACCGTGACCGTCGCCCGCCCGAAGCCGTTCGTCGGCATGCCCGGGGCTTGCCCGTTTCCGCGTCGCGCGTCCCAAGAGAAGAGCAGTCCCTGGTGGCGACGTCGGTCGTCGAAACGGTCGGTGTGGGGGACTCCTTCACCGCCGGGCTGCTGCACCACCTCGACTCCACCCACTGACAAGGACAGGAACCGTGACGAAAACCCTGCTCGCCGAGTTCACCGCCCGAGAAGGAGCGGAGGGCGAGGTCGCCCGCCTGATCCGGGACTACGCCCGGAAGGTGCGTGAAGAGGAAGGCAACCTGGCGTTCGACGTCTACACCAAGGCGGCGAACCCGCGCGCCTACTGGATCTTCGAGGTCTACCGGGACGAGGACGCCTTCAAGACGCACCTGAACGCCCCGTACGGCGCCCCGTTCAACGCGGCCCTCACCCCCCTGATCGAGGAGGACGCCTCCGTCCTGACGTTCCTCGACCCGCTGGCCGCGCATCCGTAACGAGCGGTGAACACCGGCGGCGACCACCCGGAGCCGGAACGCAGATGACCTCCCTCGCCGACCTGCCCGCCCTGGCTCCCTTGTGTCCCCGGTGGCCGGGGCCGACTCCTGCGCGAGCCAGCCGCGTCGCGCGATCAACTCGGCGACGGCGGCGCTCGCGGCCGCCGACTCCGCGTCGTCGTCATCGCTCGGCGCCGTGCCGAGCTGGTGCTGGTCGACCACCGGCGGCGATCTGCGCGTCCCGCGCTTCTGCGGCATGCACGCGCTGCGGCTGCTTCCACTGATGCTCATGGGCTGGTGGCACTGGCCCCGCGTCTGCCGCGCTTGCGGGCCGAGCGGGTACGGCTGCGTCTGATCCTGGTCGCCTCGGGTGCCTACGCCGCCGTCTTCGCCCTGGTCACCTGGCAGGCGCGACGCGGGCAGCCGCTGATCCACCCGGATGGGGCGACCTTGGCGGCGGCGGGGCTGATCTTTGTCGGCGCCCCGACGGCCGCCTAGGGGGCACTCCGGCCCCCAGGCCCCGAGCGGGCGGCACGGCCAACCGCCCCTATCGCCGCGTCGCCGCTGACCGTGGTGCCCGTACTGGCCGTCTATCTCGTGATGGTACTGCCGGGTCTTTCCGGAACTCCGGGCCGCCGTCAGCAGCCCGGACATCGACACGTTCCGCCGTCCGATGGTGCGCGCCAACGGCGCGGGCGCGATCTGGGCCCAGGTCATCGCCTGGGACCTGCTGATCGGGCAGTGGATGTACCGCGAGGCCCCGCGGATCGGGATCCATCCGCTGATCATGGGGCCGCTGCTGGTGTTCACGATCCTGCTCTCGCCCTTTGGGCTGCTGCTCTTCCCGCTGCTGCGTGCGGCGAAGAGGCGGACGGGGCCGAAGACCGCGTGAGGCCCGCTCGCGCCGTGCATCCCACCAGTGCCAGGGCTGGGCAGCACGCCCGCGTCTCGTGCGGCGCTGATCTCGGGGGTGATGTGGTCTCTTACCCGACTTTCTGGCGGCGGGCCCGGGTCGCCCACTCGGACTCTAGTCACCCTCAGTGTGACATTTGTTACTTTGAGCTAGGGGTGTGGCTGTGATGCAGCGAGGGGGCCGTGTTCGGTCAGGGCTCATGGGGGCCTGACGTCCAGGACTTGACCCGCGTTTCTCCTGTCGCGGACCCCACAGAACACGGGCCCCGGGCGCACCCGCCCTGGGCCCCGCTCCATGGCGACTGCGAGGCAGAGATGGGAATGACGTGATCAGACGAACAGCCTGGCGGGCGGTGCTGACGCTGAGTTGTGCGGGCGCGCTGCTGGCGCCCGCCGCGCCGGCATCCGCCGACCCCGGTGAGGGCAAGCTGACGGTCAATGTGTTCAGGGAGTTCGCGGCGAGGGGCGCTCTCAACCCGCAGATCCAGACCGCCCTGGCCGGGGCGACCATTCGCGTCAAGAGCGACCAATCAGGAGAGACGCGCACCTACCCCGTCGGTCCCAACGGGACCATCACCATCGACTTCGACACCTGGACGGGCTCCGAGGGGAGGTACAGGGTCGAGCTGATCGACTGGCCCGACAAGTACGACCCGGCCACCGGCACCGGCTTCCTCCAGCCGGCGTTCGCCGGCACGGGGCTGTCCTCCCACCTCAACTTCGTGGACATGAGACGCGGCCGGGACGCCACGCTCAACATGGCCGTGTGGAATCCCGACGACTACTGCCAGGACAACCCCGACCTCGTCACGGCGTGCCAGCAGGCGGCGACGAAGCCGGGCGAGAAGACCCTGGTCACCTTCCCGTACAACTCCCGCGGCGACACCCAGGGCAACACCGCGAACCCGAAGCCGATCGCCACGGTGCAGGAGACCGGTTCTGTCTACGGGCTGGCCTACCGGAAGAAGGACAAGCGGCTCTTCTCCGGTGCCTACGCCAAGCGCCACACCGAGTACGGCCCCGACGGCCAGGGCGCGATCTACGTGACCGACCGGACCACAGGCTCCACCACTCTGTTCACGAAGGTGCCGAACGCCGGAACCACCGCGCACAACCAGGGCAACCGCGTGGACGCCCCGTTCTCCAACCGGCCCGGCAAAGAGTCGCTCGGCGACATCGACATCTCCTCGGACGGCTCGGAGCTGTACGTCGTCAACATGAACGACGGCAAGCTCTACACCTACGACGCGACGCGGACCACTGCCGGCGGCCCCAAGCGCGCACCGGTCCCGATCCCGGATTCCGCCTGCTCCCCTCCCGGCGACTGGCGGCCGATGGGGCTGGGCGTGCGCGACGGTGTGGTGTATGTGGGCGGCGTCTGCTCCGCCGAGAGCACGCAGGACACCACCAAACTGCGGGCGGTGGTGTGGACGTACGACCCCACCACCGCCACGTTCGGTGCCGCACCCATCGTCGACGAACCACTGAACTTCCCCCGCGACCCGGCCAATGATCCGACGCCGGGCGACTGGAAGCCGTGGACGCGGGACAACCTGGCCCAGTTCCCCATGGGGAACGTGGCCTACCCCCAGCCGATGCTCAGCGACATCGAGATCGAGCGCGACGGCGGCCTGGTCCTGGGCTTCCGCGACCGGTTCGGTGACCAGTCCGGGTTGGTGATCCCCAACGCCAACCCGAACGGTCCCGTCGAGTCCACCGTCACCGGCGGCGACATCATCAAGGTCTGCCGCAAGTCCAACGGCACCTACCACTGGGAGGGCAGCGCCGGTTGCCCCCGCCCCGGCGGCGGCAACGAGTGGTTCACCGGCGACACCTACTACACCGGGACCGGCCATCGGGAGGCGGCGTGGGGCTCGCTCGCCCTGCCGCTCCAGCAGGACACGATCGCCAGCACCTTCCTGGACCCGTGGCGCACCATCAACTCGGGCGGGGTCGGGTGGTTCGACCGGACGACGGGCCAACGTGACGCGGTCCGGGACGGGTTCGGGGTCGTCTACGCCACCGACGGCGGCTTCGGCAAGGCCAATGGTCTGGGCGACCTGGAACTGCTGTGTGACGACCCGCCGGTGCAGATCGGCAACCGGGTCTGGCTCGACGACGGCGGCGGCACCCAGAACGCCATGAACAACGAAACCCTCGGTATCCCGGACGTGACCGTCACTCTCAAGGATTCTTCCGGGCAGGTCGTCGCGACGAAGAAGACCAACGCCAAGGGCGAGTACTACTTCGACCATCGAGACGGGCTCAAACCGAACACCGCCTACACGGTGGAGTTCGACAAGACCACCGCCGACGTCAGCAAACTGCCCGGCGGGCTCACCTCACCCGCCGACCTGGAGTGGACGCGCACCAGGGGGCGTGACCCGGCGACCAATTCGGACGCCAAGCCGACCGGCGGCGACGATCAGGACCCGGTCGCGGCGGCGAAGGTGACGACCGGTCCTCCCGGCTCGGTCAACCACGATCTTGACGCCGGGTTGTGGTCCGGCACCTGACAGCCGCCCGCGTCAGCCACGAGGATCCGGGCCGCGCCGGCATGGGCGACCCGGATCCTCCGGTTCCGGCAGGCTCCCTTCCGGGCTCAGGAGAACAGCGGGGCGCCGAGCGGACGCGCCCCGGTGAATCCCGGCAGCACGAGAAAGGTGCCGGAGGCGGTGGCCGTGGCGAAGGAGGACAGTTCGTCGCCGTCGTCCAGCCGCTGCTGCGTCGCCACGAAGGTGCGCAGTTCCCGCTGGAAGCAGATGAACAGCAGCCCGCGGTCCTCCGGTCCGTTGGCGTAGCTGTAGCCGCGCCGCAGCATCAGTCCGCTGCCCGTGCCGCCCGGGTGGGCGCGGCGTGCGTGCGCCATGGCCGGGACCAGGTAGCGGCCCCGCGCGGACTTCGCACCCAGATCGATGGGCGCGTCCGGGGCGCCGCCGCTCAGTGGCGCCCCGTCCTCGCGGCGCCGCCCGATCACCCGCTCCTGCTGTGCGAGGTCCTGGGCGAGGAAACCTGCCACATCGAGCCGCAGGCGCCGCACCACCGAGATCGTGCCGCCCCGCACCCGGTCCGGGGCCGGCAGCCACACCTCCCGGTCCAACTCCCGTCCGGTGCGCGGTACGACGATGCCGTCCAGGAACCCCAGCAGATTGCGCATCGGCACCCGCTGCCCGGTCTGTCCGGGGCGGGCGGGTGGCGCGGGGGGCCGGAAACCCTGCTGCGTCCAGCGAGGCTCCACCGAGTGCTCCTGGAGCCAGGCCCTCAGGGCGCCGTCGGCCAGCGTCACCACCTGCGGGTCGGACGCGCAGACCTGGACCATCAGGTCGCCGCCCCGGGCCGAGTCGGGCATCTCCTCCCGGTCGAATCCGGGCAGTTCACGGGCTCCGGGCAGGTCGCTGTCCACGGCGGCCACGACGCGTGGCCCCACCCCAACGGTGACGGTCAGGTCGCCCGGCGGGAATCCGCCCAAGGCCGCGCCACCGTCCCGGGCGGTGAGCGTACGGACGCGGGTGCCCAACTCGGCGACGAGCCGCCCGCTCCGGCGCACGAAGTCGCTGTCCGGCGCATCCGGGTGTCCGGCTCCGGGCAGGTCGTAGACCGACAGGGCCACGTGCTGCTGGGGCTGCACCGGACGGTCAACCCCGGCCTGTCGACTGCCCCGAGCGGACGCGGCCATCATCCCCGGTACGGAAGACGGCCCGGCCCCGGCGGCCCCCTCCCGAGGCGCGCCGTCCGGGGGAGCGGCCGGCCGTCCCCGATCACCGACCGCGTAGCCGGTGATTCCTGCAGTCGCCATGGCCGCCGTCCCCGCCACCAGCGCCCTGCGCCGCGACGGCCGTCGCGGCGTACCTGATTCACCCAGACGAGTACTGTCAGTGGTCATTCGAGCACTTTAGGCTAAGGCTGGCTGTCGTCACGGATCGGAGAAATCCGCACATGGTGCCGCTCATCGCCCGCCGGGCACATGGCCGTTGGCGCGCTACGACGCTGGGCATCGTGCTGGCCGCAGCGCTCCTGTGCGGCGGCTGCTCGGGTACGTCAGCCCCTACGGACGACCGCGCTCCTGCCCGCTCGTCCCGGCCCGCCACCATCCGGGTACCGGATCAGGCTCCGACGATCAGGGCAGCCCTCGCCCGGGCCCACCCCGGCGACCTGGTGCTCGTCTCACCCGGCGTGTACCACGAGAGCGTTCAGGTGCGCACCGACCGCGTGGTGCTGCGGGGCACCGACCGCAACCGCGTCATCATCGACGGCCAGGGTCGGCGCTCCAACGGCATCGTGGTCACCGCCGCAGGCGTCTCCGTGGAGAATCTGACCGTCCGCAACCACCTCCTCAACGGGGTCCTGGTCACCGGTATGAGCGACGCCGACGGTGGGCTCGCCCGCGGCAGCGATGGCTACCAGCACCTGGACCCGGACCGCTTCCCTCCCCTCGACGGCTTCCGCGTCCGCTACGTCACCGCTCATGCCAACGGCCTGTACGGCATCTACGCGTTCAACGCCCGGAACGGTGTGATCGAGCGCAACTACGCCTCCGGAAGCGCCGACTCCGGCCTCTACGTGGGCCAGTGCAAGCCCTGTCACGTGCTCGTCCAGGACAACATCGCCGACCACAACGCCATCGGCTACGAGGGCACCAACGCCAGCGGCCCCATCTGGGTGCTGCGCAACCGGTTCACCCGCAATCGGGTCGGCCTGACCGTCAACACCGACTACCAGGAGGCGTACGTACCCCAGACCGGTGGCGTGGTCGCCGGCAACCTGGTCTCCGACAACAACGCCCGCGACACTCCCGAGCAGGCGGACGGTGGCTTCGGGATCGGCATCGGCATCGCCGGCGGGCAGCGCAACCGGCTGCTGCGCAACCGCGTCAGCGGCAACTCACGCGCCGGTGTTGTGCTCGCCTCCCACGAGGACGTACCTCCCTTGAACAACCGGCTGGAGGACAACACCCTGTCCGACAACGCGGCCGACATCACCTACCAGGCTTCGGCCCGAGCCCCCGGTGAAGGCAACTGCCTGCGTGGCAACACCCTTCACCGCACGCTCCCCGAAGGCTTCCCCCGCACGGCCCCCTGCCCCGAGGGGAACAGCCGGTCCTCCGCCGCGGCCCGCCGCACCGCCCCGCCACCAGCCGGAATCGCCTTCCTGGACGTCACCGCGCCCCCGGCCCAGCCGCAACTTCCGCACGCCCGCACCGCACCCGCCACACCCGCCCTCCACCTGCCCGGCGACGTTCATCCCGGCCGCGTACGCCTCCCCGCCGCGGACCTGCTCGCCCCACGCCCTCGCCAAGGCGCGACCGCACGGTGACGCCGTCACGCCGCCGGACCTCACCGCGCCCACCCGAACGTTGCATCGCGCTGACCCTCCTGACTTTCCTGCTTCTCCTCGGCAGTTCGGCCTGTACCCAGGACAAGCCGCACACCCCGGCCGTCGCCACCACGGCCCCCGCCCTGACCACCCCGCAGGCCGAACTGCTCGCCCTCACTCGGTTCACCAACTACCGGCGCGGTGCCGCCCAGGTCACAGCCGACATCCCCGTCCAAGGGCACCTGGCCCGGCTTACCGGCCACCTCGACTGGCGCCACAGGACCGGACTCGCCATCCTCAAAGGCAACGGCGGCATCCTCGAACACGGACGTCACCTCCTGCGCTGGGATCACACCACCGTCTCCGTCCAGCACAACTGGACCGGCCACCTCCCCACACGTCCACCCCGCCACGGCTGGGCCCGACGCGCGCTCACGACCCGGGCGTCCACCATCGACACCACGCTGCTTCTGCTGCTCAACCTGGCAGCCGACCGCCCCGACAACGCCCGACTGCTGCTCCGCAGCGGCGCCCGCCGCCTCGGTGACGAGAAAGTGGCAGGAACCCCTGTCACGCTATTCGCCGGTCCATCCGTCACGACATCCCAAGCGGCCGCCCCAGAAGCGGGCCGCACCGCCGAAGGCCGTACCCGCTACTGGATCGATGCGGACGGCCGACTCCGCCGCTTTTCGGCCCGGCTGGGCGGCAGCACTGAGTGGCTGGTCGCAACGTTCTTCTGAGCACTGGGGCGTCACACATCGGAGGAGGCCCAGTCGGATGCTGCTGATCAGTAGGGGGATATTCAAGAGATCCGCTCTACGCCTGCCCGCGCAAACGACCCCGGATGGGGAGCCTGAGGCCGAATAAGGCGCCTCCCTGAGGGAGAAACCCAAGGTGGCGGTACTGGAGGGTGGGGAAACGACCAGAGGTGTTCCGTGCCGGTCGGTGATCAGATGGTGTTTGTTGCCCGTACGGGCGCGGTCGACGGGCGAAGGCCCGGTCTGAGCCCCCCTTCGAGGGCCCGGACGAGTGCAACGCGAGCCGTTCGAGCTGATCTTTCCCAGACCCCGTCAGGCGGAAGGAGCGGCGGCCTGCCAGCGGTTCGTGACGACCGCGAGCGAGATCGACCCGGTCACGCTGTCCCGCGAACAGCTCCAGGGGCCTGCGTACTCTGCGGCGCGCACCTCACCGTCGACCGGCCGCTCGGTACGGTCACGGTCGGCCACGGGGCGCACCGGACGACGTACGAAGTGTCGGCCTGCGCCCCGACCTGTGAGCGGCTACTTAAGCGGCGCCCTGGGCCTGGTCTCGGCTCTGGCTGACCGCCGTCGCTGATGTCAGACGTGGATGTCAAGCGCCCCGGACCATGATCGGTCCGGGGCGTTTTCGTTGGTGCCCCCGGCAGGATTCGAACCTGCGACACCCGCTTTAGGAGAGCGGTGCTCTATCCCCTGAGCTACGGAGGCGGGGCTTGTGGGAAACCTTGTCGAAAATCCAGTGACTGATCTTCGTCTTGGCTGGACAAACCCGCAGTTCAGACGGTCCGCGTGCTGATCACCAAGGGGTCCTGGCAACAGGGCGCGGCGGAGATCCCGACTGACCCCTCACAGGGTAGCGGATGCGCTCGCTGCGGTTCGCCCCCGCTGCGAGCTCGACATCGTCAGCGTTTTTGGCAAGCCCCCGCCAGCCGACGGCAGCTACTACGCGAGAGTGACGTCGTGGCAGGGCTGGGCTGAGTCCGTCTGGCGGGCAGTGAGTCGCGTACGGAGCACCAAGAACCGCACCCCGCCAGATGCCCCCAATACGAGAGCGGGGCACGTCAAGCGGCCTGACCAGCGCAAAAGGCGTTCAGGATGCGTTCAGGCGGCATCTGGCAGGGTCGCATGCCTCGCCCGCCGCCCGCGGTCGGCCGAGGCAGCAGGGCGCCCACCCCATGGGAGGCGAGCGCCCTGTCGTCGTACCCCCAACTCAACAAGGAGTGCCCGACCTTGGAGAACCCTGAACTCCTCACCGACCTCGACGTCGCGAGCACGCACCAGTCCGCGGCGAGCAGAACCAAGACGGTGATGAAGAAGCTGCCGGAGGTCACCCTGGCCTTCTGGGTCATGAAGATCGCCGCGACAACGCTGGGTGAGACGGCCGGTGACCTGTTCGCGCAGACGCTGAAGCTGGGTTACTTCCTCACCACG
Organism: Streptomyces sp. NPDC021212; assembly: GCF_044332925.1. Lineage (NCBI taxonomy): Bacteria > Bacillati > Actinomycetota > Actinomycetes > Kitasatosporales > Streptomycetaceae > Streptomyces > Streptomyces sp. NPDC021212. Next base: position 93,817 of record NZ_JBIRPZ010000020.1, read on the forward strand.
ATCGCCCTGTTCTCGATCTTCGTGGTGACTCTGGTCGTCCAGCTTCGATCGCGGCACTACAATCCGTTCTTCTACTGGACCGTGATCTTGTCGACCAGCATGGCCGGCACCACGATGTCCGACTTCATGAACCGTGATGCCAGCGCCAAGTTCTTGTCGAACGGCGCCACCTCGCTCGGCTGGGGCCCGCAGGGCCTGGGCCTGGGCTACCCGACCGGCGCGGCGATCCTGATCTCGATCCTGCTGGTCATCTTCGCGGTCTGGAAGGTATCCGGAATGACCTTCCAGATCCGCGACATCGTCACGTTCCGCGGCGAGGCCCTGTTCTGGTCGGCGATCCTGGTCTCCAACACCCTCGGCACCTCCATGGGCGACTTCCTGTCCGACAGCTCCGGCCTCGGCTACCTGGGCGGCGCTCTCCTCGTCTCCGGTGCACTCGCCGTCCTCCTCGCGCTGATGAAGGTACCGATGGTGCCGAACGTGCTGCTGTTCTGGATCGCCTTCGTTCTCACCCGCCCGCTCGGTGCCACCGCCGGTGACTTCCTCACCAAGCCGGTCGCCAAGGGTGGCCTGAACCTCGGCACCGCCGGCTCCTCGGCCGTCCTGCTGGCCGTCCTGTTCGGCCTGATGGCCTATGCCCACGTGCAGGAGAAGAAGAACGCGGCGACGCTCTCCGAGCAGGAGCAGCCCCTCACCCGGCAGGCAGGGTGACCGTGAACCGGGCCCCTGGCGTGTGCCCGGGATCGTAGGACACCTCGCCGCCGACGGCGCGGGCCAGGCGCCGCGCGAGCGGCAGCCCCAGTCCCGCGCCGTCGTGCCCGTCCGTGGCGTCGGCGCGTCGACCTGGCTGGAACAGCTCGCAGGCGAACGCCTCCGGTACACCGGGCCCGTCGTCGACGACGTCGATCAGAACAGAGCCGGGCCTGCGGTGCGCGGACACGGTCACGCGCGAGCGCGCGTATCGGACGGCGTTGGTGAGCAGTGGGTTGACGATGCGTTCGAGCAGAGCCGGCGTGACACCTGCCTCCACCTGTGGACAGACCGCCTTCACCGTGGCCTTCACCGGATGCGGTGCGTCGAGCTGCTGGGCGAGACGGCGCAGAACGGGGACGACACCGGTCGTACCTGGGACCGCTGAAGGGTTCCGCGCGTTTTCGCGGGCGTCGTTCAGCAACGTGTCGCAGATCGTCAGCATGGATTGGGTGGCCTCGGCTATCACCTGGTGACTGGCGCGGGTCTCCTCGGCGGAGCGGGGGCGTCCCTGCCACCAGTCGAGTTCCATGATGATCCGGGTGAGTGGGGTGCGCAGTTCGTGGGACAACTCGCCGGTCAGCTGCTGCTCGTGACGCAGCACCGCGCGTATGCGGTCCAGCAGTGCGTCAAGGGAGCTGCCCAAGGCTGCGAGTTCGGCCGGGCGCTTCTCGACGCCGAAGCGGTCCACGGCGGCCACCGCACTTCGCTGGGTGGCCTGCTCGGTCATGGCCCGCACGGGGTGCAGCGCCCGGCCCACCGAGAGGCGGGTCAGCGCATAGGTGCAGATCAGCATCACGCCGTCCAGGACGAGCGATCCCAGCAGCAGGGTGCCGGCCGAGTTCCGGTACGGGGCGAGGTCCAAGGCCGTGACCACCGTGGCGGCGTGACGGCCGGATACGGGCCGGGAGCACAGGCGGACGCTGCGTGGGCGGTCCGCGTGGACGGTCGCGCAGGCACGGCTGCCCTGTGCGGCGAGCCGAGCGGCGACCTCGGTCAGCGGGCTGTCGGCCGCGGCGGGGGTCGGCTGTTCGATCAGGTGGGTGCCGGCGTAGATCCAGACGTTGGCGTCGAGGAGCTGGTCGTTGGCGGTCTCCAGCACGCGCACCCGCGAACCGTTGGTGTCGACGGTCGTGGCCACCGCGTCCGCACGGGTCCGCAGCTCGTCGTCCGCCTGGTGCCGCAGGTTTCGGTCGACCGTGGTGTTGAACACCACGGTCAGGACCGTCATCAGCAGCGCGGCGGTGGTCAGTGCGATGAGCGAGAGCCGGCTCCGCAGCGTGCGTGGAGCCAGGTGGCCCAGGAGGGACCTCATGACAGCCGGTGGCCGATCCCGCGTGCCGTGCCGATGGTCAGTGTGCTGTCGACTTCGCGCAGCTTGCGGCGCAGGCGGGTCAGGTACTGGTCGAGGGTGTTGTCGCTGACCTGCGCGCCCTCGGGCCAGCCGGCCCTGGCCAGGTCGCGGCGGCGCACGAGGTCTCCGCTTGCGGCGACGAGCGCGGCCAGCAGTCGGAACTCTGTCGGGGACAGGGCGACGGGGGTGTCACGAACGATCACTCTGTGCCGGACCGCGTCCAGCGTCAGGTCTCCGACTGCGGCCGGGGAACGTGGAGAGGACCGCTTGAGTGCGGCTCGCAGCCTGGCGGCGAGTTCGGCGAGGTGGAACGGCTTCGGTAAGTAGTCGTCGCCCCCCGCGGAGAACCCGGACAGCCGGTCGGTGAGGTGGTGCCGCGCGGTCAGGAAGATCACTGGGGCGAGGAACCCGTTCGCGCGGAGGGCCTGGCACACATCCCGTCCGTCCGCGTCGGGCAGACCGATGTCCAGGACGGCTGCCGCGATGTCCACCGTGGCCAGCCGCAGAGCGGTGGCACCGTCGGCGGCGGGGACGGGGTCGAAGTCCTCGTCGTACAGGCCGCGGCGCAGGACGTCACGCAGGGCGTGATCGTCCTCGACGACCAGGATTCTAAGGCGCATGGTCCTCCTCCGGCCGTGCGGCCGGGTGGGTCGAGTAGCTGAGGAAGGATGCGGGCAGCCAGCGGGCCGCGGCGCACAGGCACACTCCGAGCCAGCCGACGGCGAACAGCCAGCCGCCGACGACATCGGTGAACCAGTGCACCCCGAGGTAGACACGGGTGAGCCCGACCAGCACGCCCCAGCAGCCGACGGCGACGCCGAGCGCCGTCCCACCGCGCGGGGCGCGCAGGCTCAGCGCCACGATCAGCAGCCCGGCGGTCAGTGCGGCCGTGGTGGTGTGCCCCGACGGGAAGGCCCAGCCGCTCGCGTGCGTGGCCCAGTCATCCCGCGGCGGGCGGGCCCGGTGGATGAGCTCCATCACGCCGTACCGAAGCGCCTGTCCCGCGCCGAGGCAGGCCGTGCAGAGTGCGGCGGCGAGCAGCCTGCGCCGCGCCGTCCGCACCATCACGACGCCCGCCAGCACGGCGAGGACGTACGGGATGACACCGGTTCCGGTGGCCGTCAGCCCGCGTGCCAGAGTCGGCGCCCCATCGGGTCGGTGGGCGACGGACCACGCAAGAAGGCCGTCGTCCAGCCACAGCGGAGCGCCATCGCCGCCCACGACCACCATGGTCAGCACTCCAAGCGCCGTCCAGGCGCCGAGGCCCGCGCTGCACGCCGGCCCTGCGGCGTCCCCGCGGTTCACGGGGCGGCCAGGAGCGGACGCAGCACAGTGGCGCTCAGGTGACGGGCAAGCGTCTGCGCCCACCGCCGCAACAGGATCATCGCAGCGAAGGCCACGAGTCCGCCCACGAGCACGCCGACCGCGACGTCGTGCGGGTAGTGCACGCCGACCCAGGCCCGGGAGGCCGCCATGACGAGCGCGGCCACGGCCGCGACCGCTCCCAGGCGACGTGAGACGAACACCAGCGCCACGGCGGTCGCCGCAGCGATCGCCGCGTGATTGCTGGGGAAGGACCAGTCACCCGGCGCCGGGCACGCCTCCAGCGTCCTCATGTGCAGGCTCCGGCACGGCCTGTCCTCACGCACCACCAGCTTCAGGGCGGCATCCACGCCGTACGCCAGGACCACGACCACCGGCGCGGCCAACGCCGTCACCGCCGTCACCGCTCCTGTCCGCCGGGCCTGCCACCAGCCCAGGACCATCAGCAGGGCGAACACCGCCGGCCCGTACGCCGACCACGCCGTCACCGCGGTGTCCAGCCAGCCGGGCGAGCGCCCCGCCAGGTCCACCACATCCGTGTACGCGGAGCCGTCGATCGACGCTCCGCCGAACGCGGAGGTCACCCGCGCGCCTCCTTCAGCGGATTGAGGACGGTCCGCACCACCGGCACGAATCGCGCCAGGACGATGGCCTTCGCATGCCCGTACCGCGCCAGTAGCTCCTCGGCCCGCTTCGCCCCCTCGTACAGCCGGGCGGACCGGCTGCGCGCGAGCAGGGCACCGCCGGCCCGGCGCCAGATGAGACAGCCGCACTGCGCACCGGCCGGCGCGCCGAACGCCGCGGCGGCCGGCAGAGGGCCCAGGGACAGCCGTACGCTGTGCTCCCCCGTGCCCGTGCACAGCAGGCCCGCCGTGAACAACAGGGAGTCGCCCGGCAGGAAGAAGCCGATCAGCCGTCCCGTCTCAGCGAACATCACCGCACCGACAGCCAGCACGCCGAAGGTGGCCGGCAGTGAGTGCGCGTCGAGCGGGTTCACAGCGAGCTGCGACGAGAGAACCACGGGTGTGGTCATCGGCATGAGTCCTTTCCCTGCGGACAACCGGCTGCATACCCTGACCGACTACAAACTTGTAGACGGTCTGCGTCACTGTAGACGATGGTGGGGTGAGAATCGTTCCCATGACCGACGCGAAGGACGAGCGCCGACCCGCGGGCGAGCTGGAGGCGGCCGTGATGGCCGCCCTGTGGGCTTCGGACACGCCGCTCACCCCGGCCCAGGTCCAGGCCGAACTCTCCTCCGGCCTGGCGCGGACGACCGTGACGACGATCCTTTCCCGCCTGTATGAGAAGGGGACCCTGGAGCGGGAGCGGCAGGGCCGCGGCTACGCCTACCGCCCCGTACAGGACCCGCACGGCCTGACCGCTCTGCGCATGCATGGCGAACTCGCCCGCGACAGCGACCGGGAGAGCGCTCTGGCCCGCTTCGTCGCCCAGCTCACCCCGGACGACGAGCAGGTCCTGCGGCGATTGCTGGAGGAGGGCCTATGAGGACCACGCTCCTGCTGATGCCGCTCCTTCTGCCCTGTGCGTCGCCTTTCCTGGCCCGCCGGATCCTCGACCACTGCTCGCCGGTGGCCGCCCTGTGGACCCTCACCGTCTCCGCGCTCCTCCTCGCAGCCGGTACCTCGCGGCACTCGGCACCTTCGCGGTGACCGGCCTGCTCAAGATCCCGGCCTTTGCCGCGCTGGGCGAGCTGGTCCACCCTCTGCGGACGCCCTCCGAATGGCTGGTCCTGCCCGTGGCCGCCCTGGCCACCGGTCTGCTCACGCTCGGCACTTTTGCGCTCGGGTGCTCGGCCGTGCGCCAGGCCGCGGGTCTGCGCACCGCCCGCTCCCACGCCGAACGCAGGCCCGTCGCGGGCGACCTGTGCGTCGTCGACTCCCCGCACCCGGACGCCTACGCCCTGCCCGGCCGCCCGCACCGCATCGTCGTCACCACCGGCATGCTGCGTGCCCTGCGGCCGGACGAGCGGGAGGCCCTTTTCGCGCATGAGCGCGCCCACAACACCGGCGGCCACCGCTACTTCCTGGCCGCGGCGGAACTCGCCGCCCACTGCCACCCCGCCCTGCGACCGGTCCGAAAAGCGGTCCGGCTGGTCGCGGAACGCGCCGCCGACGAGGCGGCCGCCGCTGCTGTCGGCGACCGGCGCCTGACCGCCCGCGCCATCGCCCGAGCTGCCCTGGCCGCGAACGCGGCCGACTCGGATCGCCCGGCGTTCACACCGGCGGCGACCACAGGCCCTGTGCCGCGGCGTGTAGCCGCCCTCCTGTCCCCGGCCGGACGAACACCGCGCATCGTGCCGTGGATCGCCGTTCTCCTGGCCGCCTGCACGGTGATCTCCTGCGCCACTGCGGCGACCGGCGCACTCAGCGTCCACCAGGACATCGAAGTCGCCCAGGGCGAGGCAAGTCGCTGAAACGGAGAGCGCCCAACCGGTATCCCCGCACAACGAACCACAGGTTCCGTCGAATTGGGGGCGCGGCGGGCGTCAAGAAGATCGCCCAACGCACGGGCCGCGCGACGTCCCGCGCAGCATCAGGGAACAGTGACCCCTTGCTACGGTGCGTGGCCGACGGCGAAGACCAGGTAAGCGCCGTACAACGCGGACAGGGTGTCGTCGAGCCCAGCAGGAGGACGCGCACGCTGCCGGAGCGGACTCGGGCCGGCCAGCTCGCCAACGGCAGCAGCAAGGGAAAGGCGGGCACGAGGAATCGGGCCCGAACGCCGAAGAACGCCGAGTCCCCGACAGCGATCACCAACAGGCCCACGCTGTACACCACGAGCGGCAGCGGCTGGCCGTGCGCCCATGTCACGGCTCCGAGGGCTATGGCAGCGCACAGCACCAGCGCCACGACCACCCAGGCGAACGGCACGGACGGGGCATGAAGGAAGAGCCGGTCCCGTTGGTGGACTGTGGTGACCCGCCAGTCGAATCGGGAACGCCACAGTTCCTGGACGGCGAAGTAACCGTCCCAGTGGCCGAGCCGGGTGCCCACCCATGTGACAAACCCCAGCCAGCCCAGCGGGGCGATCACCGCACCCAGGCAAGGCCGCCACCCTGCCTTTGCCGGCTGTCGTGCCGGACGTCTGCGGATTTGTACCAAGGCGACGGCCGCCGCCCCGTCGATCGCGACCACCAGGGCCACCGCGCTGGGCCGGGGCAGCCCCGCCAACGCGCACAGGACGCCGGCCCATGTCCAGCGCTGGGTCAACGCGGCATACAGGGACCAGGCGGCCAAGGCCGTGGGCGGCCGCGTACGGGGCGACGCCGAGGCGCTGCGCTGTGTCGTGCGCAATCTCCTGGACAACGCTCGCCGTCATGCCGAACGGCACGTCCGCGTGGTCCTGGGCGAGAGCGGCGGCACCGTGGAACTCACCGTCAGCGATGACGGATCGGGTATCCCGGCCGCGGACCGGACCCGGGTCTTCGAGCGTTTCACCCGTCTCGACGAGGCGCGCTCCCGCGAGGCCGGCGGCTCGGGCCTCGGCTTCGCCATCGTCGGCAAGGTCGTCACCGCCCATGGCGGCGTCGCCTACGCCGACCAGGACCCCGCCCCGGACGACGGCGGTCTCGGCGGAGCCCGCCTGGTGGTTCACCTGCCCGCCGCGCCGTCGCCGGATGTGTCCGACGATCCGCCGCCTGCCGCGCGCTGACCTGCAGCGACGGAGTTTTCTACAAGCCCCACGGAGGCATCGTCCGACCACCCACGGCGTAGCGGATGTGGTCATCGGGGTTCGCCTCCGTTGGGTGTACGTCCAGCGGTTCGGGGTCTGGGTGAAGTATCGGGCGTTCGGCGATATAAGGCGTATGAAATTATTGCGTATGACGTAAGACGGACAGTCCTGGCGGTCTGTTAGCGGTGCGTTAGTGGATCACTAATGGATCATCAGCAGCGACATGCAGTCTGGTGGTAACCCCTCCCGCAACGTCAGGAAGGCCCATGCCAACAAGCACCATTCTCCGTTCACGTCGGCGCGGCGGTCCGGCGGCGTTCCTCATGACGCTCGTTGCCGCGTGCACCGCTCTGTCCCTCACGTCGTGCCGCGGCGACCCTCCGCAGGACAGTGAGACCTCGCAGTCCCAGACCGGAAAGGGAGCGGTGAGCAACAACGCGGCGCCCGGGCAGGCCCCCGGGGAGAAGGCGGCGGCCAAGCCGCTGGGTGAGGGCGGGGCGAAGTATCCGCGGGCGATCCGGCTGCAGCACAGTGGGAGCGCGAACGGGCGCGTGCTCGCCTCGTCCGTCGCCCACAAGGGCGGCAACGGTGTCGGGGAGATCCAGGAGAGCACCGACGGCGGCGGCAGCTTCCGCCACGTGGGCACCGTCTCCGACGAGAAGGCCGCGAACGGCAAGGGGCTGTGCTGCGCCACGCTGTACGAACTGCCGCAACAGGTCGGTGACATGCCCGCCGGGACGCTGCTGTGGGCCGCCTCCTTCGGGCAGGACGAGAAACCCGAGCCCCGGATGTCGATCCGGGTGTTCAAGAGCACCGATCACGGCCGGAACTGGAGCTATCTGTCCACGGTCGCCACCTCGCCGAACGCCAGGGGGCTGTGGGAGCCGGAGTTCTCCATCGACGCCGAGGGGAACCTGGTCTGCCACTACTCCGACGAGACCGATCCGCGCCACAGCCAGAAGCTCGTCGCCGTGCGGTCGAAGGACGGCGTCTCGTGGAGCGGGCCTCGCGACACGGTGACCAGCAAGCTGGCATCCGACCGGCCCGGGATGCCGGTCGTGCGGAAGCTGCCGAACGGGACGTACATCATGACGTACGAGATCTGCGCGGCCGGGGGCAAGTACGCGTGCGTGGCCCATCTGCGGACCTCGCGCGACGGATGGGACTGGGGCGACCCTGCCGACCTCGGGACCCGGGCCGAGACGGCGGACGGGAAGTACTTCCTGCACGCGCCGAATCTGGCCTGGGCGCCGGAGGAGGGCAATCCGCAGGGCAAGCTGCTGCTGGTCGGTCAGGCGATGTACAACAAGGACGGCAGTCGGGCCGAGGGCAGCGGGCGCACGATCTGGACGAACAGCAAGGGCGGCCAGGGGACGTGGCGCGAGATCCCGGCGCCCGTCGCCGTGACGTCCGACAAGCTCGACTCCTGCCCCAACTACAGCTCCAGCCTGCTGCCTTCGGAGGACGGCAGCAAGGTGCTGGAGATCGCTACCGATGACGACGGTGGGGTCTGCCGGCCGTATTACGGAACGGGAGGGGCGTAGAGGGAGCGGGCACCGCTGCTCACAAGCAGCGGTGCCCGGTTCGCTCAGGTCTCCGGAGGGCGGAACCGTGCGATCGGGTTCTTCAGCGTGCCGATCAGCTGGAGCGCCCCCGCCGGGTCCTGGAGGTCGACCATCTCGCGGTTGTTGCGCAGCTGGAGACGGTTGAGGCAGGACAGCGCGAAGTCCTCGGCGAACATGTCGTACTGCTTGAACTTGTCCGCCAGGTGCGGCATCGCGTCCTGGTAGCCCCGCACGCTCGCGGCGACCGTCTGCCAGAAGGTGTCCTCCTCGAGCAGGCCGTCGGAGACGAGGATGCCGTTGAGGAAGCGCAGGAAGCAGTCGAAGACGTCGGTGAAGACGGACAGCAGTTTCTTGTCCTCGGGGACGTCCGCGCGGATGCGCTCGACGGCCGGGGGCAGGGCCGCGTCCGGGTCCATCACCGCGATCTCCTCGGCGATGTCCTTGAAGATCACCCGCTGGACGGCGCCGTCCTCGATGACCAGGATGACGTTCTCGCCGTGCGGCATGAACACCAGGTCGTACGCGTAGAAGCTGTGCAGCACCGGCGTGAGGTAGGCGTCCAGGTAGCCGCGGAGCCAGGCGGCCGGGGTGAGGCCGGATTCCTCGATGAGGGCGCTGACGAAGGAGCCGCCGCCCGTGTCGGTGTGGAGGAGGGAGGCCATGGTGGCGAGGCGCTGGCCGGGTTCCAGCGACGGTACGGGGCTCTCGCGCCACAGGGCGGCGAGCATCTTGCGGTACGGGGAGTACCGGTTGGTGGCGGCCTCGTACTGGCGGTGGTGGTAGCCGATGGCGGCCCGCTCGCGGATGATCGAGAAGCGGGCGGCCCGGAAGACGTCGTCGGAGGCGATGACGCCCGCCAGCCAGTCGTTGATGGCCGGGGTGGCCTCCATGTAGGCGGCCGAGAGGCCCCGCATGAAGCCCATGTTGAGGACCGACAGGGCGGTCTTCACATAGTGCTTGGCCGGGTCGCTGGTGTTGAAGAAGGTACGGATCGACTGCTGCGCCAGGTACTCGTCCTCGCCGGGGCCGAGCCAGACCAGTCGCGCTTGCGCGACCTCGGCGGCGAAGCTGACGGACAGCTTGTTCCACCACTGCCAGGGGTGCACGGGCAGCAGGTGGTAGTCGGCGATGTCGAGGCCGAGGCCGCCGAGGGTGTCCGCGAAGCGCGCGCGGGTCTCCTCGCTCAGCTCGGCGCGGACCAGCGCGTCGTAGTCGAGGTCGGAGGAGGCGGTGAAGGTGGAGTGGTCGCGGTGGGCGGCCAGCCAGACGAGCTGGACGGGGCTCGCGGTCTCGGGGGCGTACGAGAGGTATTCGTGGATGCCGAAGCCGAGCCGTCCGTTGTTGGCGACGAAGCAGGGGTGGCCCTCGGTCATCCCCGTCTCGATCTCCTGGAAGCCGGACTTGGCGAGCTGCGCCGCGCCGACCGGCTCGGCGGCCAGTTTGTAGGCCGTGCCGGAGAGGGTGGAGCTGATCTCCTCGAGGTAGACGGGGAGGATGTCGTCGCTGAGGCCGAGGGCGCCGCGCAGCTCGAGGAAGAAGTCCAGGGCGTCCAGCGGGAGCTGTGCGCCGTCCCGGCCGTGGCGGGTGATGCTGTCGGCGTCGACCAGCCAGTGGTCCAGGGTGAGGACGCGGGCGGCGAAGCGGTAGGTCACCGCGCCGTCGTCGCTGTGGACGGCGTACCGGCCGTCGTCGGCGGGTTCGGGCGTCAGCAGGCGTTCGTGCGCGAATTCGGCGAGCGCTTTGCGTATGAGGAGGCGGCCGGCCCGCTCCCACAGGTCGGGGGTGAGGTGGGCGACGGCGTCGCGGGGACTCATCGGAATACTCCTTGGGCGGCGCGCGCGGCGGCGAAGCGCTCGCGCGTGCAGGTGCTGAGGTAGGCGTCCTTCTCCGGTTTGACGATCTTCTCGACGACGTCGAAGCCGACCGCCGCGTTCAGCGCGTGCACCGCTTCGTTGCGGACGTCGGGCTCGACGACGACGCGCCGGGCGGCGGGGTCGTCGAAGCAGAACGCCATGACGGTGGTGATCACGGCGAGGGTGAAGCCGTGCACCGGGGTGTCGGTCGGCGCGCACAGGAAGTGCATGCCGACGTCGCCCTCGCGGGGCTCGTACAGCCCCACCAGCTCGACATGGGCCGGGTCGTAGCGCTCGGCGAGGAAGGCGGGTTCGCCCTCGTGCAGGCCGATGAGGGCCTCGTGGTGGGGGTGGTCGGCGATCCTGCGGTACTCGGCCTCGACGTCGGCGAGGCTCGCGTCCTGCATCATCCAGTAGGACGCCTTGGGGTGGGTCACCCAGCGGTGCAGCAGCGGGGCGTCGCCGGACGGGTCGAGGGTGCGCAGGGCGAAGCGGCCGAGGCGGTCGTGGTGATGCTCGAAGACGGTTGCGAACACGGTCATGTCAGGGGTCCCTCCGGCGCGCCGAACTCCTGGAAGGCGATCGACTTCTCGACCGGGTAGTGCTCGCGGCCCAGCAGCTCGCGGATGATCCAGGAGTTGCGGTACGGGCCCATGCCCAGGTCGGGGGAGGTGAGGCTGTGGGCTTGGGTGGCGCCGTTCTGGAGGAAGATGGAGCGGCCGGTGCTGTCGATGCTGTAGTTGCGGGCGACGTCGAAGCGGCCGTGGTCGTCCCAGCGGATGCGGTCCCGGATCGGCTCCAGGAAGGCGGGCACCTGGTAGCGGTAGCCGGTGGCGAGGACGAGGCCCTGGGTGGTGAGGGAGAAGTCGCGCTGCTGCTCCTCGTGTCGCAGCCCGAGGGTGTACGTACCGGTGGACTCGTCGTACGAGGCGTCGGTGAGCGCGGTGTTGGTGAGCAGCCGGGTCGGCACCGGGCCGTCCACGCTCCGCTGGTAGAGCAGGTCGTAGATGGAGTTGATGAGGTCGGCGTCGATGCCCTTGAACAGGCCCTTCTGCTCGGACTCCAGCCGGTAGCGGGTGTCCTCGGGGAGGGCGTGGAAGTAGTCCACGTACTCCGGCGAGGTCATCTCCAGCGTGAGCTTGGTGTATTCGAGCGGGAAGAAGCGCGGGGAGCGGGTCACCCAGTTGAGGCGGTAGCGGTGGCTGCCGATGTCGGCCAGCAGGTCCTGGTAGATCTCGGCCGCGCTCTGCCCGCTGCCGACGATCGTGATGGACTCCTTGGCCTGGAGCGCCTCCTTGTGCTCCAGGTAGCGCCCGTTGTGCAGCAGGTCGCCACCGAGGCCCCGGCAGGGCTCGGGGATGAAGGGCGGGGTGCCGGTGCCGAGCACCAGATGGCGGGCACGGTGCTCGGTGGTCTCGCCGGTGGGGCGCCGGGAGCGCACGGTGTAGAGGCCGTCGGCGTCGTCGTAACGGACGCTGGTGACCTCGTGGCCGAAGCGGACGCTGCTGAGCTTTCCGGCCGCCCAGCGGCAGTACTTGTTGTACTCGGCCCGCAGCGGATAGAAGATCTCGCGGATGTAGAACGAGTACAGCCGCCCGGATTCCTTCAGGTAGTTGAGGAAGGAGTACCGGGAGGTCGGGTCGGCCAGGGTGACGAGGTCGGCCATGAACGGGGTCTGGAGGGTGACGCCGTCCAGCAGCATGCCCGGATGCCAGTCGAAGTCGGTCTTGCTCTCCAGGAACAGGCCGTCGAGTTCGTCGATCGGCTCGGTGAGGCAGGCGAGGCCCAGGTTATAGGGGCCGAGGCCGACGGCGATGAAGTCGTATATGTGCGGGGATGGCACGGTGGTTCTCCGAGGGGGACGTGCGTTGAGCGGCTCAGGTCAGGGGCTCAGTGCGAGGCAGCGGCTCAGCCGGCGCGGGAGTGGCTGAGTTCGGGCTCGATGTGCAGGGCCAGGTACTGACCGGCGTGCTCGGCGAGGAGGTCGAGGACGAACGCGATGTCGTGCAGCGTCGTCTCCGGGTTGAGCAGCGTGAACTTCAGGTGGTGACGGCCGTCCACGACCGTGCCGGCCACGACCGCCTCGCCGGAGGCGGCAAGGGCCTCGCGCGCGTGCAGATTGGCGCGGTCGACGAGGTCCGGGTCGGAGCCGTCCCCGGGCACGTAGCGGAAGACGAGCGTGGACAGCTGCGGCTCGGTGACGACCTCGAACCGGGGGTCGGTGTCCAGCAGGCCCCAGGCGTCGGCGGCCCGGTCCACGACCTCGTCGAAGAGCGCCCCGATCGCGTCCGCGCCCATGATGCGCAGCGTCAGCCACAGCTTGAGCGCGTCGAAGCGGCGGGTGGTCTGGAGGGACTTGTCGACCTGGTTGGGGATGAGCTTCTCGGCGCTGCGCTCGGGGTTGAGGTAGTCCGCGTGGTACGTGGCGTGGCTGAGCGTGACGCGGTCGCGGACCAGGACGGCGCTGGAGCTGACCGGCTGGAAGAACGACTTGTGGTAGTCCACGGTGACCGAGTCGGCGCGCTCGATGCCGTCGAGCAGGTGACGGCGGGTGGGGGAGGCCAGCAGTCCGCAGCCGTACGCGGCGTCCACGTGCAGCCAGGCGCCGTGCCGGGAGGCCAGCTCGGCGATCTCGGGCAGCGGGTCGATGGAGCCGAAGTCGGTGGTTCCGGCGGTCGCGACGACGGCCATGACGACCAGGCCGTCCTGGCGGCAGCGGTCGAGTTCGCGGGCCAGGGCGACGGTGCGCATGCGCCGGTCCTGGTCGCAGGGGATCGCGGTGACGGCCTCGTAGCCGAGCCCCAGGACGGCGGCGGCCTTCTGCACGGAGAAGTGGGCGGCCTGGGAAGTGAGGATGCGCAGCCGCGGCAGGATCTCGGATTTCGGGGGGACGGCCTCCCCGGCCGCGGCGGCCTCCTTCTCCACCAGCTTGCACGCCTCGTCGCGGGCCAGCAGCAGCGCGTGGAGGTTGGACTGGGTGCCGCCGCTGGTGAAGATGCCGTCGGCGGCCTCGCCGAGGCCGATGCGCTCGGCGGTCCAGTCGATCAGGCGCCGCTCGATCAGGGTGCCGCCGGCGCTCTGGTCCCAGGTGTCGAGGGAGGAGTTGACGGCGGACAGGACCGCCTCGCCGAGCAGCGCCGGGATGACCACGGGGCAGTTGAGGTGGGCGAGGTAGCGCGGGTGGTGGAAGTAGACGGCGTCCTTGAGGTAGACGCGCTCCAGCTCCTTCAGCGCGGCGCGGGAGTCGCCCAGCGGCTGTTCCAGGTCGATGCCGGAGATCTCGGGAGCCAGCTCACCGGGGGTGACGCCGGTGAACGGGCGGTCGGTGCGGGCGACGGTGGAGGCCACCAGACCGACGCCGTCGGTCACGGAGCGCCGGTAGCTCTCCGCCGTACGGTCGTTGAAGAGGTGGGCCCTGCCATCCGCCGCCCCGGGTATCGACTCCGGCGACGGGTCCTCAGCGGTCTGCGCGAGGAAACTCACGGTCTGTCCTTCCTGGAGCGTGCGGGCGCGCGGGTGTGTGCGCGCCCGCGGGAGTGCCTGTGGGGGTGCGGGGGGAGTCCGGGGCATGCGGGTGCGCCGGCCGGGGGAGCCGGGCGCGCGGTGGCGCGCCTCGGCGATCGAGGGTCCCGTCGGCCAGTTGATGGACTTGTCAGTGGGTTCGGTGAGCGGTCGGGGGAGAGCGGGGGCGCCGGTCAGTCGTCGGACTTCGGGCCGTTGCCGCTCACGGCCTCCTCGACGAGCTGTTCCTCACAGGCGCCGAGCCGCCAGTAGCCGGTGAAGGTCACCGCCTTGCGCTCGAAGCCGCGTGTCCGCACCAGGTGGCGGCGCATCTCCTTGACGGTTCCGGCCTCGCCCGCGATCCAGGCGTACGGGGTGCCGGAGGGCAGCCGGGTGGCGCGTACGTCGTCCAGCAGCAGGGCGGAGCGCGGGGATCCGGGGGCGGCGCCGTCCCGGACCAGCCAGGTGATCTCGGCGTCGGCCTCGGTGTGCAGCTCCTGCATGTCCTCGGCGTGCTGGACCTCGATCCACACCTTCGCCGGGGTGCCGGCGGGGAGCCAGTCGAGGATGCCGGCGACGGCGGGCAGCGCGGTCTCGTCGCCGGAGATCAGCACCCAGTCGGTGCCGGACGGCGGCCGGAAGTCGACGCCCCCGTTGTCCTCGACGACCGGGCCCAGCAGGGTCACGCGGTCGCCGCTCTCGGCGCGCGCGGCCCAGCGGGCGGCCGGGCCGCCGTCGTGGTGCAGCGCGAAGTCGACGTCGATCTCCTCGGGCTGGCGGCGCTGCTCGCGCACGGTGTACGAGCGCATGATGCCGCGTACGGCCGGGTCCATCGTGCGCCAGGTGGCGAACCAGCCGTCGCCGTCCTCGACCGGCACGACCGGGGCCGGCTGGCCGGGGTGCGGCAGGAACAGTTTGAAGCGCTGGTCGCGGCCGCCACTGGTGAAGTTCCCGAGGCCGGTGCCGCTGAAGGTGATGCGGGACATGGACGGTCCGAGCGCCCGGGTCCGTACGACGTGCGCGTCGAAGAAGCGGAACGGTACTGCGGTGGAGGCGGGGCGGGTGGTGGTGGCTGCGGTGGTCATGGGAGCGACATCTTCCCTTCGCTTGCCGTGGTCAGCGCCGGCGGCTGGTCGGCCGTTTCAGCTGGTCAGCCCGTTTCAGTTGGTCAGTCCGGGTCAGCTGACCTTCTTCGCGTCCTGGATGGCCTTGGTGAGGGACTCGATCAGCGGTGCGGCGCCGGCGTAGGAGAAGCGCGGTTCGCTGCTCCAGGGCGTGATCTGGTCCGCCTTGACGGCGGGCAGCTTCGACCAGGTCGGCTTGGACTTCAGCGCGCCCGGCTGGAGGGTCGCGGTGCGGTTGTCCAGGAACAGCACATCCGCGTCGTACTTGTCGGCGTTCTCCCAGCTCAGGCTCTCGAAGTAGCCGCCCTTGTCGGGCTTTTGCGGCTGTACGAGGTCGACGCCCAGCTCCTGGAAGTACATCAGGTCGGCGTTGATCTTCGGGTTGGAGACGTAGAAGAGGTCGGCGCTGGCGGAGCAGGCCATGACCCGGATCTTGTGCGACTTGACGGTCTTGCGCAGCTCCTCGGACGCCTTCTCGAAGCGGGCCTTGGCGTCGGTGACCTTCTTGGCCTTGAGGTCGGCGCCGAGCGCCTCGGCCAGCGCGGCGTAGCGCTTGATGGGCTCCAGCATGGAGACCCGGCCGGTGGTGATGGCGCAGCTGGGGGCCAGTTCGAGGATCTTCTTCTTGCTGTCGTCCGGGATGTAGAAGAGCGCGCCCGGGTCGAACATGTTGGTGATCAGCAGATCGGGGCTGAGCGAGGCGTACTTCTCGACGTTGAACTGGCCCCAGGTCTGGCCGAGGCTGGTCAGCCGGTCGACGTCGATGTCCCCGGCCTGTGGGTCGGGCTTGCCGTTCTTCAGCTTGGTCGGGCCGAAGACGCCGGTGATCTGCTTGTCGATCCCGAAGTCGTACAGCGCGGCCGCCGCGGCGACGTACGCGACGATGTGCTGGGGAGCCCCATCGTTGGTGATCTTCTTCTTACGGTCGTCGGTGAACGACCAGGAGCCGCCGCCCTTTCCGTCGCCGGAGCCCGAACCGCCCTTGCCACCGCAGGCGGTGACGAGGGCTCCGAGACCGGTTGCGCCGCCCGCGGCGAGGAGACCGCGACGGGAGAGCGGGAGTTCTCTGGCGTGGCGCATGGACCGCATGGTGGTGCCTTTTCTCAAGATGTACGGGGACGGTGCCCAGGGGTCGTCGTCACCCCAAGGTGTACTTAGGTTAGCCTAACCAACCTGCTTGTCCAGGGGGTGGGGGCACCCGTCCCATACTTCGAGAGGTGGCAGCGGTCGTTCAGCGCCCTTTCGCAGGGCCGTTCACGGGCTCTGTCACAGGTCCAGCACCAGCTTCGCGCCCCGGCAGCGTGAGACGCAGATCATCATCGTTTCGCCCGACGCCCGTTCCTCGTCGGTGAGTACGGAGTCGCGGTGGTCCACCTCACCCTCGATGACATCCGTCTCGCACGTACCACACGTGCCCTCCTCGCAGGAGTACAAAACCGGCACCCCCGCCTCCTCCAGGGTGCGCAGCACGCTCTGTCCGGGTTCGACGGTGAGGGAGCGTCCGGATCGGTCGAGGACCACTTCAAAACCGCCGGACTCCAAGGATTCCCCGGACTCCCCGGCCTCCGGGCGGGGTTGGAAGCGCTCGGTGCGCAGCGCGCCCGGCGGCCAGGCGCGGCACCGCTCCTCGGCGACCCGCAGCAGCGGCTCCGGGCCGCAGCAGTAGACCAGGGCGTCGGGGTCGGGCTCGGCGAGATGCGCGGCGAGGTCGAGCAGCCCCGCCTCGTCCTGCGGCACCAGCCGGACCTTCTCGCCGTAGGCATCGGCGAGTTGCTCCGCGAAGGCCATGGAGGCGCGGGTGCGCCCGCCGTACAGCAGCGTCCAGTCGGCCCCCGCGGCCTCGGCGGCGGCCGTCATCGGGAGGATCGGGGTGATGCCGATGCCGCCCGCGATGAACAGATAGCGGGCGGCCGGGCGCAGCGCGAAGTGGTTGCGCGGCCCGCGCACCCGCACCCGCGCGCCCTCGGTGAGCGTGTCGTGGACCCGGGCGGAACCGCCGCGTCCGTCGGGCGCGCGCAGCACCGCGATCCGCCAGGACGCGCCGTCCGCCGGGTCCCCGCACAGCGAGTACTGCCGGATCAGCCCGTCCCCGAGGACGAGGTCGACATGGGCGCCGGGCTCCCATCTGGGCAGCTCACGCCCCGCCGGATGACGGAGCGTGAGCGTCACCACGTCCGGCGCCGCGTCGGCTCGGGCGGCCACCAGCAGGGTGTCGTCGTACTCGTGGCCTTCGGTGGCGCTGCTCACGCGGCGGTGCCTTTCTGCGGGGGCCGGGCGGCCTGTTGGGGATCGGGCGGCGTGTGTCCTTCGGGGTGCGCGAGCATCCACTGCCACAGCTCGACCGGGTCCTGCGCGGTGCGCTCCGCGCCGCAGTGGCAGACGCCGTGCAGCACGTCGGTGCCGGGCAGCCAGTCGATCCGGTAGACCTCGGCGCTGGGCGCGCCGCTCATGGCGCGGCCGTGGCCGCCGGGCCGGGCGCGGGGGTGGTGCGCTGCTCGCCCTCGGCGGCGAGGCGGGCGAGGATGCGGCGCGCGGCGAGGCCGCCGGTGTCGATGTTGATGCTCAGCTCCTGATAGCCCTCGCGCTCGGTGTCCAGCGCCTTCTGGAGCAGGTTCAGCGCGTCCACGTCCTGCCGCACCACGGTGCGGTTCAAGTCACGCAGGACGGTGGTGACTTCCTCGTCGTCCTGGGCGAAGTCCCGTGAGACGGCCCAGAAATCGTAGACCTGCCGGTCGGTGGAGGGCGTGATGGCGTACGTGATCTCCACATGGAAGGCGTTCGGATCGGAACCGTCGGCCTCCGGCAGCACCCCGACCGGGGCGATGCGGCTGTGCAGCAGATACAGACAGGGTGCGTGGTATTCGATGTCCTGCCAGCGGGTGATGCGGCCCTCGATGCCGGTGGAGCGGGCGTAGAAGGGCGGGCAGGCGGCGTCGTCCATGTGGCGGCTGACCCGCACGATGCCCGCGCCCTCGTCCACCTCGGTGGTGATGGGGGTCTCGGCGACCTCGGGGGTGCCGATGTAGCCGCCGTGCAGATACGTCTCGTGGGAGAGGTCCAGCAGGTTGTCCACGAGCAGCCCGTAGTCGGCGTCGATCCGCTCCATGTCGCCGACCGTCGTCCAGTGCGGGTCGGCCAGCCAGGGGGCGCGGGGGATCGCGGCGGGATCGGCGAGCGCCGGATCGCCGATCCACACCCAGACCAGCGAGTCCTGCTCGACGACGGGATACGAGGCGACCCGGGCGGTGCGCGGGACGCGCTTCTGGCCGGGCACGAACACACAGGTGCCCGTGGTGTCGTAGGTGAAGCCGTGGTAGCCGCAGACGACCTTGTCGCCGTCGAGGCGGCTGGCCGAGAGCGGATAGCGGCGGTGCACGCAGCGGTCGGCGAGCGCGACGACGGTGCCGTTCGGCTCGCTGCCGTCGGACCCGGGGCTCTCCGGCTCGGTGCGGTAGAAGGCGATGGGCTCGTTCAGGATGGTGCGCGCCAGCAGCTCGCGGCCGACTTCCCGGCCGTAGGCGGCGACGTACCACTGGTTCCGTGCGAATGCGGTCATGCACAGCAGCGTGGTGACGGGGGTCACGCACGGGCAACGGCCCTTCCATCCAGTGGAAGGGCCGCTGGGTTCACGGGGTCCGGATCAGCTGCCGAACTGCCAGAAGACCGAGTGGTCCAGCGTCATCAGGACGACCAGCAGGATCACGTCCGCGATGCCGAGCGCGATGCCGAGCAGCGCGCGGCCCCGGCGCTTCGTCTCCCGGGCGATCGCGAGCGTTCCGAGGACGATGGCGCAGGGCCCGAAGACCGCGTTGAAGAGGAGGGTGCCGATCAGGCCGAGCACGAAGGAGGCGACGGCCATGCCGTCGGCGTCCCGGCGCGCGCGGACCGGCGAGGTGCGGGTGGGTGCGGTGAGTGCCATGGGTCAGCTCTCCTTGTGTCCGGTGCGTTCACGGATGAAGAAGATGAGCAGCCACGCGCCGATGACGCCGGAAGCGGCGAGGAAGACCGGGAGCGGGGTATGTGCCGCCGCGCCCAGCAGTACCCCCATCAGGGCGAGAGCCGCGACGATGAAGAGCATGTGAGCCTCTCTCTTGAGTCTCTGGGTGGTCCTTTGGTGGTCTCTTGTGGGGTGGATCCGGGATGCGGATACTCACTTGGTGAACAATTGGAATCACAACTGTTCACTGACATCTAGGCTACCCCCGCGTACGGCCGGCCAAGTCGGCGAACACCTGTTTACTGGAATGATATGAGTCACACATGCGGGATCCGCGAGGCGCGGAAGCGGAAATCGCGTCGTGCGCTGCTCGACGCGGCGCTGGAGCTGCTGGAGGACCAGAGCCTCAGCAGCCTGGGCCTGCGGGAGGTGACCCGGGTGGTGGGCATGGCCCCGGCCGCCTTCTACCGGCACTTCCGGGACATGGCCGACCTGGGCGTGGCGCTGGTCGAGGAGTCCCTGGGCAGTCTGCAGGGCATGGTCCGCGCGATCCTCGCCGAGCGGGACGGGGACGAGGAGCGGATCGACGCCGTGATGGAGGCGGTCGCCGAGCATGTGCGCCGCCACCCCACCCACATCCGCTTCATCGCGCGCGAACGGCACGGCGGCGTGCGGCCGGTGCGGGAGGCGATCGCCGCCGAACTGGGCCTGCTGGCCGACGAGGTCGCCGCGGCCTTCGCGCCCCGGCTCACCCCGGCGGGCTGGCCGCAGGGGGACGTCCGGATGCTGGCCGAGCTGTACGTCGACCGCATGGTGACCACGGCGACCGCGTTCCTGGAGGCCCAGGACGACGAGGAGAAGCACGCGCGGATCGCCGACACCGCCCGTAAGCAGCTGCTGCTGATCAGCCTCGGGCGCCGGCACTGGCGCGACGCGTGACCTCGACGCGGTAGGCGCCGTCCGCGTCCCGCCCGGTGACGCGGACGCGGACGCGCACGCCGCCCGCGTCCCCCTCGTACGACTCGCCGGGGCCGAATGCCGCGTCGCTGAGCCCGGGGTGGACGTTGCGCTCCTGGGTGCAGCCGTGGCCGCCGGGGGAGCTGTCCATGACGGTGACCGGGCCGCCGCCCGAGTCGATACCGGTGTCCACCCATGTCACCAGGACGCCGGGCTTGCACACCGCCTCGTCGTTGCCGCCGCCGGTGCGCGCCTCCAGGGCGTATCCGGCGGAGTCCGAGACCGGGACGAAGACGAGCTTGGTGCCCTCCGGCCGGTGCAGCGGGGACAGCGCGTGCACCGTGGTGCCGGGGCGGGCGGCGCAGTGGACCTGGCGGGTGCCGAGCCAGCCGAGCTTCCACTTGTGCCAGGCCAGCAGGTCGTTGCCGGCGCCCCAGTCCTCGGACATCACGTCCCAGTGGCCCACGTTGTCGCCGCCGCCGCGGGTGTAGAGGTCGGGCAGGCCGAAGACATGGCCGTTCTCGTGCGGAAGGACCCGGAAGCCGGTCTTCCGGAGCGAACCGGAACCGTCGTCCTGGCGGCTGTAGACAAAGGAGACGTTGGCCAGCGGAACCCCGTCCGCGGTCGGGGCGCGCTGGTTGTCGGCGTACGTCACGGAGAGCACCGCATGCGCGGCGGGCGGCCCGGCGTTGGGCGTGACCAGGACGTTCACCAGGTCGTAGCGGCGGAAGTCGATCTTCGCGTCGGCCGTCCTCGCTATGTCCGCGACCAGCTTGCGGTAGCCGGGCTCGAAGGCGCTGCCACGCTTTATGCCGTACGAGCGGAACGAGTGCGGCATCCGCAGCCAGTGGTCGATCGGCATCGCGGGACGGTAGTCGAGCCGTCCGTAGGAGCTGCGGGCGAACCACCGTGAGGTCTGCGGGAAGAACTCCTCGTAGCGTTCGCGGGCCGTGCCCTTGCCGCGCACATCCGGGAAGTCGATCATCAGGTTGAGGGCGTTGACCGTCCCCGTACTGCGGCTGTAGCCGCGGTTGGTGGGGATGCCCTCGGACATCTGCAGCCCGGGCCCGGAGGCGAGGGAGCACGGTTCCAGCGACCCGGCCTTCGCCGTGGTCACCGGCACCGGGGCCCGCTGGGCGGCGGCCGGTTTCCCCGGACGTGGCGTCGCCGCCGGGGCGACCACCGCGACCGTGAGCACGGTGGCGGTGACGAACGCGCTGCCTCGGCGGAGCCTGCGTATTCGAGGGCGGAGGGCCTCGCGGGTCTGCTTCATTGCCGCCCACGGTGTGGCGGTGGGTGGCGGGGCGCCCGTGGGGTGCGCCCGGTCGGGCGAAACGGCTGGGCCGGACGGGGGAAACGCCCGCGGAAAAGGTGTGAGGCAGGTCACCTGCGGGCTGCGAAATTCCGGGGAGTGATTCCCCGTTTAACCCGGTGACCGCACAAACGGGGACTGACTCCCCGGAAATGTTGAATCTCGAATCGTTCGATTCCGGGACGATCGGACACGGAAAGGGGAGCTGCCATGGCCGGAGCCACGGCCGCACGAGCCGCGGCTCGCGCACGGCACGCACCGCCCCGGCTGCGTGCCGACGCCCTGCGCAATCGGGAGCGGATCATCGGCGCCGCGCGCGAAGTGCTCGTCGAGCACGGGGCCGAGGTCCCGCTCGATGAAATCGCTCGACGGGCGGGAGTCGGCAATGCCACCATCTACCGGCACTTCGCGGACCGCCGTGAACTGATCCACCACGTGACCCTGTCGGTGATGTCCCGCGTCGCCGAACAAGCCGAATCGGCCCTGGCCGAGGAGCCCGACGCCTTCCTGGCGCTGGGGCGCTTCGTCCACGCGGCGGCGGACGAGCGGATCGGCGCGCTGTGCCCCCTGCTCTCCGACGGCATCGACAAGGAGCACCCTGACCACATCGCCGCCCGCGACCGTCTGGACGCCGGTATCGACGCCCTGATGGGGGCCGCCCGAGCGGCCGGCCGCCTGCGCGCCGACATCGACGTCGGCGATCTGATGGTCGCGCTCACCCAGCTCACCCGGCCGCTGCCCGGCAGCGGCTGTGTGGACTTCGACGCCTTCGTGCACCGGCATCTGCAGCTGTTCCTGGACGGTCTGTCGGCCCCGGCGCGCTCCGAACTTCCCGGCTCCGCCGTCAC
Source organism: Streptomyces sp. NPDC021212 (assembly GCF_044332925.1). NCBI lineage: Bacteria > Bacillati > Actinomycetota > Actinomycetes > Kitasatosporales > Streptomycetaceae > Streptomyces > Streptomyces sp. NPDC021212. The sequence goes on from NZ_JBIRPZ010000020.1 coordinate 116,037, forward strand.
CTTGGAGGATCTGCAGCACCGGCCGTGACGTAGCTCGCCTCCGGCCGTTCACCGCACACCGCTTACTTCTCGCGCGTCCACCGGTCTCCACGTTCGTACGACGTCGCGCTTCTCCGGCTTTCACTTCTCCTTCTTCTTCTGGTCAACGGCTCCGCCCGGTCCTCAGCCGGGTGTCAAACGTCCCATTTCTCACTCTCCGCACCGCTAGGTAGGCCCACCCATGTCTGAAACGGCCCTGAACAAGGCCCCGTACGCCGACCCCCGGCGCTGGAAAGCGCTGATATTCATCGCCCTCGCCCAGCTGATGGTCGTCCTCGACGCGACCATCGTGAACATCGCCCTGCCCTCGGCCCAGGCCGACCTGAACATCTCCGACGGCAACAAGCAGTGGGTCATCACCGCCTACGCCCTCGCCTTCGGTGGCCTGCTGCTGTTCGGCGGGCGGATCGCGGACCTGTGGGGCCGTAAGCAGACCTTCATCATCGGGCTGATCGGCTTCGCCGCGGCCTCGGCGCTCGGCGGCGCCGCGGTGGGCAGCGGCATGCTGCTCGGCGCCCGCGCCCTGCAGGGCGTCTTCGGCGCGCTGCTCGCGCCGTCCGCGCTCTCGCTGCTCGCGGTGATGTTCACCGACCCCAAGGAGCGGGCCAAGGCGTTCGGCGTGTTCGGCGCCATCGCGGGCGGCGGCGGTGCCGTGGGCCTGATCCTCGGCGGTGTCCTCACCGAATACCTGGACTGGCGCTGGACGTTCTTCGTGAACATCCCGTTCGCCATCGTCGCCGCGGTCGGCGCGATCGCCGTGATCCGCGAGCCCACCGAGAGCCGTAACCCCTCCAAGCTGGACGTCCCCGGTGTGCTGCTGGCCACCTCGGGCCTGGTCTCGCTGGTCTACGCGTTCACCCGCGCCGAGTCCGACGGCTGGACCGCGGGCCCGACCGTCGCCCTGTACGTCGCGGCCGCCGTGCTGCTGACCGCCTTCGTGATCGTCGAGTCCAGGGTGAAGGCGCCGCTGCTGCCGCTGCGCGTCGTCACCGACCGCAACCGCGGCGGGGTGTACGCCTCGCTGGGCCTCGCCGTCATCGGCATGTTCGGCCTGTTCCTCTTCCTCACCTACTACATGCAGATCGTCAAGGGGTACAGCCCGGTCGAGACCGGTCTGGCCTTCCTGCCGATGGTCGCGGGCATGATCACCGGCTCGACGCAGATCGGCGCCCGGCTGATGACCCGGGTTCCGCCGCGGCTGCTGATGGGCCCCGGCTTCCTGGTCGCCGCCTCCGGCATGCTGCTGCTGACCCAGATCGACCTCGACAGCTCGTACCCGGCGCTGATCCTGCCCGCGATCGTGCTGCTCGGCCTCGGCATGGGTACGGCCTTCATGCCCGCGATGAGCCTGGCCACCCACGGTGTCCAGCCGCGTGACGCGGGCGTCGCCTCCGCGATGGTCAACACCTCGCAGCAGGTGGGCGGCGCGATCGGCACCGCTCTGCTCAACACCATCGCCGCCAGCGCCACCACGGCGTACGCCAAGGGCCACGTGGCCACGGCCTCTTCGCCCAAGCTGCTGCAGCTGCAGTCGATGGTGCACGGCTACACCGCGGCCATCGCCTGGGCGGTCGGCATCCTGCTGCTGGCCGCGGCGATCGCCACCACGCTGATCGGCGCCGGGCGGCAGGACGGCGGCGGCGCGGTCGCCGGTTCGGGCGACGGGGCGGTGGAGGACGCCGTTCCGGTCATGGCGCACTGACGATGCGCTGACGACGTGTACGGATGAGAAGGCCCCGCTCCGTGATGGAGCGGGGCCTACGTACTTCTCCTGAGCTCAGCGCAGCCAGGGGAGATCGGCGCCCTCGGGCTGGAGCCCGTCGGCGATGATCCGGCAGACGTCGCCGAACTGGGCGATCTGCTCCGGGGTGAGCCGGTCGAAGATCGCCGAGCGGACGGCGTCGACATGGCCGGGCGCGGTCTGCTTGAGGACGTCGAACCCCTTCTCGGTGAGGACCGCGTTCTGCCCGCGCTTGTCGTCGGGGCAGTCCTCGCGTCGTACCCAGCCGTCCTTCTCCATGCGGGTGATGGCGTGGGAGAGCCGGGAACGGGTGATCTTGGCGGCCTCGGCCAGTTCGGTCATCCGCATCCGGTGGCGGGGCGCCCAGGAGAGCTTCACCAGCAGGCCGTAGTAGAGGTGCGGCATACCCGCGTCGCGCTGCAGCTGACGGTCGAGATGGTCGTCCAGCAACATGCTGGCCTGGATGTACGCCAGCCAGGTGCGCTGCTCGTCATCGTCCAGCCAGCGGGGCTCGTCGGAGACTGGGTCGGCGGCTGTGTCCGTGTCCGTGTCTGCGGAGGAGTTCATGGCGTCCACATCGTTCATTGTAAGTCTACTTCTTGAATTTTAAACAAGTGTGCGATACCGTCATGTGGGAAACTGCTTGAGACTTCAAGCTCTATTGTGTTCTTCTGATCGAGGAGCCGCCGCCGTGTCGCGCATGCCCGCCCTCTATCTCAGTCATGGTGCTCCGCCGCTCGCCGATGATCCGGTCTGGCCCGGACAGCTCGCTGCCTGGTCAGCGAGCCTGCCCCGGCCCACCGCGATTCTGATGATCTCCGCGCACTGGGAGGAAGCCCCGCTCGCCATCGGGGCCACCACGACGGTGCCGCTGGTCTACGACTTCTGGGGATTTCCCCAGCACTACTACCAGGTCCGCTACGCTGCGCCCGGCGCCCCCGAACTGGCCGAGCGCATCCGCAAGACACTGCGCACCGCGGGTACGCCCGTCCAGGACATCCCGGACCGGGGGCTCGACCACGGTGCGTACGTACCGCTCGTCGAGATGTACCCGGACGCCGACATTCCCGTCCTCCAGGTCTCGATGCCGACCCTGGACCCGCGGAAGCTGATGGACATCGGCCGCAAGCTCGCCCCGCTGCGCGACGAGGGAGTGCTGATCGTCGGAAGCGGCTTCTTCACCCACAACCTGGCCGCGCTGCGTCACAGTGGGCCGACGCCGCCCGGCTGGTCGACCGAGTTCGACGACTGGGGGCAGCGCGCGCTCGCCGGGCAGGACATCGACGCCCTGCTCGACTTCGAACACGCCTCCCCGAGCGGCCCCCTCGCCCATCCGCGCACCGAGCACTTCGCCCCGCTGTTCGTCACGCTGGGGGCGGCGGAGTCGGAGCTGGGCGGCCAGCGGAGCGTGATCGACGGCTTCTGGATGGGGCTGGCGAAGCGGTCGGTGCAGTTCGGCTGAGCCGAGTCGGTCCGGCCGAGCGTGTTCGGCCGAGCGTGTCAGTCCGACCGACGTGTCAGTCCGGCCGGCGTGTCAGTCCGACCGGGCGTGGATGACGTAGAACGACACCGCCGCCATCGACAGCGCCACCCCCAGGCCGACGCCGGACGCCCGCCCCACCGCCGCCCCGCTCAGGCAGTACAGGAAGCCGATCACGCAGCCGAGGAGCACTCCGTACAGCCCCGCCCGGACCTCCGGCAGCATCAGCCCCTGGAACCGCCCGACGGCATAGCAGACCGCGCCGACGACGACCGCCACCACCAGGCCGAGAAGCGCGGCGGAGGGCAGCGTCGCGCCCTGGTTGTGGTCGATGAACATCGCGTAGCCGCCGGTGAGGACGCCGAGCGCGACGGGGACCACCCAGGAGGCGGCGGGGTGGAGCCGCGCGGTGGGGAGATGCGGCCGGTGACGCCCGCGCGCCGGGGCCGAGACGGAACCGTTCATGGCAGGACCTCCTCCCCTCCAGCGCACACCCGCACCGGGCCTCCGGCAAGCTCGGCCCGCGGCAAGCCCGGCGTCGGGCAACCAGAACGCCCTGGGATCCGTCTTGTGAGGAGAGGAAGCGGGGGACGGCGGCCGTTCCGGCGCGAGGGGTGTACCTGACCTGCGCCTTCTCGGCGCTGCTGCGCCGTACTGAACCCCCTGTGGCGGCACAGGATACTGCATGATCGTAAAAAGGTGGGCGCGGCTTGGGAATTCTGTCCGGATTCCAGTCGTTGTTTCCATCGGACGGGGCACCCGCCCAGGGAAGGTCCGTTCATAGTCCGCGCCCGATCCATCTGTAAGGGAGCACGCATGGCAACCCGTGCCGTCGCCCGCAATCAGGCCACCACCGGTGGTGCTGATGGGGCCAACAGTGTTCGCGCCACAGGCGGGGAGATCGCCGATCGCGACCTGGTCGGCATGTATCTCGACGAGATCGCTCGTACCCCGTTGCTGGACGCGGCGAAGGAGGTCGAGCTGTCCCAGGCTGTCGAGGCGGGTGTATATGCCCAGCAGATCCTTGACGGAGAGGCCGAGGACACCGGAGCCGCGGGTGCGAGCCGAGAGGAGCTCGAGGCGATCGCCGCCGAGGGCGCCCGCGCCAAGGATGTCTTCATCCGCTCCAACCTGCGCCTGGTCGTGGCCGTGGCGCGCCGTTATCCGCGCAGTGGTCTGCCCCTGCTCGACCTGATCCAGGAGGGCAACGCGGGCCTGGTGCGCGCCGTGGAGAAGTTCGACTACACCAAGGGCTTCAAGTTTTCTACGTATGCCACGTGGTGGATCCGCCAGGCCATCACGCGCTCGATCGCGGACCAGTCGCGTACGATCCGGCTGCCCGTCCACCTGGTCGAGGAGCTGGGCCGGATCCGCCGGGTGCAGCGCGAGTTCAACCGTGAGCACGGCCGCGAGCCGGAGCACGCGGAGATCGCCGAGGAGCTGGGCTCCACGCCGGAGCGGGTCTCGGACGTGCTCGACTGGGCGCGCGACCCGGTGAGCCTCAACATGTCGGTGGACGACGAGGGCGAGACCCAGTTCGGCGACCTGCTGGAGGACACCTCGGCCGTCTCGCCCGAGCAGTCGGTGATGACGCTGCTGCGCAGTGAGGAGCTGGAAGACCTCATCGGCCGTCTCGACGACCGGACCGCCTCCATCATCAAGGCGCGGTACGGCATCGACGACGGGCGGGAGCGCACGCTCACCGAGGTCGGCAAGCAGCACGGGCTGACGCGTGAGCGCATCCGCCAGATCGAGAAGCACGCGCTGCTGGAACTGAAGAAGATGGCCCGTCAGACCGGCTTCGACGCCGCGGCCTGAGCCGTCGGCCCGTATGGACCGACCGCACGCCACAGACCCCATAGACCGAGCCCCGGCGCACTCCCCCGAGCGCCGGGGCTCTTCCTTGCCCGCTCAGGCGGTTGCTGGTCAGGCGGCGAAGCCGCCGTCGACGGCGATCGACGCCCCGCTGATGTAGCCGCCGCTGTCGCCCGCGAGATGGGCGACGGTCGCGGCCACCTCCGACGGCAGTCCGTAGCGGCCCAGCGCGGTGAAGCCGCTCTGCATGCCGGCGCTCTCGCCGTCGGCGGGGTTCATGTCGGTGTCGATCGGGCCGGGGTGGATCAGGTTGACGGTGATCCCGCGTGGGCCCAGCTCGCGGGCGAGTGCCTTGGTCAGGCCGGTCAGCGCGGTCTTGCTGGTCGCGTAGAGGCTGCCGCCGGGGAAGGCGACGCGCTCGGCCATGCAGCTGCCGATGTTGATGATCCGCCCGCCGTCGGCCAGCCGCTCGACCGCTGCCTGGGCGGTCAGGAACGGCGCCCGGACGTTGATGTCCAGGACGCGGTCGACGTCCTCCAGCGACAGTTCGGTGACCGGGCCGGCGACTCCCACGCCCGCGTTGTTGACCACGATGTCCAGGCGCCCGAACTCGGCTGCGGCCCCGGCCACGGCCGCCCGCACCGCCGCCGGGTCCGCGCTGTCGGCCCGTACCGCCAGGGCCCGGCGGCCCAGCGCCTTGATCCGTTCGACGATGTCCGCCGCACGGTCGGCCCGGTGCCGGTAGGTCAGGGCGACATCGGCGCCGTCCTCGGCGAGGCGGAGGGCGATGGCCTCGCCGATGCCGCGGCTGCCGCCGGTGATCAGAGCTGCCTTGCCGTCGAGTGTCATGTCCGCTCCAAGATGTGTCGAATGCGATGAGGGTGAGAGACATCCCGGTGTGCGGTGATTCCCTCGTACATGACCGATGCTGACGGGACGGGCCGGATATGTCTGGCGGCATTCGGACATCGCTTTGAGGGTGTCGCGGACTTTCGAAGATGGCCCGAGTCTGCCCGGTCCAGTTTGTTTTGCGCCCGAGTCTGTTTACTTCCCGGAAGTGGCGACGTAATCTGGCCGCGAAATCACAGGTTCGGGCATGGAAGGGACGTAAACCCACATGTACGCACCGGAGCGTCAGCAGGAGATCCTCCGGCTCGCCCGCGACAGCGGACGGGTGGACGTCCTGTCCCTCGCCGAGGAGTTCCAGGTCACCGCCGAGACCGTACGGCGCGACCTGCGGGCCCTCGACCGGGCCGGGCTGGTGCGCCGCGTGCACGGGGGCGCGATCCCGGCCGGACGCCTCGACTTCGAGCCCGACCTCGCCGAACGCGAGAGCACCGCCGCCGATGAGAAGGACCGCATCGCACGCGCCGCCCTCGCCGAACTGCCCGCCGACGGCAGCGTGATCATCGACGCCGGGTCGACGGCGGCCCGGTTCGCCGCCGCCATCCCCTTGGAAGCCGGGCTCACCGTGGTCACCCACGCGCTGCCGATCGCCGCCCGCCTCGCCGATCACCCCGGCATCGCCCTGCACCTGGTCGGCGGCCGGGTCCGGCACCGCACCCGGGCCGCGGTCGACGCCTGGGCGCTGCGCGGCTACGGCGAGGTCAGGGCCGATGTGGTCTTCCTCGCCACCAACGGCTTCTCCCCGGACAGCGGGCTCACCACCCCCGACCTCGCGGAGGCATCCGTCAAGCGCGCCATGATCAGTGCCGCCCGCAGGGTCGTGCTGCTCGCCGACTCCGGCAAGTTCGGCCAGGAGCACTTCGCCCGCTTCGGCGGCCTCGACGACGTCGACCTGCTCATCACGGACACCGGTCTCAGCCCACAGGACGCCCTCGCCATCGAAAAGCAGGGCACGGAAGTAGCACGCGCATGATCCTCACCGTCACCCCCAATCCCAGCCTGGACCGTACGTACGAGATCCCGGCGCTGGAGCGCGGCGCCGTGCTGCGGTCCACCACCGACCGGGTCGACCCCGGCGGCAAAGGGGTCAACGTCTCGCGCGCCGTGGCCGCCGCCGGGCACCGCACCGTGGCGGCGCTGCCGCTCGGCGGGCCCGAGGGCGCGCTGCTGGTGCGGCTGCTCGAAGAGCTGGGCATCGAGGTCGCCGGCGTGCCGGTGCGCGGCTCGACCCGGGTCAACATCTCCGTCGCCGAGCCGGACGGCACCCTCACCAAGCTCAACGCGAGCGGACCCGAGCTGAGCGACACCGAGGCCGAGGCCCTGCTGGAGGCGGTACGGACCCGGGTCGCCGGCGCCGACTGGATCGCCTGCTGCGGCAGCCTCCCCCGCGGGCTGGCCCCCGAGTGGTACGCCGAGCTGGTCGCCCGGGCCCACCGCGCGGGCGCCAGGATCGCCCTGGACACCTCCGGCCCCTCCCTGACCGCGGCCCTGCGCGAGCGCCCCGATGTGGTGAAGCCCAACGCGGAGGAACTCGCCCAGGCCGTCGGCCGCCCGATCGCCACCCTGGGCGAGGCGGTCAAGGCCGCCGAGGAGCTGCGCGGGCTGGGTGCCCGCGCCGTCCTGGCCAGCCTCGGCGCCGACGGTCAGCTGCTGGTCGACGGGACCGGTACGTACTTCGGCACGGCCAAGGTCACGGCCGTCCGCAGTAATGTCGGTGCGGGCGATGCCTCGCTCGCCGGATTCCTCGCCGCGGGCGGCACCGGACCCGCCGCGCTCGCCTCGGCCGTGGCCCATGGCGCGGCCGCCGTACAACTGCCGGGCAGCGCGATGCCGACCCCGGCCGACCTGGACCCGTCCGGCGTCACCACGACGTCGGATGTCCCGCTGGATCGCGCGCTCAAGGAGCCCGCGTGACCGGCCCGACCCACTCCCACCCCCCAGTCCCCACCCCCTCCACCCGCCTTTCCCCGGGCGGTATCGCACCCAAGGGAGCCGCGAGATGAGTGAGTTGATCACCGCGGATCTGGTCGACCTTGACCTGTCCGCCGACACCAAGGAAGCTGCCGCCCGGTCGCTGGCCGAGCGCATGGTCGCGGCCGGACGGGTCACCGACCTCGACGGCTTCCTCGCCGACGTGGCGGCCCGCGAGGAGCAGATGCCGACCGGCCTGGACGGCGGCATCGGCATACCCCACTGCCGCAGCGAGCACGTCACCGAGCCGACGCTGGCCTTCGGGCGCAGCACGGCCCGGATCGACTTCGGCGCGCCGGACGGACCGGCCGACCTGGTCTTCCTGATCGCGGCCCCCGCGGGCGCGGACAGTGATCACCTGACGATCCTGTCCAGCCTGGCCCGGTCTCTGATGAACGCCGAGTTCACCGGTGCCCTGCGGGCCGCCGACGACCCGGCCCGGGTGGCCGCCCTGATCCGCGGTGACGAGGAATCCTCCGCCGCCGCGGACGGCGCCCCGGAGGAGCCCGCGGCCGAGGAACCGAAGGACGCGGCGAGCGGCCCGGCCGAGCCGACGGAGCCCGCCGGGAACGCTGAGCCCGCCGGGACCGCGGCCGCGGCGGTGCCCTTCCGGATCGTCGCCGTCACCTCGTGTCCCACCGGTATCGCGCACACCTACATGGCCGCCGAGTCGCTGGAGAACGCCGCCCGTGAGGCCGGTGTCGAGCTGGTGGTGGAGACCCAGGGCTCGGCCGGATTCGAGAGGCTGCCCGCCGCCACCATCGCCGCCGCCGACGCGGTGATCTTCGCGCATGACGTGGAGGTCCGGGAGAAGGAGCGGTTCGCCGGGAAGCCGACGGTGGACGTCGGGGTCAAGGCGGGGATCAACCGTCCGGCCGAGCTGGTGGCCGAGGCGCGCGACAAGGCGGCGCGCGGCGAGACCAGCGCACCGGCGGACGCGGCCGATGACGCGGACGGCGCACCGATGGACGCGGGCGGCGACCGCTTCGGCACCCGGCTGCGCAAGTGGCTGATGACGGGTGTCAGCTACATGGTCCCGTTCGTCGCCGCGGGCGGTCTGCTCATCGCGCTCGCCTTCGCGATCGGCGGCTACGAGATCGCCAACGCCAAGTCCGTCGCGGACCACTTCGTCTGGACCGAGACCGCCAGCTGGGCGGCGCTGCTCTTCCAGATCGGCAGCGCGGCGTTCACCTTCCTGGTGCCGGTCCTGGCCGGGTACATCGCCTACGGCATGGCCGACCGGCCCGGGCTCGTGCCCGGCTTCGTCGGCGGCTTCATCGCGACCACGATCAAGGCGGGATTCCTCGGCGGTCTGGTCGCGGGCCTGATCGCGGGCGCGGTCGTCATGGGCATCCAGCGGTTCAAGGTCCCGGCGGCGCTGCGCGGCATCATGCCGGTCGTGGTGATCCCGCTGATCTCTTCGGCGATCGTCGGCTTCCTGATGTTCGTGGTGATCGGCAAGCCCATCGCCTCCGCCCAGGCAGCGATGACCGACTGGCTCAACGGGCTCTCCGGCGCCAACGCCATCGGCCTCGGCGTGATCCTCGGCCTGATGATGTGCTTCGACCTCGGCGGCCCGGTCAACAAGGTCGCGTACGCCTTCGCGACCGGAGGCATCGCGGTGTCCAACCCGAGCGAGGGCAGCCTCAAGATCATGGCCGCGGTGATGGCGGCCGGTATGGTCCCGCCGCTGGCGATGGCGCTGGCCACCACCGTGCGCGCGAAGCTGTTCACCAAGACCGAGCGGGAGAACGGCAAGGCCGCCTGGGTGCTGGGCGCCTCCTTCATCAGCGAGGGCGCCATTCCGTTCGCGGCGGCGGACCCGCTGCGGGTGATCCCCTCCTCGATGGTGGGCGGCGCGGTCACCGGTGCGCTGTCGATGGCCTTCGGCTGCACGCTGCGCGCCCCGCACGGCGGCATCTTCGTGGTCCCGCTGATCGGCCAGCCGTTCCTGTACCTGCTGGCCATCCTGGCGGGCACGGTGGTGTCGACCGGACTGGTGGTCTTCCTCAAGGGGCTGCGGAAGAAGGCGGAGGACGGCGCCACGGCCCCGGCCGGTGGTGACGCCTCCGCGAAGGGCGCCGCCGGGGACGAGGAGAAGGTGGCGGTCGCGGTCTGACCTCATCTCAGCCATCCCCCACCTCATCCGTGGCGAGGCCGCGCGCAGCGTAGTAGGCGCTGAGCGCGGCCTCGCTGCCCGAGCCCATCGCGGTCGCGATCCGCTGGAAGCGGGCGGAGCGCAGATCACCGGCGGTACGGATCCTCGGATGCTGGCGGCCGGGCGGGCAGTAACCGGACCCGCCGGTGACGACGGACCCGCCGGGCGGCGCCGGGGCGCTGCCCAGATTCAGGAACGCCAGGTCGGCCGTGAGGGCGCGCCGCTCGCCCGCCACGGTCAGCGCCTCGGCTCGCAGCGGCGCCGATGGCGGCCCCAACTCCAGCCGCCGCACGGCCATCAGCTCCACCCGGGCGTCCTGCCCGACCTCCTCGGTCTTGTACGCGTCCTCGGGCGGATGGGCGACCAGGAACCGGGCCCGCAGCCCCGGATGGGCGCGGACGAGGGTGCCCAGCGGACGGTCCGCGCCGAGGACCAGAACCGTGCGGCCGCTGATCGCCGCGGCATCCGCCTCCCACAACCGGGGCAGCTCCCGGCCCCCCGCTCCCATGAGCCACCCGGCGGCCGCAGGCGCCAGCGGCCCGACCCCCGTGGCGACGACGGCATACGGCGCGGTCAGCGGCGCCGCCCCTGGTCCGTCGACCGCCACCTCCACGCGGTCCTCGAACGCGTCGATCCGGGTGGCACGCCGCCCCGACTCCACCCGGCAGAGGTCACACCGCGCCACGTCGGCCTCGATCGCCGCCGCCATCCCGGGGCCGGTGGTGAAACCCAGGACATTGCTCACCACCGGGATGCGCCGCAGCGCACCGCACAGCACGTCGCCCGACTCGACGAGGACGGACCGCATCCCGAGGCTCGCCGCCATCACGGCGGCCGCACAGCCCGCAGGACCGCCGCCGACAACCAGCAGATCGGCATCCATGGTGATTCCCCCTCCCTCTCAGTCCTCGGTCTCTCGGTCCCTCAGGGACCCACTTGGCCCTACTCGGAGCCGTCCGCCCGGAACGGTCCGCCGTACAGATCCCGGTACGCGGGGAAGACCCCGCCCGGGCCGTCCACGCCCTCCGCCGCCAGCACCGCCTTGACCACGGCCCGGGTCAGCGCGTCCGCCCCCGCGGCCAGCACCTCGTTCAGCGCCCCGGCCTCCCGGTGCACCCCGAACGCCGGATCCTGCGCACCGCCCCCGCCCTCCTCCGGCACCAGCGGGCGGTCACCGGTGGCCAGGGCGAAGACCGTGTCACCGTCGGACATCAGATGCACCGGCCGGATCGCCCGGGCCAGCCCGTCGTGCGCCGTGCCCGCGAGCTTGTGCGCCTGGGCCCGGGTGAGCGCGGCGTCGGTGGCGACCACGGCCAGGGTGGTGTTCAGCGCAGGCCGCACCGACGCGGCCTGGCGCCGCTCCGACTCGGCCCGCGCGGCGGCCAGACGGCGCACCGCCTCCGCGTGCTCCTCCTCGCCGGGGCGGTAGGGCCGGCCGTCGCCGGACGGCTCGTACCCCTGCCCGTACAGCACACCGGTCCGCGGATCGACCACCGATCCGAGTGCGTTGACCGCCACCAGCGCGGCCACCGTGATGCCGGACGGCAGCACCAGCGACGCCGATCCCAGGCCGCCCTTCAGCCCACCGGCCACCGCGCCGGTGCCCGCACCCGCGTTGCCCTGCCGGACCGGCGCGCCCGGCTCCGTTCCTGCCGCCGCCTCGGCGGCCTCCCGGCCAAGGGCCGCGCCAGGCCGGGCCCGCCAGTCACCGCCACGGCCGAGATCGAAGAGGGCGGCCGTCGGGACGACCGGGACGACCTGCGCCGGATCGGGGCCGACCCGGAAGCCGCGGCCGTGATCCTCCAGCCAGCCGGCCACTCCCGAGGCGCTGTCCAGGCCGAAGGCGCTGCCGCCGGTCAGCACGACGGCGTCCACGCGCTGGACGAGATTGCGCGGCTCGAGGGCGTCGGTCTCCCGGGTGCCCGGGCCACCGCCGCGCACATCGACGGCGGCGATCGCGCCGCCCTCGGGAGCCAGCACGACGGTTGTTCCGGTGAGCCATCCGCCTCCGGTGCGCTGCGCATGGCCGACGCGCAGCCCGGGTACGTCTGTCAGCGCGTCGGCCCGGCCGACTTGCGGGGAGTCTTGGGGGGTTCGTTCGGCATCCATGAGCGCTATGCGTAGCACGGCGGCTCGTGTCATGGTCGTACAACGAGGTCTGCCCGGCCCCGGCACGAGGGCCCTCGCGAGCACTTCCGGACGGCGCGCGCCGGGCCATCGCCGCCTCATATAGCGGACGTTCATCAGACGTTGATGACGTGACAGCAGGCTGTGCGGTATGCCGTTCGTCCCCGTCCCAAGGAAGACCGCCGTGCCCCATACCTCCCGGACGGAGGAGCTCCCGATGCTGGCCGCCGCCGCGCGGCAGACCTCCCAGGTGGCCCTCCGGTGGATCAGCGAACCCGACTGCACCGAGGAGCTGACCCACGCCGAGCTGCTCGACCAGGCCGCCAGGGCCGCGGCCGCCCTCACCCGGCTCGGAGTCCGGGCCGGCGACCGTGTGGCGGTCCATCTGCCGCTGGTGCCCGAATCCGTGATCGCCACACTCGCCTGTGGCCGGCTCGACGTCGTACGCGTCAGTCTGCCGGTGGGACTGCGCCCGCATGAACTGCGTGACCGGATCAGGGGGATGGACGCCAAGATCGTCATCACCGCGGACGGGGAACAGCGCTGCGGAGAGCAGCACCCGCTCAAGCAGCTCGTGGATCGGGCGCTCACCGGCTGCCCCGGCGTGCGGAACGTGTTGGTCGTGCACCGCCTCGGCCGCCCGGTGTCCTGGAAGCCCGGCCGGGACCTGTGGTGGCACGACGAGCTCGGCCGGTACACCGAACCGCTGCCGCGGTCGTACGCTTGAGCCATGAGCACCGCCCCCGCCCCTGGACCGCGCGATCCCGCCGCCGCGCTGATCTTCGACGATCCTCTGGCGCAGCCGTCCTCGGACGACACGGACCGCGGGTGGGGTGAGCGGGCTCCCGGCGGCCACAGCACCGACAGCGCCGCGGATCTTGCCCGATTCCTCGACGAGAAGCCGCCCCACCACCTCTGACGGCGAAGGGCCCCACGCCGGGAGCCCTGACCGCGCACGATGCCGAGCAGGCGCTCGGCTAGGCGCCGGGGCCGCCTTCGCGCCGGGCCACCAGCTCGTCCCGTATCTCGCGGAGCAGCCTGATCTCCTCGGCCTCCGTCTCGGCCTGCTCCTCCTCGGCTGCCTGCTCCTTGGCGGCCTTGTGCGCCAGATAGCGCGACATCGGCAGCACCATCAGGAAGTACACCACCGCCGCGGTGATGAGGAAGGTCAGCACGGCGGACAGCACGCTGCCCCAGAGGATCGGGATGCCCTTCACCACCTCGCCCGCCGCGTTGGTCTCGCAGGGCGCCTCGAGGCAGGAGCGGTACTTCTCCAGGTCCTTCGTGCCGAAGGCGCCGACGATGGGATTGATGAGGCCCTTCACCACGGAGTTCACCACGGCGGTGAAGGCGGCCCCGATGACGACCGCGACCGCGAGGTCGATCACATTGCCGCGCATCAGGAAGGCTTTGAAGCCCTCCAGCACGCTCTCCTTCTCCTCTGGCACCTTCTCTGGCACCTTCTCTGTGCTCAACCCACTGCCTTTCTCTCGCCGCAACGGTGCAGGAGCGGACGGTTCCGCAACTTACACGTGCGTCGAATCGGCCCAGGAGGCGAGGCATACATGTCAGGAGCGGCACAGGGTCACCGCCAGACGTGAGGTGGCCCCGGCCCCGGCGACCGCTGCGGCGGCCGCGCGCGGCACCCTGAGCACCACCAGCGCCCCGCCGTCCGCCGGACCGCCGCCGTCGAGCGCCCCGGCATCCGGCTCGCCCGCCTCCGGGGAGCCACCGGCCCCCGGCGGGCCGTCGTCGCTGAGGCCGGGGACGGAGGCCACCCGGACCCCGTGCGCGACCACCCGCGCCGGGCCACCCGACCCTCGGCGCCGCACGCCGTCGGGTGCGGGCGTGGCCAGCACGTCCACCCGGTCGCCGGGGTGCAGCAGCCGCACCGCCGCGGCGTCGGCGATCCGGACCGGCGCGGACACCATGGCGGTGCGCGGCGGCCCGGACCGGCCGCCGGCCGCGGTGGCGGGGGAGGACTCCGGGCGCGCGGGCCCCTGACCGGACGGTGCCGCCGCCGCGAGCGCCGCGGCCGTCAGCGCCAGCCCGGCCGCCATCGAGCGCCGCCGTCGCCGCACGGACCGCCGCAGCCGGTATCTGCCATCGCGCGCCACCCGCACCGGACCGAAGCGCGGCACCGCGCGGACCGGGGGAGTGGCGCGGGCCTGCGGAGAAGGCGCGGGGGAGGCGGGAAGCGGGAACGCGGGGGACGGGGATGCGGGAAACGGATGGGACATGGCACAACACCGCCTGCCGTGAGGAGCCGGGAGCTTCTGGCCCCTCACCATGCCCGGCCCCGCCCGATCCCGCTGGGGCCTGTGGACGGCCGTCGCCTTGTGGACAACTCGGTCCCCCACACGAGGCGCACCTGCACCAGCGCCGCCCGCACCAGCGCCGCCCGCACCAGCGGCTCGCCGCCCGCACCAGCGGCCCGGCCGCCCGCACCGGCGGCCCCGCCGGCGCACCCGCTACGGCAGCTCCAGCCCCAGATCCCAGCCGTCGTGCCCGTGCGCGCACAGGCAGTCCCGGTCGGCGTTGTCGGGAAGGCCGCTCACTGCGTCGAAGAGCACCTCGCGCAGCCGCCCGACGTTCTCGCCGAACACCTTCAGCACCTCGGCGTGCGAGACGCCCTCACCCGTCTCCACCCCCGCGTCCAGATCGGTGACCAGCGTCAACGACGTGTAGCACAGCTCCAGTTCACGAGCGAGCACCGCTTCCGGATGTCCCGTCATCCCGACCACCGACCAGCCCTGCGCGGCATGCCAGCGCGATTCCGCCCGAGTGGAGAAACGCGGCCCTTCGATCACGCACATCGTTCCGCCGTCGACCGGTTCCCAGTCGCGTCCGCGCGCCGCCGTCACCGCGGCCTGCCGTCCCACCGGGCAGTACGGGTCGGCGAAGGTGGTGTGCACCACGTTCGGCACCCGCCCGTCCGGGAGCGGCTCACCGTCGAAGTAGGTCTGCGTACGTCCCTTGGTGCGGTCCACCAGCTGGTCCGGCACGAGCAGCGTCCCCGGTCCGTACTCCGGCCGCAGGCCGCCCACCGCGCAGGGCCCGAACACCTGGCGCACCCCGACCGCGCGCAGGGCCCACAGGTTGGCGCGGTAGTTGATCCGGTGCGGCGGCAGATGATGCGTGCGGCCGTGCCGGGGCAGGAAGGCGACCCGCCGTCCCGCGATGTCGCCGAGGAAGAGCGAATCACTCGGAGGGCCATAGGGGGTCTCCACGGTGATCTCGGTCACATCGTCGAGGAAGGCGTAGAACCCCGACCCCCCGATGACCCCTATGTCTGCTTGGGTGCTGCTCGTCTCGGCCATGCGATCACCCTAGCCAGCCGTGGCCGAGGGCGCCCGGACGCACCGCGCCCCCGCGGCTTCCCGGGAAGGGAGGCGGCGGGGGCGCGGCGCGTGCGATGTCAGGCGGCCGAGCTGGTGCTGCTCGACGACGTGCTCGACGAAGAAGACGAGGACGCCGACGACGAAGAAGACGACGACCCCGAGGACGTGTCCGAGGAGGAGGATGAAGACGACGAGGTCTTCTCCGACGACGAGGACGAATCCGACGACGAACCGCTGTCACTCTTCGCCGTGGACTTCGAGCCGCCGCTCGAGCTGCTGGACGACGAGCGGCTGTCGTTCCGGTAGAAGCCGGAGCCCTTGAAGACGATGCCGACGGCGGAGAACACCTTCTTCAGGCGTCCCTGGCACTGGGGGCATTCGGTCAGCGCGTCGTCGGTGAACTTCTGCACCGCCTCGAGGCCCTCGCCGCACTCGGTGCACTGGTACTGATAGGTCGGCACGTACTTCCTCCTGGCACTCTCACTCGTTGAGTGCTAACGACGCTCCATAGTGCAGTATTCCGGCCCGCCAGTCCACTGCGGTACGGCACACGGTGACCTACGCCACCTCGTCAGCCGAACCATCAGCCACCGCCGGTGCCCAGCCAGCCCGCCAGCTTGCCGCCCCGGCCGACCGCCCGCAGCCGCTGTTCGGCCGCGTCCCGCACCGGGTCGGTGGCCACCACCAGGAGTTCGTCGCCGCGCCGCAGCACGGTCGAGGGCAGGGGGACGAAGCTGGAGCCGCCCCGGACGACGAGGGTGACCGCGGCCCCGGGCGGCAGCCGGAGCTCGGCGACCTCCACCCCGTGCATCCGGGAGTCCTTGGGGATCGACACCGACAGCAGATGGCCGCGCAGCCGCTCCAGTGGCGCCGATTCGATGCCCAGGTCCGCGGTGCCCTCCGTTTCCTCCAGGCGCAGCCGGGTGGCGAGCCACGGCAGCGTCGGGCCCTGGACCAGGGTGTAGATGATCACCAGGACGAAGACGATGTTGAAGAGCCGACGGCTGTCGGGCACGTCGCCGACCATGGGGATGGTCGCGAGCACGATGGGCACGGCGCCGCGCAGCCCGGCCCAGGACAGCAGGGCCTTCTCCCGCCATGCCACCCGGAACGGCGCCGTGCTCAACAGCACCGACACGGGCCGGGCGACCACGGTCAGCACCAGGCCGACGGCGACGGCCGGCCAGACGTCGTCGGCCAGTTCGTGCGGCGTCACCAGCAGTCCGAGCAGGACGAACATGCCGATCTGGGCGATCCAGCCGAGCCCCTCGGCGAAACCGCGGGTGGCCGGCCAGTGGGGCAGCTTCGCGTTGCCCATCACGAGCGAGGCGAGGTAGACGGCGAGGAAGCCGGAGCCGTGTGCCAGCGCGCCGCCCGCGTACGCGACGACCGCGATGGCCATCACCGCGATCGGGTACAGGCCTGAGGCGGGCAGGGCCACCCGGCGCAGGCCGTACGAGCCGAGCCAGCCGATCGCGAGACCGATGGCGGCGCCGATCGCCAGCTCCAGGGTGATCTCGCCGAGCATGACGTACCAGGGGTCTATCGGGCCCTGGCTGGAGAAGGCGACGACCAGGATCACCACCGGGGCGTCGTTGAAGCCCGACTCGGCCTCCAGGGTGCCGGTGAGCCGCTTGGGCAGCGGCACCTTGCGCAGCACGGAGAAGACCGCCGCCGCGTCCGTGGACGACACCACCGCGCCGATGATCAGCGCTTGCCGCCAGTCCAGCCCCACCACATGGTGCGCCGCCGCCGCGGTGACCCCCACGCTCGCCGCGACGCCCACGGTCGACAGCACGGCGGCCGTCGGCAGCGCGGGTTTGATTTCTCGCCACTTGGTGCCCAGGCCGCCCTCGGCCAGGATCACCACCAGCGCGGCGTAGCCGATGACCTGCGTCAGTTCGGCGTTGTCGAAGGTGACGCCGAGCCCGTCCGTGCCCAGGGCGACGCCCATCCCGAGGTAGAGCAGCAGGGTGGGCAGCCCGCTGCGGGAGGAGACCCTTACGGCCGCCACCGCGACGAGCAGGACGAGAGAGCAGACCAGCAGCAGTTCATTGAGGTGGTGGACAGTCAGGGGCCGAACCTTTCTCACGTGAGCGGCGGGACCTTCGGGGACGAGGTGAACGGATCCCGGCCGACCGGAACTTCATTGCCTTACCTAACATTTTACGGGTTCTTGACGCGGGCCTTCCACATGGGCCGCCCGCGGGGGTGCGGGCGAGGTGCGGGAGACCCGGTCCGGTGGCCGGTGGACGGCGTCAGTCATGACTCCGCGTAGGGGCGGCGACAGCGCTGCGCCTATGGTTGCTCCAGCACTCCAGGATCACCCTGCCCCTCGAAGGACAGCGATGCCCGCCAACAAAACCGGCTCTTCTCCCAAGAAGAAGAGCCGTCGTCTCCGCCTGATCGTGATCGCAGTCGTGCTGCTGCTCGTGGGGGGTCTCGGCTTCGGCACGTACTGGAGTATCAGTACCGTGCGGGCCTCTTTCCCGGAGACCACGGGGTCGCTGCAGCTCAAGGGGCTTTCCGATCCCGTCCAGGTCAAGCGCGACGGTAATGGCATACCCCAGATCTACGGCAACTCACCCGACGACCTGTTCCGCGCCCAGGGCTTCGTCCAGGCCCAGGACCGCTTCTGGGAGATGGACGTCCGCCGTCATATGACGGCCGGTCGTCTCTCGGAGATGTTCGGTTCCGGCCAGGTCGAGACCGACGCGTTCCTGCGCACCATGGGCTGGCGCCGGGTGGCGCAGCAGGAATACGACACCAAGCTGTCGCCGACGACGAAGAAGTATCTACGGGCCTATTCCGACGGGGTCAACGCCTACCTCAAGGACCACGAGGGCAAGGCGCTTTCGGCCGAATACGAGGCGCTGAGCTTCAAGAACGACGGCTACAAGCCCGAGAAGTGGACCCCGGTCGACTCGGTCGCCTGGCTCAAGGCCATGGCCTGGGACCTGCGCGGCAATATGCAGGACGAGGTGGACCGCGCACTGGCGTCGAGCCGGCTGAGCGCCAAGCAGATAGAAGAGCTGTACCCGTCGTATCCGTTCAGCCGGAACAAGCCGATCGTCCAGGGCGGTGCGCTCGACGAGACCACCGACGAGTTCGACCCCAAGGCGACGTCGACGGGCACCACGGGCGGCGGCGCGGGGTCCACCGGCGGCGCGACCGGGGTGGGCGGAGCCACCCAGGGGCTGCAGAGCCGGCTCACGTCGATGTCGAAGACTTTGGAGAAGGTTCCGGCGCTGCTCGGCCCCAACGGAAGCGGTATCGGCTCCAACTCGTGGGTCGTCTCCGGCAAGTACACGACCACCGGCAAGCCGCTGCTCGCCAACGACCCGCATCTGGCGCCCCAGCTGCCGTCCGTCTGGTACCAGATGGGCCTGCACTGCAACCAGGTCAGCAGCGCGTGCCCGTTCGACACGGCGGGCTACACGTTCTCCGGGATGCCCGGTGTGGTCATAGGCCACAACCAGAACATCAGCTGGGGAATGACCAATCTGGGTGCCGACGTCAGCGACCTCTACCTGGAGAAGGTCACCGCGACGCACTACCTCTACGACGGCAAGCAGGTCCCGTTCCGCAGCCGTGAGGAGACCATCAAGGTCGCGGGCGGCAAGAACCGCACGATCACGGTACGCAGCACCAACAACGGGCCGATCGTCTCCGACCGGAACGACGAGTTGACGAACGTCGGCAAGAGCGCACCGGTCGGCAGCGGGGCCGACGATGTGGCCCCCGACCGCGGCGACGGTTACGCGGTCGCCCTGAAGTGGACCGCGCTGTCCCCGTCCAACAGCATGGACGCGGTCTTCGGGCTGAACACCGCCCGGAACTTCGACGACTTCCGCAAGGCGGCCCGCGACTTCGCGGTCCCCGCCCAGAACCTCATCTACGCCGACACCAAGGGCAACATCGGCTACCAGGCGCCGGGCAGGATCCCGGTGCGCAACGAGGGCGACGGCCGCTACCCGGCGCCCGGCTGGGACTCGCGCTACCGGTGGTCGAAGTTCATTCCGCAGTCGGCGCTGCCCTGGGAGTACAACCCCGACCGCGGTTACATCGTCACCGCCAACCAGGCCGTCATAGACCAGAAGAAGTACCCGTACCTGCTGACCGACGACTGGGGATACGGCGCGCGGAGCCAGCGCATCACCGACCTGATCGAATCCAAGATCAAGGACGGCGGGAAGATCTCCACGGACGACATGCAGTCCCTGCAGACGGACAACAGCAGTGAGATCGCCAAAGTGCTGACGCCCTATCTGCTGAAGATCAACATCAAGGATCCGTTCGTCCGCGAGGCCCAGAAGCTCCTGGAGGGCTGGGACTACACCCAGGACGCCGACTCGGCGGCAGCCGCATACTTCAACTCCGTCTGGCGCAACACCCTGATGCTCGCCTTCGGCGACAAAATGCCCAAGGAACTGCGGGTGAAGGGGCAGTGCCTGCGGGTGCGGCCGGCCGCGGACTCCGGTCCGCTCGAGGACCTGGACGGCAACACCCGGCTGGTGCGCGAATGCGGTACGCGCGACGCCGACACGGCCCAGCCCGACGGCGGCGACCGCTGGTACGAGGTCGTACGGAAGATCATCAAGGAGCCGGGCAACGACTGGTGGAAGACCGCCGGCACCCGCAATCACCCGGGCGCGACCAACCGCGACGAGCTCCTCGCCCAGGCCATGAGGAACGCGCGCTCCGAGCTGACCGCCAAGCTGGGCAAGAACATCAACACCTGGAGCTGGGGCCGGCTGCACCGGCTGACGCTGAGGAACCAGACGCTGGGCACCGACGGCCCGGGCGTCGTCCAGTGGATGCTGAACCGCGGCCCCTGGGACCTCGCGGGCGGCGAGGCGGCGGTCAACGCGACCGGCTGGAACGCGGCGGGCGGCTACGACGTCACCTGGGTGCCGTCGATGCGGATGGTCGTCAACCTCGCCAACTTCGACAAGTCGCGGTGGATCAACCTCACCGGCGCCTCCGGCCACGCCTACAACGCGCACTACACGGACCAGACCGAGAAGTGGGCGAAGGGCGAGCTGCTGCCCTGGGCGTTCAGCAAGACCGCGGTGGACAAGTCCACCGACGATCAGCTGGCCCTCACCCCCTGAGGGCCGCCTGCGGGCCCTCCGGGCCCGCAGGCGGCCCTCTGCGGGCCGTTCCCGCCCCGGACCGGGGGCGGGGACCCGCGAACCTCCCGGCCCCGCCGGAAGCGCCTTAGGGCGCTTCCGGCGGGGCCGCCGCGCTGCCAGGCGCGTCTCAGGTGAAGCGGTGCGCCCCCGAGGGCGTCACCGCCGCGTGCACCGGGCGGTCGTGGGGCTCCTCCGGAACCGCGTCCAGCAGCTCGCCGTCGTACAGCAGCACCACGAGCGCGGGATCGGCTCCCGCCCGCTCCAGCCGGGCCAGCACCCGGTCGTACGAACCGCCGCCGCGCCCCAGCCGCATACCCCGCCGGTCCACCGCGAGCCCCGGCAGCAGGACCGCGTCCGCCCGGGTGACCGCGTCCGGGCCCAGCCGCGGCCCGCCGGGCTCCAGCAGGCCCCGGCCGGCGCGCACCAGACCGTCCGGTCCCTCGTCCGAGCCCCAGTCGAGATCGTTGTCCGGCAGCAGGACGGGGAGCAGTACCTGTACGCCCCGCGCACGCAGCGCCTCCCGCAGCGCGCGCGTACCGGGCTCGCGCCCCACCGAGACATAGGCCGCCACGGTGTCCGCCCGGGCCAGCTCCGGCAACTCCAGCGCGCGACACGCCAGCGAGGCGGCGGACGCCTCGATGTCATCCGCCGTCAACCCGGACCTCATCGCCAGGAGGCGTCTCCGCAACGCGGGCTTACTAACCTCAGTGGTGCTCATCGAGTGCACATACTTCCTGTCTCATGTCATATTCACCGTATCCTCATCAATCGCCTGAAAGGCACCGGATAAGGTTCGGGGCATGACTCAAACGCGTACTCGGATCAGCAAGGCTGTCATCCCTGCCGCGGGCCTCGGAACCCGCTTCCTCCCGGCCACCAAGGCCACCCCGAAGGAGATGCTGCCGGTTGTCGACAAGCCGGCGATCCAGTACGTCGTCGAGGAAGCCGTCACCGCCGGCCTGTCCGACGTTCTTATGATCACCGGTCGCAACAAGCGGCCCCTGGAAGACCACTTCGACCGCAACTACGAGCTCGAAGAGGCCCTGACCCGCAAGGGCGATGAAACCCGCCTCGCGCGCGTCCAGGAGTCCAGCGACCTGGCGACCATGCACTACGTCCGGCAGGGCGACCCCAGGGGCCTCGGCCACGCCGTGCTGTGCGCCGCCCCGCACGTAGGTGACCAGCCCTTTGCCGTCCTCCTCGGCGACGACCTCATCGATGCCCGTGACCCGCTCCTGGCCCGGATGGTCGAGGTACAGGAGCAGCACGGCGGCAGCGTCATCGCCCTGATGGAGGTGGATCCCGCGCAGATCCACCTCTATGGCTGCGCCGCCGTGAAGCCCACCCTGGACGAGGGCGTCGTCCAGGTCACCGGACTGGTCGAGAAGCCCGACCGGGCCGACGCGCCCAGCTCGTACGCGGTCATCGGCCGCTACGTACTGGATCCCGCCGTCTTCGACGTGCTGCGCCGCACCGAGCCCGGCCGCGGCGGCGAGATCCAGCTGACCGACGCGCTCCAGGCGCTCGCCTCGGATCCGGACATCGGAGGCCCGGTGCACGGGGTCGTCTTCAAGGGCCGGCGGTACGACACAGGCGACCGTGGCGACTATCTGCGTGCCATTGTCAGACTCGCGTGCGAACGTGAAGACCTGGGCCCGGACTTCCGGGACTGGCTTCGCAGTTACGTCACCGAGGAGATGTAGCACTTTGAGCAGCACCGCGGCACGGGCCGCCGATCAGGGCACGGGCGAGGGCCGGGAGCGTCACCGGGTCTGGTCGGTGGCCGAGCACCTCGACGACATCCTCGGGCACATTCACCCGCTGGACCCCATCGAGCTGCAGCTGCTGGACGCCATGGGCTGCGTCCTGGTCGAGGACGTCACCGTGCCCGCCGCCCTCCCGCCCTTCGACAACAGCGCGATGGACGGCTACGCCGTCCGCACCGCCGACATCGGGGCGGCGACGGGGGAGCATCCCGCGGTGCTGACGGTCGTCGGGGACATCGCGGCGGGCAGCGGCGACCTGCCCGCCGTCGGCCCCGGCGAGGCCGCCCGGATCATGACCGGCGCCCCGCTGCCGCCCGGCGGCCAGGCCGTCGTCCCGGTCGAGTGGACCGACGGCGGCCTGGACAACGGGCCGGTCAGCGGCATGCCCGCCCGCAGCACGGACCCGGACGGCGGCAGCGGCCTGGTGCGGGTCTTCCGGCCGGTCCGGGACGGGCAGCACGTGCGCGCCCGGGGCAGCGACGCGGGGGCGGGGGAGCTGGCGCTGAGCGCCGGCACGGTCCTCGGGGCGGCTCAGATCGGGCTGCTGGCCGCCATCGGCCGTGCCACGGTCAGGGTCCGGCCGCGGCCCCGCGTCGTCGTGCTGTCCACCGGCAGCGAGCTGGTCCAGCCCGGCGAGCAGACGGGGCCGGGCCGCATCTACGACTCCAACAGCTACCAGCTCACCGCCGCCGCCCAGGAGGCCGGGGCGATCGCCTACCGGGTGGGCGCGGTCGCCGACGACGCCGGGACGCTGCGCGCCACCGTCGAGGACCAGCTGAGCCGCGCCGACATCGTCGTCACCAGCGGCGGAGTCAGCGTCGGCGCGTACGACGTGGTCAAGGAGGCCATGCACGAGGTCGAGTTCCGGACGGTGGGGATGCAGCCCGGCAAGCCCCAGGGCTTCGGGCGGATCGGCTCCGACCGGACGCCGCTGCTCGCCCTCCCCGGCAATCCGGTCAGCTCGTACGTCTCCTTCGAGCTGTTCGTCCGGCCGGTGATCCGCACCATGCTGGGCGCGGGTCAGGTCCACCGCACCACCGTGCGGGCGTTCTGTCCGGACGGGATCGCGTCCTCGCCGGATGGCAGGCGCCAGTTCCTGCGGGGCTGGTACGAGCCGTCGTCGGCGCCGGGCGAACCGGGCACGGTCGCCCCGGTGGGCGGGGCCGGATCGCATCTGATCAAGGCCCTCGCCCGGGCCAACGCGCTGATCGTGATCCCCGAGGAGGTGGCCGAGGTCGCCCCCGGGGCCGAGGTGGACGTGGTCCTTCTCGCCTAGCGGAGGCCTACGGCGGGTACGGTGTCGTCGCACAGAGCCACCTGGCCCGGACCGGGAGAACGATGAGCAGCGCCCAGGACCATCTCACCCATCTCGACCCGGCGGGCGCGGCGCGCATGGTCGACGTCTCGGCCAAGGACGTCACCGCGCGCACCGCCCGCGCGAGCGGCCGCGTGCTCGTCGCGCCACGCGTGGTCGAACTGCTCCGCGGCGAGGGCGTCCCCAAGGGCGACGCCCTCGCGACCGCCCGGATCGCGGGCATCATGGGCGCCAAACGGACCCCGGACCTGATCCCGCTGTGCCATCCGCTCGCCGTGTCGGGCGTGAAGGTCGACCTCGCGGTCGCCGACGACGCGGTCGAGATCACCGCCACCGTGAAGACCACCGACCGCACGGGCGTCGAGATGGAGGCCCTGACGGCGGTCTCGGTCGCCGCCCTGACGGTGATCGACATGGTCAAGGCCGTCGACAAGGGCGCGGTCATCACCGACGTACGGGTGGAGGAGAAGACCGGCGGGAAGTCCGGCGACTGGAGCCGGGAATGACCGCCCCCACGGCCCCGGACGACACCGCCCCGGACGACGCGCCGCGGTACCGCGCCCTGGTCGTCACCGCGTCCAACCGCGCCGCCGCCGGGGTCTACCCGGACAAGGGCGGGCCGCTGATCGCCGAGGGGCTGACCACGCTCGGCTTCGCGGTAGACGGCCCGCGCGTGGTGCCCGACGGCGACCCGGTGGAGTCCGCGCTGCGGGACGCGGTGGCCGCCTCGTACGACGTCGTCGTGTCCACCGGCGGGACCGGACTCACCCCGATGGACCGCACCCCCGAGGCCACCCGCCGGGTCCTGGACTACGAGATCCCCGGCATCGCGGAGGCCATCCGCGCCGAAGGGCTCGCGAAGGTACCCACCGCGGCGCTCTCCCGGGGGCTGGCCGGGGTCGCCGGGACGACCCTGATCGTCAACCTGCCCGGCTCGACCGGAGGCGTCCGTGACGGCCTCGCGGTGCTCGGGCGGCTCCTGGTGCACGCGGTCGATCAGATCCACGGCGGCGACCACCCCCGACCCACCGGTCCCGCCGGTGCAGCCGATGCCGCCGGTCCCGCCGGGAGCGCGAGCTGAACGCGCCCTGGCCGGTCGTGCTGGCGGACGGGGACACGGTCCTGCGCCCCATAAAGCTGCGCGACCAGCGCGCCTGGCGCGAGGTCAACCAGCGCAACCGGGAGTGGCTGCGGCCCTGGGAGGCGACCATTCCGCCGCCCGCACCCGGCGGCCCCGTCACCCAGCGGCCCACCTACCGGCAGATGGTGCGCCATCTGCGCGCCGAGGCGCACAACGGGCGGATGCTGCCGTTCGTCATCGAGTACCAGGGGCGGCTGGCCGGGCAGCTGACGGTCGCCGGGATCACCTGGGGCTCGATGTGCTCGGGCCATATCGGCTACTGGGTCGATCAGGCGGTGGCCGGGCGCGGCGTCATGCCGACCGCGCTCGCGCTCGCCGCCGACCACTGCTTCCGCACCGTCGGGCTGCACCGCATCGAGGTGTGCATCCGGCCGGAGAACCTGCCGAGCCGCCGGGTGGTGGAGAAACTCGGATTCCGCGAGGAGGGGCTGCGGCCGCGCTATCTGCACATCGATGGCGCATGGCGCGACCATCTGGTCTTCGCGCTCACCGTGGAGGAACTGTCGGAGGGGCTGCTCGCCCGATGGCACCGGACGCGACCAGGGGCATCGCAGAAATAAAAAATCTGTTCGATTATATTCGACGCATTCCCAGCCTGGTCATCCCAACAATCACAAAAAACTTTCGAGATATCAGCCAGATCGTGCGACACACCGCGCCAATTGGCGGATGGCCTCCCGCGGACCCCTCTACCGTGTGAGCGTGAGCAGCAGTGGCCTCATCTACGCAGTCATCGTCGGGGCCTGGGCCGCCTATTTGGTGCCGATGTGGCTCCGTAGGCAGGACGAGCTCAATGAGGCCCGTCCGACGGAACGCTTCAGCACCGCCATCCGGCTGCTGTCCGGACGGGCGGGCATGGAGCGCCGTTACGCCAAGGGGCTGGAGGACCGAGAGCGCCCGGGGACTCCGGATGACCAGGCGGTACGTACCGCGCAGGACGCGGACGCCCCCGACGCCGGGGGTCGCTCCGGCGACCCGGAGCGCTTCTCCGCCGATCCGGAAGCCGTCACCGACGCGGTCGACGTCCGGGCCTTCGCCGAGCCCGTGACCTTGCTCGCGCCCGCTTCCGGCGATCCGGACGGGCCGCCGGCGGAGGACGAGGCCGCGGCCCCGGCCGCCCCGACCGGCGGCAGCGCGCTGGATCGCGGGAAGCGGGCGCGGGTGCTTGCGCGCCGTCGCCGCACCACTGTGCTTCTCTTCGTCGCCTTCACCCTCGGCGCGATCGTCGCCGCGGTCGGCGGTCTCGCCTTCCTGTGGGCCCCAGCCCTTCCGGCCATACTGCTCAGCGCGTACATCGCCTATCTGCGCGCCCAGGAGCGCCGCCGCTTCGCCTTCACCATGGACCAGCGCCGCGCCGAGCAGGCCGCGCAGCGGCTGCGGGAGCGCCGCCCGCGTAGCCATCCGCCCGCCGACGGCCCTTCCAGCGGCGACGGCCCCGCCGACCCGCCCGCCCCCGCCGAGGCCGAGCCCGCCGCTGTCCCGTCCGCCTCCCCGCACGCGGCCGGGCGCCGCGCCTTGGTCGAACAGACCGACCACGCGGAGTGGGTGGACCAGGAGCGCGAGCGCGAGCGCGGCCCGGCCGCCGGGGACGGCTGGGAGCCGGTGCCGGTCCCACTGCCGACGTACGTCACGGCGCCCGTCGCCCCCCGCGCGACCGGCAGCGTCGACCTGGCCGCCCCCGACGCCTGGAGCTCCGCCCGCTCCAGCACCGTCGACCCCGCCCCGGACCCGGCACCGCCTGCCGAGCCCGACGCCGGGCACAGCTCCGCGGCCCCGCCCCGCACCTCGCGGGAACGCGGCCGCACCCCCCTCTTCGACCAGTACGCGGACGAGGACCGGCCCCGCGCCGCCAACGAGTGACGCGCACTCCATTGACCAGCGGGGAACGGATTTCCAAGCACCCCGCAGGGGATGCTAGAGTTTCACTCGTTGCAAGGGCCTGTGGCGCAGACTGGTAGCGCACCTCGTTCGCATCGAGGGGGTCAGGGGTTCAAATCCCCTCAGGTCCACCGCAGCTCAAAGCCCCCGCCAGGGAAACCTGGCGGGGGCTCTTTGGTGCCGTACAGCAGCGAAGTACAGCAACTACTTCCGACGCTTCCGATCTTGCTTGCCCAGGTGCTTGCCGAGCCTCCGCAGCGCCTTACGGGTGGCCTCGGACGGGACGTGCGTGTAGATCTCCATGGTCACCGCGATCTTGCTGTGCCGGAGGATCTGCATCGCGATACGCGGGTGCACGTCGAGTGCGGCGAGCAGCGACCCACAGGTGTGACGCGTGTCATGCAGCCGGATCCGGCGGATGCCTGCCTTGGAGGACCGGTCGGCGAACGAGCGGTTGAAGTTGCGTGGCTCGATCGGGGTCCCGTAGCGGGTGGTGAACACGAAGTCCGAATCCGTCCACAGCTCTCCGGCCGTTTGCTTGGCCGCTTCCTGCTCCTTCCTGCGCACCTGGAGAGCGGCGACACAGATATCGGGAAGCGGCAGGGTGGCCGTTGAGGCTTCGGTCTTGGTCTCGTCATGCACCAGACGCCGACGGATGTGCTGAAGCTGAAGCTGCACCGTGACCTCCCCGGCATCCAGGTTGACGCCCTGCCAGGTGAGCCCGAGCACTTCACCGCGTCGGAACCCGAGGACGAGGATCAGCACCCATGCCGCGTAGAGCGGATCACGGGCGGCGCTGGCCGCTTCGAGGAACTTCCGGGCCTCCTCCACGGACCAGGGGTCACGCTTGACCTTCCGGGCGGACCGCACCTTGACCAGGCCCGCGACGTTCTTCGAAATCAGCTCTTCCGTCATGGCGTTGGTGAGCGCGGAACGCAGGACGGCACGGGCGTCCTGGACAGTACGGCGGGACGGGACCCGATCGCAGCACCGACCGACCGCGCAGCAACGAGGCTCCTCGCGCCGGGCATCCTTGCCCTGGGCACAGCACTGGCACTGTTCGAGCAGATCGTTGACCCACGTCCGAACGTCCCGCACGGTGAGCTTGTCTATGCGCTTCTGGCCGAGGCCGGGCGCGATGTAGAGCCGGACGTGCATCGCGTAGGTCTCCCCCGTCTTGGGCTTCAGATCAGGCTCCACGACCTCCCGCAGCCAGTACGTGAGGTACTGCTCAAGCGTCGGCACACTGGTGGCGACAGGCCCCTTCTTCGCTTCCGTGTGGAGCTTGATCCACTTGTCGTGAACCTCGGTCCGCGTCTTGCCATAGACGTACTTGCGCTTCTTCCTGCCGTCCGGGGTGGTGACCCAGGCGTACGCGGCGAAGCCGTTCCTGTAGGGGTAGATGGACCCCTCTCCGTTTCCGCGCTTGCCGCTCATGCGGACCACCTCTCGGTCTCGTCCTGGACGCAACGGTTGACGTACTCGTCCACCCAGGCCGGGAGGATGCGGCGGTTACGGCCGACCTTGACCGAGCGGATTTCACCGGTCAGGACGAGCATCTTGGTCTTGGAGAGGCCGAAGCCGAGCATGTGGGCGACCTCGGCTGTCGTGTGCCACTTGCGCGGTATCGCGGTCGTGGTCATCCGGTGCGTTTTCCTTCCGTGCCGGGGGAGGGGATGGGCGGTCATGACCCTGGGGACGGTCACAGCCAGGGGTCTCCTTCGGTCTTGCGGCGTTGGACTTGCTCGCGTGCCTGGGTGAGGTCGTGGCGTACCTGGGCGGCGAGGAGTTCTTCACCGGGGCTGTAGCCGGAGGCCAGGTATTGCCAGTGGGAGACCACGAGAGTGGTCTCGTCGTCCAGCTCGGGCCGGTCGTCATCGGCGGCGGCGCGTGCTTGCTCGGTGCGCCAGGTGCGGCGGACGTCGCGCAGTGCGCCGAGGGTGGTGGAGTAGCGGCGGGATTTGCTGGAGAAGTGGCCCCGGAAGCCGAGCATGTGGGCCCACTTCCAGAGCTTGAGGTCCGCGAATTCCGGCAGGTGGCCAAGGGCCCATGCGGTGCGGATCATCTGGCGGACGTGGTGGTGCACGCGCAGGTCCGCGATCGGCTCGGACTGCCCGGTGCCGTCGCACTGATCGCATAGGTCCCGGAACCCGTCCGGACCACGCTGGTAGCCACGTCCGGCGCAATGGACACAGCGCAGGGAGCGATCCACGGTGCCGGAGTCCTCGGCACTCTTCGTCGCATACTTGGCGACGTAGGCCGCGACCTTCTGATCGGTCAACTCGCCGTCGCCCAGAGCCGCGATCTTGCGGATGTCCAGCTCGGAGCCCCACTTGAGTTCGCGTTCGCCGATGGCGTCGGAGGCCACGGTGAGCACGGCTCGTTTACGCGCTTTCTTGACCGCGTGGGTGAGGGCGTCGGCGGTGGCCCACCGGGGCGGAGGCTCGTTGCTCCCTTCCGGGCCGTCGAGACGAACCACGGCGTGGAAGTGGACCAGGCCGCGCCGCTGGTACTCGGCGACCTTGGCGAAGGAGACGCGCACGGCCGCATTCAGCGCCTTCTGCGTCATGCCGAGGTGGGCGGCCAGTTCGCGGCGCAGGTAGGTGGTGAAGCGGGCCCACAGGGCTCCGGCGTGCGCGTTCCACAGCACGGCTCCGGCGTAGTCGTACGTCGAAGGAGACAGCGGCGTGCCCAACGCCGGGTCATCGGGTCCGTGGCGTTCGCCGCAGCGGCAGGCCAGGTTCTGGCCCGCGTCAGTGGTGATCCGGTTATGGACCGGGCCGAACGACGGCGCGGTGAGGGTGACGAACAGCCGAGGGTGCGTGCGGACGGCCTCCGGCACGTTCTTGCCGCCGGAGAGCCCGGCCCGGATCAGGTGGTAGGTATCGGCGGCGTACAGGCGCGAGCAGGACGGGCAACGCGAGGAGCGGCGGTTGCCGCAGGCAGTGAGCAGCCGCCCAGTGGGTTCGTCGGCGGTGCTGTACGAGCGCAGGACGGTGTCCGTCGCCGCGTCGCGGGTCTCTGTGGAGCCGACAAGCTGCACGGGCCGGGTGCAACCGCGGATTTGGCTGATCTGGCCTTGGACGCGGTCGAAGTCGGGGTGGTGGGCGAGGTGGATGAGGTCCCGCAGGGCCAGGCTCGCCACGTGGCGCAGGTCCAGGGGGGCTTTCACGGGTGACGCGTCCTTTCAGGTGAGGGAGGGCCCCAAGCAGCACCAGGCCAGGGCTGCGGGTGCTGCTCGGGGCATGACGGACCAAGCCCGGGAGAGCTGAGGGTCTGGGTTGCCGGAACGGCCGGCTGGGGGATCAGGCGGAGAGCTGGGCGTGTGCTGCGGTGGCCAGCGGCAGCGCGATGCCGAGGCGTGCCCGGAGCTGGGCCGCGCTGATGGGTTCGCCGTGTTCGGCCTGGTAGGTGTCGGCGATGGTGCGGGCCGCGTTCAGCAGTGGCGCGGGCACGGTGACCGCTGGGGAGGTCTCCGGCTTCGGCGTGACCGGCGGTGCCACCGGTTGGGGCGCCGGGGCAGGCGCACTCTCGACGACTGGCGCCGGGTCTCCCTCTGGCTCCGGGGCCGCCTGAGTGGCGGTGTGAGCCACGGTGTGGAAGTGGCGCAGGAGCTGCGGACCAACGGCTCCCCAGCCCAGCAGGAGGAGCGGGGCGACCGCGTCCACGGCAGCGCGGCCATAGTGCCCAGCGACGATGGGTTCGGCGATGTTGAGGGCCAGGGTCAGCAGCCCGGACAGGTGCATCAGCCGGGTAGCGGCCTTGATCTGCTCGGCGGGGACACCGCGCAGGGACAGGTAGCGCAGGGCCACCAGGAGGCCGACCACGGACAGGTCCACCATGGGGGCGATCAGCGGCGCGATGGGTGCCGGGACGCCGAGGCGTAGGGCCAGGGCCCAGACGTTTCCGAAGGAGAAAACGAACGCCAGGGCCGCAATGATGCCCATGACCACAGTCACCGTGCGCTGAGTGATCCGGTCCTCAGACATAGGGGATTCACCTCCCTTCCAGGTGTCGGCTGGTCAAAGAACGTCACTTGGTGAGGGCGACTGGTGTCCCGGGGCCGTTGGTCAGTTGGTCGTTGAGGAGGTCGGCGGGGTCGCGGGTCAGGTGGGCGGTGTCGGTGGCGATGCGGGCCGCGTCCGCGTCGGCCACGTACGGGGTGCGGATGCGGGTGAACCCGGGGCGCCCCTGATGGGCCATGGCGGCCACGCCGACGTAGGCGGGGTCCTGGAGGGCGGTGGGGTTAGCGTCCGGCCAGTTGCGGATGTCCTCTCCCAGCGCGACCACGGCCGCCTCAGCGGTCTTCTGCGCGAAGGACATGCCCACCGGGCACACGTCGCGGATGAACGTGGGGATGGCATCTCCGGTCGCCTTCTGCGTCGCGATGAGCACCAGGATTCCGACGCTCCGGCCCTTCTTCACCAGGTCCTCAACCAGCCGCGCGTTCTCGGCAGCCAGGGCAGCGAGCTTCTTGGTCTTCGGGTCCGCGCCCTTGTAGTCACGGAAGTACGTGTGTGCCTCATCCACGATGAGCACGGTCAACGGCCAGGATGCCGAAGGCCCGACGTGCCACAGGTTCTTCACGCCCAGCAGGGCGCGGATGGAGGCCGAGCGGTCCCGCCGCAGCTTCACGAGCCGCTTGAACAACGCGTTCGCCTCCGCCAGGTCATCGCCGACGAACGCGAACGCCCGCTGCGCCAGGTCGGCGTAGTCGCCCTCATCAGACGAGGTCACCTTGCCATCGGCCACCGCGTACTGAATCGCAGCCGAGGGCGCCGTATCGCACAGGAAGCGGTTCACCAGCGAGGTCTTGCCGAAGCCGGGCAGTCCGGCCACGGTCACCCCGGGCACGTCCGACAGGCTCACGCTCACCGGTTGCGCGTACTCGTCCAGCCCCAGGCGCCAGACCGCCAGTTCCTCGGGAACCTCCCCGGTGGGGGTGTGTTCGGTCGGTACGACAAGGGGATCAACCCGCACGCCACGGATCACGAGCTGCCCAGGGGCGGCCGGCAGGACGGAGACCCGTGTGCAGCGCCAGGCGTCGGCCAGGTATGGGGCGGCGCGCTGGAACTCCGCCAGGCTGACCTTGGGCAGGCACACCGCGCGGACCAGCACCCCATACCGGTCGGCCGCGACCTTGATCTTCGGGATGAGGATCTTGGGCTTGGGCACCTTCCCGTCCGGCGCCACGATCACGGCCGGAGGGGTCTTGTCGGTCACCGACAGCCCAGCCATCGGAGCCAGCCGACGCCATCCCCGGCGGACGCGTATCGCTTGCCGGATGCTGGCCCGCGTCATCGTGTCGGCACGCACGTAGCGCACCAGCCACCACACGGCCCATCCGAGGGCCGGGGCCAGGGCCGCCCCGGCCAGAGCCGGGGCAGACCCAATCAGTTCCTGAATGGTCACAGTGCGTCCTTGTAGAGGAATCGGTACAGGGATATGCGCAGTTCCAGCAGGTCACGGCCGGAGGTGAACGTCGGGTAGCCGTGCGCCTCGATCACCTCGGCCACGTCCAGGGCCAAGCCGTTGGTGAACCGCGAATCGTGGTCCCCGCTCTCCGGGGCAACCGGGTAGGCCCGTTCGGGAGCGGCCGTCACTTGGCCACCGCCGCAAGCTCCACCTTCGCCGCCCGGTAGGCCACACCCTCGGACAGCTGGCCGTTGAAGATGCGCGCCCACGGAGTGGCGAACAGCTCCGTCACCTGCACCGGCGTGCCCGGCTGGAGACCGTCCGGCAGACCGCTCTCCGGAACGGTGATCTTCATCTGCTCTGCCCGGCCCTCCTCCATGAGGAAGACGGTCAGCGTGTGCAGGGTCTCGCCGGTGTCGCGGTCGGTGGCGAGAACCCCGGTCTCCGGATCCTTGATCTTCGGCACCGGGGCGGTGCCAGCGATGAACATCGTCGAGGGCAGCAGCCCCACACGGATACGGGTCATAGCCATGCCTTTTGCTCCCTTTCGATCTGCAGCCGCTCGTTGCGGCGCGATCAACAGTGCACTAAGTGAGCTAGCGCGTCAATCACATAGCTCACCAGTGATGCATGCGAGCTAGCGCACTTCGGCAACAAGGAGGCAACAGGTGTTCTAGTGCGATGGGTGGGCTTAGCGGGCTACCCTCGGGCTATGAGCCTGCCAAGGGACACCCACACTCCGCCTTACCGGCTGGTCGCCGACGAACTGCGCCAGCAGATCCGCGCTGGCCGCATCAAGCCGGGCGAACGGGTCCCGTCCTCCCGCGAGCTCGAAGCCAAGTACGACATCGCGAACATGACCGCGCGGTCTGCACTCCGCGTTCTACGCGACGAGGAGTTGATCTACTCCACCCCGGGCCGGGGCAACTTCGTGGTTGACCCCCTGCCCCCAGAGCCCAGCGAGGCCCCGGGGGCAGGCGAGCCGGTGGGTCACCGGCAGATGCCCAGCGCTGAATACCTGGAGCTATCCGAACGCCTGGACACCCTCACCGCGAAGGTTGACGACCTCATGGGGGTTTTCCAGCAGCTCGCCAGCCTCACCGAGCGTCAGAAGAAGGACTAGCGGCCAGGTTCTCGGCGACCCGTCTGGCCAGCTCCTCCAGCAGGGCAATCTTCTGGTCGAGTTCGGCAAGGCGAGCCCGAATCTCCGCCGACTCCTGGTCGTTCATTGCCACCCCGTTCGCGTCGCTTATGCCTGCTCACCTGTCCCAAGCCGGAATTCCGGGTCTCCTGGGGACATCCGCACCCTGTGGCGTTGGCCACGCGTAGCTCTCGCCTCTGATCCGCGCGTCCACAACGGACGGCCGAGGCGGCATAGATGAGCTGTTCAGAGTTTCCTTACTGTGATCAAGGCGGCCCGCTGGCGCGGGCCGCGCGCGCTGGCGGCCCGTGGCCGCCGCCCGCTCCTGTCTGCCGCCCCGCTCAGCGGCGCCCCCGGGCCACTCAGCGCGCCACCCCGACTCAGCGACCCACCAGACACAGTCAGCACCGGGAACAGCCGACCCCGTGCGCCCCGCCGATCGCAGCGGACACGCAGAGGCAGCGGCACGACCAGGACCACGCGCCCAACCGGCCTGCCTCCGAAGGGCGGCTACGCAGAGCGGTTTACATGGCGGGCCGTCTGCCGACTGCGTCCATCGCTGTTGTGCGCGCAGGAACGGCCAGCGGCGAGAGAGGGGTGGCCGGGCAGGAGGCACGTCGGTCGTCGAGCCCGGTGTGATGTGGCCGGCCGCCGTACTGCCGCCGTCACGGATGCGGCTGCGTAAGCAGACGTGCCGCGCCGGATGTGGCGGGCGGGGGGCAGCTGCTGCCGCGCGGTGGTTCGGCCCGTCGTGGTCGCTCCGCGTCGGTTCCCGTATCGCCGTGGCTGGGCAGCGCGTCGTAGAGGCTTCGGGCATCGCCAGCGTCGAACCCGCCTCGTCGTGCATGCCTCGCACTTGTCACCATCCCTTTCTTCACCTGGACTCATCCGGGGCAGGCAGTGCCGAAGCGAGCACGACGACGTCCCCGGTACCATCGGCACCGGGGTCCTGAACAGGGACTTCCGACCGGACCGCCCCGCTCCTGCCAAGGTTTGAGGGGTGGTCCGGTTTCCTT
This sequence comes from Streptomyces sp. NPDC021212, assembly GCF_044332925.1. Taxonomy (NCBI): domain Bacteria; kingdom Bacillati; phylum Actinomycetota; class Actinomycetes; order Kitasatosporales; family Streptomycetaceae; genus Streptomyces; species Streptomyces sp. NPDC021212. The sequence goes on from NZ_JBIRPZ010000020.1 coordinate 150,422, forward strand.
ATGCGGTTGTTGTGCGCGGCCCGGCCCCCTTCCCGCGGAACGGGTTGGAGCGAGAACGGGAGCCGGACCGCTGACGGCGGACGGTGCAGAGTCCGCCGCCCCCGGGCGTGATGGGTGCCATCTGCGGAATGGCGAACGGGACGACGTCCGCTGCACAGTCACCACGGCCCGGGGGCTGAGGGCGGGAGCTGCGGGTCTTTCCCCATGGGCAGCAGCTCCCGCCCGGTCTTCAGGTCACTGGTCGTGCTCCTGCACGAGCCCGGAGTTGTTGAGCAGGAACTGACACGTGTAGCCCAGGCTCCGAACGTGCCAGTCGGCCGACTGCAAGCCGGAACCGAGCCCTTGACGTAGCTCGTGCGGGATCAGGTTCAGCCTGCTTCGCTTCTGGTACCAGGCCACAGTGCCCCGGTTCATGCGGTTGACCAGCTCTTCGACATGCGGCATCAGTGCCTTGATGTGCTTCACCAGGGACGCGTGCAGCTCGCAGAGTTCTTCGTACGGGGGCAGCGCCGTCCGCTTGAGTAAGGCGCGGGAGACCGTTGCGACAATCGCATCAACGTCTAACTCGTC
>NZ_JBIRPZ010000021.1:0-137326 GCF_044332925.1 Streptomyces sp. NPDC021212
GCCGGAACGTTCGGGATGTTGGTCGGCAGCTGGGCCGGAACCTGCGGCAGGTCGGTGGGCAGGTGCGCCGGGACCTGCGGCAGGTCGGTCGGCAGCTGAGCCGGGACCTGCGGCAGGTCGGTCGGCAGCTGAGCCGGGAAGACGGCGAGGGCTCGCGGCGGCGTCCTGACGAAGAGGAGGGCACTCAGTGCCGACTGATCTGACCGACCCGCGCACGGTGATGCTGCGGGTGCGCATCGGAGCCGAGGAGGCGCACTACGGCGGCGACCTCGTGGACGGAGCCCGGATGCTCCGTCTCTTCGGTGACGTCGTCACCGAGATCGCCATCCGCACCGACGGAGACGAGGGGCTGCTGTCCCACTACACCGGGGTGACCTTCACCGCACCCGTCCACGCCGGTGACTTCATCGAGGTGACCGGTCGGCTGACCAAGGAAAGCCGGCTGCGCCGGGTCGTCGAGTTGGAGGCCCGCAAGGTCATCGAGGCCCGCTACGAGGAGGGCCACAGCACGGCCGCGGTCCTCGACGAGCCGGTGGTCGTCTGCCGTGCGGAGGGGGTCGTGGTGGTGCCGGTGCACAAGGCTCGCCGCCGCGCGCTGACCGCCTGAGCCGGCCCCCGGCGCGGATCCGCCTCGGCGGCCGGGACGCCCCGGCCGCCGGGCCCGCTCACTCAGGAATACGCGGCTTCAGGAAGTACGGACCACAAACAGGAGGACAACGGCGTGACCTTCTCGACCGCTTACACGCCCCGGCCGGGCAACGGGCCGCAGGGGTCCCTCGACGACCAGCCGACCACCCTGGAGGCATGGGGGGCCTACGTACCGTCCCGCTCGGTCTCCCTGGAGGAGGTCGGCGGCCCGCTGGGGCTGACGCGGGCTCAGATGAAAGTGCTGCGGCGCGTCTACGGCGTCCGCGACATGCGGCTGGACCCCGAACAGTCGCTCTTCGACCTCATCCTGCCGGCCGCCCGCGCGGCGCTGAAGGAGGTGACCGACCCGAGCACGGTGAAGTACCTGCTGTACGGACACGCAACCCAGGAGGTAACCCCCTCCACGATGGACGCCGCCGACGTCCTGCGCACCTCGCTCGGACTCCACGACGCACAGGCGTTCGGGCTCACCCAGCAGAACTGCGCGATCGGGCTCGCGGCCATCGACATGGCCGGCGCCCTGCTGGCGATGGACGGTGACCCGGCGGCACGCGCCCTGGTCGTCACCGGCGAGAAACCCTTCGCGAAGCTGAACCAGGACTACCACTCCCTCGGTTCCGTGATGGGCGAGGCCGCCAGCGCCTGCCTGGTCGCCCGCGGGGGCCAGGGAGACCGCGTGCGCTCCTATGTCACCCGGACCCGCGGCGAGTTCGCCGACGGCATCCTGATGGACCAGGAGACCCGTGAGAGGGCCAACAACGCACACGATCCGGAGGTCTGCGATGTCATCCGCGAGGCGGTCGCCCAAGCCGGCCTGCGACTCGACGACATCCACCGGTTCGTGCACTACAACTCGCTGATGATCGAGGTCTCCACCGAACTCGGCGTGGACCGCGACCGGTTCTTCACCGACAACCTCCCGCTGTACAGCCACTGCTACGCCTCCGACGTCATGGTCAATTACACGACGATGCGGGACACCGGACAGCTGGAGGCCGGTCGGCACTACCTGTTCACCGCCACCGGTCTGGGCGCCACGTACTCGGCCATGGTCGTCACCCACGCGCCCGCAGGGGACCGCTGACACCGTCCGGCGGAACCGCCGCGCCCCGGATTTCACCTCGGGCTTGCCCGTTCCCGTGGGAGGATGCACGTGCAAAACCTGGAAAAGATCCCCGAAACACCCCGCAGCGGGCCACGCCCCAAGGCGGGTTCCCTTCACTGGGCCTGGATCGTGGCCGGTGTCTCGTTCCTGGTCCTGATCGGTACGTCCGGCTTCCGTTCCCTGCCTTCAGTGGTCCTGACCCCGCTCCACGAGGAGATGGGCTGGTCCTACGGCACGATCTCCTTCGCGATCTCGCTGAACCTGGTGATCGTCGGCCTGGCGGCACCGTACGCGGCGGCGCTGATGGAACGGCTCAGCATCCGCAGTGTGCTCTCCGGCGCGCTGGTGCTGATCGCACTCGGCACCGGGCTGCCGGCGTGGATGACGGCGCCGTGGCAACTGGTGCTGCTGTGGGGCGTGCTGGTGGGAGCCGGCTGCGGCGCGATTTCCCTGGCCTTCGTCGCCACCCTCACCGAGCGGTGGTTCGTCAAGCGCCGCGGCATCGTCTCCGGGGTTCTCACCGCCGGAAGCACCGCCGGCCAACTGGTCTTCCTGCCGCTGCTGGGACGGCTGAGCGACAACTCGAGCTGGCGCACGGCGTCGATCGTGGTGGCCCTGGGCTCCCTGGTCGCGGTGCCCTTCGTCATCTTCCTGCTCCGGGACCACCCGCGGGAGATGGGCCTGACCGCCTATGGAGCCGAGGAGGTGCCGGAGGGTGAACCGGGCGCGGAGCCGGAGGCCCCGGAGGCGGCGCCCGCGGCCACGAGCGCCTTCGGGGTGCTGCGGAAGGCGGCCCGTACGCAGGACTTCTGGCTGCTGGCCGGCACCTTCGGCATCTGTGGTGTCACGACGTCCGGCTTCATACAGACCGACTTCATCCCGGCCGCTCACGACCACGGGATGACGACGACGGCCGCCGCCGGGCTGCTCGGCATCGCCGGGGTCTTCGACATCGTCGGGACCACCTTCTCGGGCTGGCTGACGGACCGGTACGACTCGCGCTACCTGCTCCTGGTGTACTACACCCTGCGAGGGCTGTCCCTGCTGATGCTGCCGTGGCTGTTCGCCGACACGGTGACGCCCGGAATGCTGGTCTTCACCATCTTCTACGGCATGGACTGGATCGCCACCGTGCCGCCGACCATCCGGCTGTGCCAGGAGTCCTTCGGCTCGTCGGCCGGTGTGGTCTTCGGCTGGCTGTGGACCGCGCACCAGCTCGGCGGGGCGCTCGCGACCGCCGTGGGCGGGGTGATCCGTGACAATTCCGGCAGCTACACGATCGTCTGGTTCGCGGGCGCCACGGTGTGCCTGGCCGCGGGGGCGATGTCCCTGGCGATCCGTCCGTCCAACCCCCTCTCGAGCAACGGGGTCCGTCTGTGACGGCCGGGCCCCAAGCTTCCGGCCGGGCGGCCCGCGCGCGGATGCACCGATGGTTACGGATCGGCTGGATCCTCCTGGTCGTCCTGGCCCTGCCCGCGACCTCGGCCTCCGCGCTGCCCACCCGGGCCCCGGCCCCGTCGGCGCCTTCCGCCGCGTCGTGCTCCGGGGAGCGTCCGGAGGACGGCTGGGCGCCGTCATCGACCGCCGTCGACTCGCGGGACAGCTACCACGCCTTCGTGGGCAACGGCTACCTCGGACAGCGCATTCCCCCCAACGGCACCGGGTACTGGGCCGGCGAGCAGCGAACCGGCTGGCCCCTGTACACACCGCGTTACGACGGCTCGTACGTCTCGGGCCTGTACGCCCACAACCCGGCGACCACCGACGACCGGCAGGTCATCGCCGCCCTTCCCACCTGGACCGGGCTGACCGTCGGGGTCGGTGCCGAAGCCTTCACCTCGGAGACTCCGGCCGACCGGATCTCCCACTACCGGCAGACCGTCCTCCTGCGGTGCGGCCTGGTCCGTACCTCGCTGACCTGGACCACGGCCGACGGGCGCGCCACCGACCTGGTCTACGAGGTGTTCGCCGCCCGCGACCGGGAGCACACGGCCGCGGTACGGGTGCGGATGACCCCGCATTGGAGCGGTGACGCCACCGTCACCGACCTCATCGACGGCCGCGGTGCCCGGATGCTGTCGGCGACCGGCGGCGGGCGCGAGCCCGGCCGCACCATGACCGTGGGATTCCGCTCCGACGGCACCGGGACCCGCGGGGCCATCGCCTCCACCCTCACCCCCGGCCCCGGCGTACACCCGCGCGACACCCGCCCGGCCGGGACGGACCGAAGCCTGACCAATCGTCAATCCGTCGGCTTCCCGGTTCGCGGCGCGCACACGTACACGCTCACCAAGTACGTCGGCGTCGACACCGCCTTGACCGCTGACGCGCCGCTCCGGGCGGCGGTGGCGGCCTCCCGGCGGGCCGCGGAGCGGGGCTGGCCGGCCCTCTTCGCCACCCACACGGCGGCTTGGGCCGCGCTCTGGCGCGGCGACATCGCGGTCGCCGGGCAGCCTGCCCTCCAGGCATGGATCCGCTCCTCGGAGTACGGGATGCTGTCCAACGTCCGCGCCGGCTCCGGCAACAGCGTCGCACCGACCGGACTGACCAGCGACAACTACGCGGGCCAGGTGTTCTGGGACGCCGACACCTGGATGTTCCCCGCGCTGCTCGCGAACCAGCCGCGGCTGGCCAGATCCATCGTGGACTACCGCTACCGCACCCGCACGGCGGCCCGCGCCAATGCCGAGCGACTCGGCTATCCCGGTCTGTTCTACTCGTGGACCAGTGGCGGCCAGGGCGACCTCGAAGAGTGTCATAGCTGGGGCCCGCCGCCGCACTGCCTCATGCAGATCCACCTCCAGAGCGATATCGCCATGGCCGTCTGGCAGTACTACCAGGCGACCGGCGACCGCGACTGGCTGCGGAAACGCGGGTGGCCGGTACTGAAGGGCATCGCCGAGTTCTGGACCGGACGGGTCACCGGAAACGCCGACGGCAGCTACTCGATCGAGAACGTGGCCGGCCCCGACGAGTACAGCAACGGCGTCACCGACGGGTCCTTCACCAACGCCGGCGCGGCCACGGCGCTGCGCGACGCGACCCGTGCGGCGCGAGTGCTCGGACACGACCCGCCCGCCGACTGGACACGGATCGCCGACCGGCTGCGTATTCCGTACGACAGCGAGCGGCAGGTCTTCGAGCAGTACGCGGGCTACGACGGCTCGAAGATCAAGCAGGCGGACACCGCCATGCTGATGTACCCGCTGCGGTGGCCCATGACCCGCGAGCAGGCGGCCCGCACCTTGGACTACTACGCCGTGCGCACCGATCCGGAAGGCCCCGCGATGACGGACGCGATCCACGCGATCGACGCCGCGGACATCGGCGATCCGGGATGCTCGACGTACACCTACCTGATGCGCTCGATCGAACCGTTCGTCCGTGGGCCCTTCCACCAGTTCTCCGAGGCGCGTGGCGCCAAGGCCGGAGCGGACGACCCACTGGCGGGCGCCCCCGCGCACAACTTCCTCACCGGGGCGGGCGGCTTCCTTCAGACGTTCACCTACGGCCTGGCCGGTCTGCGGTGGGGGGACGACCGAGTGCGGCTGGATCCGGTGCTCCCCCCGCAGATGAAGGACGGGGTGCGTCTGAAGGCGCTCCACTGGCGGGGCCGCACGTTCGATGTCGCCATAGGTCCCCACCGCACGACCGTTCGGCTGACCGGTGGCAGACCGTTCGAGGTCGAGACCGCCGAGGGCACCCGGACGGTCGCCACGGCCGCCCCGGCCGTGCTGGAGACCCGGCGCCCGGACCTCGAGGCCACGACCAACGTCGCCCGGTGCGCGACGGCGACGGCCACCTCCGGACAGCCGGGCATGGACGCCCGGGCGGCGGTGGACGGCAGCGCCGCCACGGCCTGGGTCCCGGCCGAGGCGGCCGGCAGCCTCACCGTCGACCTGGGAGGCGCACGCCGGGTGACCCGTATCTCGCCGGAGTGGACATCCACCGCGCCCGCGTCGTCCACCGTGCAGGTCTCGGCCGACGGCCGGCAGTGGAGTCCGGCGGAGAACTCCGCCTCATCCGGCGTGCTCCGGCACCCCGCGCTCGTCCGCTACGTACGGCTCACGCTCAAGGCGGCCGACAGTGGTGACCCTCCCGGCCTGGCGGAGCTGACGGTAAGCCAAACGTCCGCGGACCGGCCGCCCGGCGACCGGTGACGGACGCACGGAACCCGGGCCCCAGCCGCGCCCTGCGGCTGGGGCCCGGGTGCCGCGCGGCGCGTCGCCAGGGGAAATCCCTACGGCCCGGGTGGCCGTCAGGGCACCGGCAGCGCACGGTCCTGCCGGGCCGGGGTGGCCGACTGGGCCAGTGCAAAGGCGAGTTCCGGCCTGCCGGAGATCCCCAGCTTGCGATAGGCACTGGTCAGATGGATCTCGACGGTGCGCCGGGTGACGAAGAGGGCCTCGGAGATCTCGCGGTTGCTGCGGCCCTGGGCGGCCAGCTCCGCCACCCGGCGCTCGCTGGGGGTGAGCCGCCGCGCATCCGATGCCTTGTCCGCCCGAAGTCTGCCTCCGACCAGTGGCAGAGTGCCGCGGACGCGGTCGGCCAGGCAGCTCGCGGAGCACTCCTCCGCCACCACCAGCGCCCGTTGCAGGGAGGATCGTGCCGCGTCCCGTCGTGCGAGGCGCTGGCAGGCGGCGCCGAACTCGTTCAGCGTGTAGGCGAGTTCCACCCGCGCCGGTGAGTGCTCCAGCATGTCGACGGCTTGGGAGAGGAGCTCGAGTCCCCGCTTGCCGCCGGTGACCGTGCCCAGGGTGCGGAGGCTGACGCCGATCGCCTTGTGGGTGCCCCACCTGCGCGACAGCTCCAGATCGCGCTCGGCCATGTCGATCGCCGAGGCCCGGTCGCCGGTGGCGGCATACGCCAGCGCGGCGTAGGAGCGCCACCGAGTGATCGCCGGAATGATCACAGGGCCGGCCTCCTGGTACCGGCCGCACTCCAGCAGGGATGCCAGGGCGGCACCTGGATCACCTTGCTCCAGCCGCAGTCGCCCGTGGGCGAGCAGATAGGCGGACCTGGCCCAGGCATCGCTGACGAGGCTGTCGGTCGGGTGTGTCTGCAGGATGTCGTGCGCGATGTCGGCGGCCCCCAGGTCCAGCAGCAGGTTGGCCACGACCGCGAACGACGGTAGGGCGGGACGTTCCGGGGTTTCCCGCCCGACCACGTCGAGCAGGTCACGCGCGTGGCCGAGCCCCTCCCGCACACGACCGGAGTGCCAGGCCACCGTGCCCAGCCCGAGGCTCGCCAGGGCGGACAGGCGCCCCGAGCCACGCCGGGCGGCGTGGTCGGCCATCCGCTGGAGCCAGCCGGCCGCCATCTCCGGGTGGTCGGTGGCGACGAGGGCGAGGAGGAGGGGCGGGTAGAACCACAGCATGGCCCCGTCGAGCTCCATCCCGCCCCGCAGGGCGCGGCCGGCCAGGGAACGCGCGTGCTCGGCGGTGCCGTGACCCGCGTGAGCGTGCAGGGCGCACACCGCCAGCCAAGCCCGCTCGCCGGGGGTGTCGCCGCGCACGCGACGACTCGACCGCGCCTTCACCAACTCCGTGCCGATCGACGCGGAGGAGCCGTCCTGCCACGAGGCCAGGACCAATTGCGCTTCCAGCCGCAACCGCCACTCGCCGTGCTCGGGCGACTCCCCGAGCTCGGCCAGTCCCTGCCGCAGCGCCGTCACCGCCTCCTGGGTGCGCCGGGTGGTGCACAACGCCGCGGCCAGCCCGCTGACCGCGGCGGCCCGCCCGGGGGTGTCCTGACGCAGCAGCAGTTCCTGGTGGAAGTGGTAGACGGAAGCCGTGGGATTGTCCAGCAACTCGATCGTCGCGAGTTCCGCCCGAAGGCACACCTCCACCTGCGGGGCCGGGGCCTCCGTCAGGGCTTGCCGCAGGTAGCGGGCCGAAATGGCCGGGGCGCCGCGGGCCGCGGCCCTCCGCGCCGCGTCTCGTAGCACCGCGATGCGCCACTCGTCTCCGGTGGGCTGGGTGAGCATCAGGTGGCGGGCGACCTCCTCACTGCATTCGCCGTGGTCGCGCAGCAGCCGGGCCGCGCGCATGTGCTCCTCGGCCAGCTTCCCCGGAGCCATGGCACGGAAGAGGGCGGACCGTATCAGCGGCTGGGTGAAGCGTGGGTGCTCCTCCTCGGTCAGGACGCCCATGCAGCGCATCTCCCGCACCGCCTCCTGCGCACGGAAGGGATCGAGCCCGGCCAGCGCGGCCACGACGGGAAGCTGTGTACCGTCACCGAGTACCGCCAGCGCCCGGCTCATCGCCATGACCGCTTTGGACTGCCGGGCCAGGCGTATGGCGATGGTCTTTTCCGTTACGTGTTCGTTGAGTTCGGCCACGCGGCCGGCCTGAGCCGCGCACGGTCGCACCCCGTTCTTCACCAGGACCCGCAGCAACTCGTTGAGCAGCAGGGGATTACCCCCGCATGCCTCGTGGCATGCCGCGCAGAACTGCTCGTCGGCGTGTCTGTCCATCCGGTCCTGGACGAGCCGGCGCACGCTGCCGGGGCTGAGCGGGGAGAGTTCCAGGGTGATGACGCCCGGCTGGAGAGCGAGTTCGTCCAGCAGCGGCGCGGCTTCCTGTCCGTTACCGCACCGCCGGGTCGTCACCAGCATGAGCGGAAGGCCGTCGATGCGGCCCGCCAGGGAGTGCATCCAGCGGAGCGACGCCTGATCGGCCCAGGTGGCGTCATCCAGGACGAGGGCCAGTGGGCTCATCTCGCAGGCGTTGACGACCAACTCGTACAGGATCTCGCTCATCTGGCACGACACCTCGGCCTGGTCCCCGCACGCCCGGCCCTCCTCACCGGGCGGGGTGGACAGGGCGGACAGGGCCTGGGCCGCCGGGCTCTCCTGCAGAGCGCGCCGGTCCGATTCGGAGAGCGCGGCGAGAAGGGAGTCGAACAACCGCCGTGCCGCCGACCATGGCCGGCCTTCTTGCGACTCGCTGCCACACACACGCGCCACCAGCAGACCACGGTCGCGCGCAGCGGCGATCCAGGCGTTCAGCAGCGAGGTCTTGCCGATGCCTCCCGCACCCTCGATGCATACCACCGAACTGACACGGTCGGGTAAACGCTCGGTGAGTCTTCCTAAGACGGCGAGTTCTTCCCGTCGGTCGAGAAGCTCGTACTGAAGAGCTGCGGTGGCGGGCGAATGCGGTACCGGGCAAGACTTCTCCGCTGAAACCGTGTTCGTGAGGGGGGTGAGCAAGGGTAGATCCTTTCTTGAAAGTCTAGTGTGGTCCCTAGTATTTCGATGTACGGCCATGCGGGAATTCGGTCGGGCCTGCTCGGCAGGACACGGGTGATGGATGCACACCGCACGGGTCGAAAGCGATTCACCGCTGTAACAACTACGTGAACATCTGCCGTTCAGTGCCACCGCAATTCTCGGAACGGCCGGTCAGTAGGGAGTGCAGCGCTTCGAAGGTGCACCTTGCCGTCAGTGCCGCATTCGTCGAATGGCCTGGCCAGAGTGGTTGTTGTGGCCAAGGGCAAGTCAGCATCGGTCAAATGCACCTCCCCTGATTTATCCAAGATAATGAGGGGTCTATGGGGAATCAAGAAGGCCTTTGGCGGGCAGGCGCTCGCTGCGGCGCCCGGCCTGGTCGGCATTCGCCGAAGGAGTGGCCGCCCTTCCTGTTGTGTCTTCCTGTGGAGGGCTCGTGTCGAAACCTCGTCCGCGCAGGTCGATAGACACAGCTCGCGCGGCGGGCGATTCCCCCCGAACTGAGCCGCGCCGGAATTCGGCAGGCGCGGTGTGGCATATCTCACCGTGAAACCTGGTGTGCGGCCCCCGCTCGCAGAGGGCCTGGGCCGCGATACCCGGCACACCTGGTCCATGCCGCGCCACGGGGCAGCTCATCGGTGTCGGTGACCAGGCCCGGGCGCGGTTCGGCCCCGTCCATCGTGGACACCTGCCCGCCTTCTCCGTCCCGCGCACGGTCCCGCTCACAGCCGCAGATGCGACGCCCCGTTGAGATCCAGGACCGTCCCCGACGCCCACGTGGCCTCCGCCGACGCCAGATACACCACCGCGGCCGCGACCTCCTCCGGCGTGCCGACCCTGCCGAACGGACTCTGCCCCCGCAACGCGTCCCCCGACTCCCCGGTCAGCCGCCCCGCCACCCGTTCGGTGGCGGTGAACCCGGGCGCCACCGAGGTGACCGCGATCCCATGCGGCGCCAGCGCGACCGCCAGCGACTGACCGAGCGCGTGCAGCGCCGCCTTGCTCGCCCCGTAGGCCGGATGATCCGGCTCACCGCGGAACGCCCCGCGCGAGCCGATGTGCACGATCCGACCGGGCACACCACGGTCGATGAGGTGCCGCGCCACGCAGTAACTCAAGTGCGCCGCCCCGAGCAGATTGACATCGACCATCTGCCGCCAGACCTGCTGCCACTCCGCGTACGACACGTCGGCCACCCGGTGCGCATTGCCCTCCGACGTGGCCACGGCGGCGTTGTTGACCAGTACGTCGACCCCGCCCAGGGCCTCCTCGGCGGTGTCCGCGATCCGCTGCGCCGCGACCGGATCACCGAGGTCGCCACCGATGACCACATGTCCCTCGCCCGGCAGCGCCGCCCGGGTCTCCTCGGCGTCCGCCGCCCGTGCCCCGTAGTGCACGGCCACCCGGTCGCCACGTTCCGCGAACGCCCGCGCGACCGCCCGGCCGATACCCCGGGACGCCCCGGTGACCAGCACACCCCTGCTCAAAGGGCCGGACACGGCACATCACTCCCGCTGCGGTGGTAGGTACGAAGCGACACCACGCCAGTCCCCGAGCAGTGCGGGGATCCGGTCGTGGGGAACCGCCTCGGTGGATGGGAACGACCAGCGCGCGTCCCCGGTCTTGTCCACCAGCTTGGCACGGACACCCTCGGCGAAGTCCGGCTCGCGGACGAGCCGGGACGCGACCGCCAGGTCCCGCCGGAGGCACTGGGCGAGACTGTCCCGCCCGCCCAGGCGCAGCATCTCGTCGGTCAGCGCGAGGCTCAGCGGTGAGGCGGCCGCGAGTGAGCCGAGCGCCGTCTCCGCCCATGCCGAACCGTCCGCCCGGAGGCGGCCGGTCACGTCGGACAGCGAGCCGGGCGCGAACGCGGTGGCGATACGGTCGCCGATGTCGTCCAGGTCGGACGGCGGCGCGGTACGGGCGTACTTGGCGAGCGCGTCGTCCGGTTCGGCCGTGTCCAGCGCGGCGGTGAACTCGGGCAGATCCGCGGAGGACACGAAGTGGGTCGCGAGTCCCGCCTTGACCGCGTCGGCCCCGGACAGACGGGCGCCGGTGAGCCCGAGGTAACGGCCGAGCGCCCCGCCGAGCCGGGGCAGGAAGTGGCAGGCGCCGATATCGGGGAAGAAGCCGATGAGGGTTTCCGGCATCGCGAACACCGACCGCTCGGTGGCCACGCGCACCGCACCGTGCACGGAGATGCCGAGGCCGCCGCCCATGGCGACCCCGTCGATCAGCGCCAGATACGGCTTGGGGTACTCGGCGATCTCCTGGTTCAGGGCGTACTCCTCGCGGAAGAAACGCGTCGTCGCGGCGAAGTCGCCACGCAGCGCCGCCTCACGGATCGCCCGGATGTCCCCTCCCGCGCAGAACGCCCGTGGCGTGCCGCTGCGGACGACGACCGCGCGGATATCGGGGTCGCCGCGCCACCGGTCCAGCGCGTCGCGCATGGCCAGCACGGTATCGGTGTCGAGTGCGTTGAGCGCGGACGCGCGGCTCAGCACCAGATGCGCCACCCCCTCGCGCACCGAGGTCTCCACAGTCGTCATGAGCGCCTTTCGGAATTCGGTCGGCAGGGTCCTCACGGTAGACACGGTGGTCACCGCCCACGACATCGGGCCCGGCCCAGGCTGGTCTCCTGAACGCCGACGCGCCCCGCCGGAAGGACTCCTGTGACCACCGAGGATCTGCTTGCCACCTGCTGGACCACGGCCGGTGACGCCGCACCCGGGCGGGACGACGAGCGCAGCCCGCTGACGCTGGGGGAGCGGGTGGAGGCGGTGAGCGCCGCCGGGTTCAGGGGCTTCGGGCTGCTGTACGCGGACCTGATGGAGGCCGAGCGCGTATACGGACTCGCGGGCATCCGGTCGCTCTTCGAGGGCAACGCACTCGTCCACGTGGAGCTGGAGTTCCTCGTGGACTGGTGGACCGACGGACAGCGGCTGCCGCCTCGGACGCGGTGCGCCGGGACCTCCTGCGGGCCGCCGAGGCCCTCGGCGCCCGCCACAATCGGCGGCCGAGTTGCTCGACGCGCTCACCGGGGGCCGTACGCACCACGACCCGGTCGTCAAGATGCGGCTGGACGAAGTACACCGCCGCCGCCTCGCCGCGTGTCCCCACGATCCGGCAGCTCATGCGCCACTCGTGATACGCCACGTGGCAGCGGGCGGTACCGGTCGCGCCACCGGCCCAGGGGGCGAGCATCCGCCGGGTGACGGGATGGGGTGGATAGTGGAAGCCTCCGTCATGCCTTACGCACCTCTTCGAGCCGTACGGGCCGGTGCTCGCGCAGCGACAGGGCACAGGCCTCGGCGATCCAGCTCGCCTCGATGGCGTCCGCCACCGTGCAGGGCGAGGTCCGGGTGCCTGCCACGACCTCGGTGAAGGCGGTGAGTTCGGCGCGGTAGGCGTCGGCGAAGCGGTCCATGAAGAAGTCGTGCGGGGGCCCGGCCGGGAAGGTGGCACCCGGTTCGACGGAACGCAGCGGCAGCCTGTCCTCCAGTCCGACCGCGATGCTGTCCGTCATGCCGTGCAGCTCCAGGCGCACATCGTAACCGCGGGCGTTGTGGCGGGAGTTGGAGACGACGGCGATGGTGCCGTCGTCGAGGGTGAGCAGCGCGGACGCCGTGTCGACGTCGCCCGCCGCACGGATGTACTCCGCACCCCGGTTGCCGCCGGTCGCGTACACCTCGGTGACCTCGCGCCCCGTCACCCAGCGCACGATGTCGAAGTCGTGCACACCGCAGTCCCGGAAGATGCCACCGGAGACCGCGACGTACGCGGCCGGGGGAGGGGCGGGGTCCAGCGTGGTGGACCGCACGGTGTGCAGCGGCCCCAGCTCACCGCTCACCACGGCCCCGCGCGCGGCCACGCAGCCCGCGTCGAAGCGCCGGTTGAACCCGATGTGCACCTCGGCGCCGCTGCCCTCGACCGCGCGCAACACCTCCACGCCCTCCCCGATCCCGCGGGCCACGGGCTTCTCGCAGAACGCGGGCACACCCGCCTCGACCGCGGCGAGGATCAGCTCCGGGTGGACGTCGGTCGCGGCGGCGATCACGACGCCGTCGACGCCGGCGGCGAACACGGCCTCGGGAGAGTCCACCGCGGTGGCGCCCCAGCGTTCCGTGGCCAGGGCGGTGGCGGCGGCCACCGGGTCGGTGACCATCAGGGAGTCCACCGTGTCGAGTCCGGACAGAGTCTGTGCGTGGAACGCGCCGATGCGGCCCAGCCCCATGATGCCTATACGCATGACAATCGTGCTCCTTCAGCCCACGGGGCCGTTCAGTCGAACCCGCCGATGACGTTCTGGTCCCAGTCGATGACCGACCCGGTGACCACACCGCTGCGGTCGGAGAGCAGGAAGACCACGAAGTCCGCGATCTCGTCGGCCTGGCCCAGCTTTCCCATCGGCTGCGCCGCGGCGGCCTTCTCCCGCCAGTCGTCGCCCGCACCGTGGAAGGCGCGTTGGGTCGCGTCCTCGCCCTCGGTGTCCGTCCAGCCGATGTTGAGGCCGTTGATGCGGATGCGGTCCCAGCGGTGGGCGTAGGCCGCGTTGCGGGTCGCACCCGCCAGCCCTGCCTTCGCGGCGGAGTACGGCGCCAGGTGCGGCGGTCCGCCGTGCGCGCAGTTGGAGAGGATGTTGACGATGGTCCCCGGCTCCTCGCGTGCCGTCATGTCGGCCACCGCCGCCTGCATCGCGAAGAACGGACCGCGCAGGTTGATTGCCATATGCGCGTCGAACAGCTCCGGCGTGGTGTCCAGCAGCGAGCCGCGCGAGGTCAGCCCGGCCGCGTTGACCAGGCAGTCGATGCGCCCGTGTGTGTCCACGGTTCGTACGACGCTCTCGCGCGCCTGCTCCGGGGCCGCCAGGTCCGCGCGGATGAAGCGGGCTCCCGTGTCCGCGGCGAGCCTCTCGCCGACCTCGGCCCGGCGTCCGGTGAAGACGACCGACGCGCCTTCGCGCACGGCCGCCCGCACGATCCCCGCGCCCACGCCCTGGCTGCCGCCGTTGACAAGGAGGATCTTGTCCTCGAGCAGTCCCATGAGGTGCGCATCCCCCTTCAGCTCTGGCGGCGCTCGGCGCCCGCGCGCAGTTCCTGACGCAGCCGCTCCGGGGCCCAGCCCTCGGCCACGGCCTGCCAAAGGGTGTCCGCCTGGGAGGGCGGAGCGAGCCCGCCGACCGGCGGGTCGAGGTCCAGATCGGTGGGGAAGGCGTAGCCCTCGGCCGTGGCGGCGACCACCCGGCGCAGCCACTCCTCGGGAACGCCCTCGGCCTTGCGGCGCAGCAGCACCGGGAAGAGCGCGTTCGCCATCGCCTGGCGGTCCACGCTCTCCATCGCGCGGCCGAAGGCGGAGGAGATCTGGAGCAGATTGGCCATGCGCTTGATGCCGGCCGAGCGGTTGTGTCCGGCGGCGTGGAACAGCGCGGGGTTGAAGAACACCGCGTCGCCCTTCTCCAGCGGGAGCTGGACGTGGTGCTGCTCGAAGTACTCGATGAACTCCGGCAGCTGCCAGGCCAGATAGCCGGGCTCGTACTTCTGCGAATGCGGCAGGTACAGCGTCGGCCCCGACTCGACCGGCATGTCGCAGTGCGCCACCGCGCCCTGCAGGGTCAGGACGGGCGACAGCCGGTGGACGTGCGCCGGGTACGCGGCCGCCCGCGCCTGAGGGAGGAAGCCCAGGTGGTAGTCGCGGTGCACACTCTGCGCGGCGCCACCCGGGTTGACCACGTTGACCTGCGAGGTGACTTGGTACGCGGGGCCCAGCCACGCCTCGGCGACCAGCTCCAGCATGTCGTTGGCGTAGTAGTCCGCGAACGCCTCCGGCGCGCGCACGGCCATCTTGCCCAGCGCGTTCCACACCCGGTCGTTGGCGCCCGGCTTGGCGAAGTGGTCACCGCGGGCACCGCCCCGCGCGCGCTCCTCCTCGATCAGCGCGTTGAACGCGCCGGACGCGAGGTCCACGACGGCGGGATCCGGGTACGCGCGCCGCAGCACCACCACCCCCGGACCGTCCAGCAGGGCCCGCACCAGCTCGTCCTGTACCGCCCGGCGCCCCTCCGGGGTGGCCGCGAGACCGCGGAGCCGGTCGCTGTCGTACAGCGGGACGTCGTGCTCGATCCGCTCGGCCGAGGGGTGGGCGCCCGGGTCGGTGCCCTGCTCGACCAGGACACGGAACGCGTCGAGGTCGCAGTCGTCCTCGGACAGCCACGTCCGTGTTGCCGCGTCGGTGGAGGACATCCTGGGTCCTTTCGCCGGAAAGACGTCCAGGCCGGCCCGTGCGGGCCGGCCTGGACGCTCAAGGGGTCAGGGCTGCTCAGGCGAGGTCGAACCGGTCGAGGTTCATCACCTTGGTCCACGCCTTGACGAAGTCGTTCACGAACTTCTTCTTCGCGTCATCGCTCGCGTAGACCTCCGCGAGCGCGCGCAGCTCGGAGTTCGACCCGAAGACGAGGTCGGCACGGGTGCCCGTCCACTTGACCTCGCCGGTGGCGGCGTCGCGGCCCTCGAAGGTGTCCTGGGCCTCGGACGTCGACTTCCACTGCGTGCCCATGTCGAGCAGGTTGACGAAGAAGTCGTTGGTCAGCGTGCCCGGCGCGTCGGTCAGGACGCCGTGCGAGGACTGGGCGTGGTTGGCGCCCAGGACGCGCAGGCCACCGACGAGGACCGTCATCTCGGGGGCGCTCAGGGTCAGCAGGTTCGCCCGGTCGATCAGCAGGTACTCGGCCGGGAGCCGGTTGCCCTTCCCGAGGTAGTTGCGGAACCCGTCCGCGGTCGGCTCCAGCGCGGCGAACGACTCGGCGTCGGTGTGCTCCTCGGTCGCGTCGACACGGCCCGGGGTGAAGGGCACCTCGACGTCGTGGCCGGCGTCCTTGGCCGCCTTCTCCACGGCCGCCGAGCCGCCCAGCACGATCAGGTCGGCCAGGGACACCTTCTTGGCACCGGCGTTGAACTCCCGCTGGATGCTTTCGAGGACGCGCAGTACCGTCGCCAGCTCGTCGGGGTTGTTGACCTCCCAGCCGCGCTGCGGCTCCAGGCGGATGCGCGCGCCGTTGGCGCCGCCGCGCTTGTCGCTGCCGCGGTAGGTCGAGGCCGACGCCCACGCGGTGCCGACGAGCTGCGAGACGGTCAGGCCCGAGTCGAGCAGCTTGGCCTTGAGGGCCGCGATGTCCTCGGCACCGATGACCTCGCCTTCGGCCTCCGGCAGCGGGTCCTGCCACAGCAGGGTCTCCTCCGGGACCTCCGGGCCGAGGAAGAGCGACTTCGGACCCATGTCGCGGTGGGTCAGCTTGTACCAGGCCCGCGCGAAGGCGTCCGCGAACTCCTCCGGGTTCTCGTAGAACCGGCGGGAGATCGGTCCGTAGATCGGGTCGAACCGCAGCGACAGGTCGGTGGTGAGCATCTGCGGACGGTGCTTCTTCGACGGGTCGTGCGCGTCCGGGACGATCTCCGGGGCGTCCTTGGCCACCCACTGGTTGGCGCCGGCCGGGCTCTGGGTCAGCTCGTACTCGTACTCGAAGAGGTTCTTGAAGAACCCGTTGCTCCACTGGGTCGGGGTCGTGGTCCAGGTGACCTCCAGACCCGAGGTGATGGCGTCCGCGCCCTTGCCGGTGCCGTAGCTGTTCTTCCAGCCCAGGCCCTGCTCCTCCAAGGTGGCGGCCTCGGGGTCGGCGCCGACGCTCTCCGCCGGGCCCGCGCCGTGGGTCTTGCCGAAGGTGTGACCGCCCGCGATCAGGGCGACCGTCTCCTCGTCGTTCATCGCCATCCGGCGGAACGTCTCACGGATGTCGCGCGCCGCGGCGAGCGGGTCCGGGTTGCCGTTGGGGCCCTCCGGGTTGACGTAGATGAGGCCCATCTGCACCGCGCCGAGGGGGTTCTCCAGCTCGCGGTCGCCGGTGTAGCGCTCGTCGCCGAGCCAGGTGGTCTCGGGGCCCCAGTACACGTCGTCCTCGGGCTCCCAGACGTCCGCGCGGCCGCCGCCGAAGCCGAAGGTGTCGAGACCCATCGACTCCAGGGCGACGTTGCCGGTGAGGATCATCAGGTCGGCCCACGACAGGCTCTGGCCGTACTTCTTCTTGACCGGCCACAGCAGACGGCGGGCCTTGTCGAGGTTCCCGTTGTCCGGCCAGCTGTTGAGGGGGGCGAAGCGCTGCTGGCCCGTACCGCCACCGCCGCGGCCGTCGCTGATCCGGTAGGTGCCCGCGCTGTGCCAGGCCATACGGATCATGAACGGGCCGTAGTGGCCGAAGTCCGCCGGCCACCAGTCCTGCGAGCTGGTCAGCACCTCGGCGATGTCCTGCTTCACGGCCGCGAGGTCGAGGCTGTTGAACGCCTCGGCGTAGTCGAAGTCCTCGCCGAGGGGGTCGGCCACTGCGGGGTTCTTGGCGAGGATCTTCAGGTTGAGCCGATCCGGCCACCACTGGCGGTTTCCGCCGCCCTGCGTCGGGTGCGGGGCGCGCCCGTGCGCGACCGGGCAGCCACCGCCTTCGCCCTCCGTCTTCGCGTCTACGACGATTGCTTCATGGTTCTCAGACATGGGAATCCTTCCGGACCGGGCGGATCAGGTGCCCAGGAACTGCGGGCGGTGGAACAGTCGGGGCGCAGGCCCCACGTCTCCGCCTCTGCCGAATTGGAGTCTTCCTGTCCCTTGGCTATCGCCGGAACCGATCCTACGATGGACAGGATCTAAGTCAATAAGCACGCCAAACCCAGATCACATCAGAGTCCCGGACGCCTCTGGGTACCATCGGGGCATCCCACCGAACGTGAATAGGTGAGCCTGTATGAGTGACCTGCTGCGGCGACTGCGAGGGCGTGGCTGGCGGATGACCTCCCAGCGGCGTGTCGTCGCGGAGGTCCTCGACGGGGACCATGTGCACCTCACCGCCGACGAGGTGCACGCCCGCGCGGCAGAGCGGCTGCCCGAGATCTCCCGGGCGACCGTCTACAACACCCTGGGCGAGCTGGTCTCCCTCCGTGAGGTCATCGAGGTCTCCACCGACGGCCGCGCCAAGCGCTACGACCCCAACGCCCACCACCCCCACCAGCACCTGGTGTGCTCCGGCTGCGGCACCATCCGCGACGTCCACCCCACCGGTGATCCACTGGCCGCCCTCCCCGCGGATGAGCGGTTCGGGTTCACGGTGTCCGGGGCCGAGGTGACCTACCGGGGGCTGTGCCCGGCCTGCGCCTAAGTCATCGCCGCGGTGACTCCTATGCCGAATCGGGCCGAGAGGCTGTCCCGGATGGTCTCCATCGCGTCGATGACCGACGTGCACAGCGAGATGGCGTGCAGGACGGCCCCCGGGGGCAGCACGTCGTCCTCCCGGCCCTGCCCCAGCCTCCGCCGGATGCGGCGCGCGCTGCCCCACACCGCGAGCGTGAAGTGCATCGCGGCGGTCCCGGTCAGGCCCTGGCCGGTGTACGGGCCGGACGCGACGAGCCGGTTGTGGTAGTAGGTGATCCTGGCATCGAGCTGATGTCGCAGCAGGCAGGTGCCGCTGGAGACGCTGCCGGCCGGGAGGAGCTGTGCCAGCAGCGTGGTGTCCTGGTAGGCGTCCGCGAGCAGCTCGGCGAACGTGGGGGGCCGGTCGGCCGCTGCCTCGGAGGACTCGGTGGCGCCCGTCCCGGCCTCCGTCCCCGGCGTGCGGATGGTGACGGCCCCGTCGATGTGGATGTCGCGGTAGGCCGCGTACAGGTCGGGCTGGCTGGGCAGCGGTACGTCTTCGGTCGGGACCGCGTGCCAGTGCGCCAGGGCGGCGCCGCGGTCGGTGTCGAGGTTGGCGCTCACGGTATCCAGTACGGCAGCGTCTGCCGCGGCGAGGAGAGCGTCGAGTGCCGTGTCCGGATGGGTCATTTCGCACCTCCAGCGGATGTCAGGCCCAAGATGTCCTTCAGCAGGGCACGGGCGCGGGCGACGTTCTGCCGGACCGCGTTCGGTTGCATGTCCAGCGTCTCCGCGATCTCGTTCGTCGAGTAGCCGTCGAGGCGCCAGGCCATCACCTGACGCTGCCTCATGGGCAGCTGGGCCAGGGCCTCGTAGACCTGCTTCTCCTCGTCGGCGAGCACGACTCTGTCCAGCGGGCACGAGAAGGCCGGCCGGTCGGGCACCTCGGCGGTGAGTTCCTCCTGCGGGCGCGGGGCCTGCCGCAGGTACTGACGGAAGGCCACCTTGCGCAGCCACGCGCCGGGGGACTCGATCAGATGCCATACGCGGAAGCCCTCGATGAAGGCGGCCTGCGCGGCATCGGCCGCCTCATGCGGACTGGCCCCGTAGCGCATGACGAACCTGATCAGGGACGCCATGTGCTGCTCGTAGTAGCGGGAGAAGCTCTCACGGAGCGCCTCGTCTTGATGGGCAGGCACGGAGACACCACGTTGGCCGGGAAGGGACACGGGCAGGGCGCGGACGGTATGGCTCGTGCGGCTATCCACGCGCTCCTCCCGTCGGCGGACCGACCCGGACCCGGATGCTGTCGCCGTGATGGGCTTCGCTCAGCGTGCTGCCCGGTGGCAGCGCACGCACGCGCTCGCTGATGCCCTGCTGACGCAGCCGGGCCAGCCGAACGTGGGCACGACTGCCTATCCAGGCGTACAGCAGGCGTGCTCCCGCGGCGCAGACCGTTCCCACGGCTGCCGCGACCGCGATCTCCATGCGGCTCCTCACAACTCCCTCGATCGACGGTGCCCCATTGCATCGTCGGCGGACCTTTAGGAGTGCACTTCGGCCCGCAATGTGTGACATCGAGATCGCGAGAAGCCCGATTTTGCCGCGTTCCGGCGCTGGCCACCACGCCGGAGGTGGTCAGGAAGGGCAGGGATCCTCGGGGCCGTTGCGGTAGGTGCGGTAGAGGGTCGGCGCGCTCTGGTCGGCGGTGCGGGTGGAGGGCGGGTACTCGACGACGGGGACCGGCTTGCAGACGGCCCACTGGTCGTTCTTTCCCGGGCCCTCGAAGCCGTAGGTGCCTCCCGCGCCGATCAGACAGGAATCGCAGGAGCCGCCGGAGATGCTCGGGTAGTTGAGGGTGTTGTAGACGTCCTCCTTCATGGGCATGCGCGGGGACTTCGGGGACTTGCCGCTCTCGTTGAACTCGGTGTAGGTGCGGTCCACGGCGTTGGCCAGGAGAGCGAAGGCGTCGTGGTACATGACGGCGTAGCCGTCGTCGAGTGGCTTGGTGCCGAGCTGCTTGTGCTGCCTCGTCAGCTCGTAGAAGCGGTCGAGGAAGCTGCCGAGTGCCTTCTTGGGCTTGTTCTTTCCGTTCCACCAGGCGGGGTCGACGCAGGACGCGTCGATTATCGTGGCGTGGGCGTCGTCCAGCCGCTGGGTGGGCGCGGGGGCGGTGAGGGTGGGTTCCAGGCCGATGCCCACCTTGAGGATGCGCAGCTTCGTGGTGCGGCCGCAGTCGCCCTCCTGGGCCAGGCGCTCGATGAACGCGGGCAGGTCCTGGTCGCGGCCGGCGAAGAAGACGGTGTCGGACTTCTCGTTGCAGATCTTCTGCACGGCGTCGGTGAACCGCTGGGGGATGCCCTTGCCGGTGCCCGAGGTGCCGATGAAGTTCGAGTTGTGGTGGGCCAGGCCGTACTCCTTGCCGAAGTGCCGTTCGAAGACGCTGCGCAGATTGCGTGAGTAGACGTCCTCACCGCGGTCGTCCCAGACCAGGAAGCCCTGGTGCTTCCCCGGCTTCTCCTTCAGATAGCGGACCAGGGCGCGGGCGAACTGGTCGTTGTTGGCCGCGGTCTTGAAGAAGTACGGGGAGTTCATGGTGGCCGCGGTGATGACGGGGCCGACGGTGGGGATGCGGTGCTTGCTGAGCGCGGCGATGGCTCTGCGCGTCTCCGCCGTGCTGCTGGGGATGCCGGTCACACCGACCAGCGGCGCGCGGGTGTCCTTGGACAGTTCGGCGAGGCGCGTGACGACGGGTTCCCACTGGTCGAGGTTGCGGCCGTCGGGAGCGAGCAGCAGCTGGTAGTGCGGGCCGCCGTAGCGGTTGGCCTGCCGCTGCGCGGCGAGGGCACCGGCGAGGCCCCGGCGGATCATGTCCGTCGTCATGGCGCTGTGCTCGTCCGCGGTGAAGGGCATCATCAGCGCGATGCGCACGTACGGGATCTCGGGGCCGCTCGACGGGGACTCGCCGTTCTGCTTCACCCGGGCGTTCTCGTCCGCCACCGCCTTGATGAGGCTCTTGACACCCGGATCCGCCTCGAAGGCGTTCGCGGTGACGCCTATGCAGTCCCCGCCGATGTCCCGCAGATCGTCACCGCACCTGCCGGGGCCCCGCGCCATGCTGACGAGGACGGTGATCGTGACAGCGGTCAGGACACCGAGTCCGAAGACGGCCAGCCATTCGACCGGACCCCACTCGCGGGGATGACGACGGAACAGACGCAGCAGCATGCTTCCTCACTGACCGGTGATGGGGAAGGGGCGCTTCTTCCGCGCCGCCGCAGGCCAGCTGCGGGCGGCCTGGCCCAGGACGGCGTGCCAGGAAGGGTGCCGGGGTGAGAGGTAGGCCAGCTCTTCGCCGACGGCCTTGCACATGTCGGGGTCCGGTTCGGCGTGCGGTTCGGACACATGCCACAGGGCGTGCAGCAGCCGGTTGACGCAACGCTCGATCTCGTGCAGTCCCGCATACCGGCCGTCGTGCGCGCCGAGGGCGACCTGCATACGTTCGTCGGTCCACTCCCCGGCGGGCGGGGTGGGTGCGGTGGCGGCGTACTGCAGACACCGCAGCCAGTGCGCGGCGGCCTGTTCGTCCTGCTCCGACTGGAACTCCTCGGCCAGCATGGCCACCACGGCCTCGGCGTTCCCGGCGGCGAGCGTGTGCCGCAGGGCGTCCGCCTCCCCGCTCTCGCCGCGCTGCGCGTGGTGCATCCGCAGGAAACGGTGGATGTCCTGCCAGCCACGGCCGTCCTCGCCCGCCTGCGAGGTACGGCGCGCCTCCTGTACGAGCAGGGTGCGCAGCAGGGGGTCGGCGACCAGCGGCTCATCCGGCGGGGTGAGCTGCTGCCACTGCTGCTCTTCGAGGTAGTCGGTGGCGGAGTTGGCGGGCAGCTGATCGGGGCCCTGCAGACGCAGATGGTCGGCCAGCGCCTCGGCCGCGGTGCTGTCGCGGGCGAGCGAGAGGAGGGTCAGCCGGTCGCGCTGGCGCCGGTTCGGAAGCAGCCGCTCCAGGAGTGCTTCGGTGACCGGGCGCCCGTCCTTGGCACGCAGGTGGAGAAGGTCCCGCGGGCCCACGCCGGCGCCCTTCGCGGTGGCGTCCAGCACCGCCGCGCACAGCACGGTGGTCACCGCGGGATGCCCGCCGGTGAGGGAGTGCACGGCGGAGGCCAGATAGGGGTGGAGCGGCCGGGCGGGCCGGTCCGGCACCAGGAGGGGCAGGATGTCGTCCCGGCTCAGCGGGGTGAGGGGGACGGCGAGCAGCCCTGCGGAGGGGCTGAGGCCCTTGCGCTCCCAGCCGGAGGACTTCACCAGGTCGGGGAGGTTGCGGCGGACCGCGGCGGACGCGTCCTCCGGCAGGCCGCCGAGCCGGGTGGCCACGACGACCAGCTCCTCGTGGTCGGGGCGTTCGGGCATCGCCCGGTGCTCCAGGAGCAGATCGAGGAAGTCCTGCCCGGGAGGATGGTGGGTGTCGTCGAGCAGGATGAGCGGCCAGGGCTCCCGGTTCCACCGCTGCAGCCTGCCGTAAGAGGCGGCCACGTCGTGCAGGAAGGCGGCCATCAGGCTCTGCTCCGCCGCGTGCCGGTAGTCGCCGCCCTGCTGGAACCACTGCCCGAGCAGGACCAGAGGGTCCTGGCCCTCCGCGCCCCGGGGGAAGCGCCGCCGGTACCACTCCTCGGCCGCGGCCGGCTGGTGCCGTTCGGCGTACTCGGCCACCACGGCTGCGGTGACCGCCTCCTGGTCCGGCCGGCCCCAACGGTCAGGTTCCACGTAGTCCGAGGGCTCCGCGCCGGTCTCCGCGTCACGGACCTCCAGGCGGCCTTCGACGGCGGTGGCCCAGGCGTGCCGCAGCGTGCTCTCGTCCCCGACGGTGAGGCGGCAGGCGAGCAGCAACCGGGCGAACCGGAGACACGCCGCGTCCCGCTGCTCGGCGTTGCCGTGGTGCCAGCCGGAGACGGCGAACAGACCGGGCACCAGAACGGGAAAGCGGCGGCGCAGTCCGGGTGCGAGCCCGCACACCAGCTCGGCCAGGATCTCGACCAGGGTGGAGGCGGTGGGAGCCGCGCCGCCGGCCGGGGCGGTCGGGAAGGCGACGGTTTCGGTGGCCACGACCCGGACGTGGGCGAGCGGCAGCCGGTCGCGGTAGCGCGCGGCCAGTTCCGCGAGGACGACGCTGCGCCCGATGCCGTGGTATCCCGTCACCAGCACCACGGGGAGATCGCCCTGGTGTTCCCGGGGCGTACGGGATCTCTCGTCGAGGGTCAGGCCCGTGAGCCGGGGAACGAGCGAGCGCAGCAGGGGGTCCCGGCCATAGAGCTGTGACCCTTCCGATACGCGCATCTGGCTGCGTCCCGCCTCCGTCGCTCAACGCTGCCGGCGGCCACAACTCAGGAGGCGGGCGGCACCGCTCCCCCGAGACATCAGCCGCTGACATCCGTACCAACTACGCCTGTAAGCAGAGAATTTACCCGTCACGGGAGCATCGCACCAGGTGAAGACGGGATCGGGTACGCGGTGGCGGCCGATGGGGCCTCGGATCGAACAGAGGTGCCCTTCTGTGTCGAACACCAACACGGGAGGGGACTGGATGTCAGGGGTGCGGATAGACATCCAGTTCGACACTGTCCGGAAGCGCGTCCGCCCCGCGGATCTCGCCGGGGTAGACGAGCCGTACCCGGCGCAGCCGGCGCAGTCCGGCGAGGGAGCCGAGATCGACCTCGGTGACCTGCGACAGATGGATCTCCTCGAGCCCCGGCAGGCGCCGGGCGATCCGCCGCAGCGGAACCGCGGCACCCGCCCTGGCCCACACATCCAGGTGGGTGACCTGGGGAATCTCGGTACGAGGGGCGAACAGCAGCATGCTCAGCTGCTGCGGGGAGAGCGTCAGCTTGCGCAGATTCGGCAACTCGGCGACGAGGGAGCCCCACTCGTCGGGCGTCAGCCGCTCGCTCGCGTCCTGCAGCCGCAGCTCCTCGAGCCCCCGGCACGCCACGATGCCCGCCAGCTGGGCCGCCGACGACGGCAGCGCCAGCAGCCGCAGCTCGGCGGCGCGCGGAAGGTCGGACAGGCCGCGCCAGGGAACCTCCGGCCCGACGAGAAGGCCCTCCAGCCGGGGGCAGTCCGACAGCCTCAGCAGCGTCTCGAACTGGGGGAGGTCCCGCAGCTCCAGCTTCCGCAGCCGCGGCAGCCGGGTCAGCGGCGCCGGGTCCTTGACGTTCCGGCACCCCTGGAGGGCGAGCGTCTCCAGCTCGGGGTAGGCGGTGAGCAGGCCGAGATCCTCCAGCTGGAGGGTGTTGCGCAGCCGCAGCTCGCGCAGCCGCCGCGGGTCGAGCGCGGTGCGGATCTCCTCCGGTCCGAAGTCGCCGTGCAGGCCCACGCGTTGATAGCCGGACATGGTGCTCAGCGCGTCCAGCTCGGCGTGCGAGCGCACCGTGACGATCTCCTCGGGGGCGGATTCGAGGAGCGGGCGCACGATTTCCTCGGCGTACGTCGTCGTGTCGAAACGGTCCCAGTGGGCGAGGAGTTGCGCGCGCACCGCGGGCTGGCCGGTGCGCAGGAACTCCCGGAGCCTGGGGATGGCGGCGTCGCCGCCGATCTGGCAAATGGCGTGGACGGTGGCCAGCTCCTCGTCGCCCTCCAAGTCCTTCGCGGCGGGCAGCAGACCGAGCAGCAGCGGACCCGTCTGCGCCAGCGACCTGGCCTCCCGCAGGCTGCGCGGCGGGAGCAGCCGCGCGGCCCGGTCCTCGATCGCCTCGCGCACCGTCGGCTCCAGGCGGGTGGCCTGTTCGAGGGAGGCGAGCGCGAGGAGCCGCAGGCGCGCCCGCACCGCCGCGTCCTGCTCCCGGTCGCCCCGCTCGCGAAGGCGGGTCAGCAGATCGGCGCGCTCCTGGTGACGGGCCTGTGCGACGGCCATTTGCACCACGTCCTCCCACTGGTCCAAGTGCGCGTTGTTCACCAGCATGCCCATGTCGCGCTCTTCCAGTACGGCCCGGGCGCCCAGGAAATCCTGAAAAGTCCGGTGAATGAAGTTCACTGCACCTGTCGCGGGTTCCCGCAACAGACCGGAACGCTCCAGCAGATGCTGCAAAGCATCCTCCGCCGTCCCGACTTCCGCCAGCCGGGGTACGGAGGGCTGCAGCCGCCGCACCACGTCCACCGCGTCCGAACGGTCCAGCTGCGTCCGCTCGTTGCGGATCAGCCAGTACGCCAGCTTCTGCAGAGGTTCCGTCGCCGACCGCTGGTCGAGTACCGGGCGGCTGCGGCCGTACACCTCGCGCTCCAGATCGCGCCGCTCCAGGAGCATCGACAACGCCGCCTCGTACAGGGAGGCGCGGCCCTGGGGCAGGAAGCCGCGGCGCTCCCGGTGCAAAGCGCAGATCAGGCCGCACATCAGCGGATTGGTCGCCAGGCGGCTCAACTCGGGGCTCCTGCGCAGCGACAGCGTCAGCGAATCGCCCAGCTCCTCCGACGCCCCGGCCGCCGCGTGCCAGCGCCGGATGAACTGCTTCATGTCGGCGGGCCGCATCGCGGCGAGCGCGAACTCCTGGAAGCCCTCGCGCGCCAGCCAGCCCCGCTCCAGTGCCGCGGGCCGGGAGGTGAGAAGCCACAGATTGCCGGGGAAGACGGCGAGCAGTTTCTTGAGCCAGGCTCGAGTGCGGGTCCGGTCTTCCTTCGGGATCTCGTCGGCCCCGTCGATCAGGAGCACGCCGCGCCCGTGCTGCAGCACCCGCGCCGCCCAGCCGTCCGGTTCCGTGCCCACCAGCGGGCAGCCGATCCAGCGCAGGAAGTCCTCGGGCATGGGCAGCTCGGCGCCCCGGCGCGCCAGCGTGCGCAGGGGCAGGACGAAGGGGACGCGCCCGAACAGCTGCGACAGCCCGCCGGGCACCTGATCCTGCTGCGCCGCGGCGAGGGCCAGCCACTGCACCAGGGTCGTCTTCCCGGTGCCGGCGACCCCGCGCAGCAGCACCCGCTCATGGCGGGCGAAGACCGCCTCGGCCGGGCCCGCGGCGCGCTCGGCCTCCGCATCCCGGTCGGCGCCCGTCTCACCGTTCACCACCGGAACCGGATCGGTCCCGTCGCGGTACGGCCTGGCCTCCAGGCTCAGATAGGCGGTCTCCAGCGGCCAGTCCTGGCCGTCCGGTTCGCGCAGATCGACGCCGTAGATGGTGAGCCTGCCGTGGCACTCGACGACGTAGTGCGCGTACTCCTCCTCGAACTCCGCGTCCTGGCGGCTGATGTCGGGCAGCTGCCGCAGGATCCTGTCCAATTTCTCGCTCTGCTCCCGGATTTCGCGGCTCTGCTCGATCTGGGCACGGGCCGCGAAACCGGGCCGCTGGCTGAAGAAGCGCATGAGATGCACGCACGCCGTCTCCAGGAGCCGGTCGTGGAAGCGGGCGGCGTCGTCGCTGAGGAGCCTGCGGGTGTCGGGGCCCGCGCTCCTGGACAGCTCTGCGGCCAGCCGCTCGGGGCCGAGCGCGAAGGCGTGGACGTCGTCCATGTCGAGATCGCCGAGCGCGTGCAGGGTGCGGGTCAGCGCCTGCCCGACGGAGTCGTGCTCGTCGGCGCCGATCGGCGGATCGTGCGGACCCGCGGCCCGCACGGCGCGGCGGACCAGCTCCCGGGCGAGCTTGTGCAGATCGTCCTCGGTCAGGGTGCGGTGCTCCTTGGCGAAGGACACCAGTCGGCGGATCGGGATCGGACGCTCCCCGAACTCGGCCGCCGGTGCGCTCGCCGGCGGCACCAGCAGTCGTTTGACCACCGGCACGACCACTGCCGATGCGATCTTCAGGCCCACCGTGCCGCCGTCCACAGCAGCCCCTCCCTCACCAGCGCCGACGCGCTTCCCCCGCCGGGCCCGTACCCCTCGGACCCCGCTCACCATAGCCGCGGACAGCCGCCTTGAGGCAGGGCGCGCGGGCGCCGGGCTCGCGCCAGACGCCGTCGCACCCCTGTTCGCCGGCGTCCGCTCAGGATACGTAGTCGGCCCTCTTCGCCGCGGCCACCACGCCGCGGCCATCCGCCGCGCTCAGCAGCCCCGCGGTCACCCAGGAGTCCACGGTGGACTTCACGTACTTGACCAGCGCGCCCTTGTTCCGGTAGGGAGCGGCGGCCCAGATCGCGTCGAGGAGGGTGGTGCCGTCGTCCCGGGCGGGGTTGGCGATGCCGGAGTCGGTGGTGCCGAAGACCACGGTCGGCTCGGAGCGGCGGAAGTAGGCGTGGGTCGGTTCCTCGGTGCCTTCGGAGAACGGGGCGAACTCGACGCCGTCGAGAGTGTAATGGAGCGGCTTGCCCGGTACGGGGGTGAGCGTGGGCAACAGGTCGCCGGAGAGGGCGGCGTTGCGGTAGAGGCCGAACGTCAGGAAGGACGTGCGCGCGTCGCGCGCCACCAGATTGACCGGACCGTAGAACAAGGTCTGGACGGCTGGGTCGTCGAGCGCCTTCTCCACCCGCAGCCGGAACGGGATGTCGACCCGGACGGTGTCCCCGTCGTGCCAGGTGCGGGACACCGAGGCGTAACTGCCGGGGGACCAGGTCCCCTTCACCACTGTGCCGTTGACCGTCACCCGGAAGCCGTCCGTCGTCCACGCGGGCACGCGCAGGCGTAAGGAGAAGGCGGCGGTGCGGCCCCGGACGGTGAGCGTCGAACCCTGCTCCCTCGGATAGCCGGTGGACTGGGTGACGGTGACGCCCTTCTCGGCCCAGGTGAGCGTGGACGGACTGTACAGGTTGACGTACAGGGCGGTGCCGTCGGACTTCTTGAAGTACACGGAGTCCTGGTACTTGGTCGCGCTCTCCATGCCGGTGCCCTCGCAGCAGGTCGTGCCCGCCTTGGGGGTGTAGTCGCGCACATGCCCCGGCACCAGGCCGATGAAGTACGTGACCAGCGGCTTCTCCGCGTCGGCCTTGTCCTGCTTGGAGCCGAGGACCTGGTTGTACAGGGCGCGCTCGTAGTAGTCCATGTACGTCGGGTCCTGCTCGTGGAAGAACAGCATCCTGCTCAGCTTGAGCATGTTGTAGGCGCAGCAGGACTCGGCCGTGGTGTCGCTGAGCGTCTTGGCGATGGCACCGCGCGCGCCCCAGAACTCCCGATTGCTGGTGCCGCCGATCCCGTACATCCGGGTAGGGACGACCATGTCCCAGAAGTTCTTCGCCGCGGTGAGGTAGCGCTCCTCCTTCGTCTCGTCGTACAGCCGGACCAGACCGGTGAAGATCGGGATGTGCTGGTTGGCGTGCAGTCCCTCCAGGATGTCGTTGCCGACGGCGCAGGCGTCGATGAGCCTGTCGAGGTCGAACAGCCGGGCCAGCGCGAGGTGCTGGGCCTTGCCGCTGATCGCGTACAGATCGCAGATCGCCTCGACGATGCCGCCGAACTCGCCGCTGGAGAAGATGCCCCACATCCGCTGCAGGGTGCTCCTGGGCAGCTTCGACAGCCGGGAGTGCATCCAGTCGCACATGCCCGTCGCGAGGTCCAGGGCGCGCGCGTCGCCCGTGCTGAGATGGGCGTCGAGCAGCCCGCGCAGGATCTTGTGCGCGGTGTAGTACGGCGCCCACACCACGGTGTAGTCGCCGCTCGTCATCGACTCCAGGGCGATGAACTGCGTCTCCGGGTACGCCGCGAGGAACCCGGGGTGGCTCGGCCCTCCCCAAGTCCGGCGCAGGGTGGCGTGCCGGCCGTGGCCCGAGGAGTCGGCGAACGTGCCGCCGGTGGTCTCCTCGAAGGTGTACGCGGCCAGGTTTCCGGACCCCGCGGACGACTCGGCGGCCGGGTGGTCCTGAAGCTCGGCGATCTGGGCCGCGGTCAGGGCCCGCGACCAGAGGTGGACCTCGTCGAAGGCCCCCGCGAACACCGGGTCGGCGGAGTAGTGGGACCGGCCGAGCCAATGGTCGCGCAGGGTGCCCAGGGCGGCCGGGGTGAGGGTCATCGCGGTGTTCCTCGCGACCGCGGCGCCGTTGATGTAGAGGATTCCGGTGCCGTCCGCGATCGTCACCGCCACATGGCTCCAGGCGTCCGGGGGCAGTGGCGCCGTGCCGTCCAGGCTCTGCTCGCCGCCGGCCCCCGAGGTGGTGATGGCGAAGCGGGGATTGCCTTGTCCATTGCGGGCGGTCAGATAGAGATAGCGGGTGGTGTCGTCGCCGAAGTCGAGGATCCGGGCCCAGCCGGCGGTGTGCGTGGGCTTCACCCAGGCCGCCAGGGTGACCGCGGGGGCGCCGCCGAGCACGGTGTCCGGCAGGTCGACGTACTGGTAGGACCCCCGGACGTTCTCCGCGGCGGTGCCGAACCTGCCCGGCACGCTGAGCACCGCCGGATCGCGCCGCAGCGCCTCGCGGACCTCGTCCAGCGCCCCGACCATATGGCGGATCTTGTCCGCGTACACCTTCTCGCCTGTGCCGGTGTGGGCCTGGGAGAGCATGGTGAGGAAGTGTCCGGTGAAGTGCCCGCGAAGGTTTCCGTTGGCCTCGCCGTCCAGTCCCTCCCAGCCGCCCGGCGCGACGGCGCCACGGGTGGAGAGGCCCGCGTTGGCCCGGAAGACCTGGAGCAGCCGGTCGACGTCGTAGCCGCGGCCGTAGTCCAGCATCAGTTGGCGCTTGGCGGTGAAGTCGCTTTTCCGGAGCGCCACGTCCTCGGGGCGGAACGGCTGAAGTGTCCAGGCGGCCGGGGCCCCGGATGCGGCGTCTGAAGCGGCAGTTGCCCGGCCGGTGGCGAGTGAGGTCAGCGCCGGGGCCGCCGCGACGAGGGCTGCGGCGCGGAGGACGGCTCGTCTGGCGGGTGCGGGTGCCATGGATTGCCTCGTTTCTGGGGGCGGCGGGCAGGCGAGTGTTCGATATGTCAAACGTCGTTCGGAAAGGCGACCAGAAAGTAGAACGCCGGTCAGAACACGTCAATAGCTGGGACAAGAGTGTGCGTGAGCCTCAGCGAGGCGGGGGAGTGACCCGGGAGCGCTGTCGTACGGTCGTGGGCAGGCGCCGCCCGCCGTCCGAGGCCACGTGGAAGAGCTTGCCGCGCAGACCGGTCCACGTCGGCATGACGAGAGCGCCGGGGGCCGGCCGGGCAGCACCTGCCGGCGCACCCGGAGGTATCCCCGCCCCGTGAACGTCACGTGCTCGCCCCGGTGGGTCAGCCCGGTCGGCGGTGCGCGCGCGCCACCCCCGACGAACGCGGCGGCCCCGCCGCCGAGCGGCCCGGCCGCCACGAGGCCGCCGCCGAGGGGGAACAGTCCTCTGCGGCTGAGGCGGTGCTTGTTGTCCTGAACAGGAATAACAGAGGACGCATAGGAGACGGAGCCACATCACCGCCGATGACAGTTTTTCAGGCCGACCTCAACGCAGCGCCGTGTACACCGCGTCGATCAGGGCCTTCTTCCGGGGATCGTCGGCGATGTGCGGACCCATGCGGTTCATCACATAGCCGAGGCTGACCTCGGCTTCCGGGTCGGCGTGGCCGCAGGAGCCGCCGAAGCCGTCGTGACCGAAGGCGCGGGGGTTGGGGCCGTACGAGCCGTTGGTGCCGCTCAGCCACACACCGAGGCCGGCTTCGGTGTCATGGGTGAAGCCATGCGCCAGGATCAGGTCACGGCACGCCCCCTGCCCCTCGCGGGCGCGCTCGACGGCCTCGGGCGAGAGTACGCGGTGGTCCCCGGCCAGGCCATGGCGGGCGTAGATGCCGTAGAGGGTGGCGATCGCACGGGCCGTCCCGTGGCCGTTGGCCGCCGGGATCTGTGCGGCCCGCCACTGCGGAGTATTGGCCTCGGCGGCCCCGACGAGCGGATTGGCCAGCGCGGCGATGGCGACGGGCTCCAATTGGGCGCACGCCGCAGCCTGTTGGCTGGACGCGGCGGCGGGCGGATGGACCAGCTCCGCCGCCCGCCCGGCCTCCTTCTCCGGCAGACCGATGCCGAAATCGATCCCCAGCGGCCCGGTGATCTCCTGGCGCAGAAACTCGCCGGGAAGGACACCGGTGATGCGCCGGATCACCTCGCCGACCAAGTGGCCGTAGGTCATGGCGTGGTACCCGGACCGGGTTCCGGGCTCCCACCACGGCTCCGTGGCGGCCAGTCGCGCGCAGGTCTTCTCCCAGTCGTACAGATCGGCCACGGTGTGCTTTTCCCGCAGCCCTGCCAGGCCCGCCCGGTGGGACAGCAGATGGCGCACCGGCAGGTCGTCCTTGCCCGCCACCGCGAACTCCGGCCAGTACGAGGCCACCGGCGCGTCGAAGTCCAGCAGCCCCCGGTCCGCGAGGACGTGGGCGCACAGCGCCGTCACCCCCTTGGTGGTGGACCAGACGTTCACCACGGTGTCCCGCTCCCACGCCCGTTGGCGCCCGGCATCCGCCCAGCCGCCCCACAGATCCACCACGGTCCGCCCGCCCACATGAACGGTCACCGCCGCGCCCAGTTCCTCGCGCTCGGCGAAGTTGGCTTCGAACGCGGCGCGTACGGCGGTGAACCGTGGGTCGCAGTGGCCTTCGATGCGCGGTGCGGGCGGCACGGACTGCTGCGTCATGGGGCACTCCCAACAGGTCTGTTCGGCAGATTGCAACATACCGACCGGTTGGATCAGCCGAAACCCGGGGAGGTCCTCCGGCAGCCGCTGACCACCACCCCCGAGGAGCAGGCCGTTGGGACACACACGGCAGGACGAATGGGACGCCCACTACGCCGACGGAAAGATGTTCCGGCCCCTGAGGGACACCGAACGCGCACTGCTGTCCGCCCATGTGCCCGCCCCCGCCGGCGGCGGCCGTGCCCTCGATGTGGGCTGTGGCCTCGGTGAACTGGCCGCGCATCTGGCGTCGGTGGGCTACATCGTCGACGCCGTCGACTGGGCCGGCAGCGCCCTCGACCGGGCCGGTTCCGATCACCCGGCGGGGGTGCGGTGGCTGCGCCTGGACGTCGAGCGGGACGACCTCGCCGTATTGGGCCGCGACGGCTACGACCTGATCACGCTCCGGCTGGTCTATCCCTTCCTCCGTCACCGCACCCGGACCATGGACGACCTCGGCCGTCGGTTGAGGGAAGGCGGCGCGATCGTGGTGATCACACCGCTCGCCGCGACGACCCCGGAGAAGCGGCGGGACATCGCGCTGGACGAGACCGAGATCGACGTGCTGAGCGCCGGATGGGAGCGGGTGGAGCGGCTCGACGCGGAGGGGCTGGCCGTGCTGATCCTGCGTGGCCGGGTTCAACCGGCGGCTTGAGGGTTGTCCGCCCACTCACCCTGAACCATCGCCCCAGGCGCGAGGAAAAGTCTCCGGGATCACTTCAACGAAACACTTGAATTCATGGATCCCCAAGACATCGAACCGCCCCAGGCGGAGTCCGCCGCCGACACCATGCAGCGACCCGCCCCCGCGCGGCGGTGGTGGTGGTGGACGCTGCTGGCGGTGAGCGCGGCCCAGCTGCTCGTCGTGCTGGACGGGACGATCGTGAACATCGCGCTGCCCTCCGCGCAAAGCGCGCTCGGGATGTCCGATGCGAACCGGCAATGGGCGATCACCGCGTATGCCCTGGGCTTCGGTGGGCTGCTGCTGATCGGGGGCCGGATCAGCGGCGCGCTGGGCCACCGGCGGGGGTTCGTCATCGGTCTGGTCGGCTTCGCCGCGGCGTCCGCGCTGGGCGGGGCCGCCGTGGATCCCGGGATGTTCTTCTGGGCCCGGGCCCTCCAGGGTGTGTTCGCCGCCCTCCTTGCGCCCGCCGGGTTGTCGTTGCTGACCATGACATTCACGGAGCCGCGCGAACGCGGCCGGGCGTTCGGTGTGTTCGCCGCGGTCGGTGCCGCCGGGTCGGCCCTCGGCCTGGTTGCCGGGGGACTGCTGACGGAGTACGCCGGCTGGCGCTCGTGCCTGTACCTCAACATCCCCGTCGTCCTCATCGCCGTACTCGGCACGGCCTTCGTGCCACCGGACCGCCCGGTCCGCGGCGGCGGACGGCTCGACGTCGCGGGCGCACTGCTCAGCGCCACCGGGTTCGCCGCCGTGGTGTACGCCTTCAACGAGGCCGAACCGCTCGGCTGGGGCGCGCCGAAGGTGCTGGCGCTGCTCGCCGGGGGTGTCCTGCTGCTGGCCGCGTTCGCGGCCGTCGAGGTCCGGGCGCCCCGCCCGCTGCTGCCGATGCGGGTGCTTCTGCACCGGGCCCGGGCCGGTGCGTTCCTCTCGATCACGTTGATGTTCGTCGCGATGTTCGGCTTCTACCTGTTCATGAGCTACTACACCCAGACCGTCCTGGGCTATTCGCCGGTCCGGGCGGGCCTGACGCTCATCATCAACGCCTTGGCCGCCCTGCTCGGGTCCACACTCATCGCCGGGAGGCTGCACGGACGCGTCGCGCCCGTGGCGTTGATCCTGCCCGGTCTGCTCGCCGCGGCCGCCGGGATGTTCGTCCTGACCCGCCTGACACCGCAGAGCACGGACATCCTGCCGCTCCACCTGGTGCCCGCCCTGGTGTTCACCGGGCTCGGTCTCGGCTGCGTCATGCCTCCGACGGCGAGCCTGGCCACCGCGGACATGCCGCGGAACGACGTCGGAGCCGCGTCGGCCGCGTACAACGCGTCCCAGCAACTGGGAGCCGCACTCGGCACCGCACTGCTCAACACCATCGCGGCCGGCGCCACGGCGTCCCACCTGGCGTCGGCACGCGACGCCACGCCGACCGCGGCATCCGTGCACGGCTACACCACCGCCCTGACGGTCGGTTTCGGCATCCTCCTCGCCGCCGCGTGCGTCGCCGCGGGATGCGGGGCACCCGCCCGGCGTCAGGGAAGGGGTTCGACCTCCAGATAGCGGTGGCGGCCGCGGCCGCGGTACTCCAGGGCCTCCCAGCCCAGTTCGCGCAGCACGCGGGCGCAGCGGCCCAGTTCCTCTCCCGCCGCGTACGCGGCGCCACTTCCCGGGGGGCCCAGCCACTCGACCCGGACCACCCCCGGCCGCTCGGCCTCGCCGCAGCGGTAACCCGTCGCCAGCCGGTGGCCGTCGGCGCCGACGGCCGAGGGTGGGATGGCCGCCGCCTCCAGGGCAAGGGCCACGGCCCGTACCGGCTGGTGCCGCTCCCAGGGGGCGGGTGCGACAAGAGGGTCGTCCCGGTCGGTGTTCATCAGCCGACGGATCTCCCGCAGGCCGTCGAACGCCGCCCGCACCGCCGCCGCCCGCTCCCGGGGGTCGGCGTCGAGGGGCGCTTCGTCACCCGTGGCCGCCTCGAACTGTGACCTGTTGCCGCCGCTGTCCGCCATCACCTGCCACCTCCGGGCCGGAGCCTCTCCGGCATGCGCCGGACCGGCCGACACGTTCACGGACAGACGGTAGCGGGTGGACGTCTGCGGCTTGATTCCCTATTTTTCCTACTGGGTTAATAGGGAATCATGGCAGGCAGTACGTGCCGGACGAAGCGGCTCTTGCCGAAGGAAGAGGAGCAGGCGTGACGGTGGTGGATGCGGTAACGGAAACACGCGACCGCGCGCGTTGGCTGCAGGTCGCCCACGAGGCGGCGGACGACCTGGCCACCGACGCGGTGGTCCGTGACCAGGCCGGGAAGACACCCTTCGACGAGGTCTCACGGCTTCGGGAGGCGGGACTCCTGTCGTTGCTGATACCCGTCGAAAGCGGGGGCGGCGGGGCGGACTGGCCGACGGCTCATGCCGTCATCCGGACGATCGCCGCGGCCGACGGGGCGATCGGTCAAGTGCTCGGCTGTCATTACCTGCTGTCGTCCAGCGCGCGGTTCTTCGGCGGCCCGGGCCTCGCCGCTCGCGTCGAGCGGGAGTCCGCGGCCGGTCAGTGGTGCTGGGGCGGCGGGCTGGCCCCCGTGGAACCGCGTCTGACGCTCACCCCGGCGCCGGGCGGCTATGTGCTGAACGGACGCCAGGGTTACGCCACCGGCGTGCTGGTCGCCGACCGGCTCGCCGTGCGCGCCGACCACTCCGAGACGGGGGAGCCGCTGGCCGTCCTCGTCGACGCCGGGCGGCCCGGCGTGGTGTCCGGGGGTGACGGCGGGGACACCTTCGGCCAGCGGCTGGCGGCCGGCGGGAGCGTGGAGTTCGACGCCGTGGCGATCGAGAGCGACGCGGTTCTCGGCCCGCTCTCCTCGGACGACAGCACCCTGTCGCCGTTCGCCGGGCTGTCCGCGCCGACCGGGCGGCTGGTCTCCGCCCAGATCTGTCTCGGGATCGCCCAGGGAGTGCTCGCCGAAGCCCGCGAGTACACCAGGGCCGCGGACGTGCCCTGGCAGCTGGACGGGCCGTCGTACGGCTCGCCGCGTAATCCGTACGTGCTGACGACCTACGGCGAGCTGACCGTCGCCACGTTCTCCGCGTCCGCGCTCGCCGACCAGGCGCTGGAAGCGCTGGACTGCGGGCTGGCACGCGGCGAGGACCTCACCGACGACGAGTGCGCCGAGATCACCATGCTGGCGGCGGCGGCCGAGGCGGCTGCCGCCGGGGCCGCGCAGGACGTCACGGCCCGCGCGCTGGACGTCCTCGGCGCCCGCTCCGCCGCATCGGCGTACGGTTTCGACCGGTTCTGGCGCAATGTGCGCACCCACACCCTCTGCGTCCCGGTCGCCCCCCGGCTCCAGGAGGTGGGGGACTACTTCCTCCACGGCGAGCACCCTCCGTTCGCCCTGCCCTTTTGATCGCCGCGGCTCCCGGTGGCGGATAATCACCGCATGCGGATCTCTGCGAAGGCGGACTATGCGGTGCGGGCGGCTCTGGAGCTGGCGGCGGCGGCGGACGGTATCTCTCTCAAGGCCGAGGCGATCGCGGCGTCGCAGGGCGTTCCGCACAAGTTCCTCGAAGGGATCCTGGGCGATCTGCGCCGGGGTGGGCTGGTCGCCAGCCAGCGTGGTGGGAAGGGCGGCTACCGGCTGGCCCGTCCCGCCGACGAGATCACGATCGCCGATGTGATCCGCGTGGTCGACGGGCCCCTGGTGTCCGTCCGCGGCGTACGCCCGCCCGAGCTGTCGTACTGCGGCCCGGCGGAGTCCCTGCTGCCGCTGTGGATCGCGGTGCGGGCCAACGTCCGCAAGATCCTCGGTGAGGTCACGCTCGCCGAGGTCGCCGCGGCCGAGCTGCCGGAAGGGGTCCTGGACCTCGCCGAGGACCCCGAGGCGTGGACCAACCCGTAGGTCCGTAACCAGGACGTGGGACACCTCTTGACGGAATCCGTGAGGCACTCGACACTCCTCGTGAGGGATTCCTAGCGGATAGGTGGGGAATGATGAGGCCAGGGCAGGCGGCCGCCGACCGAGCGGTCCGCACGCATCGGCCGACTCCCCTTCTGACCTCCCGCCGTCACATCGACCTGCTGCGCGTCTGCAGCGCCGCAAGTCTCTTCTCCTGAGCCGGCAGGCCCCCGCGGGCGCCTGACACCGTCGTCACGCAGCGCTGCGCGCGTACCCCGCCGCACGCTCACCGCAGGCCGTTCACCGTCGGCCGCTCACCGTACGTCTCACCACCAGCGAACAACCCGACCTGGGGAGATACGTGTCCGTTACACCTGGGAAAGCCGCGCCGTCCTCGCTGTCCGTCGCATCGTTCCGGGGCAGGATCGGCCGGGACGCGCGCAGTGGACACTACGCCGTGCCGCGCCGCTACCGCCTCCATCTGTCGCTGTCGTGCCGCCATTGTCTGCGGATCGCCATCACCCACAGCCTGCTCGGCCTCGGTGACACCCTCCCGGTGACCCTGTTGCCCGCCGTGCCCGACGGACCGGACGGCGGGCACTCGGCCCTGAGCCTGATGTACGAGGCCAGCGCGCACCGCTACGCCGGGCCGACCGCGGCACCGGTGCTCAGCGACGACTGGTCGGGCAGGATCGTCAGCACACACACCCCCGACATCCTGCGCGACCTGGACCGCCACTTCGGCAGCGCGAGCCCCGCACGCCCCGTGCTCCACCCGTGCGGCGCGGAGCGGGAGATGGAGGCGATCGCCCGCCTCTGCGAACACGGCATCGACGACGCCGCCCAGCGCGCCGGACAGCCCGGCATCGAGGACGCGGCGCGCGACACCGCGCTCGGTACGGTATTCAGCGCGCTGGACGCGCTGGAGCGACGGCTCGCGGTCCGGGCCCATGTCCTGGGTGACGCACTGACCGCCTCCGATGTGCAGGTGTGGGTGACCCTGGTGTGGCTCGACACCGTGCATCGGCAGCATCTGGACGCCGCCGCGGTGCACCGCATCACGGAACATCCGCACGTGTGGGCGTACGCACGCCGGCTGGCCGCCCACCCGGCGTTCGGCCCGCACCTCGATCTCGACGGCATTGCCCGCCGGCACCACACGCACTGCCGGGGGCTGGAGGCCGCCGGAGCGGCGGTGCAGATCCTGGACTGGGCGGCGCACACACGGCTCAGGACCCCCGCCGAGCCCAGCTGACACCGCTTCACGGGCCGCCCCGCGCGCCGCTCACCGCAGCCGGGCGCGCAGGGCGGCCAGCTGTGCGCGCAGGCGCTGCACAGGAGTGGGCGGCAGGGTGCGGGCGGCTCCGCGCGCGTAGTAACGCTCGACGTAGAACTGCCCCGCGCTCAGCACCGTGGTGACGGCGATGTACCAGAGGGTGGCCACCATCAGCAGGGGGATGACCTGGTACGTCTGGTTGTAGACCAGCTGCACCGAGTACAGCAGGTCGTGCACGGCCAGGACGCTGACGATGCTGGTGCCCTTCAGGGTGCCGATCAACATGTTCCCGGCCGTCGGCACGATGGAGCGCATCGCCTGGGGCACGACGATCCGGCGCAGCGTGCGCCACCGCCCCAGGCCGAGCGCCTGGGCCGCCTGGGTCTGGCCGGAGTCCACGGAGAGGATGCCAGCGCGTACCACCTCGGCGGCGTACGCGGCCTCGTGCAGGGTCAGGCCGATGACCGCGGTGAGGGCGGGCCCGAACAGGTTGACGGTCTTGACGGTGATGAACTCGGGACCGAAGGGGACCCCGACACCGAGCGTCGGGTAGAGGGCGCCGATATTGAACCAGAACAGCAGCTGGACCAGCAGCGGTGTGGAGCGGAAGATCCACACATAGCCCCAACTCAGCGTAGCCAGCACCGGGTTGGCGGACAGTCGCATCACGGCCACCAGGGTGCCGAGCAGAAAGCCGAGCACCATGACCACCGCGGTCAGCCACAGGGTCAGCAGCAGCCCGCCCAGCACGGCGCTGGTGGTGAAGTAGCTCCCCACCACGTCCCATTGGAAGGCGGGATTGCGGACGACGGAGTTCACCACCATGGCGAACACCATCAGCGCGACGGCCGCGGCGAACCAACGGCCGAGGTGCCGACGCGGCACGATCGGCGGCAGATCGCCGGAATCGCCGGGGTCCGGGGCCGCGCCTTCCGGCCGCTTGCGCGCGGATACGGATACGGACACGGCGTCAGGGGCGGTGACATCGGAAGGGGCCATCTTCAGGCTTCTCCGGGGGAAGGATCGCGGGCGTGGGTGTGAGCACCCCGGTGGCACGGTGCGGCCGGGGCGGGGCGGTTCATCACGCTCGCCGCGTCCCTCAACGCGGCCGGAGAGGCTGCCGCGCGAGGGCGGAGCCGGTCCAGGGGGTGATGGTATGTGCCGACTGCGTGCCACTGTCAATGCGGCAGGGGGTCAGCCAGCGCCGGTCCGTCATCCGAGCACTGGTTGACGCGACGCCGTTCGTCCTGCTCAATTAGTTCCATGACTGCCCAGCTGCGCTTGGTCTCCCGCGACCACATCGACTTCGGTCGTGTGTGGTCCGCGATGTGTTGCGCCTGACTCGGCAGCGGGCTGTCTGACCGGCCCTTCCCTCCCTCGGTGACCCCGTCGCGGGCCGAGCTCTCCCCTCGTACGACCGCAGCACACGGGCGCCGCCCGGGTACGAACGGTCCTGCGAACCCGGACACGCGCTGCCTTCGCACCCCTCCGGCCTCATCACGCCTGTGCCACCCGCGCTTCGCACCACGCTGATCCACCGTCAAATGCCGGCTGGGCCAGCGGCACCCCGCCCCGCCCGTGGGACTCCTCCGCCCTATTCCGAAAGGCCCTTCGCATGCCCGTGGAATTCCTCGGCATCGCCGCCACCCATGACGGCTCCGAGACCACCCCGCGCTCCGGCGCGGCCTTCGACAAGGAGTACACGCTCCGGCTCGCCCGGGCGCACGAGGACCACGGCTGGGACCGGGTGCTCTTCGCCTACGGCTCCGGATCGCCTGACCCCGCCCCGGCCGCCGCGTACATCGCGAGCAGGCTGGAGCGCCTCCAGATCCTGCTCGCCCACCGGCCCAACGTCTCGTACCCCACGTACGCCGCCAAGACCTTCGCCACCCTCGACCAGATCAGCGAGGGCCGCCTGACGGTGCACTTCATCACCGGCGGCAACGACCACGAGCAGGGCCGGGAGGGCGACACCCTCACCAAGGACCAGCGCTATGAGCGCACCCGTGAGTACATCCGGATCGTGAAGAAGATCTGGACGGAGCGCGAGCCGTTCGACCACGAGGGGGAGTACTACCGCTTCCACGACTTCGTCAGCGATGTACGCCCCGTACAACAGCCCCGGCCCCGGGTCTCCTTCGGCGGCTCCTCCCCGGCGGCCTACGCGGCCGGGGGAGCGGAGGCCGACATCTACTGCCTGTGGGGCGAGCCCCTGGAGAAGACCGCGGAACAGATCGAGGCGGTGAAAGCGGCCGCGCGGGCGGCGGGCCGCACCGATGTCCCGCGCATTCAGGCGGCCTTCCGGCCGATCATCGCTCCGACCGAGGAACTGGCCTGGGAGAAGGCCCACCGCACGGTCGGCGCGATCCGCGCGCGGCGTGAGCAGGGGCTCGTACGGCACCACCGCAACGGTGCCCCCGAGAACACCGGTTCCCAGCGGTTGATCGCCATCGCGGAGCAGGGCGAGCGCTACGACCGCGCGCTGTGGACCCCGACGGCCGCCGCCACCGGTGGCGCGGGCAACTCCAACGCCCTGGTCGGCACCCCCGAGACGGTGGCCCAGGCGCTGCTGGACTACTACGACCTGGGCGTCGACATCCTCTCGGCCCGGGGCTACGACCTGCTCGGCGACGCGATCGACTTCGGGCGGCACGTGATCCCCATCGTCCGCGAGGAGGTCGCCAAGCGCGATGCCGAGCGCGCGGCCCGCGGCCCACAGGCCCTCGCGGCGGTGCGCGCATGACCGCAGCCACGCAGGGGCCGTCCACCGGGCTGACCGTCGTCATCGTCGAGGTCGGCGACCCGCGCGTGGCGCCGTTGTTGCGTGAACTGGGCAACGAGTACTCCACCCGTTACGGCAAGGACGCCCACGCCGAACTCGCCCGGTACCCCGACGAGGAGTTCACCCCCGCACACGGCGGCGTGCTGCTCCTGTTGCTGGAACACGGGGAGCCGGTCGCGGGCGGCGCCTTCCGCCGGTACGACGCGACCACGGCCGAGCTGAAGAGGATCTGGACCCACTCCGCCCACCGCCGACGCGGCCTCGCCCGCCGGGTCGTGGCCGAACTGGAGCGCGAGGCAGGGTCTTGCGGCTACCGGCGCCTCTACCTGACCACCGGACCGCGCCAGCCCGAGGCGCGCGGGCTGTACCTGGCCACCGGCTACACACCGCTGTTCGACACCGAGGCCGACCCGGAGACCATCGGCCCGCTCCCGTTCGAGAAACACCTCATCACCCACAGTGGTGCCCGTATCCGAAAGGCCATCGCCCCGTGAACCACACCCGCACGAGACTGCGCCTCCGTCCGGTCGCCGCCGCAACCGTTCTCGTGTCGATGCTGGCAGGCTGCGGCTCCGGTGGCGCCGGCGGAACCTCGGAGGCGGGCGCCGCGTCCCCCGCACCGACCCAGAACCCGGTCGCCGAGGTGCACAAGGCCGACTCCGTCGCCGCCCTGCTGCCCGCCGATGTCAGGAAGACGGGCACGCTGCGGATCGGCAGTTCGGTGGGGGGACCGCCGGGCGCGTACTACCCGCAAGGGACGGGCGGGAAGCCCGTGGGCCAGGACATCGATCTCGCGAACGCGGTGGCCAAGGTCCTCGGCGTCAAGCTCCAGCGCCAGGACGCCGCGTTCGAGACGATCCTGCCCGCCCTCGGCAGCGGCAAGTACGACGTCGGGACCGGCAACTTCGGCGTCACCGCCGAGCGGCTGAAGACCATCGACTTCGCCACCTACATCAACGACGGCCAGGGCTTCGCGGTGAAGAAGGGCAACACCGCGCTCGGCGGCAAGGTCACCGACCTCACCCGGCTGTGCGGCCTGACCATCGGCACCGGGGCGGGCACCACCTTCGAGGCGACCCTCGCAGCGCGGAAGAAGGTGTGCACGAAGGCGGGCAAGGAGCCGTACGAGGTGAAGGTGTTCTCGGAGAACGGCGCCCTCCTCACCGCACTCCAGCAGGGCCGCATCGACGTGGAGATGTCCACCATCAACGGCCTGCGCCACCAGGCGGCGCAGAAGGCCGCGCAGACCACCTTCCTGGGCGAGTACCACCGGCTCGACGTGGGCTTCGCCTTCAAGAAGGGCTCACGGCTCACCCGCGCCTTCCAGGCCGCCGTCAATGAGCTGATCAAGGACGGGGTCTATGCCCGCATCCTCGACAAGTGGGGCACCGGCGCCTCCGCCATCAAGACCTCGCGGATCAACCCGCCGGAACACACTTAGGAGCGACAGGAGAGCGGGGACCGGCCGCGGAGATACCGCGGCCGGCCCCCGTGGCGTTCTCTGGACAGCCGGGGCGGCTCAGAAGAAGCCGGTCAGGGGCGGGGCCTCGGCGTTGAGGAAGTAGTCGCCCACCACCGGCGGGCAGCGTCAGCAGGTGGCGATAGCGCGGGCGTCGGCCGCCGAGCCGGAGATCATCGTGTGCGACGAGCCGCTGTCCGCACTGGACGTCCTCATCCAGGCCCAGGTGCTCGACCTGATCGGGGACCTGCGGGAGGAGCTCGGCACCTCGCTGCTCTTCATCTCGCACGACCTGGGGGTGGTGCACCCCCTCACCGACCGCGTGCTGGTGTTCAAGGGGGGTGGGTCGTGGAGCGGGATGATGTCGACGAGGCCCTGAAAGCCCCGCGCCACCCCTACACCCAGGAGCTGCTGGCCTCGCTCCCGGGGCGGGCGGCCCACCTGACCGTGGTGTGTTCCGGGCGGCCGTCCGGAACAGCGGGTGTCGATCGCGTGGCTTCACGGACAACCTCGCCGGGCCGAATCGCGTCTTGATCGACAGCGGACGCGTGGCAGCCAACTGAGAGAGGGCTGTTTCCGGCCCTCTATGCACTGCATGTATACGCGCAGTGCATAGAGGGCAGCGTGCGCTCCTGCGGGCACCACATACGGAAAGGCATTCATGTACGGCAAGGCATTCGCCCCGGAGTACCAGGGCTCCCTGACCACCCTGTCCGTGAACTCGTCGCTGGTCGACGTACTGGCCGCGGGCACCGAGCAGTTGCGGGCGGCCGAGCGGAGCGGCTGCCCGCGCGA
Source organism: Streptomyces sp. NPDC021212 (assembly GCF_044332925.1). Taxonomy (NCBI): domain Bacteria; kingdom Bacillati; phylum Actinomycetota; class Actinomycetes; order Kitasatosporales; family Streptomycetaceae; genus Streptomyces; species Streptomyces sp. NPDC021212. Next base: position 42,560 of record NZ_JBIRPZ010000021.1, read on the forward strand.
GGCGGCACGCGTGGGGCTGGCGGTGGCCGAGGCCCACCGCAGGCTGGGGCATGTGTCGGACGCCGACCGCGAGTGGAAGGCCAGCTATCGGGCGGCCCGTGCGGCGGGGGACGCCGGGGCGATGGCGTGGGCGCTGTGGAGCGGCGGCACGCTTGCCCGGCAACGGGGCGCGCTGGCCCTGGCGTGGCGCCTGCTCGCATCAGCGGCCGAACTCGGCGAACGGGGACGGGACATCCTCGCCCGCGGCTACTCGCTCGCCGGCATGGCCGAGACGGGCCGTATCCAGGGGGATTACGAGGCCGTGAGCGCGCTGCACGAGCAACTGCTCGCCGAGGCGCGGGAGCGCGGCGAGGCACGGCACACCGTATGGGCGCTGGAGGGGATCGCCCAGATGCATCGCAACACCGGGTCGTACGACACGGCGTACGCGATGTTCGAGGAGTCCGCGGAGATCGCCGCGCAGGCCGATGACCGGCGCGGACACGCCTGGGCACTGCGGGGCCTGGCCGACATCGTCTCCGTGCGCGATGGCGACGTGGACCGTGCGCTGGAGCTGCTCTCCGAGGCGGAGGTGACGTGTCGCGCGATGAACCTGATGAGCGCGCTGGCCTACAACCACAAGATGCGCGGCAATGTGCTCTATCGCGCGGGCCGCTTCGCGGAGGCGCGGGATGTCTACCAGGGGGCACTGACCGAGTTCAGCGCCATGCGTGAGCCGCGCGGCGAGGCCCTCGCCAGGCTGGGGCTCGTCAAGTCCCTGGCCCAACTGGGGCGTGACCGCGCCCTGACGGCCGCCGATCTGGCCGAACTGGCCGGTGTACTGGACCGGATCGGGCTGCGGCACGCACGCCGGATGGTGGACCGCGCGCGGGTGGAATGCGGGATCACGGAGGAAAGCGCGGACCCGGAACACCTGGGGGAGGCCGTCCCCGCGGGCCGGTGAGGCGCGGCGGCCTGCTCGCGACGGCCGACCTCCCGCCCCGGGGCGGCGACCCTTGCCGGAGTCGCCGCCCCGGGGTGCGGGCCGTGACCGGGGAATTACGCGGAAGCCTGGTCGTTGTCCTTCATCGAACCCCAGCCGTGCCACCGCTCGACCTCGATCCAGGCGCTGGTGCGGGCGCGGACCCGGTCCGGGTAGGGCCGGTCGATGTAGCGGTGGGCGATGCGGTGCGGCGTCCACCTGGCCGACGTCATCGACCTGCCCTATCTGCGACTGCCCCCGCACACACCGCGCACCTTCACCGACTACCTGTACTTCGGGACCGGTGAACGCCGCGCACCTGACTACGCCTCACGCCGCAGGACATCCTCACCAGCGTGGCGGCGGGCCGCGGCGCGGGCTCGGGGCTCGCCTCCTTCGCCCGCTTCTACCGCTGGCCGGGTGCGCGGTACGTACCGGTGCTGGACGCGCCCTACGCACAGAGCGTCCTCGCCACCCGCACCACGGACACCAGCCCCGAAGTGCGCGTCTTCCGCGCCCTGACCGTGGCCCTGGCCCGCGAGATGGACACCGGCACCTCGCGCTGACCCTTTGTGGTCAAGGGACTGAACGACGGACACATACGCGAGCATTGACATGTTCGCGACGCCTCCTTATGGTCCAGTCCAATCCCGTCCCACTGCGCCACCGCGTCCCCCATCGAGCATGGAAGAGGTCATCGGATGGCACGAACCAGAACCGCGCTGCTCAGCGTGCTCGTCCTGCTGGCCGGGCTGCTGAGCCTTCAGCTCACCGGCCCGGCGCCACGCGCGACCGCCGCGCCGGCCACCTTCACCCACCCCGGGGTGCTGGTGAGCCGGGGGCAGCTCGACTACGCCCGGGCGAAGGTGCAGGCCGGCCAGCAGCCCTGGAAGGCCGCGTACGACGACATGATGGCCAGCTCCTACGCCTCACTGTCGCGTACCCCCAAGCCACGGGCCATCGTGGAATGCGGATCGTCGTCCAACCCCAATCACGGCTGCACCGACGAGCGCCAGGACGCCATCGCGGCCTACACCGACGCGCTCGCCTGGTACTTCACCCGGGACAGCAGATGCGCCAAGAAGGCCATCGAGATCATGGACGCCTGGTCCGCGGCCATCACCGATCACACCAACAGCAACGCCCCGCTGCAGAGCGGCTGGTCCGGATCCACCTGGCCACGCGCCGCCGAGATCATCAAATACACCTACGACGGCGGCTGGGCGGGCGCCGGGCGCTTCGCCACCATGCTGCGCGATGTGTACCTCCCCAAGGTGATCAGCGGCGCCGAGACCAAGAACGGCAACTGGCAACTGGTCATGACCGAGGCGGCGATCGGCATCTCCGTCTTCATCGAGGACCGCACGAGCTACGACAAGGCCGTCAGCACCTACCTCGCCCGCGCCCCGGCGTACGTCTACCTGACCACCGACGGCGATCTGCCCAAGCCGCCCGCGAACAGCAGCATCGACACCAAGGCCGAGATCGTCACGTACTGGCAGGGCCAGAGCACCTTCGCCGACGGCCTCTCCCAGGAGACCTGCCGCGACTTCGGGCACACCGGCTGGGGCCTCGCCTCCATCGCGGACATCGCCGAGACCAGCCGCATCCAGGGCCAGGACCTGTACCCGAAGATCCAGGACCGGCTGCGCCAGGCCCTGGGCTTCCACACCTCGTACGAGAACGGCACCACCGTGCCGTCCTGGCTGTGCGGCGGCTCGGTCAAGAAGGGCCTCGACCGGGTCACCGAGGTCGGCCTCAACGCCCTCCACAACCGCCTCGGCATCGCCATGTCCAACACCCAGAAGTACACCGAGGCACACCGCCCGTCCGGCACCGACAACTACTTCAACGCCTGGACGACCCTCACCCACGCGGACAACCCGTCCTGACGGAGAGCACACGGGGCGTCGGGCATCAGCCGTCGAGCGGGAAGTGGCACAGACTCTCGTGCCGCTCCCGCCCGGCGTGTGTCGCTGACTCCCGGGTGACGGCCGGGGGAGCAGCCTCCACGCAGCGGGGCTCGCTGCTTCCAGCAGCGGGTCCGGAACCGGCAGGCCCCGATGCGGACGGTGTCGAACCGCCGTGTGTGAAGGGGGTGATCGGTGGACCCTGCCTGCTCAGCGGCGCCGCGGATGACCTTAGACTGCCCTCGTCTTCAAGCCGATCAGGAGCTTCACATGCAACGCCGCCTCGCCCCCGCCCTCGTTCTCGCGGCCGTGACCGCCCTCGCACTCACCGGGTGCGCGCAGGACTTCGAGAAAGGCCCTGAGGGAAGGGTCACCGAGAAGGTCAGGGACGGGAAGAAGTTCTATCTGGTCGTCGATCCCGCCAAGGGGGGCGAGGGGAAGAAGTTCCGGGTCAGCAAGTACGACTACCACGACTGCAACCGGGGCTCGAAGTACCCCAAGTGCATCGACGACTAGTCTTCTTCGGTCTTCTTCGGTCCTCCTTTGGGCCTATTCGAACCGCGCGGTGTCGCCCGCCCCTCGGCGCACGATCTGGGCCTCGCCGTCGGAGAAGTCGATGACCGTGGTCGGCTCGGTGCCGCACTCTCCCGAGTCGACCACGGCGTCCACCACATGATCGAGCCGTTCCTTGATCTCCCAGCCCTGCGTCATCGGCTCGTCCTCGCCGGGCAGCAGCAGGGTGCTGGAAAGCAGCGGCTCGCCCAGGTTCGCGAGCAGCGCCTGGGTGACGGCGTGGTTGGGGATCCGCACGCCGACCGTCTTCTTCTTCGGGTGCGGGAGCGCCCGCGGCACCTCCTTCGTCGCGGGGAGGATGAAGGTGTAGCTGCCCGGTGTCGCCGCCTTGATCGCGCGGAACACATCCTTGTCGATGTGCACGAATTGACCCAGCTGTGCGAAATCCTGGCACACCAGGGTGAAGTGGTGGCGGTCGTCGAGGTTGCGGATCGAGCGGATCCGGCTGATGCCGTCGCGGTTGCCCATCTGGCAGCCCAGCGCGAAGCAGGAGTCGGTCGGGTAGGCGACCAGCGCGCCGGAACGGATCCTGTCGGCCACATTGCCGATGGTGCGCGCCTGGGGATTGTCGGGGTGAACATCGAAGTACTTCGCCATCTGAGGAGCCTAATCGATCGCCGGGAACATGCGCAGAATGATGATCTGGAAAGCTCGCAGGGCGAGCGGCGGCGCTACCGCGGTGATTGGATCTTCAACGACCGGCGGACCTAGTGTGCGGGGCAGGCACGCGACACCGCTACGAGGAGAGAACCATGGCGAAGATCCTTTTTGTGATGACCGGAGCCGACGCGTGGACGCTGGCGGACGGCAGCACGCACCGCACGGGTTTCTGGGCGGAGGAGGCCGTCGTCCCGCTGGAGGCGTTCAAGGCCGCCGGGCATGAGGTCACCGTGGCCACTCCGGGCGGCGTGGTGTCGCCGGTCGACCCCGTCAGCCTGGCTCCGGAGGCGGCCGGCGGCGCCGAGGAGGCCGCGAGGCTCACGAAGGTGGTGGAAACCGCCGCCGAGTTCCGCCGGCCGGCCGTCCTGGCAGATGTGCGGCTAGAGGACTTCGACGCGGTGTACGTTCCCGGGGGCCACGGCCCCATGGAGGACCTCGCCGTCGACGCCGACTCCGGGCGGCTTCTGACGCGGGCGGTGGACCGGGGGCTGCCGGTGGGCGTGGTGTGCCACGGCCCGGCCGCGCTGCTGGCGGCGGTCAAGGAGGACGGCACCAACGCCTACGCCGGTTACCGGATCACCGCGTTCACGAACGCCGAGGAGCAGCTGGCCGGAAGCGCCGACAACGCCAAGTGGCTGCTGCAGGACCGGCTGACCGAGGCCGGGCTCACCGTCGAGGCAGGCGAGGCATGGGCGCCGCACGTCGAGGTCGACCGCAACGTCGTCACCGGTCAGAACCCCGCCTCCTCCGGCCCCCTCGCCACCGAGCTGCTCAAGAAGCTCGGCTAGCCATGGCCGGAGGCCGGCAGCCTCTGCTCACACCAGATGGTCTTTCCGGCCGTGGTCTGGCGCGTCCCCCAGTTGTTGCTGAGCTGGGCGACGAGCACCAGGCCACGGCCGCCCTCGTCGTAGGCGCGGCTGCGGCGCAGATGGGGAGTGGTACTGCTGGCGTCGGACACCTCGCAGATCAGCTTGCGGTCGCGGATCAGCCGTAGGCGGATCGGTGTGGCGCCGTAGCGGATGGCATTGGTGACCAGCTCGCTGACCAGCAGCTCGGTGATGAAGGCCAGATCCCACAGCCCCCATGCGTCGAGCTGTTCGACGGCGAGTTTCCGGGCGTGAACGACCAGCGCCGGGTCGGCCGCGATGTCCCAGCTGGCGACCCGGTCCGGGGCCAGGGCGCGCGTACGGGCGAGCAGCAGGGTGATGTCGTCCGCCGGGCGGTCGTCCGCCAGCGTGCGCAGAACGGTGTCGCAGGCCGCGTTCAGTGACGTTTCCGGCACCGACAGCGCGTCGCACAGCTTGGTGAGCCCCGCGTCGATGTCGCGGTCGCGGGACCGGACCAGGCCGTCGGAGTACAGGGCGAGCACGCTGCCCGCGGCCAGGTCCAGCTCGGTGGTCTCGAACGGCAGGCCGCCCACTCCGAGCGGCGGGCCGGTGAAGCCGCGTACCAGCTCGGCCCTGCCGCCGGGGGTGACGAGGACGGGCAGCGGGTGGCCGGCCGAGGCCACCGCGCAGTGCCGGGAGGCCGGATCGTAGACCGCGTACAGACAGGTCGCCCCCACTCCACCGGTGGTTGCCGTGTCCGGGTCCGTGTCCGCGTCCGCGTCGGTGTCCACCTCGTCATCGGCGAGGTGGATGACGAGGTCGTCGAGGTGGGTGAGGAGTTCGTCGGGCGGCAGGTCGACATCGGCCAGGGTGCGCACGGCGGTGCGCAGCCGTCCCATGGTGGCGGAGGCGTTGATACCGTGGCCGACCACATCCCCGACGACGAGCGCCACGCGGCTGCCGGAGAGCGGAATCACATCGAACCAGTCGCCGCCCACGCCGGCCCGCGAATCCGCCGGCAGATAGCGGGAGGCCACATCGACGGCCGTCTGCCCGGGCAGATGCCGGGGCAGCAGATTGCGCTGCAGCGCCAGGGCGGTGGCCCGCTCACGGGTGTAGCGGCGCGCGTTGTCGATGGCCGTGCCGGCCTTGGCGGCCAGTTCCCCGGCGTCGGACAGATCGCTGTCGGTGAAGGGCCGGGTGCCCCGCGTACGCCAGAAACCGACCATCCCCAGCACACTGCCCCGGGCCCGCAGTGGAGCGGTGATCAGTGAGCCCATGCCGTAGTCCAACACCGCCCCGGCGGGCTCGGGGACCAGCGCCTGCCAGTCGACGCGGGCCCGCAGATCGGGTTCGATCCTCGGCCGCCCGCAGGGCGAGCCGCGGTTTCGCGGCTCGTACAGGGCAAGCCTGGGCGGCCCGCCCACGGGGAGCAGCGGATGATCGTCGCGGACCCCGGCCAGCGCCACCCGGCGCACCCGTGTGGCGCCGTCCGGCGGCATCTCGTCCCCGGCCAGGACGCACACGGCCAGATCGACGGTGACGAAATCGGCGAACCGGCCCACCGCCACCTGCGCCAGCTCCCGCCCGGTCCGCTCCGCGTCGAGAGTGGCACCGATGGCCGTACCGGCGTCATGCAGCAGTTTGAGACGGCCATGCGCCGCCTGCGCCCGATTCCGCTGGCTGAGGGCGCGCACTGCCAGTTCCGAGACGGCGAGACCGATGGCGAGCAGCAGAGCGGCCGTCCAGCCCTCCTGGGCGCTGGTGACGGACAGCGCCTCCCACGGGCGGGTCAGGAAGAAGCCGAACCAGATGGTGGCCGACAACGCCGCGATCACGCCCGCGCTCCGGTAGCCCAGGGCTGCCACGGCCACCACCACCGCCACCAGCACGAGAGCCGAGTCGGTACGGGGGAAGGCGGTACGGAACGGCACCAGCAGCAGCGACACGATCAGCGGTCCCACCAGGGCGAACGCTATCGCTGTCCGGATGCTGCTCAGCCAGCGCACACCAGGCCACTTACCCATCCGAAAGGGGATGTACCACCTTAAGGGCGGGGCGGTTCGGAGGACGAGGGAAAGTCCTCGGCGAGGGCGCGGTCGAGTTGCTCGGTGCGGAAGCCACTGCGTACGGCCCACCCGTAGCTGACCAGCGCGAGGGCGATGATGACGAGCAGGTCGTACGGTCCGCCCAGCGGTGGCGTGGCGAGGGGGCCGAATGCGCCGTAGTAGGAGACGGCGAGGACGGCGAGGAGGGTGGCGACCAGCCAGATTCCGGCATCCAGATGCCGGCGCGCCTCCGCGGTGCCGACCGCTCGCAGCGCGCCGAGAAACAGCGCGACGCTCGCCACCATGGCCGCCAGGTACCAGGGGACCGCTGCGCACCCAGGTGTAGGCGCCGTATACGGCGAGTCCGGCGAACGTGATGATGAGCAGCTGGACGAGTGCGGAGAACCCGGCGGCGTAGACGATCAGCGTGAGCGAGGTGCGCAAGGAGACGGGGGCGGGGGAGTAGTCGACGCTGTAGCCCTTGCCCGGCCGGATGGGCAGGGGGCGCCCAACTGGCGGGACACGCGCCCGGTCCACACCCCGGCGGCCAGCAGCAGCGTGTCCCGGTGATCTCCCCCTTGTCGGTCAGCACGCCCGTCACCCCGTCGCCACGCAGCAGGACACGCCGCACCGGAGTGTGCTCGTGGATGACCACCCCCAACTCCCGGCAGCGCAGCCCGGGGCGAGCGAGGGCCTGATGTGCAGCGGGCTGTCCGGCTTCAGCAGCCACCGCAGCGACTGCAGGATGACCCCCGGGTCCCGGGACGGGACCGCTCTCGGCGAGGGCGATCTTGGCCGCGTTGCCGTGGGAGGCGGCCGACCCCGCGCCCCGGGCCTCCAGGACCACCACCTCGCAACCGCTTCGGGCCAGGCTGTAGGCGCTGGCCAAACCGACGACACCGGCCCTGACCACGATGATGAGCATGGAGTCGTGTCCCTCCTGACAGTCCTTATGCCGTGGATGGGATGCAGATTGGGCGGAGTGAGGTTTCTTGTGGCGGCACGCAAAAGGGGCCCGTCATCCGCGACAGGCCCCTGATCTGCGCGTTGTCCTGCACCAGGGTGTAGACCTGCCCGGTCTGACCGCCCTCGACGGACCGGACATGGGCCTGGGCCACCTCGGCGAGGCCGCTGACGCCATGACCACCCGGCCGGGACGGCCCGGAAACCGCGCTGCGTCACGGGCACATCGACGTCGCCGACGTCGACGAGTGGCTGACCGCCATCGCGGTCGGCGACGCCATGGGGGTGACCGCCGAGGGCACCGAACGGCGGCCGAACGCCTCCCACGACCACGTACAACCGCTCCTGGGGGATCAGGTCGTGGCCAGCAGCAGGTCCTCACCGCTGGACGGGCGCAGGCCGTCGGCGCGGCCGGCGAAGTAGCGCGCGGCGTGCGACGCCCCCGACACGTGGCGGGCGTCCCGGAAGCCCGCCTCGCGGGCCAGGTCCAGCATCTCCCGCGGGGTGTAGAAGCTGAGGAACGGCGTTCCGGACGCCCGCGCGCCCTCCTTGCTCGCCCGGAGGCCGGGGCGGTCGGCGTCGTCGACCAGCTCGGTCGGCAGCAGGAACGTCATGGCGAGCGTCGAGCCGGGGGCGAGCCCGGCGATCCGGCGCAGGGTGGCGCTGGTGGCGTCCTTGGTGAGGTACATGCTGACGCCGGTGGAGGCGATGACCGCCGGTTGCCCGGGATCAAAACCGGCCGTGGCCAGCCGCTCCAACCAGGAGCCTCCCGCCTCGAAGTCGAACGGCACCAGATGGAGCCATTCCGGGACGCCGTAGCCGAGTTCGGCGAGGCGGCGGCGTTTCCAGGCCTGGGGCCCTGGCTGGTCGACCTCGAAGATCCGCAGCCGGGAGGCGATCTCCGGCTTGCGCTGGGCGAAGGTGTCCAGACCGGCGCCCAGGATGACGTACTGGCCGACGCCGCGCTCCGCCTGCTCGGTGATCAGATCCTCGATGAAACGGGCCCGCGCCACCATGGCCGCCCGGAACCCGCCGGTGGCGTCCGGATCCATGTCCGGGCGGTCCCGCCACTCCTCGCCGGGTGCCGCCAGCCGCAGGCCGATCTCGTCCTCGATCACGTGTGGGGGCGCGTCGGCCTGGACATGCATGGCCCGCCAGAGCGCGGTCCGCACCGCGGTGCTGTCCGGCGCCTCGATGTGTTCGTCCGTCATGATGTCCCCTTCGCCGTGGCCTGCGCGTGGGTCAGTTCCCGGCGGGAGCCTGAAGGCTCCACACACGCCCGTCGGGGTCGCGGACGGTCATCTCCCTGGTCCCGTAATGCGTGTCCTCGAAGGGCGTGACCACCTCGACGGCATCCGGGTCGGGGCGGAACGCCTCCGCGTCGGGCACCTTCAGCACGATCCGGGTCTCGGGCTCCTGGTCCCCGGGGACCTCGGCGATGAACACATAGGGTCCGTCGCCGTTGCGGAGCTGTCCGGAGTTGTGGTCCGTCGCGAACTCCAGCTCGTAGCCGAGTGTCTGGAAGAACTTCGCCGCCCTGCCCCAGTTGTGCGTCGTCAGGAACACGGCCTCGATGCCTTCGGTCGCCATGTCTTGTGTCGCCATGTCAGGTCTCCTGCTCGGTCGATTGCCGTCCGGACTCATCGGCGTCGTCGAGATAGGCGCGCAGTGCGTCGGCGACCAGCGCCGACAAGGACATGCCCGACTCGATGGCGCGGTACTTGACCTGCTTGATCAGCCCGATCGGCAGGTACACGTTGAACTGCTTGACGTCCTCATCACCCACATTCGCAATGCTAGCATCCTAGCAAGCTAGGCGAGGGAGCGGCCGTGGCGTGAGGTGCTTCACAATGGAGGGTGACGTGCTACGGGCTGGGTATGCGGGTCATGATCACCGCGTGAGACACCGATGTGATCGGCACAGGTAGAGCATCGTTGGAAGGAGGGCGACATGTCGTCGAAGCGACGTCGCAAGAAGAAGGCCCGCCGTAAGAACGGTGCCAACCACGGCAGCCGCCCCCAGTCCTGATCTGAGGCGCTCTGCCGAGTGGCGATGAGGGACTCCCCGTGCGCAGGGCGCGTGGGGAGTCCCTCGTTCGGTGAAGGGCGGGTCAGGCGGGCTCGGCCACGGTGCCGCGTACGACGAGTTGCGGGCTCAGGACCACCTCGCGGGGACTGGTGCGGCCCTGGTCGAGGCGTTCGACGGCGGCGGCCACCGCCTGCCGGGCCTGTTCCTCGGCGTTCTGGCTGACCGTGGTCAGGTTGAAGCAGCTCAGCCGGGAGAGTGTGTCGTCGTCGTATCCGGCCACGGACACCTCGCCGGGGACGGCGACACCGGCGCGGGAGAGGGCGGTCAGGACGCCGATGGCGCACTGGTCGTTGAAGGCGACCACGGCGGTGGGCAGGGCGGCGCCGTCGAGGAGGTGGCGGGCCGCGCGCTCGCCGGCCGCCTCGGTGTTCTCGCCGCGCAGGATCCTGATGTGCGGGTCCAGGCCGTGGCGGCGCATGGCGGTGCGGTAGCCGCGGCGCCGGTCGGTGGCGATGACGCCCTTGCCGCCGTCGACGTAGGCGATGGCGCGGTGGCCGAGCCCCGCCAGGTGGTCGACGATCTGGCCGACCCCGTCCTCGTCCGCGGTGCGCACGACGTCCAGCTGCTCGTCGGTGATCCGGCGGCCGATGACGATCACCGGGGCCTTGCGGTCGAGGGCGGCGAGCGTGTGGGCGGGGGCGGTCGGGCCGAGGAGGATCAGGGCCTCGCTGCGGAAGGCCAGCAGCGTCTCGACGGCGGTGTGCTCGTCGCGGGTCCGGGTCAGGGTGCTGAGGACGAGGTCGTAGCCGACTTCCTCGGCGGCCGTGTGCAGGTAGTCGACCAGTTCGGCGTGGTAGGGGCTGTGGACGTCGACCATGACGCCGAGCAGCCGGGTGCGCCTGCTGGCGAGCAGGCTGGCGGTGCGATCCGCCTGGTAGCCCAGCTCGGCCGCGGCCTTCAGGACGCGCTGCCGGGTACGCTCGCTGGGGCCGGACACGCCGCGCAGTACCAGGGAAACGGACGCGGTGGAGAGGCCCACGCGGGCCGCCACGTCCTCGAGTCGGGGGCGTCTGCTCGCGCCGTTTTGGCGCCGCTCGGAATCGGCATCGTCCACCTGTGCCTCCCGGACTGCGATCTCCTCGCGCAACGCCTTGACACCCTCTCGAAACGAGTCGATAGTACCAGCACTTAAAGCGCTTTAATCGCTCCGGTCGCTCCCGGCTGCGTCCGGGTGTTCGGCCATCCCGACGAAGCGCGCGGCGCGCGCCGCTTCGGTCTGCTGTCCCTCCCTCCCGTCCCCCAGCAAGTCGCACAGTGAGGTGCACGAGCCATGAACCGCGTTTCCCTTTCCCGCTCCCGCTCCCGAAGAGTCGCTCCCGTCGTGGCCGTGGCCGCCTCGACCGCCTTGGTCCTCGCGGGCTGTTCCAGTTCCGGTGGGAAGAAGGCCGAAGAGGCGGGCAGCAACGTGTCCGCAGGCAAGGCCACCACTCCGCGCATGACGATCGCGATGGTCACCCACGCTCCCGCCGGTGACACCTTCTGGGACACCATCCGCAAGGGCGCCCAGGCCGCCGCCGCCAAGGACAACGTCAAGCTCGTCTACTCCAGCGACGAGAACGCGGCCGACCAGGCCAATCTGGTGCGGAACGCGATCAACCAGAAGGTCGACGGCATCGCTGTCACCCTGGCCAAGCCGGACGCCATGCGGGCCGCGGTCGCCAAGGCCGAGAAGGCCGGTATCCCGGTCGTCGGTTTCAACGCCGGGATGTCCGTCTGGAAGAAGCAGAACCTGCTCTCCTTCTTCGGCCAGGACGAGTCCATCTCCGGCCGGGCACTCGGCAGCAAGATCGACACCACCGGCGCCAAGCACGCCCTGTGTGTCATCCAGGCCCAGGGGGACGTCAACCTTGAACAACGTTGCGCCGGAGTGAAGAAGACCTTCAGCGGCAAGACGGACATCCTCTACGTCAACGGCACCGACATGCCCTCGGTGAAGTCGACGATCAGCGCCAAGCTCAGGCAGGACAAGTCCATCGACGAAGTGGTCACCCTCGGCGCCCCGTTCGCGCTCACGGCCGCGCAGGCGGCGTCCGAGGTGGGCAGCAAGGCCAAGGTCGCGACCTTCGACCTCAACAAGCAGCTCATCTCCGCCATCGAGAAGGGCAGCGTCCAGTTCGCCGTGGACCAGCAGCCCTATCTGCAGGGCTACCTGGCGATCGACTCCCTGTGGCTCTACAAGAACAACGGCAACTACAGCGGTGGCGGCGAGCAACCCGTGCTGACCGGTCCGGCGTTCGTCGACAAGGGCAACGTGGACACCGTCGCCGCGTTCGCCGAGAAGGGCAACCGGTGACGAGCCGCGGCCCATCGGGCCGCGTCACACCGTAGAGACAATCTATTGACATGACATTTCCGTGGAGGGCATCGTACTCGCCGAGCGGCTCTTAAAGCGCTTTAATCCTGCGCGTGGCACCTGAACCCGGCTGGCTCACCGCACCCGCACACCAACCCGTAGGAGGTGGTCATGGACGTCAGGGACGACGCGCCCCAGGCCCCCATACAAAGCAACGCCGTCACGGACCATGCTTCGCCGCAGGCCTCTCCGACCGCTACGGGCGCAAGCGGGCCATCCTCGGGCTCGCCGTGCTGTTCTTCATCGGCGCCCTGGGGACCGCGCTCGCACCGGACCTCGCGGTGATGGCGCTCTTCCGGATCCCGCTCGGGCTCGCCGTCGGAGGCGCGTCCGCCACCGTGCCGGTCTTCATCGCCGAGCCGGCCCCCGCCGCACACCGCGGCCGGCTGGTGACCCAGAACGAGCTGATGATCGTGACCGGCCAGCTCCTGGCCTACACCTCGAACGCGGTCATCGCGAAGACCATGGGCGAAGGCGGCGTCTGGCGCTGGATGCTCGCACTGGCCGCGATCCCGGCCGTGCTGCTGTGGATCGGCATGCCGTTCGTGCCCGAGTCACCGCGCCGGCTCGCCTCCCGCGGCCGGTTCGACGACGCCGCCCGCACCCTGGGCCTCATCCGTGACCCGGAGGTGGTCGAGCCGCTTCGCGCCCACGATCCTGCTGGACACCGGACTCGGCACCCAGGCCGCGCTGACCGCCACCATCGTCAACGGCGTCGTCGCGGTGCTCGCCGTCTCCACCGGCATGTGGCTGCTGGGCCGGTACGGGCGGCGCCCGATGCTGCTGACCGGACAGGTCGGCGTCACCGTGTCGCTGGTGCTGATCGCGTTCTGCTTTCTGGTCCCGCCCGTGTCGGCCGCACGCAGCTACCGCGTCCTGGCGTCCATGCTTGCGCGGCCAGTCCGCCGCCTGACCGTCCACGCCACGTCGACCTGACCACCCCCACACGCTGAAAGGCACCCCCATGGCCACGTCCGGCAAGCCCCTTTCCGTCGCGGTAATCGGAGCCGGCATGGCCGGCCGCACCCACGCCGCCGGTTACCGCAACGTCAACACGGTCTTCGCGGCCGGCCTGCCGCCGGTCCGCCTGGCCGCCATAGCCGACGCCAACGTCGAACTCGGCGAGGACGCCGCCCGCCGGTACGGGTACGAGAAGGCGCTCCCCAGCTGGGAGGCGGTGGCCGAGGACCCGACGATCGACGCCGTCAGCATCGTCGTCGGCAACGATCTGCACCGTCCGATCGCCGAGGCCCTGGTCGCCGCGGGCAAGCACGTGCTGTGCGAGAAGCCCCTGGCCGGATCGCTCGAGGACGCCCGCGCGATGGCCGAGCTGGAGCGCACCGCCGACGTCGTGACGGCTGTCGGCTACACCTTCCGGCGCTCGCCCGCCATCTCCGCGGTCCGTGACCACGTCCAGCGCGGTGAGCTGGGCGACCTCACGCTGTTCAGCGGCCGCTACTGGTGTGACTACGCCACCGACCCGAACGGGCCGCTGAGCTGGCGCTTCAAGGGCGGTCCCGGCTCCGGCGCACTCGGGGACATCGGCGCGCACGTGATCGACACCGCCGAGTACATCGCCGGGCCCATCGCCGCGGTCTCCGGCTCCTCGCTGTCGAGGCAGATCCCCAAGCGCCCGCTGCCGCTGGGCGCGGTCGTCGGCCACAACGCCGCCCCCGTCTCCGACGAGTTCGGCGAGGTCGAGAACGAGGACACCGCGTCCTTCACCGCGCGCTTCGAGTCCGGACTCGTGGGCACCTTCTCGCTCTCACGCACCGCCTTCGGCCTGCCCAACGGGCTCGGCTTCGACATCGTGGGGCTCGGCGGCCGGGCGGCGTTCGACCAGCACCGGCCCGCCGAGTACCTCTTCGACGACGCCCAGCCGGACGCCCGCACCCGCGGTGCGCGCCACATCATCGCCGGTCCGCAGATGCCGTACTTCAAGGGCGGCTACCCGATGGAGGCACCGGGGGTGGGCGGCGGCAACGCCGAGATGTTCACCTTCCAGGCCCGTGCCTTCCTCGACGAGGTCGCAGGTGTCACCGACCCGCTGCCGGCCTGCGCCACCTTCGCCGACGGGCTGCGGACCATGGAAATCATCCAGGCCGTCGTCGAGTCCTCCCACAACGGCGGTGCCGCCGTCACCATCCCGGCCACTTCCTGACCACCCCCGTACGAAGGAGAAAGGAGCCCATGGCTCTCAAGCTCGGCGCCTACACCGCCTGTCTGCACGACCGCACGCTCACCGAGGCCCTCGACATCCTCGAGGAGAACGGCCTGACCTCCGTGGAGGTCAACACCGGTGGCTTCATCCCCGCCCCGCACTGCCCGGTCGACCTGCTGTTGTCCTCGGCCACCGCACGGGAGGAGTACCTGGCCACCTTCGCCGATCGCGGGATGGAACTCACCGGCCTCAACTGCAACGGCAACCCGCTCAACCCGCTGCCCGGGGTCGGCCCGAAACACGCCGACGACCTGCGCCGCACCATCCGGCTCGCGGGTCTGCTCGGGGTGAAGCATGTGGTGACCATGTCCGGCACACCGGGCTCCGACCCCGACGCCAAGTACCCGTCCTGGGTCGTGAACCCGTGGGACGGCGTCTACATGGACGTCCTGGATTACCAGTGGGGCGTGGCCGTCGAGTTCTGGAAGGAAGTCGACGCGCTGGCCCGGGAGAACGACGTCCGCGTCGCCGTCGAGATGCACCCGCACAACGTGGTGTTCTCCCCGGTCACCCTGAAGCGGCTGGTCGACGAGACCGGCGCCACCCACGTCGGCGCGGAGATGGACCCCTCGCACCTGATGTGGCAGGGCATGGACATCGTGGCCTCGATCAAGTGGCTCGGTCCGCTGGTGTTCCACGCCGCGGCGAAGGACGCGACGCTGTGCCCCGGCGCCGACATCCGTGGCGTTCTGGACTCGTCGTTCACCCGTGTGCCCGCCGACGCCCCGGGCAAGGTGCCCACCGGCTACGGCTTCTGGTGCAACGCCTGGCCGGAGAACCCGGCGTGGAAGTTCGTCGCCGTCGGCCTCGGACACGACACCGCCTACTGGACCGAGTTCCTGCGCGCCCTCGCGGAGGTCGACCCGGACATGGCGGTGAACATCGAGCACGAGGACGCCGCCTACTCCCGGACCGAGGGGCTCGCCCTGGCCGCCAAGAACCTGCGCGGCGCCGCGGCCGACCTCTGATCCGTCCCACGCGTGGCCCCGTATCCGCGGCAGCGGGTACGGGGCCTTTCGTCTGTCGCGCGTCAGGGGTGGCTGGTCAGGTAGCCGCCCATGGAGGTGAAGTACTCGGTGGCGGCCATCTCGTGGCCGTCCTCGGTCCGTACGCGCGTGACGGCCAGGCCGTGATTGCGGCCGGTGCGGGCGTCGGCTCCGGCGACGATCACCACGCCGTCGCCCTCGCGGTAGAAGATGCGGCCGGGAGTGCCTCCGTACCGGCCCTGGGACACGACCGCGGCCAGGATTTCCAGTCGCCTGCCCCGGTGGAAGGCATAGGTGCTGGGGTACGGCTCGGACTGGGCGCGGACCAGGCGTTCGAGGTCCTGCGCCGGCCAGGTCCAGTCGATGCGGGTGTCCTCGACGGACCGCTTGTGGAAGAAGCTCGCCTGAGACCGGTCCTGTTTGGTGAATTCGGTCCGCCCGGAGGCGATGAGGTCGAGCGCGCCGATCGTGACCGGGGCGATGAGCTCGACGGTCTTGTGGAAGAGATCGGTGGCGGTGTCCGTCGGTCCGACCGGAACCGCCTCCTGCCGGACGATGTCGCCGGCGTCCAGCTCCTCGTTCATCATGTGCGCGGTGACGCCCACTTCGGGTTCGCCGTTGATCAGGGCCCAGATCAGCGGGGAGAACCCGGCGTACTTCGGCAGCAGCGAGTCATGGACGTTCAGCGTGCCGCGGCGCGGCAGGCCGAAGATGCGCGGAGAGATCCACGTCCGCCAGTTGTTCGCCACGATGATGTCCGGGTCGGCCTCCTTGAGGCGTTCGAACAACTCGTCGTCGTCGGGGCGGTTGCGGATCAGGACCGGGACGCCGTGCTCGTCGGCGAGGTCGGCGACGGAGTCGCTCCAGATCTTCTCGTACGCGTGCTCGCTCTTGGGGTGCGTCACCACCAATAAGACGTCGTGTTCGGAGTCCAGGAGGGCTTGCAGGGTGCGGTGCCCCCAGGTCTGGTAGCCGAACATGACGACCCGCATGGGGTTCCTCCTCGAAGCAGGGGATGACCTGGGCAAGTAAAGCAAGGCTTACCTTATCTTGCAACGGACCTATGTGATCGCCCAGTTGACGAGTGCGGACACCCAATTCCCCGCGGTGACCTATCGACAGCCCCACCGGTTTAGCTTAGGCTCACCTAAATTGTTGGCGTGTCGCTCCGTCGGCGTGCCCACCCTTCGCACCTTCCGCACGCCTGACAGGCGATTGCCCCGCACGATGGGAGTGACATGTCACGGGTTCTTGCTGGTGACGCATTGCCGGTCCGCGACTTACCGGTCCACGACCTCATTGGCATCGGCTTCGGACCGTCCAATGTGGCCATGGCGATCGCACTCGGCGAGTACAACGCACGTGTCGACGGACACGAGGCGATCAGCGCCCACTTCTTCGAGCAGCAGCCGCGCTTCGGCTGGCACCGCGGCATGCTGATCGACGACGCGACCATGCAGGTGTCCTTCCTCAAGGACCTGGTGACGCTGCGAAACCCGGCCAGTGAGTTCAGCTTCCTCTGCTACCTGCAGAGCAAGGGGCGGCTGATCGACTTCATCAACCACAAGAACCTCTTCCCGCTGCGGGTGGAGTTCCACGACTACTTCGAGTGGGCCGCGGCCAAGGTCGAGGACATGGTCTCCTACGGTCACGAGGTCGTCGCCGTCGCGCCCGTCGTCGGTGACGGAGGCGTGGAGTACGTCGACGTCACGGTCCGGTCGGGGGAGGGGCTGGAAGTCCACCGGGCCCGCAACCTCGTCATCGGCACCGGACTGCGTCCCCTCATGCCGGAGGGCGTGGAACGCGGCGACCGCGTCTGGCACACCTCCGAACTGCTGGCGAAAGCCGACGGATTGGAGGGCACCTCGCCCTCCCGGTTCATCGTCGTGGGCGCCGGGCAGAGCGCCGCCGAGAACGTCGCCTACCTGCACCGCCGCTTCCCCGGAGCCGAGGTGTGCGCGGTCTTCTCCCGCTACGGCTACAGCCCCGCCGACGACAGCGGTTTCGCCAACCGGATCTTCGACCCCGAGGCGGTCGACGACTACTTCGCCGCGCCCGAGGACATCAAGCGGCAGCTGATGGGCTACCACGGCAACACCAACTACTCCGTGGTGGACATCGACCTGATCGACGACCTGTACCGGCAGATGTACCGGGAGAAGGTCCTCGGCGCCGAGCGGCTGCGTTTCCTCAACGTGTCCCGGCTCACCGACGTCAAGGAGACCCCCGCCCAGGTCCGTGCCACCGTGACGTCCCTCGTCACCGGCGAGGAGACGCTGCTGGACGCCGACGTCGTGGTGTTCGCCACCGGCTACAGCCCCGTCGACCCGATCGACCTCCTGGGCACAGTCGCCGACAGCTGCCTCCGCGACGACGACGGCCGGGTCCGCGTCGAGCGTGACTACCGCATCGCGACCGACCCCGGCCTGCGCTGCGGCATCTATCTGCAGGGCGGCACGGAACACACCCACGGCATCACCTCGTCCCTGCTGTCCAACACCGCGATCAGGGTCGGCGAGATCCTGGACTCGCTCCTCGACCGGGGTGTCACGTCCGCTTCCGGTGAGGCCCGGCGGGTGGCCGACGGAGTCGGCAGCACCGCGCGATAGGGATGACGTACGCAGACATGGGCACGACCGCAATCGAACGCCCCGTGTCCGGGGGCGTGACAGAGGTCCGTCGGCGGCGGGGTGTGGGTCTTGGCGCGCTCGTGGTGGTCCTCGTGGTCGCGGGGGCGGTGTCGCTGGCCGTCGGTGCGCGCGCGCTGAGTCCCGCCGAGGTGTGGCACGGGTTGTTCGCCGGGCCGGACGCCGACCAGCGGCTCACCGAGATCCGGCTCATCGTGCGGACGGTGCGGGTGCCCCGGACGGTGCTCGCGATCGTGGCGGGCATCGCCCTGGGGGTCGGCGGGGCGCTGATCCAGGGGTACACGCGCAATCCGATCGCCGACACAGGCCTTCTGGGGGTGAACTCCGGCGCCTCGTTCGCCGTGGTGTCGGTGATCACCCTGTTCGGGTTCGCCGACCCGTTCCAGTACGTCTGGTTCGCCTTCCTGGGGGCGGCGGTCGCCGGGGTCGTCGTGTTCGGACTGGCGAGCATCGGCCGGGGCGCGGGCAATCCACTGACGCTCGCCCTGGCCGGGCAGGGGATCACGGTGTTCCTGGCGGCGATGACCACGGCGGTCGCGCTGGCGGACCAGAAGTCGCTGAACGCGCTGCGGTTCTGGAACGCGGGCTCCGTGGCCGGTGTCGGATTCGACGTCATCCGACCGGTGGCCGCGTTCGTCGCGGCCGGGCTGGTGCTGGCGCTGACCACGCTGCCCGCCCTCAACCTGCTCAACCTGGGGGACGACGTGGCGCGGGGGCTGGGCGTGAACATCGCGCTGAACCGGGCCATCGGCATCGTCGCCATCACGCTGCTGGCGGGCGCGGCGACGGCGGCGTGCGGCCCGATCGCGTTCCTCGGGCTCATGGTGGCCCATGTGGCCCGGTATCTGACCGGGCCGGACTACCGCTGGCTGGTGCCGTACGCGGGTCTGCTCGGCGCCGTCGTCCTCCTGGTCTGCGACATCGTGGGGCGGTTGGTGGTGCGGCCGGGGGAGTTGGACGCGGGTGTGGTCGTGGCGCTGCTGGGCGCCCCGTTCTTCGCTGCGCTGGTGTGGCGCGGAAAGTTCAAGGGCGCATGAGCGGAACAGACGTGAAGCGATCGGTGGTGGCGCCGGGTATGCGGCTCGGCCAGGTGTCGTTCGTGTGGCGGCCGTGGCTCGTGTGCGTCACGCTGCTGCTGGCGGCGGCGACGTTCCTGATGTTCTGCCTGTCCATCGGCGTCGGGGAGTTCCCCATCGGCCTGTCCCGGGTCATCGCCACGGTCCTCGGCGGGGGTGAGCGGGTCGACCAGTTCGTCATCATGGACCTGCGGATGTCGCGCGCCCTGGCCGGGCTCGTGGTGGGGATCGCGCTGGGGGTGTCCGGGGCGCTGACGCAGTCCATCGCGCGCAATCCGCTGGCCAGCCCGGACATCCTGGGAATCACCGGGGGCGCCGGCGCGGTCTCGGTGTTCCTGGTGACGGTGTCGGGCGGGGCGGCCGCGGCGGTCGTCAACGCCGTGGGCCTGTCCGTGGCGGCGCTCGCGGGCGGTCTCGGCACGGGGCTGCTGGTGTACTTCCTGGCGTGGCGGCGCGGGATCGACGGCTTCCGGCTCATCCTCATCGGCATCTCGGTGAGCGCCGTGATGGAGGCGATCACGACATGGCTGCTGGTCACGGCCGACATCAAGGACGTGGCCCGGGCTCAGGCGTGGCTGGTCGGCTCGCTGGACAACCGCTCGTGGGGCGAGGTCCGGACGGGCATGTGGTGCACGCTCGTCCTTCTGGCCGTCGTGTCCTGTGCCGCGTTCCAGTTCAAGCCGATGCACCTGGGGGACGAGGTCGCCGCGGGCCTGGGCGTCCGGTACTCGATGGTGCGGGCCGTCCTGCTGCTGTGCGCGGTGCTGCTGGCCGGTGTGGCGGTGAGCGTGGCGGGCCCGGTCCTGTTCGTCGCGTTGGTGGCGCCGCAGGTGGCGATGCGGCTGGCGAGGTGTCCGACGCCGCCGATGGCGGCCTCCGGCCTGGTGGGCGCGCTGCTGCTGATCGGTGCCGACCTGGTCGCGCGCACGGCACTGCCGATCGCGCTTCCGGTCGGCGTGGTCACCGCCGCGATCGGTGGCCCCTTCCTCGTCCATCTGCTGGTGCGGGCGAACCTCAGGTAGCTGACAAGGAGTCGGGCAGACATGAACACAGGGGAGCTTGTGAGCGCCGAGTGCGTCACGGCGACCGACACCGGGATCGAGTCCGGGGCCCAGGGCCTCTCACGGCTCGCGGCCAGGGGCGTCACGGTCGGGTACGGCGGACGGAACGTCATCGACGGCCTGGACGTGGCGATCCCGCCGGGCGTGATCACCACGATCATCGGTCCCAACGGCTGCGGTAAATCCACGCTGCTGCGCACCCTGACGCGGCTGCTCAAGCCGGCCGAGGGGATCGTCGTGCTGGACGGCGAGGACATCGCGGCGCTCAGGACCAGGGACGTGGCGAAGAAGCTGGGCCTGCTGCCGCAGGCGCCGGTCGCGCCGGAGGGGCTGACGGTGTCCGACCTGGTCGCCAGGGGGCGCCATCCGCACCAGAGCTGGCTGCGGCAGTGGTCGTCGGACGACGCCGGTGTCGTGGCGCGCGCGCTGGCCATGACCGGGGTGTCGGACCTGGCCGACCGCCCGGTCGACTCGCTGTCCGGCGGGCAGCGTCAGCGCGTCTGGATCTCGATGGCCCTGGCCCAGGGCACCGACCTGCTGCTCCTCGACGAGCCGACCACCTATCTGGACCTGGCGCACGCGATCGACGTGCTGGACCTGGTGGACGACCTGCACGAGTCGGGCCGCACCGTGGTCATGGTGCTGCACGACCTCAATCTGGCCACGCGGTACAGCGACAACCTCATCGTGATGCGGGCGGGTTCGATCCTGGCGCAGGGGCATCCGCGCGACGTCATCACCGCCGAGCTGCTGGACGAGGCTTTCGGGCTGCGTGCCGCCGTGATTGACGACCCGGTGGGGGACCGGCCGCTCATCGTGCCGATCGGCCGCACTCACGTCCGGCCGGACCAGCCCCGGCCAGGTCACGGCCAAGAAATATCCAAGTAAGGCTAGGCTAGCCTCACTTGTGCGGGATAAAGTTTGCCTGCCCTGGGACAGGGGCGTAGCGGACAGTGCGACAGCAAAGGGATTCCGGATGCTCCTCCACAGAACGACGCGTACGACGCCTTGGCGGCGGTTAGCGGCGGCACTCTCCGCCGCGGCCCTCGGCGTCGGGCTCCTCGCGGGATGCGGTTCCGACTCGGGGGACAACGCGAACGACGATGCCCCGGCTGCCGCCTCCGGAGCGTTCCCGGTCACCGTGGAGCACGCGTTCGGATCCACGAAGATCACTGAGGCGCCCCGGCGGGTGGTCTCCCTCGGTTATACGGACGACCAGGCCATGCTGGCGGTCGGCGTCAAGCCGGTCGGCATGGTCGACCAGTACCCGAACCCGGCGGGCAAGAGGCCCGACATCAACACCCAGTGGCCCTGGGTGAAGGGCGAGTGGGGCGACACCCGGCCCGAGGTCGTCATGAAGAACGGCGACACCGGCCCCGACTACGAGAAGATCGCCGCCCTGCGGCCGGACCTGATCGTGGCCGTCTACTCCGAGATCGACAAGGCCGCCTACGACAAGCTCTCCAAGATCGCCCCGACGGTGGGCCGCACCAAGGGCGAGAAGGAGCCGTTCAGCGCCCCCTGGCAGGACAGCGCGGTGCAGATCGCCAAGGCGCTGGGCAAGGAGGACGAGGGCACCGAGCTGGTGCAGGGCATTCAGGACAAGCTCGCCGCGGCCAAGAAGGCACATCCGAAGTTCGCGAACCGGACTGCTGTCGCGCTGTCCTGGTACAAGAACTCGGTGGCGCCGTTCACCTCCACCGACGTGCGCGGACGGCTGGTGACGGGCATCGGTTTCGGCTACCAGGCCAAGGTCGACAAGGTCGCGGACGGAAAGTTCTTCACCGTCCTCTCCCCGGAGCGCGTCGACCTGGTCGACGCCGACCGCATCTTCGTCATCAACGACGAGGCGGACCAGCGGGCGCTGAAGAAGTTCAAGCTGTTCACCAACCTGGACGCCGTGAAGAAGGGCAACGTGTCGTACCTGCTGGACAGTGAGGGCCCGGCCGTTGGCGCGGCCATGTCCCAGAGCACCCTGCTGTCCCTGCCGTACGCGATCGACCAGCTCGTCAAGTCGGCCGGTCAGGTGTGAGCGTCACCGACGCGCGTGCCACCCCCGCCACCCCGCGCACGGTCACGCTGCGTACGGCCACCGGACGCGTGGCCACCCGATGGGTCGCGGCGCACTGCCGCGAGGTGCCCTGGCTGACGGCCGCCACCGTGCTCACCACGGTGGCCGGGGCGGCGCTCCAAGTGCTCCCGGTGCTCCTGCTCGGCCGGGTGGTCGACGGGGTGGCCGAGGGCGAACCACGCTCGGCCCTGGTCACGATCGGGGTGCTGATGGGGGCCGCCGCACTGCTCGGCGCGGCGGCCACCGCGGCGTCGACCTATCTGATCGGGCGGCTGGGCGCGGATCTGCTCGCGCGGCTGCGGGAAGGCGCCGTCCGCGCGGTGCTGGGGATGCCGAGCGCCCGGGTCGAGCAGGTCGGCCGGGGGGACGTGCTCTCCAGGGTCGGTGACGATGTGGCCGTCCTGTCCAAGGGAATCCGCACCGCCGTCCCGACGGTGTTCTCGGCGGGCGTGCTGGTCGCCATCGCCACGATCGGCATGTTCGGACTGGACTGGCGGCTCGGCCTGGCGGGCGCCGGCGCGCTGCCCGCGTACGCGCTGGCCCTGCGCTGGTACCTGCCCCGCTCCGCCCCGCTGTACCGGAAGCAGCGGGCGGCGCAGGCCGACCGTGCGCAGGCGCTGATCAGCGGCCTGAACGGGATCGACACGGTCCGGGCGTACCGCCTGGAGGGCGCCTTCCGGGAGAAGGTCACCCGTGAGTCCTGGCGGGTGCGCGATCTCGGTATCGAGGTGTTCCGGTTCTTCGGCCGATTCGTCGGCAGGGAGAACCGCGCCGAGTTCATCGGGCTGACCCTGATCCTCGTGGTGGGGTACGCCCTGCTGGAGGCCGACGCCGCCAGCCTGGGCGAGGTGTCGTCGGCCCCGCTGATGTTCCACCGGCTGTTCACCCCGCTGGGCTCCATCATGTTCACCTTCGACGAGGCGCAGAAGTCGGGCGCGAGCCTGACCCGGCTGGTCGGGGTGCTGGGGGAGGCCGCGGAGGACCGGTTGGTGGGTGACGCGGCCGTCACGCCGGCGGACGCCGTGCCGCATTCGGTGCGGGTGGAGGGGCTGACGTATCGCTATCCCGACGCCGAGGATCCGGTCCTGCGGGACGTCAGCCTGACGATCCCGGCCGGTGGTTCGCTCGCGCTGGTGGGGGCGACCGGGGCGGGCAAGACGACCCTGGCCGCGCTGATCGCGGGCATCGGGACCCCGCAGGCCGGGTCGGTGCACATCGGGCCGACCGACCTCGCCGGTCTGGACGAGGCCGGGGCGCGGGCCCTGGTGAGCATCCTGACGCAGGACACGCATGTGTTCTCCGGCCCGCTCGCCGACGACCTGCGGCTGGCCGCGCCGGAGGCGACCGACGCCGAGCTGATGGACGCGTTGCGCACGGTCGGCGCCGAGGGGTGGGTCGACGCGCTGCCCGACGGACTGAACACCATGGTCGGCGAAGGCGGCGAGCGGCTGGACGTCACCAAGGTCGCCCAGATCGCCCTGGCCCGGCTGGTGCTGGGCCGGTCGCCGGTGGTGGTACTCGACGAGTCGACCGCGGAGGCGGGCAGCGAGGGCGCCGCCGAACTGGAGCGGGCGGTGCTGGCCGCGTGTGCGGGCCGGACCACGCTGCTAGTGGCGCACCGGCTGACCCAGGCGATGGCGGCGGACCGGATCGCCGTGCTGGACGCGGGACACGTGGTGGAGCAGGGAACCCACGAGGAACTGGTGGCCCTGGACGGGCGGTACGCGCGACTGTGGCGGGCCTGGCGAGAAGGCAGCGAGAGCACCCTCTGACGCGGGTGAGGTTTTCATGACGTGGTTTTCGTGACGTGCTTTTCGTGACGTGGAAGGAATGCTGAGTCTTCGATGGCCGAGTCTTCGATGAGGGAACCGAGTGCTCGTCGCGTAGTGCTTTCTCCCACGCGTCTCTCCGACGTACGCCGGCGCACCGGTGACTTCTCCGACAGGACCATCGCCGAAGCGTGCGCCATCGGGCTGTCGTACTGGGCGACGGGCCGGAGCCCCGACGGCATCGACCTCAGCCCCGCCATCCTCTTCGCCGATGTCCTCGGCTGGGTCGACAACGGCGGTGCCACGCCCGGTGGTTGGGAGGTCGGCGCGGACGGCCGGAGCATCACCCTCCCCGAAGGCGTCGTACCGGCCGACGTACAGCTCGCGCTGGACGACCTGGCCGACTTCCCGGACCGTCCCCTCGGCACGATCGGCCCGTCCAGTGTGGCGGCGAGGCTCGACACGCTGGCCGAGTGGAACGCCACCCACGCCGACCGGGTCCGCCCGGCCATCGTGGAGATGTTCCGCGAGCAGGCGCGGACCCGGCCGGACGCCGTCGCCATCGTTGACGAGCACCGCTCGCTGACCTATCGTCAGACAGCTGAGCTGTCCGCCCAGTTGGCCCACCATCTGCTCGACCGTGGACTGCAACCTGAGCAGGTCGTCGGCATCTCCCTCGGCCGCTCCGCCGACATGGTGATCGGGCTGCTCGGGGTGCTCCAGGCGGGGTGTGCGTTCGTACCGCTCGATCCGCAGTGGCCCGCCGCGCGCCGCGCCGTCGTCATCGACGACGCCCAGGTCGTGGCGCAAATCAACGACTCGGGCGAGCGCGACCCGGGCGAACCGGAAGCCGTGGCCGTCGACCTCGGCGACTGGCGCTTCGGCTCGTACCCCGCGGAGGGCACCGGGGTCACCGTCCCCGGCGACGCCCTGGCATACGTGATCTTCACATCCGGTTCCACCGGGCGGCCCAAGGGCGCGATGATCCGGCACGAGGCGATCAGCGAGCGTCTGCTGTGGCAGGGCAACGAGATCCTGGGCTTCGGCCATCACGACGCGTCCCTGTTCAAGGCGCCGCTGTCCTTCGACATCTCCATCAACGAGATCTTCCTGCCGCTGGTGCACGGCGGCAGGCTGGTGGTTTTGCGGCCCGGTGGCGAACGCGATCCGCACCATCTTCTGAGCGTGATCGCCGAACAGCGCGTCACCTTCACCTACCTGGTGTCGTCCATGCTGGACGTGCTGCTGGAGATCGCGGGCGACTCCGGACGGCTGGACAGCCTGCGGCACGTGTGGTGCGGCGGCGAGGTGCTGACCCCGGAGCTGTACGAGCGGTTCCGCACCCGCCTCGACATCCCGCTGTACCACGGCTACGGCCCGGCCGAGACGACGATCGGCGTCTCCCACGTCATCTACCGGGGCGCGGCGGAACGCCTGTCGACATCGATCGGCAAGGCCAACCCCAACACCCAGTTGTACGTACTGGACGACGAAATGCGCCCGGTCCCGGTCGGGGTCGGCGGCGAACTGTACGTGGGAGGGTTCCTCCTCGGGCGGGGCTACATCGGCGCCCCCGGCCTCACGGCGTCCCGGTTCGTGGCGAACCCCTTCGCGGGGGATGGGTCCCGGCTGTACCGGACCGGTGACCTCGCGCGGTTCGCCCCGGACGGGTCGCTGGACTTCCTCGGCCGGGCCGACAACCAGATCAAGATCCGCGGCATGCGGCTGGAGATCGAGGATGTCGAGGTCGGTCTCGCGGAGCACCCCGGGGTACGGCACACCTGCGTCGTCGCCAAGAAGAACGCGGCGGGCGGCACCTACCTGGTGGGGTACGTGATCCCGGCCGCCGGGAGCGAGGAGCTGCGCGCGGACGAGGTCAGGGCGTGGGCGGCCGAGCACATGGTGGAGTACATGGTGCCCGCCCACATCGTGGTGATGACGGAGTTCCCGCTGACCGCGAACGGCAAGCTCGACCGCCGCGCGCTGCCGGAACCCGTGGTCGGGAAGGGCTCGCTCGTTCCGCCCGCCACCGAGAACGAGCGTGTGGTGTGCGCGGCGGTCGCGAGGGTGCTGCGGCTGGACGAGGTCGGTGTCGACCAGGACTTCTTCCAGCTCGGCGGGGACAGCCTGCTGGCGATCTCGCTTCTGAGCGCGGTGCGCGACGCGGGCCTGCACCTCACGGCACGGCACATCTTCTCCCACAGCACCGTCGGGGCGCTGGCGGCGGTGGCGCTCGTCGCGGACACCTCCGCCGTGGACCACGGCGACGTCGCGACCGGGTCCGTCGTGGGATCACCCATCGTGCAGTGGCTCGGCGAGACCACGGACGCGATTCGTGGCTTCGTGCAGTCGGTCGTGCTGAACACGCCGGCGGACCTGACCGCCGACGCCCTCGACGCGCTCCTCGCCGCCGTCGTCCGGCGGCACGACATGCTGCGCGCCAGGCTGGTGCGCGGCGACCGCTGGGGTTTCGACATCCCGGAGGCGGATCAGGCCGTCGTGTCGTGGCAGGAGAGCGACCGGCCGCTCGACGAGTGCGTCGCGCTCGCCACCGGCGGACTGGACCCGGCGGGCGGTGCGATGCTGCGTGCCGTCTGGCGGCGCGAGGCACGGCAACTGGTCGTGGTCGTCCATCACATGGTGATCGACGGCGTGTCCTGGCGTGTCCTGATGGACGACCTGGCCACGGCGTGGCGGCAGTTCGCCTCGGGCGAGCCGATCGCGCTGCCCCCGGTGGGCACGTCGTTCCGGCGCTGGACGCAGTTGCTGGAGCAGGCCGATTTCGACGCGGACCGCGCGTACTACCGGCGGCCCCTGCCGGGCACGGACGGGCCCGTGGGCAGGCGCGCGCTGTCCGAGACCGACACCGTCGCCCGCGAGCGGGTGCGGACCGTCTCGGCCGGTCCCGGCGTCACGGCCGCGCTGCTGGGCGAGATTCCCGCGAAGTTCCACGCGGGCGTGGGTGATGTGCTGCTGACCGCGCTCGCCGTCACCCTCGCCCGATGGCGCCGCGACCTCGGACAGGATCAGACGTTCGCGCACATCGAACTGGAGGGCCATGGCCGCGAAGGACGGTTCGTGGCGGACACCGCCGGTTTTGAACCGGAGCTGTCGCGGACCGTGGGCTGGTTCACCACGCTGTTCCCGGCGACCGTGGACCCCGGCGCGGCAGCCGATTTCACCGCGCCCGCGTACCTGGCCGCCGCGCTCAAGGCGGTCAAGGAAGACCTCGCCCGAGTGCCGGGCAACGGCGTTTCCTACGGTGCCCTGCGCTACCTGCACGACACCGCCTTCGACGCCCCCGCACCACAGGTGTTGTTCAACTACCTGGGCCGCTTTGACGCGGGCACGTCCGAGGACTGGCAACTCGCGTGCGGTACAGGGCAGTTGGGCGAGAAGCGGGACCCGAGGATGCGGCTGCCGCGCGCCCTGGAGTTCAATGCCATCACCGAACCCGCCCAGGATGGCGCGTACGAACTGATCACCACCATCTCCTGGCCCGACGGCATGTTCACCGACGAGGACATCGCGACGATCGGCGCGTACTACCAGGAGACCTTGGCCGGGCTGGCCGCGCTCGAGCGGGGCGGCCACTCGCCCAGTGACTTCGGCCCGGTGCCGCTGACGCAGGCCGATGTCGATGCCCTGGACGGCCCGGCGCTGCGTGACATCCTGCCGTTGACCCCGTTGCAGGAGGGCCTGTACTTCCACTCGGTCTTCGACGACGACTCGCCGGGCGCCTACGTCGAGCAGCAGCTGCTGACCCTGGACGGCGAGGTGGACGCCGGCCGGCTCGCGGCAGCGGCAACGCGGTTGCTCACGGTCTACCCGAACCTGGCCGCGCGGTTCACGGCCCTCGCCGACGGTCGCGTGGTCTCCGTGCTGGAGAGCGGTGTGGCGGCGCCCTTCACCACGCTGGACCGCCCCGGCATCACCGACGAGGAGATCCGCGCCCTGGCCGAGCGGGACCGCCGCGCCGGGTTCGACCTGGCGGCGGGTCCGCTGATGCGCTACACGCTCATCCGCGGGGGCCCCGGCCGGAACGCGCTGGTGCAGACCGTGCACCACATCATCGCCGACGGCTGGTCGGTTCCGCCGATGCTCCGTGCGCTGCTGGCCGAGTACCACGCGCCGGGGACGCTCTACCCGACCGGCGGCTTCCCCGACTACGCACGACGGCTCGCGGGACGCGACGACGGCGAGAGCGACCGGGTGTGGCGCGATCAGCTCGCCGGGCTGCCCGGCCCCTGGCTGGTCGCCGAGGGGCACACCCCGTCCGAGCGGTTCGCCGACACCGCCGTGGAGCCGGAGGACGACATCGACGCGGCCGTGCGCGCGGCCGGTGTGCCGCTGAGCGTGGCCGTGCACAGCGCCTGGGCGGTGACGCTGGGCGGCATCCTGCACGGCAGGGACGTGGTATTCGGTTCCACGGTGTCCGGGCGGGATGTGGAGGTGCCCGGCATCGAGGACATGGTGGGGCTGTTCATCAACACGATCCCCGTGCGCGCCCGGTGGGCCGGTGCCACCACGGCCCGTGACCTGCTCGCCTCGGTGCGGGAGCACCAGAGCGCGGTCCTGCCGCACCAGCATGTCTCACTGGCGAGGATCGGCCGCCAGGCCGGCGCGGGCACGCTGTTCGACACCCTGGTGGTGTTCGACGTGGCCACCGACGTGGCCGCGCTGCGACGGCCCGACGACACGCTCGTCATCACCGGCATCCTCAACGAGGGCGCTCCGCACTACCCGTTGACGCTGGTGGTCGAGCGCGCGCTCGACGGCCGTCCGCGTTTCAACCTGATCTACGACGGCGAACTGCTGCGGGAGGTGGCCGCGCGGGCGATCCTGCGTACCTTCACCCAGGCCCTCACCGGCCTGCTCACCCGGCCGGACGCCCTGGTCGACGCCCTGACGCCGGAGGATGCCCGGCATCCCGTGGCGTCGATCGCCCCGACCACGCTGGGCGCGCTGTTCGACGCCGCCGCGCAGCGCGACCCGGCCGCCACCGCCGTCACCCAGTGCGGTCTCGACGGCAGCACCCGTTCCCTCAGCTACGGCGAACTGGCCGCTGAAAAAGGCGAGTTGGCCTCGGCCCTGCGCGCGGCCGGGGCCGGCCCGGGCAAGCGGGTCGCCGTGGCCGTCCCGCGCTCCGTCGAGCAGGTGGTCGCGCTGGTGGCGATCGTCAGCGCGGGCGGCGCCTACGTACCCCTGGACCTGGCGTATCCGGACGAACGGCTGGAGTACATCCTCGCCGACGCCGCGCCGCAGGTCGTCCTCGTGGCCCGTGACCAGCGCGACCGCTTCACGCGGTTGCTGGCCCGGGCGGGCGTGCGGGCGCCGGTGCTCGTTCAGGGAGACGAGCAGCCGTCGGCCACCACCGGGTCCGGGCCCGAGGCCGGTTGGCACGATCCCGCGTACGTGATCTACACGTCCGGATCGACCGGCAGGCCCAAGGGCGTCGTCGTCCCGCACTCCAGTGTGGTGACGCTGCTCGCGAACACCCGGCCCGACATGGACTTCGGCCCGGACGACGTATGGGTCCAGTTCCACTCCTCCTCCTTCGACTTCGCCGTCTGGGAGCTGTGGGGCGCGCTGGCGCACGGTGGTGAGCTGCTGGTGCCGGAGTACGGGCTGACCCGCTCGCCGGTCGACTTCCACCGGCTGGTCCGCGAGCGCGGGGTGACGGTGCTCAACCAGACCCCGTCGGCGTTCTACCAGTTCATCGAGGCCGATCGGCATGCCGGGACGCCGTTGCCCGGGCTGCGCCGCATCATCTTCGGTGGCGAGGCGCTGGACCTCGGGCGGCTGCGCGGCTGGGTCGAGCGGCACGGCACCGGATCGCCCGAGCTGGTCAACATGTACGGCATCACCGAGACCACCGTCCATGTCACCCACCGGGTCCTGACCGACGAGGACTTCCGCGCAGGCGACGACGTCAGTCCGATCGGCGGCCCGATCCCCGGCCTGGTCACCCATCTGCTCGACGACCGCCTTCGGCCGGTGCCGCCGGGCCGGGTGGGCGCCATCTATGTCGCCGGCGATCAGGTGTCGCTCGGCTACCTCGGCAGGCCGGGGCTCACCGCGGGCCGGTTCGTGGCGAACCCGTTCGCGGGCGACGGCTCGCGCATGTACCACACGGGCGACCTCGCCATCCGTACCCTCGATGGCGAGCTGGAGTTCACCGGCCGCGCCGACGATCAGATCCAACTCAAGGGTTTCCGAATCGAGCCCAGCGAAGTGGAGGCCGCGATCAGGGAACTCGACGGCGTGGTCGACGCGGCCGTCACCGTGGCGGACGGCGGCGACCATCTGGTCGCGCACATCGTGGGCCGGGCGCCCGGCGACCTCACCGCCTTGCTGTCCGAGAAGCTGCCCGTGCACATGGTGCCGGGGCGGGTGCTGCCGGTCGACGCGCTGCCGCTGACGGTCAACGGAAAGCTGGACCGCGAGGCCCTGAGCGAACGGGCCGCACAGGGCGGCCCCCCGGTGGCCGCGAGTGACGACGCCCTTGCCGCCTTGGTCGGCATCTTCGCCGAGACGCTGCCCGGATCGGCCGTGGACGGCGATACCGACTTCTTCAGAGCCGGGGGCGACAGCATCGTCGCCATCACCGTGATCAACCGGGCCAGGGCCCTCGGTCTGCCGATCGTGCCACGGGACGTGTTCCTGTTCAGGACACCGCGCGCGCTCGCCGACCACCTGGGCACGCGCACCCCGCAGGCCGCCCCGGCGCCCACGCCCGCCCGCCGCGAGGACGGCCCGCTCCCGCCGACGCCGATCATCCTGCGCCAGCGGGAACTGGGTGGATCGCTTGCCCGGTTCGCCCAGGCCAGAACGCTGGTGGCCCCCGAGGGCACCGGGTTCGCCGACGCGCGGCGCGCCGCGAACGCCGTCGTGGCCGCGCACCCGGCCCTCCGGCTGCGGCTGCGCGTCGAGCACGGGGTGTGGGCACTGCGCACCGAGCCCGCCCGCGAGGTCACCGTCGTGACGACGGACACCACCGACGCGACGGCCGTGGCGAACGAGGCCGCCGGACGGCTCGATCCCGAGTCCGGTGACGTGGCCGCGTTCTCGTGGCTGGCGGCGAGCCGGACCCTGGTGGTCACCGTGCACCACCTCGCCGTCGACTCGGTGTCCTGGCTGGTCCTGCTGGACGACCTGGCCGCCGCCCTGCGCCGGGAGCCCTTGGCGCCGCCGACCACGTCGTACGCCGAGTACGCCGAAGCGCTGGCTCTCCGGTCGGCCCAGGCCATCGACGGCCTCGGACACTGGGTCAAGACCCTCCAGGCTCCCGAACTCCTACCGGAAATAGGCGAGTTGCGTGAGAGAACGGTCGCCCTCGCCCCCGACGTGAGCGACCGCGTGACGCGTACCGCGCCCGCGGCACTCGGCGTCGGGCTCACCGAGCTGCTGTGCGGCGCGCTGCGCACCGCGCTGACCCACACCCAGCCGGCACCCACCGACCTCGCGATCGAGCTGGAGCGGCACGGCCGGGTCCCGGCGCTGGAACATCACGACTACACCCGCACGGTCGGCTGGTTCACCTCCATCGCGCCCGTACGGCTCACCGCGCACACCGATCCCGTCGCGGCGGCGTATGAAGTGGCCGAACGCCAGCCGGACGAGCGCGGACACGTCGCCTACGGGCAGCTCAGATACCTCAACCCGCAGACGGCCCCGCTGCTCAACCTCCGCCCACAGGTGCTGTTCAACTACCTCGGCCGGGGCGACGAGTCCCAGGCGCCCCGCCTCATCGGCGGCGATCAGGGCAGCCCGTACGCCGTCGAGGTCAACGCCTGGACCGACGGGGCCACCGGAAGCCTGCACGCGGAGTTCACCCTCGCCGAGGGCATCCCCGACGAGATCACCGAGCACTGGCGGCGCGCGCTGGAACACATCGGCGACGCCTCCGTGACGGCCGAGCGCACCGCGCCGGTCACTCCGCTCCAGCGGGGCCTGTTCTTCCAGGCCCAGATGGCGGGCGCGGCCGGACCCTATGTCGCGCAGAGCTGGTTCACCTTCGACCGGCGCCTGGACACCGACGCGCTGGCCGAGGCGATGGCGTATGTGATGGGGCGCCACCCGGCCGTGGGCGCCGGATTCGCCACCGACGACGACGGAAACCCGGTCCAGGTCCTGGGGGCGAACCGACGTGTCGATGTCCGTACGGTCGCCCTCGCCACGGACGCGGAGGTCGACGCCCTGCGCGCCCGGGACCGCGACACCGGATTCGATCCGGGGGAGCCGCCGCTGATCCGGCTGACCGTGGTGCGTCTGCCCGACGACCGCGACGGGCTGCTGCTCAGCTACCACCTGCTGCTGTGGGACGGCTGGTCCCGCGAGATCGTGCTGCGGGAGCTGTTCGACGCCTACGGGGCCGTGCTCGCGGGCGAGTTGCCCGCCCCGGCCCCGGCCACGCCGAGCTTCGAGGACCACGCCCGGGCGCTCGACGCCAGGGACTCCGCCGTATCGGAGCGGTTCTGGGCGGCACACCTGGACGGTCTCCCCGGCCCGACGCTGATCGCCGGACCGGCGCCGTCCCTGTCGGAGGGGCTTCCGGGCACCCTCGTGCACACGCTGTCCGCCGAGCTGTCGGACCTGCTGCGGGAAGCGGCCAGGGCGCACGGTGTCACGCTGAACTCGGTGCTGACCGGCGCGTTCGGCCTGCTGCTGGGAGCCCGTACGGGCCGTAGCGACGCCGTGTTCGGCGTGACCGTATCCGGCCGGGAGGGCGAGGGGCTGGACGGCATCGTCGGTGTGCTGCTCAACACCGTGCCCCTGTGGACACGGGCCCGGCCGGACGACACGGTCGGCGCGTATCTGTCGGCCGTCCAGGCGGCCCGGGTCGAGGCGATGGAGCACGAACACCTCGGGCTCGGCGAGATCCAGCGGGCCAGTGGACACGACACCCTGTTCGACACCCTGTTCGTGCTGCAGAACTTCCTGGACATGGACGCGTTCGCCGAGATGAACGCCAGGCACGGCATCACCTCGGTGAAGGCCGACGACTCCACCCACTACCCGTTCACCTGGGTCGTCACGCCCGGCGACCGGCTCACGGTCAAGCTGGAGTACCGCGACGAGGACACCGAGAACGCCCGTCGTCTCCTCGGCCACTACCTGCGTGTGCTCGAGGACCTGGCCCGCTCGACCGGCCCGGTCGGCGTGCTGCGGGGGCTGGGGCCGCAGCCTTCGCCGGGACCGCGCTCGGACATCGGCACGGACACCGTGGTCGACCGGTTCGACCGCGCGGCGGACCGCGATCCGCAGCGGGTGGCGCTCGTCGCCCACGGCTCGGCCATGACGTTCGCCCAGCTGCGGGACCGGAGCCGCGCCGTGGCCGGTGTGCTCGCCGGGCGCGGCATCGGCCCCGAGCGGACCGTGGGCCTCGCGATCCCGCGCTCCCTCGACTCCCTCGTGGCGCTGTTCGCCGTGCTGCGCGTCGGCGCCGCGTACGTACCGCTGGAGCTGGACCACCCGGACGAGCGGATCGCCGCGATCGTGGCGGACGCCCGCCCGGACGTGATCCTCACCGTCAGCGCCGTGTCGCCCCGGCTCACCGGCGACCTGATCGAACTGGACCGGCCCCTTCCCGAGGCCGCGCCGTATACGACGTTCGCGCCGGACGACCCGGACCGGCTGAGGCACCCCGCTTACACCATCTACACCTCCGGATCGACCGGGAAGCCCAAGGGCGTGGTGACCGAGTACGCGGGGCTCACCAACATGCTGATCAACCACCAGCGCCGGATCTTCGAACCGGTGCTGGCGGAGCACGGCCACCGGATCTTCCGGATCGCGCACACCGTGTCGTTCGCCTTCGACATGTCGTGGGAAGAGCTGCTGTGGCTCGCCGACGGCCACGAGGTGCACATCTGCGACGAGGAGTTGCGCCGGGACGCGCCCCGGCTGGTCGAGTACTGCCTGGAGCACGGGATCGACGTCGTCAACGTGACCCCGACGTACGCGCAGCAACTGGTGGCCGAGGGGCTGCTCGACAACCCGGCGCGGCGGCCCGCGCTGGTGCTGCTGGGCGGCGAGGCCGTCACCCCGACACTGTGGCGGCGGCTCGCCGAGACCGAGGGGACGGTCGGCTACAACCTCTACGGGCCCACCGAGTACACCATCAACACCCTCGGCGTCGGCACCTTCGAATGCCAGGACCCGGTGGTGGGCGTGGCGATCGACAACACCGATGTCCACGTGCTGGATCCCTGGCTGCGGCCGCTGCCGGACGGCGTACCCGGTGAGCTGTACGTGTCGGGCATCGGCATCGCGCGCGGTTATCTCGGGCAGCCCGCCCAGACCGCGCATCGCTTCGTGGCGTGCCCGTTCGGCGAACCCGGCGAGCGCATGTACCGCACCGGGGACCTGGTGGTCCGCCGGCCCGACGGCAACCTGATGTACCTGGGCCGCACCGACCAGCAGGTCAAGATCCGGGGGCACCGGGTCGAACTCGGCGAGGTCGAGGCCGCGTTCGCGGCCCACCCGGCGGTGCGGTTCGTCGCCGCGGTCGCCCAGCCCGACCCGCAGGTGGACGGCGCGTACCGGCTGGCCGCCTATCTGGTGCTGGAGGGGGCGGAGTTGGCGGAGGTGGCCGCCGAGGTGGGCGCCGGGCTGCCGGACTTCCTGCGCCCGACGCACTACGCCCAGGTCGACAGCATCCCGCTGACGGTGAACGGGAAGGCCGACATCAAGGCGCTGCCGGAGGCCAAGCCGCTGGGCGCGCTGACCACGGCGGGGGAGCGGGGGCCGGCGACCGAGACCGAGACCGTGGTGTGCGAGTTCTTCGCCGAGGCGCTGGACCTGGACGACGACGAGGTGAGCGCGGTGAGCGACTTCGTGTCCCTCGGAGGGCACTCCATGGTGGCGGTGCGGCTGATCGGGCTGCTCCGCCGCGAGTACGGTCCGGTGATCACGATCCGAGACCTGTTCACCCTGCGAACCCCGGAAGCGATTGCCCGCCATCTCGACAACAACGACGACAACCCTGATGACAACTCCTGACACGCAGCGGCCCCGACCGGGTTCCGACATCCTCCGTACCGCACTGCGCCGCAACATGGGCGCCATGACCTGGGGCACCGTCCTCATGGGCATGTACCAGGCAGGCGAGACGGCCTTCCCCATCGCGCTCGGCCTGATCGTCGAGCACACGATGCGGGACCGCAGCCTCGGCGCGCTCGGCCTGTCGATCGCCGCTTTGGCGGTGATCATCACGACGGTGTCGCTGTCGTGGCGGTTCGGGATGCGCATCCTGCAGAAGGCCAACACGACCGAGGCACACCGCTGGCGGGTGAAGGTCGCCGCCTGTGGTCTCCAGCCGGTGGCCAGGGACGTGGACCTCAAGTCCGGCGAGGTGCTGACCATCGCCAC
This sequence comes from Streptomyces sp. NPDC021212, assembly GCF_044332925.1. Lineage (NCBI taxonomy): Bacteria > Bacillati > Actinomycetota > Actinomycetes > Kitasatosporales > Streptomycetaceae > Streptomyces > Streptomyces sp. NPDC021212. Next base: position 78,149 of record NZ_JBIRPZ010000021.1, read on the forward strand.
CGAGGACGCCGACCAGACCGCCGACATCATCGAGGTGGTGCCGCTGCTGATCAGCTCGCTGGTGGCGGTGCTGGTCGCGGCGGTCGCGCTCGGCCTGGCCGACATCCGCCTCGGCCTGCTGGTGATCGTGGGCACCATCGCGATCCTGTCGGTCCTGAGCGTCCTGTCCAAACGGATCGGCTCCAGCACCCGCGAACAGCAGGCCCGGGTGGCGCGGGCGGGCGCGAAGGTCGCCGACCTGATCACCGGGCTGCGCCCGCTGCACGGCTTCGGCGGCAACCACGCGGCGTTCGGGTCGTACCGCAAGGTCAGCACGGAGGCGAAACACCAGGCGATCACTGTGGCCAAGGTGAACGGCGTGTACGCGGGCACCGCGCTGGCCCTCAACGCGGTCCTCGCCGCCGCCGTGACCCTGACGGCGGGGTCGCTGGCCTGGAGCGGCCGGATCACCATCGGGGAACTCGTCATGGCCGTGGGGCTGGCGCAGTTCATCATGGAACCGCTCAAGCTGTTCTCGGAGATGCCGAAGTACGTGATGATGGCGCGCGCGTCGGCCGAGCGGATGGCGCTGGTGCTGGCCGCGCCGCCGATGGCGACCCCGGGGCCGGGGCACCCGGCCGCGGGCGGCGACCTCGAGATCGACGGCGTCCGGTACGGCACCCTGCGCAGGTTGAAGTTCCACGTGGCCGCGGGCGAGTTCGTGGCGATCGCCGCCTACCAGCCACGCGCGGCGGCCGACCTCGCGGCGGTCCTGGCTGTGAACGTCCCGCCCGACACGTACGAGGGTGTGGTGCGGGTCGGCGGAGAGGAGCTGGCGGACCTGTCGATCGAGGCGGTCCGTTCGTACATGCTGGTGAACCCGTACGACGGGGAGATCTTCGCGGGCACCCTCCGTACGAACATCGACCCGTCGGGCACCAGCGGGATGGTGCCCGAGGCCGTCGAGGCGTCCATGCTGACCGACGTCGTCGCCCTCCACCGAGAAGGGCTCGACTACGGTGTCCGCGACCGCGGTGCGAACCTCTCCGGCGGGCAGCGCCAACGGCTGTCCCTGGCCCGCGCACTCGCCGCCGACACCGACGTCCTCGTCCTGCACGACCCGACGACGGCCGTCGACGCGGTCACCGAGCAGCTCATCGCGCGCAACGTCGCGAAGGTGCGCCGGGGCCGCACCACCGTCGTGATCACCAGCAGCCCGGCCCTCCTGGACGCCGCCGACCGTGTCCTCGTCCTGGACGACGGCGTCATCACCGCCGAGGACACCCACCGCAACCTCCTCGCCACCGACGAGGGCTACTGCGCGGCGGTGGCCAGGTGAACGCGTCCGTCAGCCGAGTGCCCAGGCGACATCCCTGAGCAGGGCGTGCCGCCAGCCCGCCCGGTCGTGGCCGGACGCCGACCGCGAGACCCGCACGGTCGCGCCGGCCCGTTCGGCCAGGGCCTCGGTCAGCTCGCAGTGGGGGAGCATCCGTGTCTCGTGTTCCCCCACGTCGAACGCGACCCGCAGACCGGACAGGCCGGGCCGCTCCCGCAGGCGTGCGGCGAGGATGCCGCCCACCGGGCCGCCCAAGGGGTCCGGCAGGCCCATGGCGTCGGGTGTCCACCAGAACGACCCCGACTGGCAGGCGACGCGGGACACCAGGCCCGGGAACTCCAGCGCCGCGTACATCGCGCTCAGCCCGCCCAGGCTCTGACCGGCGACCACCAGCCGGTCCACGTCGGCGGGCACGCCGGACTCGGCCACCAGCGGCAGCAGCTCGTCCCGGATCGCCTCCCACAGCTCGGGCCCGCACGCGAACTCGGCCTCCCGGTCCTTGGCCGGAAGGAAGACGAGCGTGACGGCGGGCATCTCGCCACTGGCGTGGGCCGAGTCGAACGCGGCCATGGCCGGGTGCAGATACAGCCAGTCGTCCCCGTCGAGCAGCAGGACCACGGGCCCGCCACCGCCCACCGGGTGGATGCGCACGGTGCGCCGCCCGCCGAGCCGTTCGCTGCTCCAGCGGATCCGGGTGCGCGGGAGGGGCAGTACGTCCGCGTCGCCGATGGCGGGCCAGTGCGGCTGGGCCGGGGCGTCGGGGGTGGCGGCGATGGACCGGTCGCCGCCGGCCCCGACCGGGTTGAACGGGTCGGCGTGTGCGTCGTCGTCCACGAGGAACTGGTAGGTCACCCGCAACCGCGCGGGCATGGGCACCTCGGCGTACCAGCAGTCCGTGTCGCCCCACCGGCGCAGGGGCACCGGCTCCGACCAGCTCTCGAAGGCGAGGGTCGCTGGGGACCCTCGCCACAGGAACAGGGTCACCCAGCCGCCGTCGTCGGCGGGTAACGACACGGGCGCCCCCGCCGCCGCCCAGAACACGTCGGTGCCGGGGGCGCCGTGCAGCCCGAACTCGACGAAGGCGTTCTCCCTGCCGGCCGTACCCGGGCGCATGAACGTCTCCTTGTGAGAGGGAAGGGACACGGATAAGCTCCTGTCAATTAGGTGAGGCTAGCCTAAATTTTGGCGTTCACATCAGGAGAACCCTGACCGATGCTCTCCACCGGACTGACGAACGCGCGCTTCCTCACCATGGACCCCGGCCACCCCGTGGCTCACGACCTGGGCGTGTGACGGGGCCGGATCCTGGGCCTGGAGGAGGCCGTGACCTCCCTGCCCGCCCGTGAGGTGATCGACCTTCAGGGCGCCACCATACTGCCCGGGTTCATCGCGCAAGGTGTTCATGCTGCACGACCCCGGGCGTGGCTGCGTCGTCAACACCGCCGTGCTGGACCTGCTCCCCGACGGCCTTCCGCACCAGAACGGCTTCCTGGCCGAGGGCGCCATGGGGGCCGCCCGCGCCCTGCGCCTGCCGTACCCCCAGCCGGATCTGGCCGAGGCCATCGGGCGCGCCGCCCGGACCTGCCTGGCCGAAGGCGTCACCGCCTGGGCCGAGGCGGGCATCGGCGGCACCCTCTTCGGCCACAGCCCGGTCGAGCTGGGTGCCTACCAACTCGCCCAGGAAAAGAGCCTGTTGCCGCTGCGGGTCCAGCTCATGGTCTCCGCCGACCGGCTGCGCCCGCTCGGCGCACACGAAGCCGACGGCATTCCCCGCGCCCTCGACCTCGGCCTGCGCACCGGGTTCGGGGACGACCGGCTCTCCGTGGGCGCGCTGAAGATCTTCACCGACGGCGGCATGATGGCCCGGACCGCCGCGCTCAGCAGCCCGTACGAAGGGCTGGACCACATGGGCGAGGTGCAGGACGACCCGGAGGTGCTCGTGGACACCATCGTGAACGGCCACCTGGAGGACACCGTGGGAAGCCTCACCCCGGGCAAGCTCGCCGACCTGGTCGTGCTCGGCGACGACCCCCGGCGGGTCGGTGCTTTGCGCATCGGGGACATCGAGGTGGTGGCGACGTACGTCGACGGCCGCGAGACCGGGAAGTAGGCGTCGTGCGCTCCCACACCGCTCGAACCGCCCCCGACCTCACTACGTTCGGTGGCCGCGGAGTTCAGTCCCAGCGGTCGGGGTCGGCGGCGTTCCAGTCGGCCGCCCAGGACGCGGGGGGCTCCGCGAGCAACTGCCCGCGCCCAAGCCACTCGTAGAGCTCCTCGTAGGACCTGTGCGTGGAGGGATCGACACGCCGGCGCAGCATGTGCGGCCGCAGTTGCGCGGGATCGGTGACTCCCATGGACGCCATGATCTGCAGCGCGCTCGCCACCGTCGCCTCCTGCAGGCGCCGCACCCGGGGCGTCTTGTCGCCGACGTCGAGGGCGCGGGCGCGCCAGGGGTCCTGGGTGGTGACGCCGGTGGGGCAGGTGTTCGTATGGCACCGCTGGGCCTGGATGCACCCCACGGCGAACATCATCGCCCGTGCCGCGTTGCCGTAGTCGGCACCCTGCACCATGCGTTTGACCAGGTCGGTACCGGTGGCGATCTTGCCGCTCGCGCCGACCTTGACCCGGTCGCGCAGCCCGGCGCCGACGAGGGCGTTGTGCACGGTGAGCAGCCCCTCGGTGAGCGGGACGCCGAGGTGGTCGGCGAACTCCAGGGGCGCGGCGCCGGTTCCGCCCTCGGCTCCGTCCACGACGATGAAGTCGGGGGCCGTGCCTTCCTCCCGCATGGCCTTGCACACGGCGAGGAACTGCCGGCGCGAGCCCACGCAGAGCTTGAAGCCGGCCGGCTTGCCACCGGACAGCTCCCGCATCCTGGCGATGAAGCGCACGAGTTCGCGCGGTGTGGAGAACACTCGATGGTACGGGGGTGAGAGGACCGTCCGCCCTTCGGGCACCTCCCGCACCCGCGCGATCTCGGCGTTGACCTTGGCACCGGGCAGGACTCCGCCGATGCCCGGTTTGGCGCCCTGCGAGATTTTGAGGGACACGCACTTCACGTGGTCGTGTGCGGCCTTGTCGGCGAACTCACCGGGGTCGAAGTCGCCGTCGCGGGTGCGGCAGCCGAAGTATCCGGTGCCGATCTCCCAGACGAGGTCGCCGCCCGGCCGCAGGTGGTACTCCGACAGGCCGCCCTCACCGGTGTCGTGGGCGAAACCTCCGGCCGCCGCGCCCCCGTTCAGGGCGAGGATCGCGTTCGCCGACAGCGAGCCGAAGCTCATCGCCGACACGTTCAGCAACGCCATGTCGTAAGGGCGGCCGCAGTCGGGTCCGCCGACGCGCACCCGCGGCGCCGTCTCCGGCACCGGGCAGGGAGCCATCGACGGGACCAGGAACTCGTAGCCGGGCTGGTACACGTCCCGTTCGGTGCCGAACGGCTCCTCGGCGTCGGTGCCCTTCGCCCGCTCGTAGACGATGCTGCGCACGTCCCGGTCGAAGGGGCGCCCGTCGAAGTTCCGCTCGATGAAATACTGCTGGAGCTCGGGACGGATCCGCTCCATGAGGAAGCGGGCGTGGCCCAGGACGGGATAGTTGCGCAGCACCGCGTGCCGACGCTGCAGCAGGTCCCGGGCGCCCAGCAGGCCCAGCAGGGCGAGCGGTACGGCGGCCGACCACCACCAGGGCGAGATCCCCAGCGCGGCCACGCCCGACACCAGGGCGGCGGCCCACATCAGGACGACGATTCCGACGCGTGTCATCCTCCGCAGGTTGCCCGTTGGCTGTCCTCCATGCCCCGTGGTGCGGTCAAGAGATCTTCAAAGGCCCTCGGCGGTCTCGGGCTCATGCGGGAGGTCGCCGAGCTGCTCGCGCACGTAGTTCCAGACCACCGCGATCAGCGCGGCGACCGGTACGGCGAGCAGGCTGCCCACGATGCCCGCCAGGCTGCCGCCCAGGGTCACCGCCAGCAGGACCACGGCCGCGTGCAGACCGAGCCCACGGCTTTGGATCATGGGCTGGAACACGTTGCCCTCGAGCTGCTGCACCACGACGATGATGGCCAGCGCGATCAGCGCGTCCATCACGCCGTTGGACACCAGCGCGATCAGCACCGCGACCGCGCCCGCGAACAGGGCGCCCACGACGGGCACGAACGCCGACACGAACGTCAGGACCGCCAGCGGGAGGACCAGCGGCACTCCCAAAGCCCACAGGCCGAGCCCGATGAGGACGGCGTCGAGCAGGCCGACCAACGCCTGGGAGCGGACGAAGGCACCCAGCGTGTTCCAGCTGCGGGCGGCCACGACCGGGATGTCGGTGGCGAGCCGACCGGGCAGCTGGCGGGCGAGCCACGGAAGGAACCGCGGGCCGTCCTTGAGGAAGAAGAACATCAGGAAGAGCGCCAGGACGGCCGTGACCACGCCGTTGACCACCGTGCTCACCCCCGTGACGACCGCGGTGATCATGCTGCCGGCGCTGCTCTGTATGCGGGCGGTCGCGGCGTCGGAGGCCTGTGAGATCTGGGCATCGTCGATGTTCAGCGGTGGCCCGGCAGCCCACTGGCGCACCTGCTGGATGCCCTTGGCCACGCCGGCGGTCAGCTGACCGGACTCGGATGCCACCGGTACCGCGATCAGCGCCACGATACCCGTGGCGACCAGGAGGAACAGCACGGTCACGGCCGAGGCGGCCACCGCGGGAGGCCACCCGTGCCCGCGCAGAAAACGGGCCAGGGGCCAGGTCAGCGTGGTGAGGAGCAGGCCGACGACGAGCGGCCACACGACCGACCACATCTGGCCCAGAATCCAGAGGACCACCGCGGCCATCACCAGGATCAGCAACACCTCAAGGGAGACCCGCGCCGATGCGCGGAGCGCGGATCGGGTTTTCGTCGAACTCAACGTGGCAGACATGGGACCACGGATACCCCATATGGCCGGGCCGTCTGTCAGTGGGTGCCGTCATAGTCGGCGGCATGATGAATCCGCTCGCGTGGCTGCCCGCGATGCATGGCCATGAACTGGCCTTGGACGGGACGAACTTGAGATGCCGGAAGATCAATGGCCGGGTCCTCAACTCCTCTCCCGGCGCCGTGCTCAGAAGCCCGGTCGGCGAGCGGTTCGCGGCGCTGCGGGAGCATTTGGCCCGGCCCGGCACTCCGCTGTCCGGCCTGGGCCCTGGTCCATGACCCCGCCCGTACCGAGGTCGCGCTTACCGCGGGGGGCGGGATGGCGCGGGCCGGGCGGCCGGTCGGTCCTCGGCCGGGTCCCGCGCTGAAGGAGTTCCGGCGGATCGCGGGCCCGGCCAATCCCCCGTAGGCCGGGCCCTTCGGCGTACGTGCTCCCTCAGCGCTCGCCGGCGGCGGTGGCGTCGTCGTCGGCGTCGTCTTCGCCTGCCTCCAGCAGACCCGCCGCCGCGCCCACGATGCGCGGATCGGCCGTGCCGACGACCTCCTCGTCCTTGTCGGTGTAGTCGAAACGGGCGAGCACGCTGCGCATGGCCTCGACGCGGGCCCGCTTCTTGTCGTTGCTCTTGACCACCGTCCACGGCGCGTGCTCCGTGTCCGTCTCGCGGAACATGGCGACCTTCGCGGCGGTGTAATCGTCCCAGCGGTCCAGCGAGGCCAGGTCCATCGGGCTGAGCTTCCACTGCCGTACGGGGTCCACCTGGCGGATCGTGAAACGCGTGCGCTGCTCGCCCTGGGACACCGAGAACCAGAACTTCACCAGGTCCACGCCGTCGTCCACGAGCATCCGCTCGAACATCGGCGCCTGGCGCATGAAGCGCCGGTACTCGTCCTCCGCGCAGAAGCCCATGACCCGCTCGACACCGGCCCGGTTGTACCAGGACCGGTCGAAGAGCACGATCTCGCCCGCCGTCGGCAGATGCTCCACGTACCGCTGGAAGTACCACTGTCCACGTTCGCGCTCGGTCGGCTTCTCCAGCGCGACGACGCGTGCGCCGCGCGGGTTGAGATGCTCGGTGAAGCGCTTGATCGTGCCGCCCTTGCCGGCCGCGTCCCGGCCCTCGAAGACGATGACGAGCCGGCGTCCGGTCTCCTTGATCCAGCTCTGCAGCTTCAGCAGTTCGATCTGCTGCAGCCGCTTGTGCCACTCGTACTCCGGGCGCTCCATGCGCTGCGTGTACGGGTAGTTCTCCCGCCACATGTCGACCGGGCTTCCGTCCGGCCGGATGAGCACGGGGTCGTCGTGGTCGGTGTAGTCGACCCTCAGGTCGGCCAGTTCGGACAGCAAGGGCGATGTCGTCATCCAGTCCTCCTTCCGCCTCAGTGGAACTGCGGCACGATCAGGTAGATTCCGTACGCGACCACCGTCGCGCACGCCACGAAGCACAGGCCGGCCTGGGTGAGGCCGACGGTGGATCCGGTGCCGGTCTCCTCACGGGCCGCCTCGACGCGGGCGAGGCCCAGGACGCCGAGGGCGAAGACGGTGACCACGGCGGTGGTGACGCCGATGCTCACCGCGGTGACCTGGCCGAGTGCGCTCCAGTCGAGATGCATCGTTTGAATTCTCTCCGTGATTCGGGGGCTTACGCGGCCGAGCCGACCGTGGCCGGCGGCTCGGTGCGCAGGGTGACCTCGTGGGCGTCGTTCACGTTCTTCGCGTCCACGGGGTTACGGCGCGAGAGGAGCACGATGCCGGTGGCGAGGGCCGCGCCGACCAGGGCGACGACCGCCGCGCCGATGTTGCCGCCGTTCGTGACCACGCTCGCGGAAACGCCACCGACCACCGCGGCGGCGGGCAGCGTGACCATCCAGGCGATGACCATGCGGCCCGCCACGCCCCAGCGCACCTCCGCCAGTCGCCGGCCGAGCCCCGCGCCGAGGATGCTGCCGGAGGCCACCTGGGTGGTGGACAGGGCGAAGCCGAGATGGGCGGAGGTGAGGATGACGGTCGTGGACGCGGTCTCGGCGGCGAAGCCCTGGGGCGACTGGATCTCGGTGAGGCCCTTGCCCATGGTGCGGATGATCCGCCAGCCGCCCAGGTACGTGCCGAGGCCGATGGCGAGCCCCGCGGAGGCGATCACCCACAGCGGCGGACCCGCGTCATGGCCGAGCGCGCCCGCCGAGATCAGGGTCAGCGTGATGACACCCATGGTCTTCTGCGCGTCGTTCGTGCCGTGCGCGAGGGACACGAGCGAGGCCGAGGCGATCTGACCGGCCCGGAAGCCCTTGGTCACCGACTTCTTCCGGGCACGGTCGGTGAGCCGGTACGCGAGGTAGGTGGCCAGCAGCGCGGCGACACCGGCCACGACCGGCGAGGCCACCGCCGGGATCAGCACCTTCTCGACGACCTTGTCGAAGTGCACCCCATGGGCGCCCGCCCCGACCCACACGGCCCCGATCAGCCCGCCAAAAAGGGCGTGGGACGAACTCGACGGCAGCCCGACCAGCCAGGTCAGCAGATTCCAGAGGATGGCCCCGACCAGCCCCGCGAAGATCATCCCTGGCGTGACCAGGGCGTCGTCGACGATACCGCCGGAGATGGTCTTGGCGACCTCGGTGGACAGGAAGGCACCGACCACGTTGAGGACTCCGCTCACCAGAACCGCCGTTCTGGGCGTGAGCGCGCCGGTGGCGATGGAGGTCGCCATCGCGTTCGCCGTGTCGTGGAATCCGTTGGTGAAGTCGAAAGCGAGGGCCGTGACGACGACGACCGCCACCAGGAAGGTGATGTGGTCCATTCCTGTATGCAAACAAGCTCAGGCCAATGCCCGGCGAACGCGTGGCAAAGGAAGTACAAGGACAGCGCACGGACGTATGTCAGCCGGTGACCGTCGGGCACTCCCCTTCGCCCCGCTCGGGCAGGGCGGCCGCGGCGGTGTGCGGGAGGGCGAGGGCCTGGGGGAGGAACGGGTTGGGGCGCTGGTGCGGCGGGTGGCGTACACCCGGCGGGTGTGGGCGGGGTCGGTGAGCCGCACGAGGTGGGTGCCGGAGGCGTCGGGTGAGGCGGAGGTGTCCGCGATGGCGAGTTCCGGTGCGATCGCCACGCCCAGGCCCTGCCGGACCAGTTCGTAGGGCAGGTTGTAGTCGTTCGTGCGGAACAGCACCTCGGGCAGGAAACCACCGGCCGCGCAGATGTGACGCAGGCACTGGGCCGCGTCGGTGTCCTCGTGGTAGCTGATCCAGCGCTCGTCCCGCAGATCGGCGAGGCGGATGTGCCGCCGCCCGCCCAGGGGTGCCCGGCGGGGAGGAGAACGTACAGCGGCTCTTCCCGCACCGGCGTGTGGTCGAGGCCATCGGGCCGGCTGTGCGGCACCACGCCGTACTTGAAGATCACGGCGAGATCCAGCCGACCCTCCACCACCGCGGGCAAGGTGACCTGCGGGTCGCCCTCCTCGTAGCGGATGTCGACCTCGGGGCGGTCGCGCAGGAAACCCGTCAGCACCGTCGGCCTCGCGCCCGGCCTCTACACCATCGTCACCCACAGCGGCGTCACCCTCGCCCCGCTGTTCGCCGCCCTCGCCGCCCGGGAACTCACCACCTCCACCCCCGAATCCGCCCTGGCCCCCTACCGCCCCGACCGCGACACCTCGCAGCCCATCCGCGACGAAGAGGGCGTGGACCTGCGCCCCTGCCTGGTTGATTCGGTCACGGGGTTTTGAACGGCAGCCGGACGTCGTGGTGGGTGCGGGGGTGTTCGAGGCGCAGCAGCAGGGGGACGAGTTCGCTGTGGTCGTCCACGAGGTGGGTCAGCTTGCTCGCCTCGCCGGCCGCGATGGGTCGAGCGGCGCTGCCTGCAGGGTGGGGAGGGTGACGTACGTGCGTCCCCGGTCGTTCTCGAGGACCGCCCGGCCGAACTCCAGGCAGGTGCTCCCCGTGGCCTCCGCGTCGTACGGGGCTGCCAGCAGCCCGGTCACCGTGACCCGGGCACGCAGACGGTCGCGTACGGGCGTGGGGGCGATGTCGGTCAGCTCCAGCCGGATCGGAACGCGCATCGCCGTCCGGGGCCCCGGGGGTGCCCTCGAACGGCGGGTGAAGGTGGAAGTGGCCCATCGCGCCCGTGCCGTCGAGACGGCGTACTTCGGTGTGGATCCCGTCGCTCACCACGGTCATCGAGTGGGCGGCGGCCAGGATCGACCGGACGTGGGGGCCAGTGGCTACGTGTTCTTTCCGAACCGGGCGATCGCCTCCAGGATCGCGTCCCGCATCGCGGGACTGCCCGTGTGGCCCGACTCGTCGATCACCTTCAACTCCGCGTCCGGCCACGCCTTGGACAGCTCCCACGCGGTCTTGAGGGGGCTGCTCAGGTCGAGCCGGCCGTGGATCAGCACCGCCGGGATCCCCGCCAACCGGTGTGCGTCACGCAGTAGTTGCCCGTCCTCCAGCCACGCCTCGTTGGCGAAGTAGTGCGCGGAGATCCGCACGAAGGCCATCAACGCGTCGTCAGTTTTGTCGCTGTAGTAGCCCGGGTGGCCGAGCACCTCGTGGGCGATGACCGCGTCCTCCCAGGCGCACCAGTCCCGCGCCGCCCTGACCCGGACCGCCTCGTCCGGGCTGTTCAGCAGCCGGTCGTAGGCGGCCACGAGATTGCCGCCGCGGTCGGGGACCGGAAGTGCGTCGCGGAACGTCTCCCAGGGGCCGGGCAAAAGGCGTCCGACGCCACGGTAGAGCCAGTCGATTTCCTCCGGCCGGGTCATGGTGACACCGGAGATGACGATCTCGGAGACCCGCTCGGGGTGGCGCTCCGCGTAGGCCAGGATCAGCGTCGAGCCCCAGGACCCGCCGTACAGGAGCCAGCGCTCGATGCCCAGGTGCTCGCGCAAGCGCTCCATGTCGGCGATGAGGTGGTGGGTGGTGTTGTGCGCGAGGCTGACGGCCGGGTCGGAGGCATGCGGCCGGCTCTCACCGCAGCCGCGCTGGTCGAACAGGACGACCCGGTAGACCTCGGGGTCGAACATCGTGCGGCTGCCACGGCGCCCCCCGCTGCCGGGGCCGCCATGCACGCACAGCGCCGCCTTCCCTCCGGGGTTTCCGCTGGTCTCCCAGTAGATCCGGTGTCCGTCGCCGACATCGAGAAGGCCGTGCGCGTCCGGTTCGGCGGGCGGGAAGGGCTGGGCCATGGCGGTCTCCTCCTGAGGGCGCGGCGAAACTGAGGGCGCGAACAACCTCGCGAGGCTAGCCGACGGCCGCGGGGCGGCGGTGCTTTTTCGTATGACGAGCTGCGGAGTGGGGGCCTGCACACAGCGGGGGGGCGTTCGGCCATGACGCGGAGCCGTTCGGTGGCCGTGAGCGTGCCGAGTGCGAAGGTGTCGCGGGTGAGCGCGGTGAGCGAGGGATGCGCCATGGTGGTGAGCACCGAATTGTCGAAGGACACCACGGAGAACCAGGTGACCGCCTGGCTCGACGCCCTGCACGGCGCCGGGCCGCGCGACCCCCGCCACTTCCGGCTCAACGCCGAATACGACGCCGTCTGGTACGCCGACGACCACGCCTTCGTCCCGGCCCACTCCACCCGGCACGGCCGGATGAGCGTCGTCCACTCGTGGATCTTCAACGGCGCGACGCAGGGGTACGGCGCCATGTCCCACGCGAGCGTTCACCACGCCGCCTACCTCGTCGAGCTGTCCCGCGCCTTCGCCGTCACCCCGCCCGCCCGGTGTGGCTCCAGGAGTCGGCGCGCCGCTCAACCACCTCACCGAGGACCAGGCGTCCGACTTCCTTGAACAGACCGTACGAGCGGCGGCCGACAGCGAGGCGCTGTGGGGCATCACCTGGTGGTGCTCACACGATGTGGACCGCCGGCTCGGGGACTTCCCGGACCTCGAACACAGCCTCGGCCTGATCGGCGCCGACGGCGCGGTGAAGCCCATCGGGGAGCGTTTCGCCGCACTCGCCGCGGAACTGCGCGGCCGACCCCGCCCCTCGCCCCGGCGGGAAGCCGTCGTGGTCCCGGTCGACGGCCAGGACGTCCCCGTATCCCGCGCCGAACTGTCCCCGGGCGGCGGCGTGTTCGAGACATGGATGCGACGCGCCCGCACCGGAGCACGCCCCGCACTGGTCACCTCCACGTCCGCCGCCGACCCCGGCGCGCTGAGCGCCCGCGGCATGAACCCGCGGGCACCCCCGCACCCGCCACCGTCGAACGCCTCCTCAGCCGGCTGACCCTGCGGGAGAAGGTCGGCCGGCTCAACCAGCGCCTATACGGCTGGCAGGCCGTCGAACGCAGCCCCCGGGCGGTTTCCGGCTCACCCACCGGGCCCGCGCCGAGATCGACCGCTGGGGCGGCCTCGGGGCCCCGTACGGGCTGTTCCGCGCCGACGCCTGGTCGGGCCGCTCGTGGCACGACGGCATCCGGCCCGAGGAACGCGCCGAGGTGGCGGCCCTGGTCCAGGAGGAAGTGACCCGGGCCGGGCGCCACCGCGTCGGGGTGCTCCTCTCGGAGCAGGCGCCCCATGGCCACCAGGCCCTCGGGGGGACGCTGCTGCCCACCAACCTGGCCGTCGCCGCGGGCTGGGATCCGGCCCTGCTGACCGAGGCGGCGGCCGCCGTCGCCGCCGAGCCGGCGGCGACCGGGGTGGATCTGGCGCTGGTCTCGGCGCTGGATCTGCTGCGCGACCCGCGCTGGGGGCGGGCGGAGGAGTGTTTTCGGGGAAGACCCGCTGCTGGCCGCCGAACTCACCCGCGCCGTGGTGACCGGAATGAAGGGGCGGGCACGATGGCACGCCCGGCACGGGCGGCGTCGCCGTCGTACTCAAGCACCTGGCGGCCCAGGGCGAGGCGGTCGGCGGGCGCAACGGCCAGTCCTCCGTCATCGGCCCCCGCGACCTGCGCGAACTGCATCTGCCGAGTGTCCGGGCGGCGGTCGAGGCCGGGGCGCTGGGTTTCATGGCCGCGTACAACGACATCGACGGCGTGCCCTGCTGCGCCAACCGCGACCTGCTCACCGGCTTCCTGCGCGATGAGTGCGGGTTCGACGGCATCGTCATGGCGGACGGCCGCGCCGTGGACCGGCTGACCGCGCACGACCGGAAGCCCGCAGGCCGCGGCGATTGCCGCCCTCGACGCAGGCGTGGACCTCTCGCTGTGGGACGGGTCCTTCGCCCTGCTGGAAACCGCCGCGGTCCAGGACACCCGCGTGGCCGGGCTGGTCGACGCGGCCCGCGGCCGGGTGCTCACCCTCAAGCACGGCCTGGGGGCCGACACCGCCGGCAAGGTCGTCGCGGTGCTGGAGGACTACGCCGGGAACAAGGCCACAACGGTGCTGCGCGACAACTGACCGGGTTCGCCGGCAATCATAAAAGCGTTGGCCATAGAATTCACCGACGGATCGCTTCCTCGCGTTCGAATGCAGCTCGACCCGGTAATGGCTGACGGTCGGTATTCGCTGGCCAGTTCGATGAACTGGCCGACTCGCCGGCTGCGGCACCCTCGACGGCGTCCCCTTTTCCCTTCCGTCCCGGGCAGATCCTCAGTCCCTCGGCGGGAAATACGGGCAAGCCGAAATTCCGCCATCGGCGTGTTCGATATTTTTAGGACTTTACCAACGCATTGCCCATTCAGAAAATCGGCAAATCGTTTCTGCGTATCTACGATCGCAGGCTATGACCGACACTCCAGGCGGCAACTCCGCCACCCGTGCGCGTTGGCAGACCTGTCTCAAGCTCGCCCGAGAACTCCTTCTCATCGGGCCGGACGACAAAGATCTCAAGCTCGACTATCTCCACACGCTGATCGACACGGGCGGCCTCGGCCCCACCCCTCATCCGCGCAAGAAGATCCTCGTCATCGGCGCCGGAATCACCGGACTCGTCGCCGGCCGCCTGCTCAAGGACGCCGGGCACGACGTCACCATCCTGGAGGCCAACGCCAGCCGTGTCGGCGGACGCATCAAGACCTTCCGCGCCAGCAAGCACCATCAGCCCTTCGACGACTCCGCCCAGTACGCCGAGGCCGGGGCCATGCGGTTACCCGACTTTCACCCGCTCGTCCTCGCCCTCGTCGACAAGCTCGGGCTCGGCCGCCGTCAGTTCTACAACGTGGACATCGACCCCTCCACCGGCAGCGGCCCCGATGTCACCGTCCCCCCGGTGACGTACACATCCTTCACCGGCCGTACCTGGACCTACGGCGAGGACGGCTCCGGCTTCCGCGAACCCGACAAGCGCGGCAACTCCTGGATCCGCGCCAACCGCGTCCAGGTGCGGCGTGCCGACTACAACACCGCCCCCGAGCGGATCAACGAGGGCTTCCATCTCACCGACGACGAGGTCCGCGCCCCCGTCGTGAAAATGGTCGACGAGGCGCTGGAGTACGTACGCGACTACTACTCCGACGTCGTCGACGGGCGGCGCGTCAACAAGCCGTTCGACCAGTGGCTCGAGGGCTGGGCCAGGGTCATCCGCGACTTCGACGGCTACTCCATGGGCGGCTTCCTGCGCGACTGCGGCGGGCTCAGCGACGAGGCGATCGAGGCCGTCGGAACCCTGGAGAACATGTCCTCGCGGCTGCACCTCTCCTTCTTCCACAGCTTCCTGAGCCGCAGCGACATCAACCCCGGCGTGCGCTACTGGGAGATACCGGGCGGCAGTTGGCGCCTGCCGCACGCCCTCCACCAGGGACTGCGCGACGAGGTGAAGCTCGGCCACCGCATGATCCGCCTCGAATACCACGACCCCAGCCGCGACGCCGCCCCCGAGGTCAGCGGCGCCGTCGGGCCCGACGGGTGGGGCGTGGCCGTGCAGACCGTCCCCGAGAACGACCCGCAGGCCCCGCCGCGCCAGTGGACCGCGGACCTGGCGATCGTCACCATCCCGTTCTCCGCCCTGCGCTTCGTGGAGATCGTCCCCTCGATGTCGTACAAGAAGCGCCGCGCCATCATCGAGACCCACTACGACCAGGCCACCAAGGTGCTGCTGGAGTTCAGCCACCGGTGGTGGGAGTTCACCGAGAACGACTGGCGCAACGAGCTGGAGAGCATCGCCCCGGGCCTCTACGAGCACTATCAGCAGGGCGGCGAGCAGGCCGCCGACACCGCCCCCGTCCTCGCCTTCACCGGGACGGCCGATCTGCTCGGTGCCGCGGTCAAGGACAGCAGCGTCACCGAGGACATGCGGAAGCTCAACAGCACCATGCCGCTGCGCGGACCCGCCGTCCGCCCCGCCTCCCACTGCTTCGGAGGGGGCTCCGCCACCGACAACCCCAACCGGTTCATGTACTACCCCTCGCACCGCGTCGAGGGCAGCACCGGCGGCGTGGTGCTCGCCTCGTACTCCTGGTCCGACGACGCCGCGCGCTGGGACTCCATGCGCAACGACGAGCGCTACGTCTACGCCCTGCGCAACCTCCAGGCCCTGCACGGCCGCCGCATCGAGGTGTTCTTCACCGGCCGGGGCGCCACCAAGAGCTGGGCCCGCGACCCGTACGCGTTCGGCGAGGCCGCCATCTACACCCCGCACCAGATGACCAGCTTCCACCTGGATGTCTCCCGCCCCGAAGGCGCCGTCCACTTCGCCGGCGAGCACACCTCGCTCAAGCACGCCTGGATCGAGGGCGCCCTGGAGAGCGCCGTCCGCGCCGCCACCGCCGTCCACCTGGCCCCGCAGGTCACCACCCCGGGCCCGAACCAGGAGGGCCGCTCGTGACCGCGATCTTCCCTGAGTGCACGGTCGCCCGCTATCTGGCCCGCCGCCTGGCCGAGTTGGGCATCACCCACCTGTTCGGCGTCCCCGGCAACCACCTGGGCCCGTTCCTCACCACTCTGCGGGCCGAGGGCGACATCGAGTGGGTCGGCACCCCCACCGAGGGCGGCGCGGGCCAGGCCGCCGACGCCTAGGCCCGCATCCACGGCATCGGGGCGGCCGCGGTCACCTACAGCGTCGGCGCGTTCAACCTGCTCAACGCTTGCGGCGGCGCCTACGTCGAACACGTCCCGCTCGTCGCCGTCAACGCCTGCCCGCCCTACGAGCAGTGGCAGAACTACCGCGCCCTCGGCATGCTCACCTCCCACATGAGCCCCCGCCGGGAGAGCAACCTGGACGTCTACCGGCAGGTCACCGTGGAGGCGCAGGTCATCTCCAACCCGGGCCTCGCCCCCGGCCAGATCGACGCCGCGCTCACCGCCTGCCTCTCCGAGCGCAGGCCCGTCTACCTGGAGGTCATGGAGGACCTGTGGGACGAGCCCTGCGCCGAGCCCGAGCAGTCTCTGCTCCGCCGTGACCGGCCGTTCAGCACCCGCAACCAGACCATGCTGGACAACGCGGTGGACGCCATCCTCACCCTGATCGACGAGCACCCGGGCCCGGACGGCAGGCCCCGCCCGATCATCTGGGCCGGCGAGGAGATCGACCGGTTCCGCCTCGGCGAACAGCTCACCGACCTGACGGACGCCACCGGAGTGCCCTTCTGCACCACCGTCGGCGCCAAGGCCGTCGTCGACGAGGAACTACGGCAGTTCCACGGCGTCTACAACGGCGCGGCCAGCCACCCGGATGTGCACTGGATCTTCAAGGACTGGGCCACCTGCCGGATCGGCCTCGGCGCCTGGTCCACGTCCAAGAACCTCGGCGGCGACCAGTGCGTCGGCACCGACTGGGTGATGGCCGCCCAGGGCGGCGTCAGCGTCGGCACCCGGTACTTCCCCGACGTCCAGCTCGAACGGCTGCTGCCCGCCTTCCAGGACGCGCTGGTCAAGCGCTTCGGATCCGGCGGCCTGGCCGCCGACTACTACGCCGAGGCCCACGCCCATCACGGCGCGCCCGGCGACCGCCCTGCCAGCCTCCGGAGCCACCGCGCCGCTCTCCGCACCGACGGCTCGCGGTCCCGTCATGCCGAAAGGCTCACCTACGACGGCGTGTTCGACCGGATCAACCACTTCCTGGGCCACGAGACGCGAGGAGACTGGACGGTCGTCTCCGACGCCGCGTTCTCCCTCATCGGCTCGATGAACCTGAGCCTGCCCGCGGGCGGGTTCCTGTCACAGATCAGCTGGCTGTCCATCGGCTGGTCCGTCGGCGCGGCCACCGGCGCCGCGCTCGCCCCCGAGCGTGACCGGGCCCGCCCGATGGTGTTCGTCGGCGACGGCGCCTTCCAGGAGACCTGCCAGGAGATCTCCACCCACACCCGGCTCGGGCTGAAGTCGGTGGTGTTCGTCATGGACAACGGGCACTTCTACGGCATCGAGCAGATGCTGGTGCGCCCGTCCTACTACGCCGACCAGGACTCCGGCGACGCGGACTTCTACAACGTCCTCCACCCGTGGCACTACGACCGACTCGCGGAGGTCTTCTCCGGCAAGGACACCCCGGCGAACGGGCTCAGCATCGCGCACGCCTCCGAGCTGGACGAGCTGCTGGCCCGCCTCGCCGACCCCACCGACCCGCTCAACGCTGGCCCGCTGCTGGTCCGCGTCCGTCTGCACCGGCACGACTACCCGAGGGCCATGGCGTACAAGGTGCAACAGACAAGGGGTTAGGAACATGTCCGAGTTCATCAACGTGATGATCGCGTTCGACGCGCTCTCGATCGCCAAGCGCTATCCCGACGCGTCGAGGAACCCCGACGCGCCGACCCAGGTCGACCACGACCTGATCTATATGACGACGCGACACGATCGCATCGTCGGCACGTCGGGAGCGGAGCTGAACTTCCGGGCCAATCCACGTGACATCATCAGGTGGCGCGAGACGACGCTGTCGCTCAACAGCGATTACTGCGCCTTGCTGTACCGGTACGTGAGCAGCGATCAGCTCATCAGCAAGCCACGCGTCGTCATAGGTGACGGCACCTATCCGATGCCGAAGGACGGCGCCGTCGACAGGCCGGACTTCGCCACGCAGGACTACGAGGACCACTACTGGGAGGCGGACGTCCGCAAGATCGGCCGGGTCACGTACCGCTTCTACTTCCAGATTCTGGACAGCGAACAGAATCTGGTGGGGTACTTCCAATGGGACCCGTTCATCACCATCGACAAACGTTCCTGACGGTCGTCTCGTGGACGGCGCGCCTGTCCGCGCCGTCCACCACCATGCGTCAGCGGATCCAGACGGCCCGGCCCAGAACGGCGATTTCGCCTTCGTCGGAGCGGCCGCCAGCCGTGGTGGTGGTGCGACGCATCATGCCTGACTCCTTCGGAGTGCTGCGGTCGGTGTGCTGCGGTCGGTGTGGCACTACCAGACCGATGGGCCACCTATCTGGATACCTGGATCCACTGGAATATCGGTGGAATCCCCGTCGGAGATACGTCCGCCTCTGCCGAGGGCAGAGGCGGACGTATCTCCGGGGGATGCCTGTCACCCTGGGGCCATGGCGAACCCCATCCGGATCCGGCGGCTCGACCTCGGCTGCTTCATCCGTCCGCCCTCGGAGACGGGCGGCCCGCACCCGAAGGTCGAGCCGGTCCTCGGCTATCTGGTGCGGCACGAGCGGGGCCTGCTCCTGTTCGACACGGGCATCGGCACCGGCAGTCCCGAGACCGATGCCCACTACCGGCCCCGCCGCCGCGCCCTCCCGGCCGCACTGGCGGCGGCCGGTGCCGCCCCCGCCGACATCACCCTCGTGGTGAACTGCCACCTCCACTTCGACCACTGCGGCGGCAACCCCCTGCTGGCGGGCATCCCCACCCTCGTCCAGGCCACGGAACTGGCCACCGCGCGCCGGGGAGGCCACACCATCGACGGGCTGATCGACTTCCCGGGCGCGACGTATACGGAACTCACCGGGGAGGCCGAAGTCTGGCCCGGCGTCCACATCGTCCCCACCCCCGGCCACACCGACGGCCACCAGTCACTCGTCGTCCGTCAGCCGGACGGCACGGTCGTCCTGGCCGGTCAGGCCCACGACTCCGCGTCCGAGTTCGCCGCCGACCACCTGGCCCGCCACGTCGTCCGGGACGGCCTGGCCCCGCCACACCCCGCGTACCGGCCCTGGCTGGACCGGCTCGCCGACTTCGACCCGCGCCGGGTGCTCTTCGCCCACGACCACGCCGTCTGGGAGCCGCCGGGGGACGGGATCAGCGTCCGTGGTTGTGCCGACAGGTCTCGGCCGTAGACGGAGCCCTTGAACCCGCCCCAGGGGAGTTCGCCGGCCAGTACGAGGTGCGAGTTCACCCAGACCGTTCCGCTGTCGAGGCGCGCGGCGACGTCGTGACTGCGGCGGGCGTTCTCGGTCCACACCGAGGCCGACAGACCGAGAGGGACGTCGTTGGCCCGCCGTACCGCCTCGTCCTCGTCGGCGAAGGTCTCGACCGTGACTCTTCGCCACCGACGCCCAGCACCCCCACCGAGGCCGCGCCCGGTGTGCCCCGCCTCCGTGACGCCCTGCTGACCTGGTCCACCACCTGGACCCCCTCCGATGCGTCCTTCACCCGGATCGCCGTCCCGCGCCCGGCGTACGACACCCCGGCCATCTGCGGTCCTGACAACGACTCGATGTCGGCCTGCTGCGTGAAGCCGTCCTCCCCGATCGCCACCGGGCCGACGACCGCGTCCGGGAAACGCCGCTGGCGCACGGCGGACCTCCCGCCCCGCCTGCACCGCGACGATCCGCGGGATGCCGCACACGGACGCGGACGGCGCTTCAACCGAGGCCCGCGGGGCCTCAGATGGCGGCGCGAATGGCCCGTTCGAAGCCCTCGACGTGGTCGCGGGCGAGCTGTGCCGCCTTCTCGGGGTCACCCGCGACGATGGCCTCGATCAGCGGTCCGTGCTCCTCGATGTGGCCGGCCATGTCGGACAGCCGCTCGATGAACAGACACCAGATGCGGGTGGCCAGGTTGTCATGGCGGACGAGCGTGTCCTCCAGGTACGGGTTGTGGGTGGCGGCGTAGATGGCGCGGTGGACCGAGAGGTCCAGGCGCATCAGCTCGTCGGCCTCCGGCCGGCGGGAATGCACGCTCTCCAGCTCCCGTAGTGCGGCCATCAGGGTCGCGCGGTCCGTCGCCGTGGCGCGCCGCGCGGCCTGACCTGCGGCCAAGGGCTCCAGCTCCTGGCGCACCTCGGAGATGTGGGCCAGGTCGGTGATGTTGACCTCGGTGGCGAAGGTGCCGCGCCGGGGGTAGGTCGTGATCAGGCGCTCGTACTGGAGCCGCTTGAGCGCCTCGCGCACCGGCGTCCGTCCGACGCCGAGCGACTGCGCCAGCTGGTCCTCGTTGATCGGCGCGCCCGGGCGGATCTCGAGCATGACGAGCCGGTCGCGGATGGCGCGGTAGGCGCGCTCGGCGAGGGACAGCTCCGCGCCCCTCGGCTCGGTCGCCGCGTACTGCATGAAAAGCCCCCTTGACCTGTCCGGCGAGCTCCCATACCTTACCGCACAGGCTGATATATCAGTTGCCCATTAGTTGGCTCTCAGGATGGTGCACAGATGGCAGCGAACCCGTCGATCACCACGGTCACCCCTCTTCTCTCCCTTCCGCTCAGCAGGCTCGACCCGGACGTCGCGACCGCGGTGGACGCCGAGCTGCACCGTCAGCAGTCCACCCTGGAGATGATCGCCTCGGAGAACTTCGCTCCGGCCGCGGTCATGGAGGCCCAGGGCTCGGTCCTGACCAACAAGTACGCCGAGGGCTACCCGGGCCGCCGCTACTACGGCGGCTGCGAGCACGTCGACGTCATCGAGCAGCTGGCCATCGCCCGGGTGAAGGAACTCTTCGGCGCGGAGGCCGCCAACGTCCAGCCGCACTCGGGCGCCCAGGCCAACGCGGCCGCGATGTTCGCGCTGCTGGACCCCGGCGACACGATCCTCGGCCTGGACCTAGCGCACGGCGGTCATCTGACCCACGGCATGCGCATCAACTACTCCGGCAAGCTGTACAACGTCGTGCCGTACCACGTGCGCGAGTCCGACATGCGCATCGACATGAACGAGGTCGAGCAGCTCGCGCTCGCGCACCGGCCCAAGATGATCGTCGCCGGGTGGTCGGCCTACCCCCGCCGGCTGGACTTCGCCGCGTTCCGGCGCATCGCCGACGCGGTGGGCGCGTATCTGCTGGTGGACATGGCGCACTTCGCCGGGCTGGTGGCCGCGGGCCTCCACCCCAGCCCGGTGCCGTACGCCGACGTCGTGACGACCACCACGCACAAGACCCTCGGCGGCCCGCGCGGCGGTGTGATCCTCAGCCGCGCCGGCCTGGCCAAGAAGATCAACTCCGCGGTCTTCCCCGGCCAGCAGGGCGGCCCGCTGGAACACGTCATCGCGGCGAAGGCGGTGGCCTTCAAGGTGGCGGCGAGCGAGGAGTTCACCGAGCGCCAGCAGCGCACCCTGGCCGGCGCCCGCATCCTCGCCGGACGGCTGCTGTCCGACGATGTGGCCGAGGCCGGGATCACCGTGCTCACCGGCGGCACCGAAGTCCATTTGGTCCTCGTGGACCTGCGCAACTCCGCACTCGACGGTCAGCAGGCCGAGGACCGGCTGCACCGCATCGGCATCACCGTCAACCGCAACGCGGTGCCGTTCGACCCGCGTCCGCCGATGGTCTCCTCGGGGCTGCGGATCGGCACCCCGGCCCTGGCCGCCCGTGGTTTCGGCGAGACGGAGTTCCGGGAGGTCGCCGACATCATCGCCCAGGCCCTCAAGGACGAGCAGTTCGGCGACGAGCACGCGGGCCTGCTGCGTGACCGCGTCGAAAAGCTCGCCGGCGCATTCCCGCTCTACGCCCACCTGAACCTCCCCGCCTGAACGGAGACGCGGTATGACCACCCAGCCGCTGCCGGAGCACCCGGACTTCCTCTGGCGCAACCCGGAACCGCGCTCCTCGTACGACGTCGTCATCGTCGGCGCGGGAGGCCACGGCCTGGCCACCGCCTACTACCTCGCCAGGAACCACGGCATCACCAATGTGGCCGTCGTGGAGAAGGGCTGGCTGGCCGGCGGCAACATGGCCCGCAACACCACGATCATCCGCTCGAACTACCTGTGGGACGAGAGCTCGGCGATCTACGAGCACGCGCTGAAGCTGTGGGAGGGGCTTCCGGAGGAACTGGACTACGACTTCCTCTTCAGCCAGCGCGGCGTCCTCAACCTCGCGCACACCCTCCAGGACGTCCGCGACAGCGTGCGCCGGGTCAACGCCAACCGCCTCAACGGAGTCGACGCCGAATGGCTCGAACCGGACGAGGTCGCCGAGGTCTGCCCCATCCTCAACGTCTCGCCCCGCACCCGGTATCCGGTCCTCGGCGCCACCTTCCAGCCGCGGGCCGGTATCGCCAAGCACGACCACGTCGCCTGGGCGCTGGCCCGGCGGCTGGACGAGCTGGGCGTGGACCTGATCCAGGGGTGCGAGGTCACCGGCTTCGTCAAGGACGGCGACCGCGTCGTGGGCGTCGAAACGAGCCGCGGCCGCATCCATGCCGGCCGGGTCGGCCTCGCGGCGGCCGGGCACAGCAGCGTGCTGGCCGAGCTGGCCGGTTTCCGGCTGCCGATTCAGTCCCATCCGCTCCAGGCGCTGGTGTCGGAGCTGCATGAGCCGGTGCACCCCACCGTGGTGATGTCGAACCATGTGCACGTCTACGTGTCCCAGGCGCACAAGGGCGAGCTGGTGATGGGCGCGGGCGTCGACGCCTACAACGGCTACGGACAGCGCGGCTCCTTCCACGTCATCGAGCAGCAGATGGCCGCCGCCGTCGAGCTGTTCCCCGTCTTCGCCCGGGCGCATGTGCTGCGGACCTGGGGCGGCATCGTCGACGTCACCCCGGACGCGTCTCCCATCGTCGGCACCACGCCGATCGAGAACCTGTACGTCAACTGCGGCTGGGGCACCGGTGGTTTCAAGGGCATGCCGGCCGCCGGCCTGACCTTCGCCCACACCATCGCCACGGGCGAGCCACACCCGCTGAACGCCCCCTTCGCCCTCGAACGCTTCGCGACGGGCGCACTGATCGACGAACACGGCGCCGCGGCCGTGGCCCACTGAGGAGAACACCGTGCTGCTGATCACCTGCCCATGGTGCGGTCCTCGCGACGAGGCCGAGTACCACTACGGGGGACAGGCCCACGTTCCCTACCCCGGAAACCCCGCGGACCTCACCGACGAGGAGTGGGCCGCGTACGTCTTCTACCGCGACAACACCAAGGGGCCCTTCGCCGAGCGGTGGATGCACAGCACCGGCTGCCGCCGCTGGTTCAACGTCCTGCGCGACACCGTGAGTTACGAAGTGCTGGCCGCCTACCGGCTCGACGAGCCCCGCCCCGAACTGCCCCAGGCCGGAGGGAACCGATGACCGACCAGCCATTCCGGCTCCCGGACGGGGGCCGCATCGACCGCGGCACCGCGCTGCGGTTCACCGTCGACGGCCGGGAGATGACCGGACACCCCGGGGACACCGTCGCCTCGGCGATGCTGGCGAACGGGCTCGTGGAGGTCGCCCCGTCGCTCTACCGCGGCCGCCCGCGCGGCATCGTCGCCGCGGGTGCCGAGGAGCCCAACGCCCTGCTGCAGATCGACGGCCCGTGCTCGGAGGGCATGCTGCCCGCGACGATGACGGAGCTGTACGACGGCCTGTCCGCCACCACGCTGTCCGGGATGGGCCGGCTCGACCCGACCCCGGACCCCGCCGTCTACGACAAGAAGTACGTCCACACCGATGTCCTCGTCGTCGGCGCCGGACCGGCCGGGCTCGCCGCCGCCACCGCCGCCGCGGGCTCCGGCGCCCGCGTGATCCTGCTCGACGAGCAGCCCGAGCCCGGCGGCTCGCTGCTCTCCGGGCGCACCGAGACCGTCGGCGCACAGAGCGCCCTGCGGTGGGCCGCCGAGGTCCGCGCGGCCCTCGACGCCGCCCCCGAGGTCGTCGTCCTGCGGCGCACCACGGTGTTCGGCAGTTACGACGACAACTACGTACTGGCTGTGCAGCGGCGCACCGACCACCTCGGCGCCGACGCTCCCGAGCCGTCCGCCGGCGTCTCGCGCCAGCGGCTGTGGCACGTACGGGCCCGCCAGGTGGTCCTGGCGACCGGCGCGCACGAGCGACCGCTGGTCTTCGCGGGCAACGACCGCCCCGGAGTGATGCTCGCCGCGGCCGTCCGCTCGTACCTCAACCGGTACGCCGTGGCCCCGGGCTCGCGGGCCGTGGTGAGCACCACCAACGACAGCGCGTATGACACGGTCGCCGACCTGCACGCCGCCGGGATCGACATCGCCGCCGTCGTGGACGCGCGCCCCGAACTGTCCCACCGCGCCGCGGAGGTGGCCGTGGCGACCGGGGCGCGGGTGCTGACGGGCAGCGCGGTGGCCGCCACCGCGGGCGAGGGCCGCCTCACCGGCGTCACCGTCCGGGCCCTCGACGGCGAGGGTGGACTCACCGGTGCCCCGGAGTCGTTCGACTGCGACCTGCTGGCCGTCTCGGGCGGATGGAGCCCGGTGGTGCACCTGCACAGCCAGCGCCAGGGGCGGCTGCGCTGGGACGAGGATCTGGCCGCCTTCGTGCCCGACGGCACCGTACGCGACCAGCAGGTCGTCGGCGCGGCCCGCGGGACGTACGGCCTCGACGGCTGTCTGGCCGAAGGGGCGCGGGCCGGTGCGCGGGCCGCGGCGGACGCCGGGTTCCCGGTCGCCGTACCGCCGCCCGGCGACGCGCGGTCCGACGCCGGCCCGGTGCGCGCCCTGTGGCTCGTCCCCGCGCCCGAGGGCGAACCCGGCAGCTGGGACACCCACTTCGTGGACCTGCAGCGCGACGTCACGGTGGCCGACGTCTGGCGGTCGGTCGGCGCCGGTATGCGCGGTGTCGAGCACGTCAAGCGCTACACCTCGCTCGGCACGGCGAACGACCAGGGCAAGACGTCCTCCGTCAACGCGATCGGTGTGATCGCCCAGGCCCTCAGCGCGGGCGCGTCCCCCGGAGAGATCGGCACCACGTCCTACCGGGCGCCGTACACGCCGGTGGGCTTCGCCGCCCTGGCCGGGCGGGAGCGCGGCGAGCTGTTCGATCCGGAGCGGATCACCTCCCTCCACGGCTGGCACGTCGCGCACGGGGCGGTGTTCGAGGACGTCGGGCAGTGGAAGCGTCCCCGGTACTTCCCCCGGCCCGGCGAGGACATGGACACGGCCGTGGCCCGCGAGTGCCGCGCGGCCCGTGAGGGGGTGGCGTTCATGGACGCCACCACCCTCGGCAAGATCGAGATCTGGGGCGCGGACGCGGGCGAGTTCCTGAACCGGATCTACACCAACGGCTTCAAGAAGCTGAAGCCCGGCATGGCCCGCTACGGCGTGATGTGCAAGCCCGACGGGATGATCTTCGACGATGGCGTGACGCTGCGGCTGGAGGAGAACCGCTACTTCATGACCACCACGACCGGCGGCGCCGCCGGGGTCCTGGACTGGCTGGAGGAGTGGCTGCAGACCGAGTGGCCCGAACTCGACGTCCACTGCACCTCGGTGACCGAGCAGTGGTCGACGATCGCCGTCGTCGGCCCCCAGTCCCGCGAGGTCGTCGCCCACCTCGCGCCGGACGTCGACCTGTCCGCCGAGGCGTTCCCCTTCATGGCCCTCCGTGAGACCACCCTGGCCTCCGGTGTCCCGGCCCGCATCTGCCGGATCTCCTTCTCCGGCGAACTCGCCTACGAGATCAACGTCTCCGCGTGGTACGGCCCGGCGGTCTGGGAGGAGGTGTACGCGATCGGCCGGCCGTACGGCATCACCCCGTACGGCACCGAGACCATGCACGTCCTGCGGGCCGAGAAGGGCTACATCATCGTCGGCCAGGACACCGACGGCACCGTGACCCCGCAGGACGCGGGCATGTCCTGGGTGGTCTCCAAGCAGAAGGACTTCGTCGGAAAGCGGTCCTACTCCCGCGCCGACACCTCCCGCACCGACCGCAAGCAACTGGTCGGCCTGCTGCCGAGCGACGGCAGGACCCGGCTGCCCGAGGGCGCCCAGCTCGTCGCGCCGGATGTGCCGATCACCCCCGAGGCGGGGCCGGTGCCCATGCTCGGCCACGTCACCTCCAGCTACCACAGCCCGGCCCTCGGCCGCCCCTTCGCCCTCGCCCTCGTCGCCGGCGGGCGGGACAGGATCGGGGAGACCCTGCTCGCCCCGGTGGGCGAGGACCTGGTGCCCGTCCTGGTGGCCGACACCGTCCTGTACGACCCCGAAGGGACCAAGCGCGATGGCTGAGCCGACGATCGACGCGGGCGCGGGCCCGGTGGCACTGCGCACCAGCCCGCTGGCCCATCTGGAGGAGCAGATGCGCGCCGCCGCCGCCACCGGCGCGCGTGGCGTCACGCTGTCCGAGTGGGCGTTCCTCGCCATGGTGAACGTGCGCGTCGCGCCCGCGTCCGAAGCGGCCGACCGCATCGAGAAGACCCTGGGCGCGCCGCTCCCGCGGCAGTGCGGCCGGACCACCACATCCGGCCCCCACACGGTCCTGTGGCTCGGCCCCGACGAATGGCTCGTGCTCTCCCAGGGCGACGGAACCGCCGTGGCCGCCGAGCTGCGGGAGGCGCTGGCGGGGGACCCGGGATCGGTGGTGGACGTCTCGGCGAACCGCACCACCCTGGAGCTGAGCGGCCCGGCGGCCCGGCAGGTGCTGGAGAAGGGCTGCCCCCTGGACCTGCACCCCCGGTCCTTCGGCCCCGGCCGGGCGGTGTCGACCACGGTGGGGCCTGTCGCGGTGCTGCTCTGGCAGGTCGACGACGCGCCGAGGTACCGGCTGTTCCCCCGGTCCTCGTTCGCGGACTACCTGGCGCGCTGGCTCATCGACGCGATGAGCGAGTACCGGGGCCCGGAGCTGCCGTAGCGGCGCGCGGCGCTTGACGCCCGGGATCGAGCGGGGATGCGGTCACACCCTGACCGCATCCCCTGCGATCGTGGTTCCGGACGCGAGGACAACCGGACCGAAGGGAACACGTGCCACCCGATGACCGTTCTGGACAACCGGGCGCTCGGTCGCGCGACGCTCGCCCGGCAGCTGCTGCTCGACCGTGCCGACATGCCGGTCCTCGACGCCGTCGCACACCTCGGCGGGCTACAGGCGCAGGAGTCGCAGGAGCCCTTCACCGGCCTCTGGTCGCGGCTGCGCGCGTTCGACCCGGCGACCCTGGAGGGCCTGCTGACCGGGCGGAGCGTGGTGCGAACCCACCTCATGCGCCGCACCGTTCATCTCCTCACCGCCGACGACACGCTGGCCTGGCGGGCCCGCCATGACGCCATGCTGCGCCAGCGGGCCATGGGCGCCTACCGCCGGGAGATGGACGGGGTGGACCTCGCCGAACTCGCCGACGCGGCCCGCGCGTTGCTGGCCGACGGGGAGCCCCGCTCGATGGCCGAGGTCGCCCGGGCGCTCGCCGGCCGCTGGCCCGGACCGAGCCCGAGGGCACTGGGCGAGATGGCCATCGCCGCCCTCGTCCCGGTCGTGCAGCTGCCGCCGCGCGGGCTGTGGCGCGTGAGGTCGGGGGTGCGCAACATCCCGCTGTCCCACTGGCTGGGCCGCGAGATCGACCCGCCCGCCCCCCAGGGGACCGACCCGGTCGGCGAGGCGCTGGTGCGCCGCTACCTGGCCGCGTTCGGTCCTGCGGCCTCGGCCGATCTGCGCGCCTGGTGCGGCCTCGCCGGACTCCCCGCCGCGGTGGCCGCCATCCGCGAGGAGCTGGTCACCTTCCGCGACGCGCGCGGCCGCGAACTGCTCGACCTGCCCGGCGCGCCGCGCCCCGACCCGGACACGCCCGCCCCGGTGCGGTTCCTGCCGGCGTTCGACAACACGATCCTCGGCTACCACGACCGCGGCCGGATCATCGACGACGCCCACCGCGGCCTGTCCGTCGCAGGCGCCCGTGTCGTGCTGGTGGACGGCCGGGTCGCCGCGACCTGGACCGTCGACGCGGGCACCGTGGTGGTCACCCCGCTGCGCGGCTTCTCCCGCGCCGAGCACACGGCCGTCACGGAGGAGGGCGAGGCCCTGGCGTCGTTCCTGTCCGACA
This sequence comes from Streptomyces sp. NPDC021212, assembly GCF_044332925.1. Lineage (NCBI taxonomy): Bacteria > Bacillati > Actinomycetota > Actinomycetes > Kitasatosporales > Streptomycetaceae > Streptomyces > Streptomyces sp. NPDC021212. The sequence continues at coordinate 106,327 of NZ_JBIRPZ010000021.1, forward strand.
ACGAAAGCGACCGCGTACGGATCGCCGCCTCGTCCCCGTGAGCGGGCATAAGCCATCGCGCGAAGGTGCCGGTTCCGGCGGCATCCTCGACGGCTTACGATCGCGGGCATGGTCAACGGCGTGATGTTCGACTTCTCCGGAACGTTGATGCGCATCGAGTCGGTCGAGGAGTGGCTCGGCGCCGTCCTGGCGGACGCCGACGTCCCCGTGGACGGCGAGGAGTTCTCCGACTGGGTGCGGCGGCTGACGCGGTGCGGAGCACTGCCGGGCGGCCCCGAGCCCCAGCACATTCCCCCGCACCTCGAAAGGCTGTGGCGCGAGCGGGACCTGAGCCCGGCCCAGCACCGGGCGGCCTACACCGCGTTGACCGCGGAGGCCGGACTGCCGAGGGCGGAGCTGACGCAGGCGCTGTACGACCGTCAGAAGACGCCCGCCGCCTGGCGCCCCTACCCCGACACCGAAGCGACGTTGCGGGAACTGCGCCGACGGGGGATCCCGGTGGCCGTGGTCAGCAACATCGGCTGGGACCTGCGGCCGGTTTTCCGGGCGCACGCACTTGATGGGCTGGTGGACGCCTACGTCCTCTCCTACGAGCTGGGCACGCAGAAGCCCGACCCCGCCATCTTCCGGGCCGCCTGCGACACGCTCGGTCTGTCACCCGCCGACGTGCTGATGGTCGGCGACAACCGCACCGCGGACGGCGGTGCGGAGGCGCTGGGGTGCCCGGTGCACTTCGTCGACCACCTTCCCGCTGATCAGCGTCCGGCAGGGCTCGCGCCCGTCCTGGACCTGATCCGCTGAGGACAACAGCCGCCCGGCGAGGCCGAGTTCATCACGCTCACTACTTGCATACCTAAGTTAGGTATCTATAGCATCCCGGCCATTGGCCATGTCGAAACAGATACCTGCGGTACGTATGCATACGTGCCTCCGACGGAAGGAACCCCCGGATGAGACGCTCCACCCACCGCAAGGTCCTCATCTCCGGCGCGAGCATCGCCGGGCCGTCCCTGGCCTACTGGCTCAATCGCTACGGTTTCGAGGTCACCGTCGTCGAGAAGGCATCCACGATCCGCAGCGGTGGCTATCCCATCGACATCCGCGGCACGGCCCGCGACGTCGCGGACCGCATGGGGCTGCTCCCGCAATTGCGCGCCGCGCACGTCGACACCCAGAAGACCGCGTTCGTGGACGCCGACGGAACCCCCGTCGGCTCCGTCCGCCCCGAGACCATCACCGGTGGCGCGGAGGGCCTGGACCTCGAAGTCCCACGTGGCGATCTGGCAGACGCCCTCTACGCCCCGGTGCGTGACGAGGTCGAGTTCGTGTTCAACGACTCCATCGCCACCCTGGACGACCGCGGGGACCGTGTCGACGTCACCTTCGACAGTGGCGCCCACCGCACCTTCGACCTGGTCATCGGCGCGGACGGGCTGCACTCCCACACCCGCCGCCTGGTCTTCGGCCCCGAGGAACGGTTCCACCGCTACCTCGGCCACACCTTCGCCGGTTTCACCCTTCCCAACGACTTCGGCCTCGCGCACGAGGCAGTCGTCTGGAACGCCCCCGGCAGGGCAGCCGTCCTCTATGCCCACGAGCCCGACGACCGTGTGCACGGATTCCTCGTCTCCAGGCGGGAGGAGCCGCCCTTCAGCGCCTTCCGGGATCCCCAGGCCCAGCGCGACCTCGTCGCCGCCACGTTCCCCGAGCGTACCTGGCACATCCCGCGCCTGGTGGCCGCCATGCGCGACGCCGACGACCTGTTCTTCGACGTCATCAGCCAGATCCACATGCCCACCTGGGCGCACGGCCGCGTCGCCCTCGTCGGCGACGCCGCCCACGCCACCTCGTTCCTCTCCGGCCAGGGCTCCAGCGTCGCCCTCGTCGGCGCGTACATCCTGGCCGGGGAACTGGCCACCCACACCGATCACGCGGACGCCTTCGCCGCCTACGAGCAGACGACGCGCCCCTTCGCCGAGCAGAACCAGGCCCTGGCCACCTCGGGCGCCGGCGTCATGGTCCCCGGCACCCGGGAAGCGCTCGACGCCCGCAACAAGGCCCTGCTCGACCCCGCCAAGCTGACGGGAGCCGAGTTCCACGCCGCCAACACCGGCCTGATCCTGCCGGATTACCGCCACGCCGAATGACGGGCAGACCAGGCCGGCGCCGGACACCTGCTCGCTACAGGCCGTCCCGTACCATCGCGGCGACGATGTTGACGTGCCGCTCGACACGCTCCTCCTTCGGCGGTGGCAGGGGGACCGTCATCAGCAGCAGCACTCCGGTGGTCGTGCCGCACGCCGCGAAGACCACCGCCGCGTTCGGGGACGCGAAGGCCATCAGGCCCGAGACGATGAGCGGACCGGTGACGAACATGACCTCGTTGAGCACCGCGTCGAAGGCGAAGGCCGTCTTCAGCTGCTCCCCGGACACGAGAACCGGCCAACTGGAGCGCACCACAGGGCCCGCAGGAGGGGTCGTGGCGCCGAGCGCCGCCGCGCTCGCGATCAGCACTCCCACCGGGGCGTGCCGGGTGAGGGCCCACAGCAGCACGGCGTACGCGGCCATGTTGGCCAGAAGACAGGCGGCCAGGACCCGGCGGGGCCGCAGCCGGTCCACGAGCCGTCCGGCCACCGGAACGGCCACGGCCAGCGCCGCGGCGTACCCCGAGAGCACCCCGGCGGCCGAACCATACGCGCCGAGGGAGGAGTTCACCGCCAGGAGCAGGCTCAGGCTGATCATCGGCGCGGCGACACGGCTCGTCACCGCCGAGACCGCCAGGCGGGCCACTCCCGGCCGGCCCAGAAGTGCGAGGTATGCGCGCATGTCCAGTCTCCCGCGGAGGCGACCGCCCGGCTCACTCGGCGGTCATCCTCGCACAGGGCGCGGCTGTTTCGCAGTGGCGGAAGCGCCAATTGCCGGGCACCGGGAGGGAGTTCAACAGCGAGCCGTGAGACCGCCGTCCACCGGCAGGCACACGCCGTTGACGTACGCCGCCTCGTCCGAGGCGAGGAAGACGGCGGCCGCCGCGACGTCCCAGGGGCTGCCCATGCGTCCGGTCGGGCTCGCCGCGTGGCGGGCCGCCAGCGCGGCCTCGGGGTCGTCGGCGCCGGCCACGATCTGCCGGGCCACCAGCGGGGTGTCGATCAGCCCCGGAAGGACGGCGTTGACGCGGATGCCCTCGGCGGCATGGCGCAGCGCCAGGGCGACGGTGAGCTGGTTTACCGCAGCCTTCGCCGCGCTGTAGCCGGGGTAGGGGTAACCGGTGTCGCGTATCGCGGCGATCGACGACACGTTGACGACCGCGCCACCGCCCGCCGCCACCATCCGCGGCAGCACGTGCTTGCAGGTCAGGAAGACACCGTCCACGTTGACCGCGAGGGCGGCGCGCCACGTGGCGAGATCGAGCGCGGTGACGTCGCCCAAGCGGGCCACGCCGACGTTGTTGTGCAGCACCGTCGGCGTGCCGAAGGCGCGCTCGGCCGCCACGACCGCGGCGGCCACCTGCTCCTCGACCGTCACGTCGGCCGTCAGGGGCAGCGCCTCACCGCCCTCGGCAGCGATCGCCTCGGCCGTACGGCCCGCCTGGTCCGCGTCGATGTCGATCGCCGCGACGCGCGCGCCCTCCCGTGCGAACGCGAGAGCGGCCGCCTTGCCGTTGCTCACTCCGCCACCGCTCGAACCGGCCCCGAAGACGAGTGCGGTGCGGCCGTCCAGTCGTCGTCCCCTGCGCATGGCCCGATCCTGGGCGCCGAGAGGTGCCCCGGGCCACCGACGGCCGTCGCAAAACTGCCGTACCGGATCCTCGATCTGTAGAAAGCGGCAGGTCATACCCCTTCACCTGGCAGCGGGCATGCGTAATGATCTTCCTTGGCGGCGGCAGTGTCAGGTGGGAGGTGACGCGCGATGCCCGGAGGCCGACTCCAGGACGTCGTGGACGACTTGGCGGAGCGCATAGGCCGTTCCGCCGCGGTCAACGACCCCCGCGTTCACATCCTCTGCGCGAGCCGCCACTTCGGTGACGAGGACCGGGTGCGGGTGCGCGCCGTGCTGCAGCGTGACGCGGGGAGCGCCGCGGCGGGACACATCCTCGCCCAGGGCGTCGACCGCTGGACCGAGCCCGGCGTCATCCCGCCGCGCGCCGACCTCGGCATGCGCGCCCGGCTGTGCGCACCGATCCGGTGGCGGCATCACCTGCTGGGCCTGCTCATCGTCATCGACCCCGACGGCTCTCTGCCGCGCTCCAGCATCGACGCCGTCACCGCAGCCACGCGCACGCTCGCGCCCCTGATGTACCAGGACTTCGCCGCCGGTGACACCGAACGCATGGCACGCGAGGGAGCGTTGCGCCGACTGCTCGACCCATCGGCCACCGTGCGCGAGACCGGCCGGGACGCGCTCGCGCGCGGTGGCCGACTGCCGTCGTCCGGCTACGCCACCGTCACCGTCGCGCGGATCGTCGGTGAACCACCGGCGATGCGCGGGGGAGCGGTGGAGGTGGCGCTGCGTACGGGGCTGGAGCGGGTGGTGGCCGACAGGTCGTGGCGGGCCGAGTTCTGCCTCTCCGGCTCGCAGGGCGTGCTGCTGACCTTCTCCGACCGCCCCATGCCTCACGAGCCACTACGCGCCCGCGCGTCGGCCCTCCTCGAACAGGCGCGGTCGGTGCTGGCCGGAACGGCGGAGTGCGTCGCGGGGATCGGCGAGGCCGTGGACGGCGGCGCCGAAGCGGCGTGGATGTCGTACGAGCAGGCCACCGGCGCCGCACGGGCGGCCGGTGCGCGGCCCGGTGGCGACGGCGTCGTCCAGTGGGAGGAACTGGGCGCGCTGGCGCCCCTGTCGCTGCTCCCGCCGGACCGTCTGACGCCCGCGCTGCTGCCCGGACCGCTGCGTACCCTCCTCGCGCAGGACCCGTCGGGCCGCCTCACCGAAACCCTCACCGCCTACCTCGACCACGGAGGGTCGGCCCCGCGCACCGCCCAGGCCCTCCACCTCCACCGCACATCGCTCTACTACCGGCTGCAGCGGATCACGGAACTCACCGGGCTCGACCTGGCCGACGGCGACAACCGGCTCACTCTCCACCTCGGGCTCCGCCTCCACGAGCTGATGCGCTGAGCCGCGTGCGAACGGCTTTCGACAAAGCGAGGAAAGGGCCCGGCTGATTCCCGACAGGCAACGGTGGCGTGCTCCGCCGCCGCGCCCCATACTCCGACGGCAGTCCAAGGTCACCCGGGAGCCGCCGCCATGCCCACCATCGCCCCACCCGCCGTCCGTACGGTGTCCACCACACGGATCGCGGTCGCCAGTTTCATCGGAACGGCCATCGAGTTCTACGACTTCTACATCTACGGGACCGCCGCCGCGCTCGTGCTCGGCAAGCTGTTCTTCCCGACCTTCTCCGCGCTCGCGGGCACCCTCGCCGCGTTCGCCACCTTCGGTGTCGGCTTCGTCGCCCGCCCGATCGGCGCAGTGATCTTCGGCCACTTCGGGGACCGCACCGGCCGCAAGACGATGCTGGTCACCTCACTCCTCGTCATGGGGACGGGAACGGTCGCCATCGGACTGCTGCCCACCTACCGGGACGTCGGCATCGCGGCACCGGTACTGCTGGTCCTGTGCCGGTTCCTGCAAGGTGTCGGGCTGGGCGGCGAGTGGGGCGGCGCGGTGCTGCTGGCCACCGAGTACGCGCCCCGGGACAAGCGAGGGCTGTGGTCGAGCTTCCCGCAGATGGGTCCCGCCATCGGCTTCATCGCCGCGGGCGGCTCGTTCCTGCTGCTGGGCCGGACGATGGACGACGCGGCGTTCGCATCCTGGGGGTGGCGGATCCCGTTCCTCGCCAGCGCGGCGCTGGTGGTCGTCGGCTTCTACATCCGGATGCGGATCGCCGAGACACCGGTGTTCCGGAAGGCGCTGGAACAGCACGAGCGGGCCAAGGCGCCCATCGTCGAGGTGGTCCGCCGTCAGGGCGCCACGCTGGCTTTGGCGACCTGCGCGTTCATCCTCGCGCACACGCTCTTCTACACCATCACGACCTTCGCGCTCTCGTACGGCACCACAGTGCTGGACCTCGACAAGGACATGCTGTTGCTGTGCGCGATGGCGGCGGCCCTCGTCCTGGGCCTGGCCACCCCGCTGCTGGCCGTCCTCTCCGACCGGGTCGGCCGCCGCAACGTCTGCCTCAGCGCGGGGGTGCTGGCCGCCGTGTGGGCGTATCCCATGTTCGCCCTGATCAACACGGGCGAGCCGCTGCTCATCGGGCTCGCGATGGCGGTCGGGATGCTCGCCTTCGCCGCGCTGTACGGCCCGATGGGCGCGTTTCTCCCCGAGATGTTCGCCACCCGCTACCGCTACACCGGCGCGTCCGTGGCCTACAACGCGAGCGGCATCGTCGGCGGTGGCATCACACCCCTCCTCGCCACCCAACTCGTCGCCTCCACCGGCTCGTCGGTGCCGGTGTCCGGCTACATCGTGGTGATCGCCCTGGTCTCCGCGCTGTGCGTGTGGTTCCTGAAGGAGACCCACACCAGCGACCTGGGGGACGACCCCCTCCGGCCACACGCCGACGGGTGACCGGCGACCGGCCGGGCCGCCGGGTCAGCCGAGGGCGTCCTTGGCCATCAGCCGGAGCCGCCCGGCGAACTCGGTGAGCCCGGCCCGGTCGACGTTGCCGAAGCTGACCCGGAACACCTGGCGGTCGTCGGGGAGGAAAGCGGTGCCCGGGATGACGAGGGCGTCGTATCGGGTGATGAGGTCCCGCACGACCTCGTCGGTGCCGCGCCCGGCGAAGGGGTGGCGGACCCAGCCGAAGAACCCTCCGCAGCTCAGCAACTCGAAACCGCCGGGCCGGTCGGCCATCACGGTCTCCAGCCAACGCCGCTTCTCCGTCATCTCGTTCGCCCGCGCACGCCGCCACTCCTGGGCCGAGGCCAGGCCGGCCCAGGCGGCCTCCTGCCCGACGCGCGGAGGGCAGATCGCCACGCAGTCGAGCAACTTCATCACCTCGCGGTTCAGTTCCGGCGAAGCGACGACCGCGCCCACCCGGTAGCCGGGGATGGCGAGGTCCTTGGAGAAGCTGTGCAGGCTCACCAGCGTCCCCGCCCAGTCCGGCTCGGCGAACAGGTCGTGCGGCGGCCGCGCGGTGTCGCGGAACGAGCGGTAGGTCTCGTCCAGGATCAGCGCGATGTCGTGCCGCTTCGCCACCTCGTAGAAGCCCGCGAGCACGTCCGACGGAAGGGTGACACCGCTCGGGTTGCCCGGGGTGACCAGCACGATCGCCCTGGTGCGGGGCGTGATCAGCGCTTCGGCCGCTTCCGGGGTGGGCACGAGATCGGGCCCGGGCTCCAGGTAGCGCGGCACGACGCCGTTCATGCGCAGCCACATGTCGTAGTTGAAGTAGTACGGCAGGGCTTCGATGACCTCGTCGCCCGGCTCGGTGAGCGCCTGGGCGACGAGGCAGAACGCCTGGTTGCATCCCGCCGTGACGACCATCTGGTCGGCCCCCACCGGGCTCCCGTACCCCTGGCCGAGGTCGGCGGCGAAGGCATCCCGCAGCCGGGGCAGCCCGGGGGCCGGTACGTAGGCGGCGCCGTTCGGCTCGTGCGCGACCGTGGCGACGTGCTCGATCATCTCGCCCGCGGGCGGGTAGCTCGGCGCCGCCTGGGCCAGATCGAGCAGCGTACGCTCACCGCTGCGCCCCGCCAGCAGGGCGTACGTCGCACCCATCGGCGAATCGATCTCGCGCACGGTTCGCGGGCTGAGTCGCACGTCGGCACTCCTTCACGGACTGGCTGGCTGCGGTCGGTTCACCGCGATGCTACCGACATCCCTCGCGCGCCGGCGGGGGCCGCGGCGGCCGGAAGCCGCTGTGGCTGGCGCCGGCTGCCGGCGTCTACTCTCGTCCGTCCACCGACCTGACCGTGCAGAGGAGCAGGGACATGCGCAACGCCGCCGTGACGACCGAGGGCGACCGGATCCGCTGGGTCGAGCTGCCGGGACGGGAACCTTCCCGCGTGTACGTGCACGGTCTGGGCGCCACCTCGCCCGCCTACTTCGCCGAGATCGCGGTCCACCCGCTGCTGGCCGGCCGCCGTTCTCTGCTGATCGACCTGCTCGGCCATGGCATCAGCGACCGCCCGACGACCTTCGGCTACACCCTGGAGGCCCACGCCGATGCCCTCGCCAAGGCGCTGACCTCGGCCGGGGTGACCGGGGCAGAGCTGATCGCCCACAGCATGGGCGGCTCGGTGGCCATCGTCCTGGCTGCCCGGCACCCGCACCTGGTCTCCCGCCTGGTGCTGGTCGACGCCAACCTCGACCCGATCCCGCGTGTGTCCGGCTCCGGCGGCAGCAGCGGTATCGCCGCCTACTCCGAGCAGGAGTTCCTGGCGGGCGGCTGGGAGGAGGTCCGCGACCGGGTTGGCGCCCACTGGTGGTCCACGATGCGGCTGGCCGGCCGCGAGGCCCTGCACCGCAGCGCGGTCAACCTCACCCGCGGCACCGTCCCCACCATGCGCCAACTCCTGCTGGACCTGAAGGTCCCCCGCACCTACCTGCTGCCCGAGGCCGACGGCCCGCTCCCGGGTGCCGGCGCACTCGCCGAAGCGGGGGTGGCCGTGATCCCGATCCCGGACTGCGGCCACAACATCATGCTGGACAACCCGGATGCCTTTGCCCGTGCCACCGCCGCCGCTCTGGCCGACCGAGGGCAGGACTGACGCCTCATCCTTCTCCTCTGGCGATGCGCGCGGCGTGGTGCAACGCGTCCAGCCCGGCGTTGACCACCGGGTGGGGACGGGCTGCCCCGCCGTGTGACGGCGACGATCCGCCGGGTGGGGACTGTCGTTGTTGCGCCGCTTGACGATCCAGGTCTCCCCGGCGGCGTCGGCGAGCCCCACACCCTCCGTCCGGGCGAACGGGTGGTCCTCGGGTACCAGGAGGTCCTGGCGGTCGTCGCGGAGCGGGTGCGACGCGAAGCGCTCGTCGGTGACCGGGGGCACGTCCGGTCCGGGCAGCACCAGCGCGATGTCCGACTCCTCGGCGAGCAGCAGCCGGTAGCAGTCGAGGCTCTCCTCCTCCAGGATCCGCAGCTCGATCAGCGGTTCCCGGTGCCGCAGCCGGGCCGCAGCCGGGCCGCGGCGGGGGCGGCCAGCGCGGCCAGCGCGGAGGACACGCCGCACATCCGGAGGGCGCCGCCTATCTGCGCGCCGAGGGGGCGGAGCTCGGGGCTCGCCGCCTCCCACTGGCTCTCGAGGATGTCGCCGTGCCGGATGAGTACGTGCGCCGCGGGCGTGAGCCGGCCCCTCCGGCCCGGGCCGTCGCCGTACTGGCCGACCTGGAACCCGTGACGGCAGGGCTGGCCGGGACGGTCGTGCTGGCCGAACACCTGCGGCCCGAGCAGTGGGCAGCGCTCGGCTGCGTGGGCGCGGCGAGTGCGGGAACGGTAGCGCGGGCAAATCGGCCCGACCGTGCCCCGCGGGTGCGGGCCCAACCCGTGGTGGACCATGCGGACCAGGCGGGCCATGAGTCGACCACGGCGACGTGCTGGTCGCCATCCGATCCATCGTGAAACGCGATGAATCGGATGACGGGCAGGTGTTGGACCGGCGCATGCCTGCTCGGTGATGCTGAAACACCCACCGGCGCCGCCGGCCGCCCCGACCCCGTGGAGACACCCATGCGCGTGATCGCCTTCGACCACCTCGTCCTGAACGTCGCCGACATCGAGCGCTCGCTCGCCTTCTACACCGGCCCGCTGGGGCTGGAACCGGTGCGAGTGGAGGAGTGGAGGGCGGGCACGGCCTCCTTCCCGTCCGTGCGGGTGAGCCCCACCACCATCATCGATCTCGTCCAGGCGCCCGACGGGCGGCCGGAGGGTGCCAACGTCGACCACATCTGTCTGGTGGTCGAGCCGCTCGACTGGCAGCAGGTCATCGACTCCGGCGCCTTCACGGTGCTGGGCGGCCCCGGCGAGCGCTTCGGCGCCCGGGGCACCGCGCTCTCCCTCTATGTGCGGGACCCGGACGGCAACACCGTGGAACTGCGCTGGTACCCGCAGGACGCCTGAGGGTCACCGGCGCCGTGGAGGCCGAAACGGACGGCTGAAACCCCACGCTCGTCCGGTAGTTGATGCGTCGCACACCGACCGCAACTGAGTGATGCCATCACGGCATCCGTACACGACGGATACCACGTAGCACTGAAGGAGCACTCCACCATGGCAACACCCCTGAGCGCCGACAGACTGTTGAAGGCTTTGCGCGACGAGGGCCTGACCGTCCACGAATACCGCAACTGGCGCTCGCACAACCGCAACTCCAAGGGCCCGTGGGGCCCGGTGAACGGCGTCATGATCCACCACACCGTGACCTCGGGCACCGCGAGCTCCGTCGAACTCTGCTACGAGGGCCGTGCGTCGCTGCCGGGACCGCTGTGTCACGGCGTCATCGACAAGAAGGGCGAGATCCACCTCGTCGGCAACGGCCGGGCCAACCACGCGGGCTTCGGCGACAGCGACGTCCTGAAGGCCGTGATCAACGAGACCAAGCTGCCGACGGACAACGAGGCCGACAAGGACGGCAACGCCCGCTTCTACGGCTTCGAATGCATCAACCTCGGCGACGGCGACGACCCGTGGCCGGAGGCTCAGAAGCTGGCCATCGAGAAGGTGTCCGCCGCCATATGCCGTGCACACAAGTGGAGCGAGCGCTCCGTGATCGGTCACCTGGAGTGGCAGCCCGGAAAGGTGGACCCCCGGGGCTTCACGATGAGCTCCATGCGCACCCGAGTCGGCAAGCGACTCGGCAAGAAGCCGGACGGCGCGACCGAGACCAAGCCGAAGCCTCCGGCGACGTACGAGCCCTTCCCGGGCGCCGACTTCTTCCGCAACGGCCGCGAGAGCAAGATCATCACCGCCATGGGCAAGCGGCTCGTGGCCGAGGGCTGCAGCCGCTACGAGGAGGGACCGGGCCCGGAGTGGACGGACGCCGACAAGAAGTCGTACGCGGCGTGGCAGCGGAAGCTCGGCTACTCCGGCGATGACGCCGACGGCATCCCGGGCAAGAAGAGCTGGGACAAGCTGCACGTACCGAACGTCTAGAACGGTACCGGCCCGGTCGGTGCGCGGCACCCGGCGCAAGGGGTTCTCCCGGCGTCAGCGGAGCCGCCGCGCACCGCCCACCGGTTCGCAGCTCCCTGGGCGCCCCGCGCCGCCCGCCCGGAAGGAGCGGGGCAGCGCGGGGCGCGGCAGGGCGGACGCGCGGGTCAGAGGGCGGAGACCAGGAGCGATACCGCCGACTCCTGGCGGCCGATGGACGCCTTGTCGAACGGCCCGGCCCAGCTCTGTCCGTACTGGTTCTCGCCGTTCCGGTCGTTGGCGTAAGCGGAGTTCGCCTGTGCCTGGAGGTAGCCCCGGTAGGGGTGGCCGGGGAGGGCGTTGTCGAGTTCGCCGAGGTTGCGCGCGAAGATGCCCTTGAAGGCCGTCCCGTCGTATTCGCAGTTCCCGGCCGCCTCGCAGGGTTCTGTCAGGATGCCCTTCGGCGACAGCAGCGGGCTGGCGATCACGGCGTCGGCGATCTGCCGGGCGGTGGTGAGCATGCTCTCGTCGCCGGTGGCCTTGGACAGCTCGACGAGGCCGCCGAGGACCACCCCCTGGTTGTAGGTCCAGGTGGTGCCGCCGTTGTTGGCGCAGCCACCGCTCTGCGTGGTCAGGCCGTCGTTGACGAGGTGATCCTTATTGATCATCCCGCTGTTCTTGAACCAGTTCCACGCTTCCAGGGCGTGGTTCAGGTACACCTTGTCGCCGGGGATCCGGTTGTGCAGGGAGGCGGCGAGCTTGATGTACAGCTCGATGCTGATCGCGTTCTTGTAGGTCTTGCTCGGGATGTCCCACCAGATGCCGCCACCACAGGTGTCGTCCCAGTAGTCCCGCATGTAGGCCTCGTCGAGCTTGGCGATGTTCAGGTACTGCTTGTCGCGCGTCAGGTCGTACATGCGGGTCATGGCCAGTGCCCACCAGCCGGTGTCGTCGGTGGAGTCGGCCCTGAACTCGCCGCCGCCCTGCGGCCACCACTCCAGGGGCTTGCGCTGCTCGGCAATGGTGTTCTTGACCTCGGGCAGATACTTCCGCGAACCGGTCCTGATCATGTAGTCCAGCAGCGCCTGGAGGGCGTTCCCCGACTGCCACCACGGGGCATCGGGATTCCACCGGCCGGTCTTCTGGTCGTAGAAGCCCATCATCGCGTCGACGGCAGCGGAGGCCTTGGCGCGGGAGGTGGGGGCGGCCTGAGGGGCGCCCTGGGCCGGTATGGCGGTCGCGAGCAGGGACAGGGTCACACCGCAGGCGGCGACGACCGCGGTGGTCCAGATTCTTCGGGCCCGTCTGTGCATGTCGGGAACTCCTTGTGTGCTGAGGGCACTGCTCCTAGGTGGTGGGGGGTGGGGGAAGGGAGGACGGCGCGGGTGCGGCTTCAGGGCCTGCGGGCGGGTAACCCGTGTCCGGGCGACTGGGACGGCCTCATGCGGTGATCTTGACGTGTCGTGTGCTCGAAGTCATGCGCTGAAAGTAGCATCACTTGACTGACTTCGGTCATTGAGAAAGGTAAACAAGTGCTTTACTGACTGACTCTTGTCACAAACGAATCCATCCGCTCATAGTTGAGCGCCGTCCTGGCCGCGCCGCGACGGCTCACAGAGAGACGGGCAATTCGGACAGACAGCGGCTTCGCGGTGAGACGAGCCATCGCAGCCCGTCCGGGGAACCGAGCAGCGACACGTCGGGGAACCGTCGCATCAGCGAGGTCACGGCGATGCTGTTCTCCAGCCGGGCCAGGGACGCGCCGGGGCAGTAGTGGGGACCGTGCCCGAAGGCGAGATGGGCGTTGTCCTCCCGGTAAGGGGCGAACACCTCGGGCTCCTCGAAACGCTCCGGGTCGCGATTGGCCGATGCCAAGGAAAGCCAGATGCGGTCCCCGGCACCAATGCCGGTGTCCCCGATCCGCATGTCCTGTGTGGCGAAACGGCGAACGGCGAGCATGGTGGGCGAGTTCCAACGCAATGCCTCTTCGGTCAACGCATGCATGGGCACTTCCCCGGAGGAGAAGGCAACCCGGTGTTCCGGGTGCGTGAGCAGTGCCATGACGCTTGTGGCGATCAGGCTTCCGGTGTTGTGGTAACCACCGAAGAGCAGCAGAAAGGCCATGGCCACCAGCTCGTCGGAGCTGAGGCGATCTTCGTTTTCCTGGGCGAGGACGAGTTCGGACAGGAGATCGTCAGCCGGAGATTCCCGTTTGCGGTCGATCAACGCTACGAGGAAGCGATGCATGTGCCGCATGGCTTCCCGGGACTGCTGGGCTGCGTGAGGCGCCGGGCTGAGCAGGGTGTTCGTCCACTCCCGGAAGTCGGGCCGGTCTCCTCGGGGAATTCCGAGCACACGACAGATGACCTCCATGGACAGGGGCATGGCGAGGTCGGCCACGACATCGGCGCGAGGCCGGGACGACATCCGCTGTAAGAGCTGGTCGGTGATCTCCTGGACGTCCCCGCGCAGAAGCTCGGTGCGGCGGGCCGTGAACGTTCCGTTCACCAAGCGCCGGAGCCGGGCGTGGTCCGCGGCGTCCGTATTGAGCAGGTGGCCGTTCAGCTCGGGCGGCATGGATTCGCCGTCCCGGCCTCCGGTGCGGGAATGCCGCTTGTTGAGCGACAGTACGGGGTTCCTGGCCGCGTCGCGCACCTGCTGGTATCCGGTGACGAGATGTAGCGGGGCACCACCCGCCGCGACAGCCTGGTGGACGGTGCCCTCACGCATCAAGCCCGCGTAGGAGGCATGAGGATCTGAAAAGAAGTGCTCATCGAGAAGGATGGGATCCTGCGAGGACGACATGGGGGCTCCGGATGTCCGTGGTGTCGGTCATGATCGTGCCATGTGCGAGACCACGGCCACGGCCGACGAGTGGATCGCACGGGAATGGCGCGATTTCCGCATCACCTCAGCGCTCCAGGGCTACGTCGGCGGCTGGGGCTCCTGGCGCAAGGACACGCTCGTCGGCAGCGAGCGCATCGGCCGGTACATCACGGGCGCCTGGACGCCGGAGCCCGGGGGCAGCCCGGCCCGGAGCTGGTCGGCGACGGCACCTGGACCCGGACCCGGCAACTCGGCCAGGACGCGGTGGCGTCCTCCCTTCAGCTGCCGGCGCTCGCCACGCCGTCCGGCCGAAACGTGCGCCGCTGGAACGGCTGGGCCCCGGCCCGGCACAACATGGCCGCCGCCGAGCCGGTGGAGCGCGGCCTGGCCGTCGCGGACAAGCGGGCCCGCGCCGGCCCGGGGCGTCTTCCTCCCCGGCCCGTGGGCGCACGCGGCGAAACCGCTGCCGCCGCTGCCGGGCACCCTGCCGGAACTGTTCCACGAGGCATGGCAGTTGCTCCGGCGGGGCGCGGGCCCGGCAGTCCGACATGGATCACACCCGGATCACACAACGGGACCGTTCAGGAGCGGCATGGATATCGGCGTCTTCATCCCCATCGGCAACAACGCTGAACAAGGCCATCGTGCGGAAGGCCGAGGAACACGGTCTCGACTTCGCGCTGTCGATGATCAAGCTCAAGGGGTTCGGCGGCGAGACCGAGTTCTGGGACCACTGCCTGGAGTCGTTCACCTTGATGGCGGGCCTGGCCGCCGTGACGGAGCGGATCAAGCTGCACGCCTCGACGCCGATTCCCGCGCTGCACCCGGCCATCACCGCGCGCATGGCCACGGCGAGCATCACATCGGCGAATTCCACACCTGGCTCCAGACCCGCCTCGGCGCCTAGCGCGGCGCATCGCACCGGTACACCGACGAGGAGGGGCAGCCATGGCACGGAAGGCACCGCGCGAGGATCCCGGTGAGGACGGACTGGAGGTGCTGGCGCCCAAGGACTGGGCCGCCGGGATCCCCGCGGTGACTCATGCGCTGCGCAGGGGATACGACCAGATGGGTGTGCGGCGCACCGCGCTGACCCTGCTGAAGGTCAACCAGAAGAACAGCTTCGACTGCCCGGGCTGCGCCTGGCCGGAGGGCGATCACCGCAAGCGCGGCCGAGTTCTGCGAGAACGGCGCCAAGGCCGTCGCCGAGGAGGCCACCGTCCGCCGGGGTGACGCGGGAGTTCTTCGCCGCGCACCCGGTGGGCGAGCTCGCGGGCCGTAGTGACTACTGGCTGGGCCAGCAGGACCGCCTCACCGACCCGATGTACAAACCCGCCGACTCCGACACCTACGTGCCGGTGCCCTGGGAGGCGGCGTTCGAGTGGGCGGCCTTCGAGGCCGACTACGACGCCGTCCGCGACAGCATGGCCCGGGTGGTGCCCGGCTTCGACGGCTTCAATGCCCGGGTGCGGCGCCCCGGCGGCTTCACCCTGCCGCACGCCCCACGCGACGAGCGGCGCTTCCCCACCCCCACGGGCAACGCCAACTTCACGGTCAACCCGCTTGAGGTGCTGCGGGTGACGCCCGGTCGGCTGCTGCTGCAGACGCTGCGCAGCCACGACCAGTAGAACAGCACCATGGTCCACCCCGACGACCTCGTGGAGCGGGGCATCGCCGACGGCACTCTGGTGGACCTGGTCGGCGGATGGCCGGGCGGCCCGGAGCGGCGGGCGGAGGCCTTCCGCGCCATCGGCTACGACACGCCCCGCGGCTGCTGCTCGGCGTACTTCCCCGAGGCCAATGTGCTCGTCCCGCTCGACTCGGTGGCCGACACCTCCCACACCCCGACGTCCAAGAGCATCGCGGTCCCGCTGGAGGGACAT
Source organism: Streptomyces sp. NPDC021212 (assembly GCF_044332925.1). Lineage (NCBI taxonomy): Bacteria > Bacillati > Actinomycetota > Actinomycetes > Kitasatosporales > Streptomycetaceae > Streptomyces > Streptomyces sp. NPDC021212. Next base: position 122,107 of record NZ_JBIRPZ010000021.1, read on the forward strand.
GCGGCACGCGCGGGCGAGGCGTCGACGGCACCGGCTCGCGGCTCCGGGCCGGGCGCGGTTCAGCCCGCGTAGCCCATGCGGTGACTGATCTCCTCGGCGCCCTTGACCAGGACGGGTGCGAGTTCGGGAATGCGTTCCTCGGTGAAGCGGTAGGCGGGGCCGGAGGCGCTGACGGCGGCGATGACCTCGCCGTCGCCGGACCGGATCGGGGCCGCCATGGCGTGGAGCCCGATCTCGAGTTCCTCCAGCGTCACCGCGTACCCGCGCTTGCGCGTCTCGGTGAGATTCTTCTCCAGCTTGGTCTTGGCGGTCAGGGTGCGCGGAGTCAGCTTCTCCATCCCGGACGCCTTGAGCGCCGCCGTGCGCTCCTTCGCGGACAAGTGGGCCAGCAGGATCTTGCCGCTGGACGTGGCGTGCAGCGGGGTGAGCTGCCCGACCCACCGGTGGGTGCCGACCGCGCCCGGACCGCGCACCTGGTAGAGGTTGACCGCGTAGTGCTCCCGCAGGACGGCGATGTTGACGGTCTCGCCGATCTCCTCGGCCAGCCGCTCGCACACCGGCCGGCCCTGCTGGGTGATGTCGAGGCGGCCCATGACCGAGCCCGCCAGGCGCACGATCCCGAAGCCGAGCCGGTACTTGCCCCGCTCGGCCGCCTGCTCGACCAGACCGCGGGCCTCCAGCGCTCCGAGCAGGCGGAACGCGGTCGACTTGTGGACCTCGATCTCGGCGGCGACCTCGCTCACGCCCGCCTCGCCGCGCTGGGCGAGGATCTCCATGACGCTGACGGCACGGTCGACGGACTGCACCCCGGTCCCCGGGGGACCTGTTGTTCCACCATCTGCCGTGTAGTTGCTCATAACGCAACTATACGTGCAGGTGAGCGTGGGTCCCGCGGGTCAGGGACCGCCGGAGGACGGCCGTCAGCGGAAGACGACCGTACGTTTGCCGTTGACCAGCACCCGGCTCTCACTGTGCCACTCCACGGCGCGGGCGAGTACCTGGGCCTCGACATCGCGGCCGATGGTGACCAGCTCGTCCGGGGCGCGCGAGTGGTCCACGCGGACGACGTCCTGCTCGATGATCGGGCCTTCGTCGAGGTCGGATGTCACGTAGTGGGCCGTGGCTCCGACGAGCTTGACACCGCGCTCATGCGCCTGGACGTACGGCCGCGCGCCCTTGAAGCTCGGCAGGAACGAGTGGTGGATGTTGATCGCCCGGCCGTCGAGCTGCTTGCAGAGGTCGTCGGAGAGGATCTGCATGTAGCGGGCGAGGACCACGAGGTCGACGTCCAGCTCGTCCACGAGCCGCAGCAGCCGCGCCTCCGCCTCGTGCTTCGTCTCCGGGGCCACCGGGATGTGGTGGAAGGGGATGCCGTAATTCTGGGCCAACGGCTCGAAGGTGCGGTGATTGGAGACGATTGCCGGAATCTCGATCTTGAGTGCGCCCGTGGACTTGCGGAAGAGCAGGTCGTTCAGGCAGTGACCGAACTTCGACACCATGAGCAGCGTACGGGTCGGGGTCGACGCGTCGTGCAGCTGCCAGGTGATCCGGTGTGCCTCGGCCACCGGCCCGAAACCGGTCCGCAGGTCCGTCAGGGAAACGTCCGGGTCCAGGACGTCGAAGTGCACCCGCATGAAGAAGCGGTCCCGCCGCCGGTCGTCGAACTGCTGGCTCTCCAGGATGTTGCCGGAGTGGCTGACGAGATAGGTGGCCACGGCGTGGACGAGGCCGGCCCGGTCCGGGCACGACAGCGTGAGGACGAACTCGCGGCCGGGCTGCGGTCGAGGAGACATGGCATCCTCCGGTGGTGCGTATTACGCAACATGGTGAGTGATGCGCAACATGGTCCAGTGTGGTGGCCGGACGGTCAAGGGGGCTTTTGCGGGTCGGTCCTTTCCGTGATCCGCCCTTGACAGCACCCTGGGCCCCCTGCACTGTGAGTTGCGCAATGCGAGGGAAGTTGCGCTGACCGCAACTGGAGGTTGTGATGGCGGGACCGCGAGTGGTCATCATCGGCGCCGGCGTGGTGGGGGCGGCGCTGGCGGACGAAGTGTCCTCCCGAGGCTGGACCGAAGTGACGGTCGTGGACCAGGGCCCGCTGCCCGCCACCGGCGGGTCGTCGTCCCACGCGCCCGGCCTGGTGTTCCAGACGAACGCTTCGAAGGCCATGACCGAGCTGGCCCGCTACACGGTCGAGAAGTTCTCCTCGCTCGACCTCGACGGGCAGCCCTGCTACCTGAAGGTCGGCGGCCTGGAGGTCGCCACCACACCCGAGCGCCTGGCCGAACTCCACCGCCGGCACGGCTGGCTGCACTCCTGGGGCATCGATGCCCGGGTGATCGACCCGGAGGAGTGCGTCGAACTGCATCCGCTGGTGGCGCGCGAACGCGTGCTCGGCGGACTGCACATCCCCACCGACGGCCTGGCCAAGGCCGTCCTCGCGGTCGAGGCACAACTCCGCGCCGCCCGCGCCCGTGGCGTACGGACCCTCGGCCGCCACGAGGTTCTCGACATCCGCACCGATGACGACAACCGCGTGACGGCCGTCATCACCGACCAGGGGGAGATCCCCGCCGACATCGTGGTGTGCTGCGCCGGGATCTGGGGTCCCAAGGTGGCCCGCATGGTCGGCATGGACCTCCCGCTGACCCCGCTCGCCCACCAACTGGCATGGACCGGCCCGGTACCGGCCCTCGCCGGGCAGGATCGAGAAGCCATCCGCCCGATCCTGCGCCACCAGGACGCGGACCTGTACTACCGCGACCGCTTCGACCGGCTCGGCATCGGCTACTACGGACACCGGCCCATGCCCATCGACGCCGACGACATCCTCTCCGTGGACGCGGCCGAGGAAATGCCCTCCGTCCTGAAGTTCACCGAGGACGACTTCGCCGAGGCGTGGACCGAGACCCAGGCCCTGCTGCCCGCGACGAAGGAGACCGAGGTCGAGGAGGGCATCAACGGCCTCTTCTCCTTCACCACCGACGGACTGCCCCTGCTGGGCCAGTCCCCGGACGTGAAGGGCTTCTGGGTCGCCGAGGCCGTGTGGGTCACCCACTCCGCGGGCGTCGGCCGCGCCATGGCCGAATGGCTCGTCGACGGCCACTGCTCGTCGTTCGACCTCCACGCGTGCGACGTCAACCGCTTCGAGCCCCACCAGCTCGCCCCGGAATACGTACTGGCCCGCGGCTGCCAGAACTTCGTCGAGGTGTACGACATCCTCCACCCCCTCCAGCCGCCCGGCGCGCCCAGGCCCCTGCGCACCGGCCCCTTCCACCCCCGCCAGCAAGAACTGGGCGCCTTCTTCCTGGAGGCGAGCGGCTGGGAGCGGCCCCAGTGGTACGAGGCCAACGACGCCTTGGTGGAGGGGCGGGACATCCCGGTACCGGGCGACTGGGCGGCACGTTACTGGTCGCCGATCGTCGGCGCCGAGGCCCGGGCCACCCGCGAGAACGTCGCGATGTACGACATGACGGCCCTCAAACGCCTCGACGTCACCGGCCGCGGGGCCGCCGCCTTCCTCCAGCACCTGACCACGGCCAACGTCGCCAAGTCCGTCGGCTCCGTCACCTACACGCTGATGCTCGACCACGATGGCGGGATCCGCAGCGACGTGACCGTCGCCCGCCTGGGCCGTGACCACTTCCAGGTCGGCGCCAACGGCAACCTCGACCTCGACTGGTTCACCCGCCACCTCCCCGAGGACGGATCGGTGCAGGTGCGTGACATCACCGCCGGCACCTGCTGCATCGGCCTGTGGGGTCCCAGGGCGCGCGACGTCCTGCAACCACTGGCCGACAAGGACTTCTCCAACCAGGGCCTGAAGTTCTTCCGCGCCAAGCGCGCCCACATCGGCGCCGTCCCCGTCACCGCCATGCGGCTGAGCTACGTGGGCGAGCTGGGCTGGGAGCTGTACACCACCGCCGACATGGGCGCCAAGCTCTGGGACACCCTCTGGGAAGCGGGCCGGGAACACGGGATCATCGCCGCCGGGCGAGGCGCGTTCAACAGCCTCCGCCTGGAGAAGGGCTACCGCTCCTTCGGCCACGACATGACCTACGAGCACGACCCGTACGAAGCCGGGGTCGGCTTCGCCGTGAAGCGCGACAAGGGCGACTTCATCGGGAAGGCCGCGCTGGAGCGGCGCGCGGAATCCGTGACCCGCAGGCTCACCTGCCTGACGATCGACGACCCGGGCAACGTCGTCATGGGCCACGAGCCCGTGTACGACGGCGACAGCCCCGTCGGCTACGTCACCAGCGCCGCCTTCGGCTACACCATCGGCAAGGGCATCGCCTACGCCTGGCTCCCCGCCGAACTCGCCACACCCGGCCGGACCCTGCACATCGGCTACTTCGGCCGCCGGATCCCCGCGGACGTCGCCGAGGAGCCCCTGTTCGACCCGTCCATGCAGCGCCTGCGCGGCTGAGGGAGAGGGGCCCCATGAACGCACAGATCCTCGACGGACGCCGCACCGCCGCGGAGATCCGCAATGAGCTCACCGCGCGCGTCGACGCCCTGACCGCGCGGGGAGTGACCCCCGGCCTCGGAACGCTGCTCGTCGGCGACGACCCCGGCAGCCACGCCTACGTCGCAGGCAAGCACCGCGACTGCGCCCAGGTCGGGATCGCCTCGATCCGCCGCCACCTCCCCGCCGACGCCACCCAGAAGCAGGTCGAGGCCGTCGTCGACGAACTCAACGCCGACCCCGCCTGCACCGGCTACATCGTGCAGCTCCCGCTTCCCCGCGGCCTCGACACCGGCGCCGTCCTCGCCCGCATGGACCCGGCCAAGGACGCCGACGGCCTGCACCCGGCCAACCTCGGCCGGCTCGTGCTCGGCGTCGACGGCCCGCTGCCCTGCACCCCGCGCGGCGTCGCCGAGCTGCTGCGCCGCCACGACGTACCCCTGGCCGGCGCCCGGGTCTGCGTCATCGGCCGCGGTGTCACCGTCGGCCGCCCCCTCGGGCTACTCCTCACCCGCAGGTCCGAGAACGCGACCGTGACGCTGTGCCACACCGGGACCACGGGCATGGCCTGGCACGTACGCGACGCGGACATCGTCGTCGCGGCCGCCGGTTCCCCGGGGATCGTCACCGCGGACATGGTCCGGCCCGGCGCCGCCGTCCTCGACGTCGGCATCACCCGGACGGAAGAGGGCCTGCTCGGCGACGTCCACCCGGATGTCGCCAAGGTCGCCGAGTGGGTCGCCCCCATGCCGGGCGGCGTCGGCCCCATGACCCGGGCCATGCTGCTCGCCAACGTCGTCGAGACTGCCGAACGCACCGCCACCGCCGAGCCCGCCCGGCCCGCTCTCCATCCGCACCTGTCGGGAGACACGCGATAAGCCCTCCCGCTCCGGGCCCCTGCCTCCCCGAGCACCCCGGCGCATCTCCAACGTGAACATCGTCGGCGGTGGCGGCCTCGGCCTGGCCACCGCCGACAACCTTGCCGTGCGCCGGGTGGAAGCCGAGGGCTTCGGGAGCCCGTCAGGTCGACGGTGTACATCGCCTCACGGCCGAGCTTGTCGGTGACGGCTCCGAAGAACAGGCCTCCGACGAAGATGCCGACCAGGGCGGCGGCGCCGCTCCTGGTACGTCGGCGCGGCTACCGCCTATATGGTCGGCTACGTCATGGCCGAGATCGGCGGCAACGGCACGTGGCGGCTGGGCTGCATCCCCGCGCTGCGTCTGGTGGACCGGGTGGGGCGGCGCCCCGAGCTGTTCCCCACCAACATCCGGGCCACCGTGGGGGCGTGGCCACTTCCCTCAGCTGTATCGGCGCCGCCGCGGGGGCGGGGAGCACGGCGCAGGCATGCGGGAGGGGGACCTCGAACGCTCCTGACCAGGTAAGCACCCAAGAGCATGACGCATCGTCAGTCGGCCCCCTCGGGGGCCGGCCGGCTGCGTACCGGGGAGTACTTCCGACGGAGGAAAAGTTCGCTCGGCCAACTCCTTGACAGCAGTCGCCCAGAAGACAGATTGTTGCTCATAATGAAGCGGCACGCGCCATGCGCAACAAATCGCGACGGCTCGGTTTCGGCCCTCCCGCGCTCCCGGCACATCGGCCCGGAGCCGGTCGGCAAGCCGTTCAGTGCACCGCCCGCCGTTCGTGCTCCCCGCGAACAGCGGAGTTCATTCTCCCTCGTCCATCGCTCCGGCGGAGCGATGTGGCGTCCCCGCCATCCGAAACGTCCGGCCGAAGCGAGGCATTCGGCCATCCCCCAGCGAGGAGAGCGACAGTGACACACGAGGTACGCGCCGTCGTCGCCCGGCAGAAGGGCGCTCCGGTCTCGGTGGAGACCATCCTGGTGCCGGACCCCGGTCCTGGCGAGGCGCTGGTGCGGGTGCAGGCGTGCGGTGTCTGCCACACCGACCTGCACTACCAGCAGGGCGGGATCAACGACGAGTTCCCCTTCCTGCTCGGCCACGAGGCCGCGGGCGTGGTCGAGGCGGTCGGCGAGGGCGTCACCGAGGTCGTGCCCGGCGATTTCGTCATCCTCAACTGGCGGGCCGTCTGCGGCCAGTGCCGGGCCTGCCGCAAGGGCAAGCCGTGGTACTGCTTCGACACCCACAACGCCACCCAGCCGATGAAGCTCGCCGACGGCACCCCGCTGTCCCCGGCCCTGGGCATCGGAGCCTTCGCCGAGAAGACCCTCGTCGCCGCCGGACAGTGCACCAAGGTGGACCCGACCGCCTCGGCCACCGCGGCGGGACTGCTCGGCTGCGGCGTCATGGCCGGATTCGGCGCCGCGGTCAACACCGGCGGCGTCGGCCGCGGAGACTCGATCGCGGTGATCGGCTGCGGCGGCGTGGGCATGGCCGCCATCGCGGGCGCCAAGGTGGCCGGCGCCGGCCGTATCATCGCCGTCGACGTCGACCAGCGGAAGCTGAAGTGGGCCGAGGAATTCGGCGCCACCGACACCGTCGACTCCTCCCAGACCGACGCCGTCGAAGCCATCCGCGGCGTCACCGGCGGCTTCGGCGCCGACGTCGTCGTGGACGCGGTGGGCCGTCCCGAGACCTACAAGCAGGCCTTCTATGCCCGCGACCTGGCCGGCACCGCGGTCCTGGTCGGCGTCCCCACCCCGGAGATGACCGTCGACCTGCCCCTGCTGGACGTCTTCGGCCGCGGCGGAGCGCTGAAGTCCTCCTGGTACGGCGACTGCCTGCCCTCCCGGGACTTCCCCGCCCTGATCGACCTCTACCAGCAGGGCCGGTTCGACCTCGGCCGCTTCGTCACCGAGGAGATCTCCCTGGACGACGTCGAAGCGGCGTTCGCCAAGATGCACCGCGGTGAGGTCCTGCGCTCGGTGGTGGTCCTGTGACGGCCCGGATCGAGCACCTGGTCACCTCCGGCACCTTCGAGCTGGACGGGGGCAGCTGGGAGGTGGACAACAACGTCTGGCTGATCGGCGACGAGCGGGAGGTCATGGTCATCGACGCCGCACACGACGAAGCGGCGATCGCCGCCGCCGTCGGTGACCGGCGCCTGGCCGGCATCGTGTGCACCCACGCCCACAACGACCACATCAACGCCGCCCCCGCCCTCGCCGCCCGCACCGGCGCGCCCATCCTGCTCCACCCGGCCGACACGGTGCTGTGGAAGTCCGTACACCCGCAGCGGAAGCCGGACCGTGAACTGGTCGACGGCGAGCTGCTGAGCGTCGCCGGCACCGGACTGTATGTGCTGCACACCCCCGGGCACTCTCCCGGCGCGGTCTGCCTGTACGCGCCCGAGCTGGGAGCCGTGTTCTCCGGCGACACCCTCTTCCAAGGCGGGCCCGGAGCCACCGGCCGCTCCTACTCCGACTTCGACACCATCGTCGCCTCCCTCCGCGACCGGCTGTTCGCGCTCCCCGGCTCCACCGCCGTGCACACCGGTCACGGCGGCAGCACCTCGATCGGAGCCGAAGCACCCCGGCTCGACGAATGGGTGGCCCGGGGACATTGACGCGCCGTCACAGAACCCGAATGTGGAGGAAAGCCATGGGCACCCGCAGAACCCACGCGTTATCGGCAGAGTTTCCAGGAGAGATGGACGAATGGCCCCTTCATACGACGTGATCGTCGTCGGCCTGGGCGGGATGGGCAGCGCAGCCGCCTACCATCTCGCCGCCCGCGGTCAGCGAGTGCTCGGCCTGGAGCGCTTCGGCCCGGCCCACAACCTCGGCTCCAGCCACGGCGGATCCCGCATCTACCGGCAGGCCTACTTCGAGGACCCGGCCTACGTGCCACTGCTGCTCCGCGCCCACGAACTGTGGCAGAAGCTGGCCGCCGACTCCGGCCACGAGGTCTTCACCCAAACCGGTGGCCTCGTGGTCGGGCGTGAGGACAGCCAGGCGTTCGCCGGCACACTGCGCAGCGCCCAGCAGTGGGGCCTGGACCACGAGGTCCTTGACGCAGCCGACATCCGGCGTCGCTTCCCCACCTTCAAACCGGCCGCCGAGGACCTCGCCTTCCACGAGCGCAAGGCCGGTGTGGCGCGGCCGGAGGCGACCGTCACCGCCCACCTGGACCTGGCCCGTGTCCACGGCGCCGATCTGCACTTCGTGGAGACCGTCTTCGGTTGGGACGCCGACGGCCCGGGCGGCAAGGCCTGGGTGGTCACCGACCGCAGCATCTACACCGCCGACCGGCTGGTCATCGCCCCCGGGGCCTGGGCGTCCAACCTCCTCTCCGACCTCGGCGTGACCGTGACGGTGGAACGCCAGGTCATGTACTGGTTCCAGCCCCAGGGGGGAACCGGCCCGTTCGGCGCCGACCGGCATCCCGTGTACATCTGGGAGGACCCGGACGGCACACGGATCCACGGCTTCCCCGCCCTCGACGGTCCCGACGGCGGCGCCAAGGTCGCCTTCTTCCGCAACGGCGTCCTCAGCAACCCCGAGACCGTCGACCGCCGGGTCCGCTCGGAGGAGATCGCGGCCATGGCCGAGTATCTGCGCGTGCGCATCCCCACGCTGCCCGGCCGCTTCCTCAAGGCCACGGCCTGCATGTACGCCAACACCCCGGACGAACACTTCGTCCTCGCCCAGCACCCCGAGCATCCGAGGGTGACGGTGGCGTACGGATTTTCCGGCCACGGGTTCAAGTTCGTGCCCGTGGTGGGCGAGATCCTCGCCGACCTCGCCACCGATGGCACCACCAAGCACCCCATCGCGCTGTTCGACCCCCGCCGCGTGCGCGCCTGATCACTGACCCTCCCGCCCCAGTACCGCCCGTTCGCCTGCCGTTCGACCCCTTCGGCCGGTGAACGGGCCATTGGGCTGCCCGCTCCGACGGCCGGTGCCTGCTCCGACCGGTATGGATCAGCTCTTGACAACCCGGAGGTACCCCATGATCACGGTGTGCCGGATCGAAGACCTGCCGTTCGGCGAGTCCATCCGTGTCACCGACGGCGTTCCCGCCCCCCTCGCGTTGTTCAACGTGAACGGCACGGTCCACGCCATCGACGACACCCGCACACACCAGGACGCCTCGCTCGCCGACGCCTGGCTGGAGGGCTGCCTCGTCGGGGAGCCGGCATGAGGAGCATCACCGTCGTCGGCGCGTCGCTGGCAGGTCTGAGCACGGTCCGTGCGCTGCGAACGGAAGGGTTCGACGGCGACATCGTCGTCGTGGGGGAGGAGCCCCACGCCCCCTACGACCGCCCGCCGCTGTCGAAGGAGTTCCTCAGGGGTGACGTCGGCCCCGACGCGCTCATGCTCAGCGACGCGGAGGAGTACGAGGAACTCGAGGCGCAGTGGCTGCTGGGCGAGCGTGCGGTGCGGCTCGACGCCGCGGCCCGGTCCGTCACCCTGGCCGGAGGACGCGAGGTGCGACGACGGGATCGTCATCGCGACCGGCGCCACTCCCCGGACGCTCCCCGGCACGGACGGCCTGGCCGGTGTCCACACCCTGCGCACCCTGGACGGCGCCCAGGCGTTGCGCGCCGGGCTGCTGGAAGGCCTGCCCCGAATCGTCGTGATCGGCGCCGGATTCATCGGCGCCGAGGTGGCGTCCACCGCCCGTCGGCTCGGGCTCGACGTCACCGTCGTCGAGGCGCTCGACGTACCGCTGGAACGTCAGCTGGGGCGCGAGATGGGGCTGGTGTGCTCCTCGCTCCACACTGATCACGGGGTTCGCCTGCTGTGCGGAACCGGCGTTGCGGGATTCACCGGCCAGGACCGGGTCACCGGCGTACAGCTGCAGGACGGGCGCCTGCTGCCCGCCGACATCGTCGTGGTCGGGGTGGGCGTGTGGCCCGCCACCGACTGGCTCGACGGCTCCGGCGTCAAGGTGGACGACGGCGTGGTGTGCGACGCCGGTTGCGCGACCAGTGTGCCGGGCGTGGTCGCGGTCGGTGATGTCGCCCGCTGCCCCAACCCGTTCACCGGACGGCACGCCCGCATCGAGCACTGGAGCAACGCCACCGAGCACGCGAAGACCGCCGCCCGCACGCTGCTCTCCGGCGTGTCGGCCGGCCCTCCGCCCACCGCGCCGCACTTCTGGTCCGACCAGTACCGGGTGCGCATCCAGCTCGCCGGGCACGTCGCCCCCGGCTCCGAGCCCGAGCTGGTCGAGGGCGACGTCGACAGCCGCTCCTTCGCGGCCGTGTACCGGCACGAGGGCGCCGCCGTCGCCGTGCTCTCCATGAACCAGCCGAAGGTGTTCAACCGGCTCCGCCGCACTCTCACCGCTCCCTCGGCGACCGCTGCCTCATGAGCCCCGGATCAGGAGAGACCGACAACCCACGAGGCGTGCCCGGGACATGTCCGGGCAGAACCCCTCCCACCCCACGGAGTATGGCGTGGCAATCAGCGTCTTCGACCTGTTCTCGATCGGCATCGGTCCGTCCAGCTCACACACCGTCGGCCCGATGCGGGCCTCCCGCATGTTCGCCACCCGGCTGAAGCAGGACGGACTGCTCGCCCAGACCGCCGCGGTGCGGGCGGAGCTGTTCGGCTCCCTCGGCGCCACCGGCCACGGCCACGGCACCCCCAAGGCCGTCCTGCTCGGCCTGGAGGGCAACGAGCCGCACACGGTCGACGTCGCCCGGGCCGAGCTGGACGTCGAGCGGATCGGCGCCACCCGGCGCATCCGACTCCTCGGCGCCGACATCGGCCCGGCCCACGAGATCGACTTCGACGCCGCGACCCAACTGCTCCTGCACCGTCGGCGCTCGCTGCCGTACAACGCCAACGGCATGACCCTCTTCGCGTACGACGCGGACGGTCTGCCGCTTGCGGAGAGGACGTACTACTCGGTCGGCGGCGGCTTCGTGGTCGACGAGGACGCCGTCGGGGCCGACAGGATCAAGCTGGACGACACGCCACTGCCCTACCCGTTCCGCACCGGCGACGAACTGCTGCGCTTGGCGCGCGAAACGGGTCTGTCGATCACGGCGCTGTTGCTGGAGAACGAGAAGGTCTGGCGGACCGAGGAGGAGATCCGCGCGGGCCTGCTGGAGATCTGGCGGGTCATGGAGGCATGTATCCGCCGGGGCCTGAACCTCGAAGGCATCCTCCCCGGCGGCCTGAAGGTCCGCCGCCGGGCCGCGGCGGCCGCCCGGGCGCCGCGCAGCGAGGGCGACCCCGCGGGCCGCGCGATGGAGTGGGTGACCCTCTATGCGATGGCGGTGAACGAGGAGAACGCGGCCGGCGGCCGGGTCGTCACGGCCCCGACGAACGGCGCCGCCGGGATCATCCCGGCCGTCCTGTATTACTCCTGCAACTTCGTGCCGGGCATGGACGAGGACGGCATCGTTCGCTTCCTGCTCGCGGCGGGTGCCATCGGCACGCTGTTCAAGGAGAACGCTTCCATCTCCGGTGCCGAGGTCGGCTGCCAGGGCGAGGTCGGCTCCGCCTGTTCGATGGCCGCCGGCGGCCTCGCCGAGGTGCTGGGCGGCAGCCCGGAACAGGTCGAGAACGCCGCCGAGATCGGCATGGAACACAACCTCGGGCTGACCTGCGACCCCGTCGGCGGCCTCGTCCAGATTCCCTGCATCGAGCGCAACGGCATGGCGGCGGTGAAGGCCGTCACCGCCGCGCGGATGGCCCTGCGCGGCGACGGCCGCCACCATGTCTCCCTCGACAAGGTCATCAAGACCATGAAGGACACCGGCGCCGACATGAAGGTCAAGTACAAGGAGACGGCGCGGGGCGGGCTCGCGGTCAACGTCATCGAATGCTGAACGTCACCGCAGCTTGTCTCCCGCCGGAGGAGCAGCATCGATTGATCAAGTGGCCCGGCCGATGAGGGCGCCGCGCAGTGCGGCCACCAGGCGGGTGGCCGCCTCGTCCTCCGTCCGTCCGCTCTTGATGAGGTCGAGGATGTCGCGGGGGTCGAACAGGGCGTTCCACAGGTACAGGGCCTCGTCCCCGAGGTCACCCAGTCCGAGTTCCTCGGCCGTCTGCCGCGGTGGCTCGGCGAGCGTCTCGGCCTGGGGGCGAGATAGCCGGTGCCCTCGCGCAGCCGCTCGAGGTAGCCGCGGTGCGAGCGCATCTGCGCCATCGCACCGCCGTGCTCCAGAACGAGCGACACCCAGCAGCGGGACACCCGCCTCCAGCCTGACCATGCCGGTGGTGTTCTGCCGCGCGCTGAACTCGCGCAGTTCGGATCCCACCTGTGACCGGAAGGCGTGCAGGATCTCCTCGACGGAGGAGAAGTGCCGGTAGGCCGTCGCGGTGGACACCTCGGCGTGCTTGGCGATTTCGGACTGCGGTTGCGCTCGGTGTCGCTGCGCATCGGCCGACGCTCCTGTTACATGTGAACGGCCGTTCAGTGGAGGGCCTCCTGCTCGCCGAGGCCGACGTGGTCTCGCTCCATGTCCCCCTGACCCCGCAGACCCGCCACCTCATCGGCGCCGCCGAACTTGCGGCCAATGAAGCCCACCGCCACCCTGGTCAGCACCTCACGCGGCGGCGTCATCGACGAGAACGCCCTGCTCCGCGCCGTGCGCGAGGGAGACATCCACTCCGCGGGCCTGGATGTCTACGAACGCGAACCCGTGGGCGCCGACCTGTCCCCCTCGTCGGCGAGCCGCATGTGGTGACCCTTCCGCACATCGGCTCGGCCACCGAGGCGACTCGCGCCGCCATGGTCGATCTCGCCGTCGACAACATCCTCGAGGTGTTCGAGGGCCGACCGGCGACCACACCGCTCCCGGGCAGCGCGGCACTGCCCCGTTCACCGCCTGAAAGGTGTCCGACAGGGGCTCGGGTCAGGAGCTGATGGCGGCGGCCTGGTCCCGGAGCCCGTGCAGCGCCAGCCGCAGCAGCGGGTGGCCGTCGCTGCCGCGTCGGACGGCGGTGAACACCCGTCGCGTCGGACGATAGCCGCTGGCGGGGCGTACGACGGCGCGGCCGAAGGCGATGCCGTGGAGCGCCGAACGAGGCACCAGCGCCACGCCGGCACCGGCGGAGACCAGTGCGCACACCGCCCGGGAGTCGTCGGCCAGACACTCCGCCCGAGGTTGGAAGCGCACCTCCTCGCAGGCGCGCAGCACGACGTCATGCACCGGGTTGTCGGGCCACGGCGTGATCCACGGATCGTCGCTCAGATCGGCCAGGGCCACCTCCGGGGCGGAGGCCAGTGGATGGTCGGCCGGCAGGACGACATCGAACGGCTCCGCGTACAACGGCTTGCGGAGCAGCTGGTCGCTGCTCTCGCCCAGCGTGTCCCGGTGCTCCACCGCCAGGGCGATATCGACCGCGCCGTCGATGAGAAGTCGTCGGCTCGCGTGCCCCTCGGCGTCCTTGACCCGGATCCGCACCTGTGGAGCGTGTTCCCGCAATGCCGCCACGGCCGGGGCCACCACTTCGGTGATCGCACTCGCGAATGCGGCGATGGTCACCTCGCCGGCCAGCCCCGCCGAGCTGGCCGCCATGTCGGCCTCCGCCTGCTCCAGCTGGGCGGCGATCTTCGCCGCGTGGGTGGCCAGCACAGTGCCCGTGGGCGTCAGCCGGACGGTGCGGCCGCGCCGCTCCAGCAGTACGTGCCCGACCTCCGCCTCGAGTGCGGCGAGCTGCTGCGAAGCGGCTGATGGGGACAGGTAGAGAGCCTGGGCGGCGGCGGTGACGGTGCCGTGCTCGGCCAGAGCACGCAGCACCCGGAGCCTCCGTGGATCGATCACATGAGGGAGTACACCAGACGGGACGACCTTTGTGAAGGAGAGCTTCACAGGCAACCTGGGAAATTACCGATGGACTTCACAGGGTTGGCTCTCCAAAGTGGTCTTCTGTGAACGCAATGGCAACGACCGCTGTTGGCTCCGGGTCTTTCGGCTGACTGGCGCCCCCCCACCCGCAGGGGCACGGGCAGTACTGATCACTGGCCCTCCGGTGGCGTGTGGTCCGTTGCGGAGCGGCAGGGGAGCGGCGATCGCAGGAGATCGCGACGGTCGGCCCCGCCGCCATTACTCCAGCGTGCCTTCGGCGTGCTTGCGCGCCATGCATTCCTCTGCCCGAATCCCCGCCACCTCCTCGCGAAGGAAACTGAAGTGTCCATGACTGCCGGTTCTCGCCGTGAACACGATCTGCTCGGCGACCGGGACGTGCCCGCAGACGCGTACTGGGGCATCCACACCCTGCGCGCCTCGGAAAACTTCCCCATCACCGGTACGGCGATCTCCGCGTACCCGCACCTGACCAGCGCCCTCGCCGCGGTCAAGGAAGCCGCGGCGAGAGCCAACGAGGATCTCGGGCTGCTGGCCCCGGAGAAGGCCTCCGCCATCGCCGCCGCGTGCCGGGAGATCCGGGACGGCCGACTGCACGACCAGTTCGTCGTGGACGTGATCCAGGGCGGTGCCGGGACCTCGACGAACATGAACGCCAACGAGGTCATCGCCAACCGGGCGCTGGAGATCCTGGGCCACGGAAAGGGCGAGTACGGGATCCTCCACCCCAACGAGGACGTCAACCTCAGCCAGTCCACCAACGACGTCTACCCGACCGCCGTCAAGGTCGCCACGATCATTGCCGTACGGGAACTCCACGCCGCGATGACCGTCCTGCGCGAAGCCTTTGCCGCCAAGGCCGAGGAGTTCCGCGAGGTCCTGAAGATGGGCCGCACCCAGCTCCAGGACGCGGTGCCGATGACGCTGGGGCAGGAGTTCTCCTCGTACGCGGTGATGCTGGAGGAGGATCAGAGCCGGTTGCTGGAGGCTTCCGGGCTGGTGCACGAGATCAACCTCGGCGCGACCGCGATCGGCACCGGCCTCAACGCTCCGAAGGGCTATGC
>NZ_JBIRPZ010000022.1:0-134814 GCF_044332925.1 Streptomyces sp. NPDC021212
GACGCGATCGTCTTCGCGCTGGCCAACCCGGACCCCGAGGTGGACCCGGCGATCGCCCGCGAGACCGCCGCGGTGGTGGCCACCGGCCGCTCGGACTTCCCGAACCAGATCAACAACGTGCTGGTCTTCCCGGGTGTCTTCCGTGGCCTCCTGGACGCCCAGTCCCGTACGGTGAACACCGACATGATGCTGGCCGCGGCGGGTGCGCTCGCGGATGTCGTCCACGACGACGAATTGAATGCCAACTACATCATTCCGAGCGTCTTCAACGACAAGGTCGCGGGAGCGGTCGCCGGAGCCGTGCGTGAAGCGGCGAAGCCTGTGACCGGGACCACTGCGGTCTGAGCCGGGCACGGCGCGTCGCGGCCCTTGGGGTACCTGGGGCCGCCATAGGGTGGCGGGGAGAAAAACGACCGTCGCGGCGCTTTTCGTGTGACTCTCCGGGGTTCCGGATTGGCTTTCCCGCCACAGGTGGGGGCAGGATGCGTTCCGGGCGCGAGGGTCTGAACAGCAGACCCGGGTCCGGGGACTGTCCGAGGGCCCTGGCAGCATCGGCTTCGATCTCACGCCTAATGGCAAGATGAACACGGGAGTACAACATGAACCGCAGTGAGCTGGTGGCCGCTCTGTCCGAGCGCGCCGAGGTGACCCGCAAGGACGCCGACGCCGTTCTGGCGGCCCTGGCCGAGGTGACCGGTGAAATCGTCGCGAAGGGCGACGAGAAGGTCACCATCCCCGGCTTCCTGACCTTCGAGCGCACGCACCGTGCCGCTCGCACCGCGCGTAACCCGCAGACCGGTGAGCCGATCGAGATCCCGGCCGGCTACAGCGTGAAGGTCTCCGCGGGCTCCAAGCTGAAGGAAGCCGCCAAGGGCAAGTAACCCGCCCGGCGACAAAAAGGGGCGGCCACCCGGTGCGGGTGGCCGCCCTCAGCCGTCTCACGGCCCGCTGTGAGCCCGCGGGGGGACCCCACGGGCCTGAAGCCCCCGCCCCCGCGGCGAAGGCGCCAGGGCCCCTGGCGAGCAGCCGACCCGCCGCGGGCCCCGGCGCCCCGTCTGCCCCGGCGACGCTGCCGCGCGGCGTGGACCCGCCCCGGCGGCCGGGGGCGCCGCGTGACGAGGGGGCCCCGGGCGGGTGGCTGGTCCGCATGGCGAAGGCGCCGCCCCGGCGTGGGCCCTGCGGCCGGTCTGGTCCGGCCCCCGGCGACGCCGCTGCGTGGCGGCCGGGGCGCGACCCCACGTGGCGCCGCCCCGCCCGGACCTGCGGGCCGTCTGCGGCAGAGGCGCCGGGGGCGGGGGCGGAGCCCCCGGTTCGGGGAGGGGAGGGGCCCCTACGCCGCGTCGCCGTCGCCCGGTAGTTCCACCTTGGCGCCCAGCTCCACCAGCTTGTGCATGAAGTTCTCGTAGCCCCGGTTGATCAGGTCGATGCCGTGGACCCGGGACGTGCCCTGCGCGGCGAGGGCCGCGATCAGGTACGAGAAGCCGCCGCGCAGGTCGGGGATGACCAGGTCGGAGCCCTGGAGCCGGGTGGGTCCCGAGACGACCGCCGAGTGCAGGAAGTTCCGCTGGCCGAAGCGGCACGCCGAGCCGCCCAGGCACTCGCGGTAGAGCTGGATGTGCGCGCCCATCTGGTTCAGCGCGGAGGTGAAGCCCAGCCGCGACTCGTACACCGTCTCGTGGACGATGGACAGCCCTGACGCCTGGGTCAGGGCGACGACCAGCGGCTGCTGCCAGTCGGTCTGGAAGCCGGGGTGGACGTCGGTCTCCAGGGCGATCGCGTTGAGCTTGCCGCCCGGGTGCCAGAACCGTATGCCCTCGTCGCCGATGTCGAAGGCGCCACCGACCTTGCGGAAGGTGTTCAGGAAGGTCATCATCTCGCGCTGGCGGGCGCCGCGTACGTAGACGCTGCCCTCGGTCGCCAGCGCCGCGCTCGCCCAGGAGGCGGCCTCCAGGCGGTCCGGGAGGGCGCGGTGGTTGTAGCCGCCGAGCTTGTCGACACCGGTGATCCGGATCGTCCGGTCGGTGTCCATGGAGATGATGGCGCCCATCTTCTGCAGCACGCAGATGAGGTCCTCGATCTCCGGTTCGACCGCCGCGTTGGAGAGTTCCGTCACACCCTCGGCGAGCACCGCCGTGAGCAGCACCTGCTCGGTGGAGCCCACCGACGGGTACGGCAGCCGGATCTTCGTACCGCGCAGCCGGTGCGGAGCCTCCAGGTACTGGCCGTCCGCGCGCTTCTCGATCGTCGCGCCGAACTGGCGCAGCACGTCGAAGTGGAAGTCGATCGGCCGGCCGCCGATGTCGCAGCCGCCCAGGCCCGGGATGAAGGCGTGGCCGAGGCGGTGCAGCAGCGGACCGCAGAAGAGGATCGGGATGCGCGAGGAGCCGGCGTGCGCGTCGATGTCGGCGACGTTGGCGCTCTCCACATGCGTGGGGTCCATCACCAGCTCACCGGACTCGTCGCCGGGGCGCACCGTGACGCCGTGCAGCTGCAGCAGCCCGCGCACCACCCGCACATCGCGGATATCGGGGACGTTGCGCAGCCGGCTTGGAGCACTGCCGAGCAGGGCGGCGACCATGGCCTTCGGCACGAGGTTCTTCGCGCCGCGCACATTGATCTCGCCCTCGAGCGGGGTGCCGCCGTGGACGAGCAGGACATCGTTCGAGCGGGTCATCTGGTCTCGCGTTCCTGTGACGGGCAAGGGGCCAAAAGGCAAGACTAATGGGCCCCGAGGGCGCCTCCGTAAGGCTGCTGCACCCTCGAAATGGATCGGTATGCGTCGCACCACACTCCGTTCCGCCCCGGAAACCGACCGTCACGTGCGCCGCTCCTGCTGTCGTACGCCCCGACCTGCTCTCATACGGGTCTGGCCTTCCACTCCCCGTCCGGACCGGATATGCGGGATCATGTGGCCATGACCGAGGTGTCCTCCCTCACAGGACGATTGCTTGTCGCGACACCGGCGCTTGCTGACCCGAACTTCGACCGCGCGGTGGTGCTGCTCCTCGACCACGACGAGGAGGGCTCCCTCGGCGTGGTCCTGAACCGGCCGACGCCGGTGGGCGTCGGGGACATCCTGGAGTCCTGGGCCGAGCTGGCCGGTGAGCCGGGGGTCGTCTTCCAGGGCGGTCCTGTGTCGCTGGACTCGGCGCTGGGCGTGGCCGTGGTGCCGGGGGAGTCGGGCCGGTCCCCGGCACGCGGCGAGGACGCCGGGCCACTCGGGTGGCGCAGGGTGCACGGGGCGATCGGCCTGGTGGACCTGGAGGCGCCGCCGGAGCTGCTGGCGGCCGCGGTGGGGTCGCTGCGGATCTTCGCGGGGTACGCGGGATGGGGCCCGGGGCAGCTGGAGGACGAGCTGTCCGACGGTGCGTGGTACGTGGTGGAGTCGGAGCCGGGGGACGTGTCGTCGCCGTCCCCGGAGCGGCTGTGGCGGGCGGTGCTGCGCCGTCAGCGCAGCGAGCTGGCGATGGTCGCGACGTACCCGGACGACCCCTCGCTCAACTAGCCCCGCACCTCACACGGTCTCCGCCGGGCATCGCGGGCATGAGTACCCTAGGGCTGTATGAGCACTCTTGAGCCCGAGCGCGGGGCAGGCACGGGGACCCTCGTTGAGCCGACACCACAGGTGTCGCACGGTGACGGCGACCACGAGCGCTATGCCCACTATGTACAGAAGGAAAAGATCATGGAGAGCGCGCTCTCCGGATCTCCCGTCGTCGCACTGTGCGGCAAGGTCTGGGTTCCGGGCCGCGACCCGAAGAAGTACCCGGTGTGCCCCATGTGCAAGGAGATCTTCGAGGGCATGGGCGCCGGCGGCGACAAGGGCAAGGACGGCAAGGGCGGCGACGGCAAGAAGTAGCCTCCCCGCCCGGTTCGCCCGGCCGCGCCGGAGCCTCGCGTAGACGGCACGTCCGACCCGTGGTCCAGCAAGGGGCCGCGGGTCGGACGTGCCGTGCTGTCCGGCCCCGTGTCGCGCGGCGGGTGATCCCAGTAGGGTCGGCCCCATGAGCGGGCGTACGGAGAACGGGTTACGGGACGCGGCCGACGACGCCGGGGCGCCGCGGGCGGCGTATCTGGTGTTCGGCGCGCGCGAGGTCGACGAGCCGGACGCGGAAGGCGCCGGACTCTACTGCCAGTTCGAGAAGGACTGGGACGCCCAGCTGGAGCAGTGCGGGCGGCTCGCCGGGGAGCGCGGCTACCGGCCCGCGGGCAGCTGTGTGGTGTCGGCCGCGCAGCCGGGCCTGCCGCGGCTGCTGGAGTGGGCGGACGACCCTGGCTGCGAGATCGTCCTCGCGCCGAGTGCCCGCATTCTGGGACGCATTGAGAAGACCTGGCCGGACTGGGGCCAGGTGGTGGAGCGGCTGGCGGCGGCGGGTGCGCGGGTGGAGGCCGTGCCGTATCCCGAACCCGCCTACCCGGGCGAGAAACTGACGCACTCGTAGCAAGCGCCTTCCCGCCTTCCCGCCGCAAGGCTTCCCCGGACAAAGATTGGTCGAGACCTCTTGTCCGGGCTCGGAACGTTCCCTAGCCTGCCGCATATTGTGTTGTGCGAAACACACGTTGCATGGTGTGCAACGCCGTCCCTAGGGTGCGTTTCCATGAAGCTCTTCAGCCCCCTCCCTCTCTCCCATCGCCTCGCCGTCCCGACCGCGGCGCTCCTCCTCGCCGGGCTCACCGCCACCGCCTGCGCCCCCTCCACCTCCGACAACAGCGCCAAGGAAGACGACAAGAGCGGTAACCTGCGCGTCTGGCTCTTCCAGGAGGTCGACAACAAGCCGAAGCAGCGCGTCGTCGACGACGTCGTGTCCGCCTTCGAGAAGAAGTACGACGGGGTGAAGGTCGACGTCACCTACATCCCGATCGACACCCGCGCGCAGAAGATCAAGGCGGCCTTCAACGACCCCAAGAGCGCCCCCGACATCATCGAGTACGGGAACACCGACACGGCGGGCTATGTGGAGGACGGCGGACTCGCCGACATCAGCAAGGAGTTCGGCGCCTGGGACGAGTCGGCGAACATCGACTCCACCGCCAAGAACTCGGCGACCGTGGGCGGCAAGGTGTACGGCGTGCCGCTGTTCGTCGGCGTACGGGCGCTGTACTACCGCACCGACGTCTTCAAGGACCTCGGCCTGAAGCCGCCCACCAGCCAGAAGGAACTCATCGCAACCGCGAAGGAGATCCGCGAGCGGCGGCCCGATCTCTACGGCATCTCGGTCGGCGGCGCCTACACCTACGGCGCGCTGCCCTTCATCTGGGCCAATGGCGGCGAGCTGGCCACCGAGAAGGGCTCGTTCGGCTCCAACGAGTACGAGGCGGCCATCGACAGCGCCGCCGCCAAGAAGGGCATCAAGAGCTACACCTCGCTCATCACCGACGACAACTGCCCGCCGGCCAAGTGCGCCCAGTGGGGCGGCAACGACAGCGTCGCCGCCTTCGCCGCGGGCAAGTCGGGCATGACGATCGGCGGCGACTTCAACCACGCGGCGATCGAGGCGGGGGCGGTCAAGGGCAAGTACGCGGTCGTGCCGCTGCCCGGCGTCAAGGAGGGCAGCATCGCCCCGGCGTTCGCAGGCGGGAACAATCTGGGCGTGCTCAGGAGCAGCACCCACCGCACGCTCTCCGTCGACCTGTTGGAGCGGCTGGCCGGGAAGAAGACCCAGACCAAGCTCTACGACGCCATGGGCTTCCTGCCCACCTTCATCGATGTGCGCGGGGACATCGCGCGGAAGGACCCGTTCGTCAAGCCCTTCGTGAAGACGCTGGACACCAACTCCACCATCGTGCCCGCCTCGCCCGGCTGGTCGGCCATCGACTCCCAGCTCGTGCTGCCGACCATGTTCCAGCAGATCATCAGCGGCCGTAAGAGCGTCGACGCCGCGTCCGCCGAGGCGGCGAAGAAGATGGACGAGGCATTCGGCAAGTGACCTCGGGAACCATCATTCAGCACGCCGGGCCGGAACCGGCCCGGAAACCACCTCCTCGGCGCACCGCACGCGGGGCCCGGCGGCGGGCCGGGCGGGGGAGCGGGACGCCCTGGCTCTACCTCGCCCCGGCCCTCGTCGTCCTCGGCGGGCTGCTGGTCTATCCGATCTACCAGCTCGGGCTCATCTCGTTCCTGGAGTACACCCAGGCCCAGGTGAGCGGGGGTAAGCCGACCAGCTTCCAGGGCTTCGCCAACTACGCGGAGCTGTTCCGCGACGGCGAGTTCTGGAGCGTCACCCTCACCACCGTCGTCTTCGCCGCCGTGTGCGTCGTCTCCACCCTCGCGGTGGGCTGCGCGCTCGCGGTGTTGCTCACCCGGGTCCGGGCGATCCCGCGGCTGGCACTGATGCTGGCCGCGCTCGGCGCCTGGGCCACCCCGGCGGTCACGGGCTCCACGGTCTGGCTGTTCCTCTTCGACCCCGACTACGGGCCCGTCGACCGGGTTCTGACGTGGTTCGGGCTCTCCGGCTTCCACGACTACTCCTGGACGTACGGGCGCTACAGCGCTTTCGCCCTGGTGCTGTTCGAGATCGTGTGGTGTTCGTTCCCGTTCGTGATGGTCACCGTGTACGCGGGCATCAAGGCCATCCCGGCGGAGGTACTGGAGGCCGCCGCCCTCGACGGCGCCTCCGCCTGGCGGATCTGGCGCCGGATCATGGCCCCGATGCTGCGGCCGATCCTCGTCGTGGTGACGATCCAGTCCATCATCTGGGACTTCAAGGTCTTCACCCAGATCTACGTCATGACGAACGGCGGCGGCACGGCGGGCCAGAACATGGTGCTCAACGTCTACGCCTACCAGCAGGCGTTCGCGTCCTCGGAGTACAGCCTGGGCTCGGCGATCGGCGTGGTGATGCTGCTGATCCTGCTCGCCGTCACCCTCGTCTATCTGCGGCTGCTGCGACGGCAGGGAGAAGAACTGTGAGCCAGTCCGGCGCCGCGCCTCGCCGCGCACCGCTCATCCGCCGCCCGTGGCGGCTCGCGACCGAGGTCACCGCCCTGGCGGTCGCCGTCGTCGTCGCCTTCCCGCTCTACTGGATGGTGCTCTCGGCCTTCAAACCGGCCGGGGAGGTCCGGTCCGACCACCCCCGGCCGTGGACCTCCGCACCCTCCCTGGACTCCTTCCGGCGCGTCTTCGAACAGCACGACTTCGGCCGCTACTTCCTCAACAGCCTGCTGGTCGCCGGGGCGGTGGTGATCGCCTCGGGCGTCATCGCCTTCCTCGCCGCGACCGCCGTCACCCGCTTCCGGTTCAGGTTCCGCACCACGCTGCTGGTGATGTTCCTGGTCGCCCAGATGGTCCCCATCGAGGCGCTGACCATCCCCATGTTCTTCCTGATGCGGGACCTGGGCGACGCCGTGCCCGGGGTCGGGCTCAACACGCTGGGCTCGCTGATCCTGCCGCACATCGCCTTCTCGCTGCCGTTCGCCATCTGGATGCTGCGCGGCTTCGTGAAGGCCGTACCGGAGTCCCTGGAGGAGGCGGCCTATCTGGACGGCGCCAGCCGCTCCCGATTCCTGTGGCAGATCCTGTTCCCGCTGGTTCTCCCGGGGCTCGTCGCCACCAGCGTCTTCTCCTTCATCTCCGCCTGGAACGACTTCCTGTTCGCCAAGTCGTTCATCATCAGCGCGACGGAGAACTCCACCCTCCCGATGGCGCTCCTCGTCTTCTTCAAGGACGAGGGCAACGACTGGGGCGGCATCATGGCGGCGTCCACCGTCATGACGATCCCGGTGCTGATCTTCTTCGTACTCGTACAGCGCCGCCTGGTCTCCGGCCTCGGCGGAGCGGTTAAGGACTGACGCGATGCCCCAGCAGCCCGGCACCGGCCCGATCCCCGACCTGATCCCGGCCCCACTGCGGGCCGCCCCCACGCCCGGCGAGAGCTACGTCCTGGACGAGGACAGCCGGATCGACGCCCGGCCCGGCACCGAGCGCGTGGCCCGCTGGCTGCGCGCCACCGTCGGGGCCGCCACCGGGCTGCCGCTGGCCCCGAACACCGGCGACGGCAACCACATCGTGCTGGAGCTCGACCCCGGCCTCGGGGAACGGCTCGGCCCCGAGGGGTACCGCATCGTCATCGACGGTCTCGCGGTGGTCGTCCAGGGCGGCGGCGAGCCCGGCCTGTTCTGGGGCGCCCAGATGCTGCGCCAACTGCTCGGCCCGGACGCCTTCCGGCGCGCGCCGATCGACCCGGACCGGCGCGCGTGGACCCTGCCCGCGCTCGCCGTCGAGGACGCGCCCCGCTTCGCCTGGCGCGGGCTGATGCTGGACGTGGCCCGCCACTTCCTGCCCAAGGACGGCGTGCTCGCCTATATCGACCTGCTGGCCGCCCACAAGCTCAACGTGCTCCATCTCCATCTGACCGACGACCAGGGCTGGCGGCTGGAGATCCGCCGTTACCCGGAACTCACCGCGACCGGCGCCTGGCGGACGCGCACCAAGCTCGGTCACCGCGCCTCCCCGCTGTGGGACGAACGCCCGCACGGCGGCTACTACACCCAGGACGACATCCGGGAGATCGTCGCCTACGCGGCCGAACGGCACATCACCGTCGTCCCCGAGATCGACATCCCCGGCCACAGTCAGGCCGCCATCGCCGCCTACCCGGAACTGGGCAATACGGACGTCATCGACACCGCCTCCCTCGGAGTCTGGACCACCTGGGGCATCAACCCGAACGTACTCTCCCCCACCGACACCACGCTCCGCTTCTTCGAGAACGTGCTGGAAGAAGTGCTGGAGTTGTTCCCCGGCCGGTTCGTCCACCTCGGCGGCGACGAATGCCCCAAGGAGCAGTGGAGGGCCTCCCCGGCCGCCCAGGACCGCATCCGCGAGCTGGGTCTCGCGGGCGAGGACGAGCTGCAGAGCTGGTTCATCCGCCACTTCGGCCACTGGCTCGGCGCCCGCGGTCGGCGGCTGATCGGCTGGGACGAGATCCTTGAGGGCGGCGCGCCGGACGCCCCGCTGCCCGACGGCGCCGCCGTCTCCTCCTGGCGCGGCTACGCGGGCGGCATCACCGCGGCCCGGGCCGGCCACGACGTCGTCATGTGCCCCCAGCAGCAGGTCTACCTCGACCACCGGCAGGCCCCGGGCGAGGACGAGCCGGTCCCCATCGGCTACGTCCGCACCCTCGAGGACGTCTATCGCTTCGAGCCGGTTCCGCCGCAGCTCACCGCGGCCGAGGCGGAACGCGTCCTGGGCGCGCAGGCCAACGTCTGGACCGAGGTGATGGAGGACCGGCGGCGGGTCGACTACCAGACCTTCCCCCGTCTCGCCGCCTTCGCCGAAGCCGTATGGTCCGCCCTTCCGCCGCCGCCCGAGCGGGACTTCGCGGAATTCGAGGGGCGCATGGAAGCACACTACGCCCGTCTGGACGCGCTGGGCGTGAGTTACCGCCCGCCCTCCGGCCCGCGCCCCTGGCAGCGCCGCCCCGGTCTGCTCGGACGTCCGATCGAGGGGTCGCCCCCGATCGTGTGAGCCCACGGCAAGGTGCTCGCCCCCGCGCCCCGCCCCTGGGACGGTGGACGTCCGGCCGTTGAGCAAGTTCGTACAAGGGTCCCTGAAACGTGGCAATCCGCACGCGACGGAGACGTCACCCGAAACCCGTACCATCCCCCAGGTCACGGACGGAACCATGCTTCCTGGACCCTCGCGACGGCAGGCGTGCGAGATGTGCCAGAGTTGCCACGTCCGGGTTGTGAGCACGTACCGTACGGCGCAACAGCCGGGACACCGGGGAAGGGGCAGCTGGGTTGACCACGCACGCACCGCAGGCGGCGCACACGGTGACGTTGCCGGGCTCGCTCGATGAGGCCGTGGCGGCGCTGGCCGCCATGCCCGCAGCCGTGCCCGTCGCGGGCGGTACCGATCTGATGGCCGCGGTCAACTCCGGCCTGCTGCGGCCCGCCGCGCTCGTCGGGCTCGGCCGGATCAGCGAAATCCGCGGCTGGCGCTACCTGGACGGACACGCCCTGCTCGGCGCCGGACTCACCCACGCCCGGATGGGCCGCCCCGACTTCGCGGCGCTCATCCCGGCCCTGGCCGCGGCCGCGCGCGCCGCGGGCCCCCCACAGATCCGCAACGCCGGAACGCTCGGCGGCAACATCGTCAGCGCCGCCCCCACCGGCGACGCGCTGCCCGTGCTCGCCGCCCTGGAGGCCACCCTCGTCATCGCCGGGCCCGAGGGCTCGCGCCGCGAGATCCCGGTCAGCCATCTGCTCGCCGGGGTCGAGATGCTGAGGCCCGGCGAACTCGTCGGATTCGTCCGGGTTCCGCTGCTGCACGCCCCGCAGTCCTTCCTCAAGGCCACCGGGCGCACCGGCCCCGGCCGGGCCACCGCGTCCGTCGCCGTCGTCCTCGACCCGGCGCGCCGCGGCGTGCGCTGCGCGGTGGGGGCGGTCGCGCCGATGCCGCTGCGCCCACTGGAGGCCGAGCGCTGGGTCGCCTCGCTCATCGACTGGGACGGCGACCGAGGCCATCTCGATCCGCAGGTCACCACGGCATTCGGCGAGTACGTGGCCGCCGCGTGCATCCCCGACCCGCCGCCGCCGGAGGACGGGTCCGGGCCGGTCACCCTGCCGCCCGCGGCGATCCATCTGAGGCGTACGGTGGCAGCCCTGGCCCGCCGAGCATTGGGGAGGGCACTCGCGTGAGTGACGAACAGCGGCCGCACCAGCCGGACCCGGGGAGCGGGTGGCAGCCGATGCCGCACGGCCCGGAGTACGACGCGGAGTCGACGGCTTTCGTCCAGCTTCCGCCCGACTTCCAGTTCCCGGAGCCGGGCGAGGAGGTCACCGGCTGGGACCCGCTCGCCGCACCCGGCACCGGCTACACCCCGCCGCCGATGCCCGGCGCGCCGTCGCAGGGCGGACAGTGGCAGCCCGGTAGCCAGTACGACCACTCCGGTCACGCTGATCACTCCGGGACCGGGCACTGGACCATGCCCCACACGGACACCGGCGGCTCCAACGGCTACGGCTACGGCGGCCACCAGGACCCGCACGGCACCCCCCAGTGGCCGGCGCCCGCCGAGGACTCCGCGGGTCACAACGGACATGTGCCGCACACCGGTCACTGGCCGGTGCGCACCGAGGAGCCGGTCGACGACTGGCCGCTGCCCGAAGGGGCCAGCCACGGCGAGGGCGCCCCGGTGAACGCCGGCCAGTGGACGATCCCGGTGGCGGGCGACGAGGGTGTGGACGAGACCGGCGAGTACCGGGTCGACGACCACCCCGGCCCGGCGGCCCCGCCGTACGGCGGTCCGGTCGCCCCCGGTGACCCCGGCGACATCGGCGATCCCGCGGAGACCGCTCAGCTGCGGCTGCCGTTCGGCCGTAACGCGCGGCAGCAGCAGGCCGCCCCGTACCAGCCGCACGCCGACCAGGGACACACCGGCCAGGGACATACCGGCCAGGGGGGACACAGCGGGCAGTGGTCGGTCCCGGCGGCCGACGAAGGCGTGGAGGACTCCGGGGAATACGCGGTCGGGAGCCGCCCCGGTCCGGCCGCCCGGCAGGGCGCCCCGGCGCGCCGACCGCTGCGCATGCCCGACGACGACACGCCGCGCGAGCACTCCGCCCCGGCGACCCCACCGCACGGCACCCCGCCCCAGGGCACCCCGGCCCACGGCACCCCGGCCCACGGCACGCCGCCGCACGGCACGGACGGCCACGGCTGGCACGGCGCGGCGGCCGGGGACTCCGGCGCGTTCGTACGGGAGGACGACCGGCACGCGGGCCCCGCGACGCCCGGCACCCTGTCCGAAGAGGCCGCCTGGCAGCGCGAGTTCGCGGCAGGGGACTCGGGCGAGTTCGCGGTGGACGCCCCGCACCCCGGCGCCCACACCCCGCCGCACGGCACGCCACCGCACGGAACCCCGCCGCACGGCAGCCCGGCCCCCGACGGGCCCGAGGCCGACGCCCCCGGCGAGGCCGCGCCCGAGGCCGAACGGCCCGTGCCCGAGGAGGCGTTCACAGACGCCCCCGAGCAGCCCGCCCCGGCCGAGGCCCCGGCGGACGCCCCCGAGGCCGCTGACGCCCCCGCCGAGCCCCTTCCCACCCCTGCGGAGGACGAGGACCAGGCGGCGGCGGACCCGCTGGACCCGGCCCACAGCGAGCACCCCCAGGCGTCGTACGTGCTGCACGTCAACGGCGCCGACCGGCCCGTCACCGACTCCTGGATCGGCGAGTCGCTGCTGTACGTACTGCGCGAGCGGCTCGGCCTCGCGGGCGCCAAGGACGGCTGCTCGCAGGGCGAGTGCGGCGCCTGCTCGGTCCAGGTGGACGGGCGGCTCGTCGCCTCCTGCCTGGTGCCCGCCGCGACCGCCGCGGGCTCGGAGGTCCGTACGGTCGAGGGCCTGGGCCAGGACGGCCAGCCCTCCGACGTCCAGCGCGCGCTGGCCGAGTGCGGCGCGGTCCAGTGCGGCTTCTGCGTGCCCGGCCTCGCGATGACCGTGCACGACCTGCTGGAGGGCAACCACGCCCCCACCGACCGGCAGACCCGCCAGGCCATCTGCGGCAACCTGTGCCGCTGCTCCGGCTACCGCGGAGTCGTCGACGCCGTACGCGAGGTCGTGGCGGCCCGTGAGGCGGCCGAGGAAGCGGCGCAGGCCGCGGAAGCCGCGGAGGACGAGGCGGCGGCACACGACCCGGCCCGCATCCCGCGCCAGGCGGGCCCGCCTGGCGCCGGGAACGGGGGCGACGGCGGCAACGGCAGCGGTATGGGAAGGGCATCGGCATGACCGGAATCGCGGACGGCGCGGGAGCCGTCACCGCAACCCCCTCCGCCGGAACGCCCGTCCCGCCGCCGCCCCACATGGGGCTCGGTGTGTCGCTCCAGCCCGCCGACG
Source organism: Streptomyces sp. NPDC021212 (assembly GCF_044332925.1). Taxonomy (NCBI): domain Bacteria; kingdom Bacillati; phylum Actinomycetota; class Actinomycetes; order Kitasatosporales; family Streptomycetaceae; genus Streptomyces; species Streptomyces sp. NPDC021212. Next base: position 12,837 of record NZ_JBIRPZ010000022.1, read on the forward strand.
TGACGGCCAAGGCGTCCGGCACCTTCCCGTACGCCGCCGATCTGTGGGCGGAGGGGCTGCTGTGGGCCGCCGTGCTGCGCTCGCCGCATCCGCACGCCCGCATCGTCTCCATCGACACCTCCCCGGCCGCCGGGATGCCCGGGGTGCACGCCGTGGTGACCCACGCCGACGTCCCCGGGGACGCCTCGCACGGCCGCCGGGTCGCCGACCGGCCGGTCTTCGCCAAGGACCTGGTGCGCCACCACGGCGAGCCCATCGCCGCGGTCGCCGCCGACCACCCCGACACCGCACGGCTGGCCGCCGCCGCCATCGCCGTCGAGTACGAGGTGCTGGAGCCGGTCACCGACCCCGAGCAGGCGTTCGCCGCCGAACCGCTGCACCCCGACGGCAATTTGGTCCGCCACATCCCGCTGTCCTTCGGCGACCCGGAGGTCATCGGCGAGGTCATCGTCGAGGGGCTGTACCGGATCGGCCGCCAGGATCCGGCGCCCATCGGCGCCGAGGCGGGCCTCGCCGTACCGCGCCCGGACGGCGGGGTGGAGATCTACACGGCCTCCACCGACCCGCACGCCGACCGCGATCTGGCCGCCGCCTGCTTCGGCCTGGATCCGGAGCGCGTCAAGGTCGTCGTCACCGGCGTCCCCGGCGCCATGGGCGAGCGCGAGGACCCCGGCATGCAGCTGCCGCTCGGGCTGCTCGCGCTGCGCACCGGCCACCCGGTCAAGCTCGCCGCCACCCGCGAGGAGTCGTTCCTCGGCCACGCCCACCGCCACCCCACCCTGCTGCGCTACCGCCACCACGCGGACGGCCAGGGCAAGCTGGTGAAGGTCGAGGCGCAGATCCTGCTGGACGCGGGCGCCTACGCGGACTCCTCGCACGACACCCTGGCCGCCGCCGTGTCGTTCGCCTGCGGCCCGTACGTGGTCCCGCACGCCTTCATCGAGGGCTGGGCGGTCCGCACCAACAACCCGCCCTCGGGCCATGTCCGCGGCGAGGGCGCGATGCAGGTGTGCGCCGCGTACGAGGGCCAGATGGACAAGCTCGCGGCCAAGCTCGGCCTCGACCCGGCCGAGATCCGGATGCGCAACGCGATGGCCACCGGTGACCTGCTGCCCACGGGCCAGACCGTCACCTGCCCGGCGCCGGTGGCCGAAGTGCTGCAGGCCGTCCGGGACGCCCCGCTGCCCGACCTCCCCGCCGACGACCCCGAGGAGGACTGGCTGCTGCCCGGCGGCCCCGAGGGCGCCGGCGACCCGGCCGCGGTGCGGCGCGGCGTCGGCTACGCGCTCGGCATGGTGCACATGCTGGGCGCCGAGGGCGCCGACGAGGTGTCCACCGCCACCGTCAAGGTCACCGGCCCGGTCGCCACCGTCATCTGCGCGGCCGTCGAGACCGGCCAGGGCTTCACCACCCTGGCCCGCCAGATCGTGCAGGACGTCCTCGGCATCGAGGAGGTCCACGTCGCGCCCGTCGACACCGACCAGCCCCCGGCCGGACCCGCCTCGCGCGGCCGCCACACCTGGGTCTCGGGCGGTGCGGTCGAGCGCGCCGCCAAGATGGTCCGCACCCAACTGCTCCAGCCGCTGGCCCACAAGTTCGGCATGTCCACCGAGCTGCTGACCATCGCCGACGGCAAGATCACCTCGTACGACGGCGTCCTCAGCACCACCGTCGAGGAAGCCCTCGAGGGCAAGGAGCTGTGGGCCACCGCCCAATGCCGCCCCCACCCCACCGAACCGCTCGACGAGACCGGCCAGGGCGACGCCTTCGTCGGCCTCGCCTTCTGCGCGGTACGGGCCGTGGTGGACGTCGACATCGAGATCGGCGCGGTCCGGGTCGTGGAGATGACCGTCGCCCAGGACGTGGGCCGGGTCCTCAACCCGCGCCAGCTCCGGACCCGCATCGAGTCCGGCATCGCCCAGGGCATCGGCGCCGCCCTCACCGAGAACCTGCGCACCTCCCGCGGCGTCATCCGCCACCCCGACCTCACCGGCTACGCCCTGCCGACCGCCGTGGACGTCCCCGACATCCGCATCGTCAAGCTGGTCGAGGAGCGCGACGTGGTGGCCCCCTTCGGCGCGAAGGCGGCCAGCGCGGTCCCGGTCGTCACCTCCCCGGCGGCGGTGGCGGCGGCCGTCCGCGCCGCCACCGGCCGCCCGGTCAACCGCCTCCCCATCCGCCCCCAGGCGGCGGTGGTCAACCGGGGGTAGCCCCATGCTCAGGGACCCCTACGCGCTGCGCCCGTACCGCGACGCCGAGGACCACGAGGCCATGGCCGCCGTGCGGCGCGGCTGCGCGGCCCGGGACGGGGCCGACGCCCGCTCCGTCGTGGAGGGCGTACCGACGGCGGCCGAGATCGCCGAGACCTCCGCCGCGCTGGACGCCCCGGACCGGAACCAGATCCTGGTGACACACGGCGACGGCCGAAGCGTCGTCGGCTATGCGACGCTCAGGTGGTGGGAGGAGCGGGACGGTACGTGGCTGTACCTGCACCGCGGCCACCTCCTGCCCGAGCACCGCGGCCGGGGCGTCGGCACGGCCATGCTGAACTGGGCCGAGACCCGCATCCGTCACCTCATCGCGCAGCACGGGACCGCGCGGACGGCCGTCCTCGGCGCGAACGCCATGGCCTCCGACCGGGACTCCACGGAGCTGCTGCTGGGCGCCGGCTACGGGCGTGTCTTCAGCCTCGTGGAGCTGGAGCTGCCCGATCTGCGCCAACTGCCCGACCCCGGCCGCCTTTTGCCGCCCGGCTTCACCCTGGGCCCCATCGGGCCCGCCGACTACCGCGCCGCCTGGCAGACGGTCGTCGACTCGTACGCGAACGCCCCCTTCACCGAGACCTGGACCTTCGAGGACTTCCTCGCCACCGCCGACCCGGCCTGCTGGCGGGCCGTCCGGCAGGGCGGCCGGATCGCCGGCGTCGCCCTGTGCTCGCTGCGCCGTCACGACCGTACGGTCGGCGAGGTCGAGGAGCTGAGCGTCAGCGCGGACTTCCGCCGCCTGGGCCTCGGCCGCGCCGTCCTGCTCGCCGGCCTGCGCGCCCTCCACACCCAGGGCGCCAGGACCGCCCGCCTCTACACGGGCACGGCCAATCCGCACCGCTCGTACGACCTCTACGAAAGCGTCGGCTTCCGGCGCCTGAACGAGTACGTCCGCTACCGCCGGAGCAACTGAAGCCCCAAGGGGACGCGTCCTTCACGGTGATCCCTCGGCCACGGTTTCGGAAGGTGTCCGCTCGTGCCCCTCCTGCTCATGTCGATCAGTACGGTCCTGCTCCTGGCCACCGGGCTCTGGACCCCCGCCCGGGCGCACTGGCTGAAGCGGACCGGCCGGCAGGCGGAGGCGGAGGTGACCGGCCGCCGGGTGGTCGACCGCGGCGAGGACCACCACACCGAGCTGACCCTGACCTTCACCGACCACGACGGCCACCCCCGCGAGTTCGAGACCCGCCTGCTGACCACGAGGTCCGCCCCTTTGGTCGGCACCCGCGTCCCGGTCGGCTACCCCGCCGACCGCCCGGAGGAGGCCCGGATGCTGACGCACACCTGGCGCGCGACCCGGTCGTATCTGGCCTTCCTGCTGCTGGTCGTGATGTGGATGACGGCGCTCGTGCCGCATTTTCAGTGACGGCGAGGAAATCCGGTTTCCGGCTGCGGCCCTCGTTTGCTAGTCCTGTTCCGCATGCGGGAGACCTTGCGGACGGACCATGTGGCCATCGTGACCGGAGCGAACCACGGGATCGGGGCGGCGACCGCCAGAGCGCTCGCCGCGCGCGGTGTCGCGGTGTTCTGCGCCTGCCTCGGGCCGGGCGGCGAGGAGGTGGCGGAGGAGATCCGCCGAACGGGAGGGCGGGCCGAGGCTTTTGAGGCGGATCTCAGCGACCCGGCCGCCCCCGCAATCCTCTTCGACCGGGCCGAGGAACGCCTCGGCCCGGTCGACATCCTGATCAACAACGCCTCGGGGTGGGTGCAGGACACCTTCACCCCGGATCCGGCCGACCGGTTCGGGCGGCCGTTGCAGCCCGTCACCGCGGAGACATGGTCGCGGCAGTTCGCGGTGGACGCGATGGCCCCGGCGTTGCTGATCGGCGAGCTGGCCCGGCGCCATCGGGAGCGGGGCGCCGGGTGGGGGCGGATCGTCGGGCTGACGTCGGGCGGGGATCTGGGCTTTCCCGGCGAGGTCTCGTACGGCGCCGCGAAGGCCGCCCAGGTCAACTACACGATGTCCGCCGCCGTGGAGCTGGCCGGCCTCGGCATCACTGCCAACGTGGTGCATCCGCCGGTGACCGACACCGGCTGGGTGACGGATGAGGTGCGGCGGTTCGTGGCGTCGAGCAGCACCCATTTCCATGTGGCCGAGCCGGCGGAGGTCGCGGCGACCATCGTGTTCCTCACGTCCGATGAGGCCGCGCTCGTCACCGCCAACACGATCACCCTGCGGTGACCTACCGCAGCACCAACTGCACGATCGCGGCCGTCCCCACCGTCACGATCAGGGCCCGCAGCGCGGTCGGGCTGAAGCGGCGGCCCACCGCTGCTCCCGTCATGCCGCCGAGGGCGGAGCCGACCGCGATGAGGACGACGGCCGTCCAGTCGAAGTGGGCGGCGAACAGGAAGAACAGCGCGGCGACGGAGTTCACGACGGCGGCGAGGACGTTCTTGATCCCGTTGAGGCGTTGCATCGGCTCGTCGAGGAGCATGCCCATGAGGGACATGTAGATGATGCCCTGGGCGGCGGCGAAGTAGCCGCCGTAGACGCTGGCGAGCGTCAGCCCGATGAGCAGCAGCGGTCCGACGTCCCGCCGGGCGGAGCCCTCCACCCGCTCGCGGCGGGCGCGCACCCGCTTGGAGATCAGCGGCTGGAGCACGACCAGGACGAGCGCCAGCCCGACCAGCGTCGGCACGATCCGCTCGAACGCCGTGCTGGGCAGCGTCAGCAGCAGCGTGGCGCCCCCGAGCCCCCCGACCAGGGCCCCGGCGCTCAGCTTCAGCACCCGGCGGCGCTGCCCTGCCAGCTCCTTGCGGTAGCCGATGGCTCCGCTGATGGAGCCGGGTATGAGGCCGAGCGCGTTGGACACCGTGGCGGTGACGGGCGGCAGCCCGGTGGCGAGCAGCACGGGGAACGTGATCAGCGTCCCGGACCCCACCACTGAGTTGATCCCACCGGCCCCCACACCCGCCGCGAAGACGGCCACCATCTCCCACGGCGTCACGCCGCCACCCCCTGCTCGCTGCCTGATCGTTGTCTCATGGGCCAGACGCTAGACGGTGATCGCTTCGGTGTCCGCCGCAGGGGTCAGGTGCCGAGGGCCCGGGCCACCTTCGGGCCGATGACGGTCAGGGCTTCCTCGTGCAGCAGGTGGTAGTGGTGGGCCGGGACGCCGTGGTGGTTGATGGCGCCGGACACGTACGGCTGCCAGGCCTCCGGGACGTGCAGGGCGTCGCGTTCGTAGCCGGGTATCTCCTCGTCGGCGGTGAAGAGGAGCATGTCGCCCTCGAAGCGCTCGGGGGCGAACTTGCGCATCAGCTCTTGGTCGTTGAGGAAGATGTCGAGCAGCGGGAAGCCGTGCTCGCCCTCCAGGAGCCGCTGCGGCAGGCCGGTTTCGCGGCTGAGGTCGGCGATCAGCCGGCCGTCGTCGTCGATGCCGTCGGGGTGGGCCTCCAGCCAGCCGGGGGCGAAGATGTCGCCGCCGCCGATGTTGTCCAGCAGGACGCCGAGCCACTGGCGCTTGCCCAGGTCCGGGAGGTCCGGCAGGGCCTGGTCGTTGTCGGGGTAGGCGTCGATGACGGTGAGGGTGGCGACCTCTTCGCCCTCGCTCTGCAGCCGGGTGGCCATGGCGTGGGCGATGAGCCCGCCGAAGGACCAGCCGAGCAGGTGGTACGGGCCGGTGGGCTGGACGGTGCGGATCTGGTCCAGGTAGTCGGCGGCCATCTCCCGGACGTTGGCGGGCAGCACGTCGGGCGCGGTCAGACCGCGCGCCTGGAGGGCGTAGACGGGCTGGTCGGGGGCGAGGTGGCGCATCAGGCCGGTGTACGACCAGCCGAGGCCGCCGCCGGGGTGGACGCAGAACAGCGGCGGGCGCCCGCCCTCGCCGCGCAGCGGCAGCAGGGTGTCGAGCGGGTGCAGCCGGTCCGCGTCGGCGGAGGTGGCGGCTTCGAGGCGGGCCACCAGGCGGGCGACGGTCGGGGCCTCGAACAGGTCACGCATCGACAGCTCGGTGTCCAGGGCGGTACGGGCCTGGCTGGCCAGCTTGGAGGCGAGCAGGGAGTGGCCGCCGAGCAGGAAGAAGTCGTCGTCGATGGTGACATCGGGGACGCCCAGCACCTCGCCGAACAGCGCGCACAGCGTCTCCTCGCGGGGGGTGCGGGGCGCGCGGCCGCCGCGGGCGGCCTCGTGGGAGGGGACGGGCAGCGCGGCCCGGTCCAGCTTGCCGTTGGGGCTCAGCGGCAGCGTGTCGAGCACCATGAACGCGGTGGGCACCATGTGCTCGGGCAGATCGCGGTGCAGCATCTCGCGGGCGGTGGCGACGCACGGCGCGGCCTCGCCCTCGGCCGTCAGGTAGGCCACCAGACGCTGGTCGCCGGGCTGGTCCTCGCGGACGACGGCGGCGGCCTCCGCGACGTCCGGCAGGGCGCGCAGCGCGGTCTCGACCTCCCCGGTCTCGATGCGGAAGCCACGCAGCTTGACCTGGTGATCGGTGCGGCCCAGGTAGGCGACGCCGCCGTCCGGCAGCCGCCGGGCCAGGTCGCCGGTGCGGTACATGCGGTCCCCGGGGGCGCCGAAGAGGTGGCCGTACGGGTCGGGTACGAAGCGCTCGGCGGTCAGCGACGGCCGGTCGTGGTAGCCGCGGGCGAGCTGCGGTCCGGCCAGGTAGACCTCGCCGACGGCCCCGGCGGGGGCGTGCCGCAGGGCGGAGTCGAGGACGTACAGCCGGCTGTTCCACACCGGGCCGCCGATCGGGACGGGGCCGCATGAGCCGGGCTCGCAGGTGTGGGCGCTGATGTCGACGGTGGCCTCGGTGGGCCCGTACACGTTGTGCAGCGGTACGCCGGGCAGCAGGGTGTGGAGGCGGTCGGCCGTCTCGCGCGGCAACGCCTCGCCGCCGCAGAACACCTGGCGCAGGCTGCCGGCGCACCGCTCGGCGACGTCCGGCTCGGCGAGGAACGCGCGGAGCATCGACGGCACGAACTGGAGTGTGGTGATGCGCTCTTCGTGGACGGTGCGCACGAGGTACGCGGGGTCCTTGTGGCCGCCGGGCTGGGCGAGCACCAGGGTGGCGCCGCTGACCAGCGGCCAGAAGAACTCCGCGACCGAGGCGTCGAATCCGGCCGGGGTCTTCTGGAGCAGCCGGTCCTCGGGGGTGAGGGGGTGGCTGCCCTGCATCCACTCCAGGCAGTTGACGATGGCGCGGTGGGGGACCAGGACGCCCTTGGGGCGGCCGGTGGAGCCGGAGGTGTAGATGACGTACGCGGGGTGCTCGGGGTCGAGCGCGACCCGCGGCGCGTCGGTACCCGGCTCGTCGTACGAGGAGTCGAGCAGCAGCCGCTCGACCCCATCGGGCCCCTCCGCCGCGGGCAGCTGCCCGGTGTGCTCGGCGCGGGTGACCAGGAGCGCGGGCGCGGCGTCGTCGAGCATGAACGCCAGCCGGTCGGCCGGGTAGTCCAGCTCCAGCGGCAGATAGGCGGCGCCCGACTTGAGCACCGCCAGCAGGGCGACGACCAGCTCGGGGGAGCGGGGCAGGGCGACGGCGACGGTGCGCTCAGGCCCCGCGCCGCGCGCGGCCAGCCGGTGGGCCAGCCGGTCGGCGGCGCGGTCCAGCTCGGCGTAGCTCAGCCGGGTGTCGCCGAAGACGACGGCCTCGGCGTCCGGCGTGCGGGCGGCCTGCGCCGCGACAAGCGCGGGCAGGGTGGCGCCCGAGGTGGCGTGCGCCGTGTCGTTCCACTCCTCGGTCGCGCGCCGCCGCTCCTCGGCGGTCAGCAGCTCGATGGCGCCGACGGTGCGCTCCTTGTCGGAGGTGTCGGCGAGGGTGCGCAGGAGTTCCAGATACCGCTCGCGGTGGGCGGCGAGACCGTCGGCGGTGTAGAGGTTGGAGTTCGCGTTGAGATCGATGCGGATACCGGAGCCGTCGGAGCGGTCGTATCCCATGATCGAGAGGTCTTCGACGGTTCCGTTGGACAGGTTGTGCCCGACGACGCGATGTCCCCCGAAGTCGAAATCGTAGTCGTACGTCATGATGTTGACGTGCGGGCCGAGGAAGCCGTTTCCGCCATCCGGGAGGTGGAGATCCCGGGCCAGGTCGATATGGCGGTAGCGCTGATGGCGCAGCGCCTGCCGGACTTCCCGCGAGACCTTACGGACCAGATCCCGTATCCGCATATCCGAGCGCACCTGGATGCGCAGCGGCACCACATTGGCGAACATCCCGGGAATGCCGCGCAGCGTGGCATCGGTCCGGGCGGTGACCGGCAGCGTCAGAATGATGTCGGATTTACCGGTCAATCGATGCAGATAGATGGCGGTCGCCGTGATAATCATCGCCGACCAGTGAGTCGCGTATTTACGCGCCGCAGCGCGCAGCTCGACCGCTTCCTCCTCGGTCAGGTACGCGGTCTCGCGCAGCACGCTGGAGAGTTCGTCGCCGGGTCGGCCGGAAAGCCGGGCGGGTTCCGGGGAATCCGCGAAGTGTTCCGTCCAGTACGCGCGGTCCTTGGCGAATTCCTCCGACGCCCGGTATTCCGCGTCCCGGTCGAGCATGGTCCGCAGAGACCCGAAGACGGTTTCTTCCGCACCTTCTTCCGAGGCCGGGTCGGTGCCTTCGGTGAGCGCGGTGTAGATCTCGGCGGTGCGCCGGCCCAGCAGGGCGGCGCTGCCCGCGTCCGACACGATGTGGTGGCTGCCCTGGTACCACAGGAAGCAGTCGTCGCTCAGCTTCAGCAGGGCGAACGAGAAGAGCGGGTGGTCGTCCAGCTCCAGCTTGGTGGCCAGGTCGTGCTTCATCCAGCGGACGGCGGCGGCGTGCGGGTCGGGGTCGCCGCTCAGGTCGAGGAACGGGAAGTCCCAGTCGGTCACCGGGTCGAGGACCTGCCAGGGCACCCCGTCGTCCTCGCCGACCCGGACGTTGTACGGCTCGGCTTCCGCGACGGCCTGACGCACTGCCCTCTCGAATATCGCGGTGTCTATGGGGCCTTGGATCTCAAGGTATTCCCCGACCTTGAACGTCGTGCTCTCCGGCGGCTCCAGCTGCTGAATGAACCAGATCTCGCTCTGACCGGTCGACAGCGGCAGACGGGTGGCCGGTACGGCGGGCTGCACATTTCCCCCAGACGGAACACAGGATCACAGGTCGAAACAAAGGGTGCCTGTTCAGTCACCGCGGGTTCTCCGTCGGACTGCAGGCACCAAGGGCGACCCTATGCGCCGAAAACGCGCTCACTGCGGGGAGTCGGAGGCCATTCAGTGGGGAGAATGTGAAAAAGGTCAGGTGACCGCTTGCGTGAACGCCGTTCGCGAAACTGAGCATGCGCCTCGTAAGGCATATATGTCCAGAGGGTTTCTGGTCGTTCACCGACAGAGATCCCGGGTCGCGGGGATGAGCGGCCCGGGAGAGGGTGTGGAAGCGCGGGGGCGCTGCGGAGGCCGTGGCGGGATTCGAACCCACGTAACTCGCTTTGCAGGCGAGCCCCTGAACCACTCGGGCACACGGCCAATGTCGTGCTCGTGCCTACGACCATAGGGAGCGGTTCAGGGGGCATCAATGGTTCGGCGGCCGGTGCCATACGACTGACATACGCGGTTCACAAACCGCCCGTCACGGGCCGCCGGGGCCGTGCGGGTGCTCCAGGAAGTCCTCCACCACCGGGCGGAACAGCTCCGGTTCGTCCACCCACGGGTAGTGGCCCACGCCGTGCAGCGGCCGGGAGCGCCCGGCCGGGAACGACTCCGCGACCAGCTCCCCGGCCCGTACGCCGGTCACCGCGTCCCGGTCCCCGGTGATCACCAGTGCCGGGCACGGCACCTCGCGCAGCCGCGCCAGCACCGCGCGGCGGCCCGCCTCGTCCACGCCCTGCCAGAAGCCCGCGCGCGGCACCGGGTTCAGCTGTTCGCCCTCGCTCCGCGCATGCGCCTGCTGGGGCTCGTCCCAGCGGCCGTACGCCATCGGGGCGGCCCGCAGCAGCAGCTCCCGCACCTCGGCGAGGTCGGTGGTGTCCGGCAGCATCTGGATCGCCACGTACGCCTCCTGCCACCACGGCTCGTCGGCGCGCGACTCGAAGATCTCCCGGGCGTCCTCGGGCAGTTCGCCCTGCATGCGGGCGCCCGGGCAGACCAGGATCAGATGGGTGAGGCGTTCCGGGTGGGCCGCCGCGTACGCCTGCGCCGTGGCCGCCGCCGCGTCGTGGGCGAGCAGCGCGAAGCGGGTGAGGCCGAGGTGGCGGCGGAGCGCCTCCAGGTCCTCGGCGAGGCCCGGGAACGCGTAACCGCTCGGATCGGCGGCGGGCGGCGAGTCCCCGGTGCCGCGGCTGTCGGGGATGACCAGGGTGCGGTGCGCGTCGAGGCCGCCGAGGTCGCCCAGGTACGCGGCGTTCCGCCCCGGCCCGCCCGCCAGGCAGATCAGCGGCGGCCGCGCGGAGCCGTCGCGGGCCTCCAGGACGCGGTAGGCCAGCTCCGTTTGGTCGTACGACGTGTAGTGCGGCATAGGGTCAGCCTGCCTGATCAGAGGGGCATCGGCGATGTGACCGCCGAGATCGGGTGCGGTAGGAGGGGTGGGCGAGGCGGGATGACGCAAAAGCGCCGGGAGGGTCGATGTTCCGTTCCCCCAAAACGCGCTTATGTTTTCCCCCTATGATGTCCGTGTGTTCGATTCCCGGCACATCAGGACGTTCCACGAGGTGGTCCGCGCCGGTTCCTACTCGGCCGCCGCCCGCGAGCTGGGCTATACCCAGCCGGCCATCACGCAGCAGATGAAGGCGCTCGAACGGACCGTCGGCAGCCCGCTGTTCATCCGCGTCGGCCGCGGCATGCGGCTCACCGAGGCGGGCGAGACGCTCGCCCGGCACGCCAACACCATCCTCTCCTCCATCTCCACGGCCCAGGCGCAGATGAACGCCATCACCAGGCTCCGCGCCGGCCGGGTCCGGGTGTGCGCCTTCCCCAGCGCCAACGCCACGCTCATCCCCGAGGCCATGGCCCGCCTCGCCGCCGCCCACCCCGGGGTGCGGGTCGACCTGCTGGAGGGCGAGCCGCCGGACTCGCTCGACCGGGTCGTACGCGGCGAATGCGACATCACCCTCGCCTTCACCTATCCGGGGCTGCGCGAGGAGACGCCCCCCGAACTCGTCGAGATCCCGCTGATGGAGGACCAGCTGACCGTCCTGCTGCCGACCGGGCATCCGCTGGCCCGGCGGCGCGCCGTCAAGCTGGCCGAGCTGAGCGGGGAGCGGTGGATCGCCGGGTGCCTGCGCTGCCGCGCCAACTTCCTGCACGAATGCGCCGAGCAGGGCTTCGCGCCGGACATCGCCTTCACCACCGACGACAACCTGGTGGTGCAGAGCATGGTCGCGGCCGGGCTCGGCGTCGCGATGATGCCGGGCCTGGTCCTGTCCTTCCTGTGCCACAGCAGGGTCACCGGGCGCGCCCTCGAACCGGCGTCGCGGCGCCATGTCTCCGCGTACGTGCTGCGGGAGCACCTGGAGATCCCGGCGACGGCGCGGGTGCTGGAGGAACTGAAGACGGTGGCGGGAAACCGGGTCGGCTGCTGACGGCCCATCGAGAGCCGCGAACAAGGGCCCATATATAAGCGGAAGTTGGCCCCCGGTCAACAATCTGTCGTTGGACGTGATGGATGGTCCGTCCGCACGCTGCCGATATGACCACCGCGTATCCGTCCTTTCGTGTCACGGCCCCCCTCGGCGCCTTCGTCGACGGCGTCCGCGAGGCCGTCGGACGCGGCCTGCCGCCCGATGTGACCGCCTACCTGGTGGGCGAACGCCTCGCCCCCTACCTCGGCGCGGCCGATCTGCTCACCCCCGCCCAGCGCGAGGGCGACCCCGACCGCTACCGCCAGCACGTCCTGCACGCCGAACCCGACGGCAGCTTCTCCGTCGTCGCCCTGGTGTGGCTGCCCGGTCAGCGCACCGCCGTCCACGACCATGTGTCCTGGTGCGTCACCGGCGTCCACGAGGGCGAGGAGCACGAACGCCGCTACCGCCTCGTGCCCGACGGCCCGGCCTCCCGGCTGGTCGCCGTGGAGGACGTGATCAACCCGCGGGGCGCGGTCTGCGGCTTCGCTCCGCCCGGCGATATCCACAGGGTGTGGAACGCCTGCGGCACCAAGGCGATCTCGATCCACGTCTACGGCGCGGACATCGTGCGGCTGGGCAGCAGCGTTCGCCGGGTGTACGAGGCCCCCGTGGTGGACGAGCTGTGACCGGGCCCGGGCGGTACGAGGCCACCGGGGTGACGGCATGGCGGTGACCGGGGCGCGAGCGGCGCACACCGCGACCGGGGCGCCCGTGCTCCCCCAGGGCCGGATACCCGTCCCCGCGTACGGTCTCGGGCTGGCCGCCTGCGGGGTCGCGGTCGCGTGGGGAGTGCACCGGGCGCTGCCCGCCGTACCCCTGCTCACCGCCGCCGTCGTGCTCGGCATCGGCGCCGCGCATCTGCCCGGCACCCGGGGGCTCGTACGGGGCCGCTGCCGGGCCGGGCTCTCCCTCGCCGGGAAGCGGCTGATGCGGCTCGGCATCGTGCTGCTCGGCCTGAAGCTCAGCCTGGACGACGTCCTCGGCCTCGGCTGGGCCACCGTCGCGATGGTGTTCTGCGTGGTCGCCGCCACCTTCGGCGGCACCTGGTGGCTCGGACGCCGGATGGGGCTGCGCGGCGACCAGCCGCTGCTGATCGCCACCGGCTATTCCATCTGCGGCGCGTCCGCGATCGGCGCGGTCGCCGAGGTGTCCGACAGCGACGAACGGGACGTGGCCACCTCCGTCGCGCTCGTGACGCTGTGCGGCACGCTCGCCATCGCCGTACTGCCCCTGCTCCAACACCCCCTGGACCTCGCCGACGCGCAGTTCGGCCGCTGGGTGGGCGCGAGCGTGCACGACGTGGGCCAGGTCGTGGCGGCCGCGCAGACCGCCGGGCCCGCGGCGCTGAAGGAGGCGGTGCTGGTCAAGCTGATGCGGGTGGCGCTGCTCGCCCCGCTCGTCGCCGCGCTCGCCGTATCCGTACGGGCGCGGGCCGGAGTTCGGCGCGCCACCGCGGCGGCCCGGCGGCCCCCGCTGGTGCCGCTCTTCGTGGCCGGGTTTCTCGTCATGGTCGCGCTGCGCAGCACCGGGCTGCTGCCCGGCGCCGCCCTGGACGCCGCCGCCACCGGCCAGGAACTCCTGCTCGCCGCCGCCCTCTTCGGCCTGGGCAGCGCGGTCCACCTGCCCTCCCTCACCCGCACCGGCGCCCGGGTCGCGGCGCTGGGCCTGTGCGCCTGGGGAGTGATCGCGGGCGTCTCGTACGCGGGTGTGCTGCTCACGACGTGACGTGACGTACTAGGACTCATGGCCGAGGCACATCACGACCTCCGACAGGTGTCACACGGCGCCACGGCTCTTACGCTGACCGCCATGACCGCTCTCGACCCGCCCGACGCCGATACAGCCGATGTCACCGATGTCGCCGATACAGCGGACAGCGCAGGCATCGCGGACGACACCATCCTCGGCCGCCGCCACCGCGCGCTGACCCTCGGCATCATCACCGTCGTCTCCCTCATCGCCTTCGAGGCGAGCGCGGTCAACACCGCCATGCCGATCGCGGCCCGCGCCCTGGACGGCGTCGAGCTGTACGCGTACGCCTTCTCCGCCTACTTCACCGCGAGCCTCTTCACGATGGCGCTGTCGGGGGAGTGGTGCGACCGCAAGGGTCCGCTCGCGCCGCTGTTCGGCGGCATCGTGGCGTTCGGCGCGGGGCTGGTGGTCGCGGGGACGGCGCAGCAGATGTGGATGTTCGTGGGCGGGCGCGCCGTCCAGGGCATCGGCGGCGGGCTGGTGATCGTCGCCCTGTACGTCGTCGTCGGCCGGGCCTATCCGCAGCGGCTCCAGCCCGCCATCCTGGCGTCCTTCTCCGCCGCGTGGGTGCTGCCGGTCATCGTCGGGCCGGTCGTCGCCGGGACCGTCACCGAACAGGCCGGGTGGCGCTGGGTGTTCCTGTCCATCCCGGTGCTGATCGTGCTGCCGCTCGCGGTGATGCTCCCCGCCCTGCGCACCCTGCCACCCGGCGGCCGCTCCCCGGGCATGGACCGCCGCCGGATCCTCCTCGCGCTGGCCGTCGCGGGCGGCGCCGGGCTGCTCCAGTACGCGGCCCAGGACCTGGCCTGGTACTCCCTCCTCCCGGCCGCCGCCGGGCTCGCCCTGCTCGTGCCGTGCGTGCTGCGGCTGCTCCCCGCGGGCACCTTCCGCGCCGCCCGGGGGCTGCCGTCGGTGGTGCTGCTGCGCGGGGTCGCGGCGGGAGCCTTCCTGGGCGCGGAGAGCTTCGTCCCGCTGATGCTGGTCACCCAGCGCGGCCTGTCCGCGACCGCCGCCGGGCTCACCCTCGCGGGCGGCGGGCTGACCTGGGCGCTCGGCTCGTACACCCAGAGCCGGGCCCGGCTGGAGCCGTACCGGGAGCGGCTGATGGGTCTTGGCATGCTGCTGATCGCCGTGGCCATCGCCCTGGTGCCGCTCGCGCTCGCCGACTCCGTACCGGTGTGGTCCGTCGCCGTCGCGTGGGTGGTCGGCGGCTACGGGATGGGGATGGTCATCTCCAGCGCCAGCGTGCTGATGCTGAAGCTGTCCGGCCCCGCGGACGCGGGCAGCAACTCCTCCTCGCTCCAGGTCTCCGACGCGCTCGGCAACATCACCCTCGTCGGGGTGAGCGGCGTCCTCTTCGTCGCCTTCGGCGGCGGCGCGATCGCCCCCACCCACGACGCGAACACCACCCCGGCCGCCGCCTCCTCCCACCCCGCGGCCTTCGCCGCCGTGTACGCGGCGATGGCGGCCGTGGCCCTGGTCGGGGCCTGGGTGACCACCCGCCTGCGACCGCGTCCGGCACGGCCCTGACCCCGGGGGCGAGGTGTGAGCCTGGTCCCACCCTCGGGTGGGATCGGGACGTACCCCCGAAGCGTGAAGGGCGGCACCGGTAGGCTGACGCGGTTCCCGATCGACCCCGCCGAGCCAGCCCTGACGGAGACCGTGAGTACTACTGCCGCCTCCACCAGCCATCACCTCTCGCCCGCCTTCCCCGGACGGGCGCCCTGGGGTACCGCGAGCAAGCTGCGCGCCTGGCAGCAGGGCGCGTTGGACAAGTACATCGAGGAGCAGCCGCGGGACTTCCTCGCGGTCGCGACCCCCGGGGCCGGTAAGACGACGTTCGCGCTGACGCTCGCCTCCTGGCTGATGCACCACCACGTCGTCCAGCAGGTCACCGTGGTCGCGCCCACCGAGCATCTGAAGAAGCAGTGGGCCGAGGCCGCCGCCCGCATCGGCATCAAGCTGGACCCGGAGTACAGCGCGGGCCCGCTGAGCCGGGAGTACCACGGCATCGCCATCACCTACGCGGGCGTCGGCGTCCGGCCCATGCTGCACCGCAACCGGATCGAGCAGCGCAAGACGCTCGTCATCCTCGACGAGATCCACCACGCCGGTGACTCCCGCTCCTGGGGCGAGGCCTGCCTGGAGGCGTTCGAGCCCGCGACCCGCCGGCTCGCGCTCACCGGCACGCCCTTCCGGTCCGACACCAACCCCATCCCCTTCGTCACCTACGAAGAGGGCGACGACGGCATCCGCCGCTCCTCCGCCGACTACACCTACGGCTACGGCAACGCGCTGAACGACGGCGTCGTGCGGCCCGTCATCTTCCTCTCCTACAGCGGCAACATGCGCTGGCGCACCAAGGCGGGCGACGAGATCGAGGCGCGGCTCGGCGAGCCGATGACCAAGGACGCGGTCTCGCAGGCGTGGCGCACCGCGCTCGACCCGCGCGGCGACTGGATGCCGAACGTGCTGCGCGCCGCCGACCACCGGCTGACCGAGGTCCGCAAGGCCATCCCGGACGCGGGCGCCCTCGTCATCGCCTCCGACCAGGACTCCGCGCGCGCGTACGCCAAGCTGATCCGCGAGATCACCGGCGCCAAGGCCACCCTGGTGCTGTCCGACGAGGACGCCGCCTCGCGGCGCATCGAGGACTTCACCCACTCCGACGACCGCTGGATGGTCGCGGTCCGCATGGTGTCGGAGGGCGTGGACGTGCCGCGCCTCGCGGTCGGGGTGTACGCGACGACCATCTCCACCCCGCTGTTCTTCGCCCAGGCCGTCGGCCGTTTCGTACGGTCGCGGCGGCGCGGCGAGACCGCGTCCGTCTTCCTGCCCACCATCCCGAACCTGCTCGGCTTCGCCAACGAGATGGAGGTCGAGCGCGACCACGTCCTCGACAAGCCGAAGAAGGAGGGTGAGGAGGAGAACCCGTACGCGGAGGAGGAGAAGCTCCTCGAAGAGGCCGAGAAGCAGCAGGACGAGGACACCGGAGACCAGGACCAGCTGCCTTTCGAGGCGCTGGAGTCGGACGCGGTCTTCGACCGGGTGCTGTACGACGGGGCCGAGTTCGGCATGCAGGCGCACCCGGGCAGCGACGAGGAGCAGGACTACCTCGGCATCCCCGGGCTCCTCGAACCCGACCAGGTGCAGATGCTGCTCCAGAAGCGGCAGGCCAAGCAGATCGCGCACAGCCGCAAGAAGCCGGACGCGGAGGCGGATCTGCTGGAGATGCCGGCCGAGCGGCGTCCTGTGGTCACCCACAAGGAGCTGCTGGAGCTGCGGAAGCAGCTCAACACGCTGGTGGGGGCGTACGTCCACCAGAGCGGCAAACCGCACGGCGTGATCCACACCGAGCTGCGCCGGGTCTGCGGCGGGCCGCCGAGCGCGGAGGCGACGGCGGGGCAGATCCGCGAGCGCATCAAGAAGGTGCAGGAGTGGGCCACCCGGATGCGGTGACGCGGACGCGGCGACGGGGTGACGTACCGCGCTGTGACCCATGGCCAAGGGACATCCCGGCAGCGCATGCCGTGTTGTGTGCGGTGAGCGAGGGATCTGCTCGGATTCTGGACAACTACTTCCGCTGAGCGGACCCGCTCGCTACGGTTCGTGCACGCACACGCCCTGTGGCAGCCTCGCCGCGGAGTGCAGCCGGTGCGTACCACCGCGACCGGCGGAGCACCTTCGCGGGGAGCCGCCCATTCATCACCGAGGAGGGGGCGTCGTGACCGCGGAGACCTCACAGACGCTCGACCGGGGACTGCGTGTCCTGAAACTGCTCGCCGACACCGACCACGGGCTGACCGTGACCGAGCTGTCCACCAAGCTCGGCGTCAATCGCACCGTGGTCTACCGGCTGCTGGCCACCCTCGAACAGCACTCCCTGGTCCGCCGGGACATCGGCGGACGGGCCCGGGTCGGGCTCGGGGTGCTGCAGCTCGGCCGCCAGGTGCATCCGCTGGTGCGGGAGGCGGCGCTGCCCGCGCTGAGGTCCCTCGCCGAGGACATCGGCGCCACCGCCCACCTCACCCTGGTCGACGGCACCGAGGCGCTCGCCGTCGCGGTCGTCGAGCCGACCTGGACCGACTACCACGTCGCCTACCGGCCCGGATTCCGGCACCCGCTGGACCGGGGCGCCGCCGGGCGGGCGATCCTCGCCGCCCGCGCGGGCCGCCCCGACGACCCCGGGTACGCGCTCACCCACGGCGAGCTGGAGGCGGGCGCGAGCGGCGCGGCCGCCCCGCTGATCGGGGTGACCGGTCTGGAGGGCAGCGTGGGCGTGGTGATGCTGTGCGACGCGGTGCCGGAGCGGGTCGGCCCCCGGGTGGTGGACGCGGCGCGGGAGGTCGCGGACGCCCTGCGGTGACGGTCGGCCTGCGGTGACGGTCGGCCGCGCTGACCGGGGCGCCGCGTCATCCATCCCGCCGGTCAACTAAATTCACACCTATGCCTGCCGTCTCCCCCCGCGCCCTCTCTCCCCGCGCCAGGATCCTCGCCGTGTGCGCCGCGCTGATCATCGCCCTGTTCGCGGTCGCCGCGCTCGCCCCCCTGCCGTTCACCGTCGCCCAGCCGGGCAGCACCGTGAACGTCCTCGGTGCGAACGGTGGCAAGCAGGTGATCACCATCTCGGGGAGCGACACCCGTAAGACCAAGGGCCAGCTGCGGATGACGACGATCGCCGCGACCGGCCCGGAGGCCACGGTCCGGCTGGGGGACGTGGTCAGCGGCTGGTTCCGCACCGACCGCGCCGTGCTGCCGCGCGAGGCGGTGTACGTGGGCGACACGACCAAGGAGATCGAGCAGCACAACGCCGACGAGATGCGGAAGTCGCAGAACACGGCCACCAGCGCCGCCCTCGGCTACCTCCACAAGTCGCCCGGCGACGTCAAGGTGAAGCTGCGCCTCGCGGACGTGGGCGGACCCAGCGCCGGGCTGCTGTTCTCCCTCGGCATCGTCGACAAGCTGGACGGCAACGGCCGCGGCGGCGACCTCACCGGCGGCCGCACGATCGCGGGCACCGGCACCATCGACGCGGGCGGCAAGGTCGGCGCGGTGGGCGGCGTCCCGCTCAAGACCCAGGCCGCCAAGCGGGACGGCGCGACGGTCTTCCTGGTCCCCAAGGCCGAGTGCAAGGACGCCGAGGCCGAGCAGCCCAAGGGCCTGCGGCTGATCCCCGTCACCACCCTCGACGGCGCCGTAAAGGCCCTGAACGACCTCCAGTCGGGCGGCGCGGTCCCGCACTGCTAATCGAGCTGTGGCAGGGAGGGCATACGCGGCGTCGCCAGCCGCAGCCCGACCTCCACGAGCCGCCAGCCGAGCCGGGTCCGCAGCAGATGCGTGTGCTGCGGCCTGCGCGGGGCCTCGCGCCGGAGTTGCCGGGCGCGCAGGTGGTGCAGTAAGTGGTGGACGTAGTCGTCGTACATTCGCTCTCCCCCCAGGGATCGGGTCAGTCCTCTTCGCGCGGGAAGCCGTGCAGATGGACGCGGTACCGGGCGGAGTGCGCGGCGTCCGGGTCGACCTCTTTCTCGCGGTAGCTGTTGATCACTTCGTGCACTTTTTCGATCATGTCCCGCGCGAGTGCGGGCGTGAGGCGCAGGGTGAAGTCGCTGACGTCGGAGTTCTCGCGCCACTCCGAGGGCCATTCATGCATCGTGCCGAGCCAGGTGGACAGCTCATGGCCGTGAATGGTGGCCCACTCGTGCAGCAGGGTGTTCATGGCGCCGCGCACGGACGGGTCGTGGTGGCGCAGCAACTCCTCGGTGCCCGCCTTCGTCGTGGCGTGCGCCGCCTTCCACCACCGCTCGCGCCCCTTGCCGCGCTCCGGGTCGTCCATGACGAAGCCATGGGCGGCCAGCTGCCGCAGGTGGTAGCTGGTGGCGCCGCTGGACTCGCCCAGCCGGTTGGCCAGTTGGGACGCGGTGGCGGGCCCGTACTCGCGCAGCGCGCCGAGCAGCCGCAGGCGCAGGGGATGGGCGAGCCCGCGCAGGGAGCGGGCGTCGAGTACCCGTACGTCCTCGGCTGCGTCGTCGTCGCTCTCGGCCATGTGGAGCAGAGTAAGCGTGCAAAGACTCCTTTGCAACGGGTTTTTTGCACCCCCCTCCAGATCAGTCCTCGGCCGCCTGCTGCACCAGGGGGATGATCCGCAGGGGGACCGGGTTCTCCATCACGATCGCCGTCGAGGCGCGGACGATGCCCTCGATGCCCACGACGCGGTCGATCACTCGCTGGAGGTCGGCGTTCGAGCGGGCGACCAGGCGGCAGAGCATGTCGCCCTCGCCGGTGGTGGTGTGCAACTCCAGCACCTCGGGGACACCGGCCAGGTGGGTGCGTACGTCCGGGCCCTGACCCTGCTTGATCTCCAGCGTGGCGAAGGCCGTGACCGGATAGCCCAGGGCCGCAGGGTCCACGTCCGGGCCGAAGCCGCGGATCACGCCCTGGGCGCGCAGCCTGTCCAGCCGCGCCTGCGCGGTGCCGCGGGCGACGCCGAGGCGGCGGGAGGCTTCCAGGACGCCGATGCGTGGCTCCTGGGCGAGGAGTTCGATCAGGCGGGCGTCGAGCGCGTCGATTCCCATGGGACCTCCTGGGGCGTCTGTGATGGTAGTCACTCTGCGCAGAATGCCGCCCCGTTACGGCGCTGCGCTAGGCAATATGCCCAGCGATTTCGGGAACTGTTGCGCACCCTGAGCGGCGGAGAGACGCTGCCCATATGACTGAGATCCTGAACCCCACCCCGACCACCGCGCGGCAGGCAGACCCCTTCCCGGTGAAGGGCATGGATGCGGTCGTCTTCGCCGTCGGCAACGCCAAGCAGGCCGCCCACTTCTACGCCACCGCCTTCGGCATGAAGCTCGTCGCCTACTCCGGACCGGAGAACGGCAGCCGGGAGACCGCCAGTTACGTCCTCGTCTCGGGCAGCGCCCGCTTCGTGTTCACCTCCGTCATCAAGCCGGCCGGCCCCTGGGGGCGCTTCCTCGCCGAGCACGTGGCCGAGCACGGCGACGGCGTGATCGACCTCGCCGTCGAGGTCCCGGACGCGCGGGCCGCGTACGCGTACGCGGTCGAGCACGGCGCCACCGGGATCGAGGAGCCGCACGACGTCAAGGACGAGCACGGGACGGTGGTGCTCGCCTCGATCCGCACGTACGGCGACACCCGCCACACGTTCGTCGAGCGCTCCGGCTACGACGGCCCGTACCTGCCGGGGTACGTCGCCGCCGCCCCGATCGTCCAGGGGCCCGAGAAGAGGTTGTTCCAGGCCATCGACCACTGCGTCGGCAATGTCGAGCTGGGCCACATGGACGAGTGGGTGGCCTTCTACAACCGGGTCATGGGCTTCACCAACATGAAGGAGTTCGTCGGCGACGACATCGCCACCGAGTACTCCGCCCTGATGTCGAAGGTCGTCGCGGACGGCACCCGCAAGGTCAAGTTCCCCCTGAACGAGCCCGCGGTGGGGAAGAAGAAGTCGCAGATCGACGAATACCTGGAGTTCTACGGCGGCCCCGGCGTCCAGCACATCGCCCTCGCCACGAACGACATCGTCGCGACGGTCCGCGCGATGCGCGCGGCGGGCGTCCAGTTCCTGGACACGCCCGACTCGTACTACGAGACGCTGGGGGAGTGGGTCGGGGACACGCGCGTGCCGATCGAGACCCTGCGGGAGCTGAAGATCCTCGCGGACCGGGACGAGGACGGATACCTGTTGCAGATCTTCACCAAGCCGGTCCAGGACCGGCCGACGGTCTTCTTCGAGATGATCGAGCGGCACGGGTCGATGGGCTTCGGCAAGGGGAACTTCAAGGCGCTGTTCGAGGCGATCGAGCGCGAGCAGGAAAAGCGCGGCAACCTCTGATCACCGCTACTGACCGTGCCGGGCCCTCTGGGTTCCGGCACGTCAGCCCGCCCATCGCCCCGACAGGAAGGCGAGGGTGAAGACCGTGCTCACGGGCGCGACGAGGCAGTAGTAGACGGTCCTGACCCGGGGCGTGCGCAGGCTCCAGCCCGCCAGGCCGATCCACAGGGGCCACCACAGCAGGGTGGAGCGGGGGATCGACATGAACCAGTACGAGGTGCCCAGCGCCCACAGCGTGACGCCGATGTAGACGGCCTCGGCCCAGCGGCGCCGCCACAGCAGCACACCGAGGACGACGAGTCCGAGGACCATGGCCACGAGTTCGGCCTGGAACATGGCGGCGTATCCGGTGGTCTGCGTCTGGTCGAAGGCCGCCTGCCAGGTGTGGGACCAGCCCTCCCAGGGAGTGTGGAAGGTGCGGAACCAGCCGCGCTCCTGGGCATGCTTCCAGGCCATCCAGTCGCCGGTGTGCGCGTGCAGATACCAGCTGTATAAGCCGGCGGGGAGCGCGGGCAGGGCCAGCCAGGGCAGCGACCGCCAGTGACCGCGGGCCCGGGCGGCGCTCAGGACGAAGTGGACGGCGATGGCGGCGGCGACGAAGAGGCCGCTGACCCGCACGGTGGTGGCCAGGGCGGTCAGCAGGGCGGCGGCGGCCCAGCGGTGCCGCTGGGCGGCGAGCCAGCCGGGCAGGGCGAACGCGAGGAACAGCGCCTCGGTGTAGCCGACGGCCAGGAAGACCGCACACGGTGACAGCAGGAAGAACAGCACGGCGCGCCGGTCGCCGTCCGGGCCGGGCAGATACAGCCGGGCGATCCGGGCCAGCGCCAGGACGCCGACGGCCCCGGCGGCGAAGGAGATCAGCAGCCCGGCCGCGGACCAGTTCGGGATGACGGTGTGCAGGGCGCGCAGCAGCATCGGGAAGCCGGGGAAGAACGCCTCGCGGCTGTCCCATTTCCTGTCCCAGGGGCCGCTCTCCCCGGGGAAGTAGCCGTCGCGCGCGATGTGGAGGTAGTGCCCCCAGTCCCACCGCTCGAAGGGTTCGAGGAGGGAGGAGGGCTCGTGCGCGCCGCCGTTCCCGGGGAACAGCCACCGCACGCAGTAGGCGCTGATCCAGAGGGATATTCGGGTCAGCAGATACAGCCACAGCACCTCGCGGTCGCCCGGGGCCAACCGGGCGCGGCGTATGAGCCGCCGACGGGGCGAGGGCCGCTCGCGCGGTGCGGAGGACCACGTGGGGCGGCCGGGCGCGGCGCTGGGCGTGGCGGGGCGCGGTTCGGGCGGGGCGACTGACATACGGGATCTTTCGCGTAGAAGTGAGGGTACGGAGCCGCCCGGGGACAGCCGACGGGCCACGGGTGGGTGCGGATCAGGGAGCGTTCGCCCCTGGGGGAGACGTCGTCCTGGGCGGGTACGTCACGCCGCCGGTCCCCTCCGTTGTGGGGCGACCCCTCGACGGGGGCGGGGTGGGCGCCCCGGACGACGGAAGGCCCGTCGACGGAGGGCCGGAGCGTGGATGCCCGGACGAGGGGCTGGTGGCAGGGGCGGTGGGCGGCGGCGTGCCCGGCAGGAGGGTTGCCGCCGCCGCGCCGCCGCCCGCGAGGACCAGGCAGGCCCCCGCCGCCAGGGCGGCGAGGCGGCGCCGGTGCGCCCGTCTGCCGCGCTCGGCGATGTACGCCACGGGCGCCGCACCGGCCCGGACCTGCCCGACGTCGGCAGCCTGCCGGAACATCGTCCGCAGCGGATCCTGGATCTCAGACATCGGAGACCTCCTCGATGCGCGGGTCCTGGAGGCGCTGGGCGAGCGCGGTGCGTCCGCGGACCAGGTGCGTCTTGACGGTGCTGGTGGACAGGCCGGTCTCACCGGCGATCTGCTCGACGGTGAGATCGCACAGGTAGTGCAGGGTGAGCGAGCGCCGCTGCTGGGGCGGGAGTTCGCGCAGCGCGTCGACCAGCACCACCTGGTCCGGTCCGGGACCCTCGACATGCGGTGGTGAGACGCCGCCGCGATGCCAGGCGTCCGCCGTGCGCCGCCGGAAGCGCCACCGGCTCACCGCCAGCCGCCAGGCGACCGTACGGATCCATGCCTCGGGCCGGCCGTCGCGGTCCAGCTGCCGTCGCCGGCTCCACCCCCTGACGAACGCCTCCTGCACGACGTCCTGCGCCTCGTGCAGGTCGCCGAGCATCACGTACAGCTGCCCCGTGAGACGTGTGACCGCCTGGGCGTAGAACTCTTCGAACTCCTCGACGGTCACCTGTCACTCCCGGGTCTCTGCCTTCGCCGGGTATACGCCCGCCGTCCGGCATTCGGTCTACCTCAACCGGGAGGAAAGAGAGTGATACAGCACACAATGCGCCGCTGATGCCAGAAAAAGGGAACACCAGCTCGGCCGGAGAATCGCACCGTCTACACTCACGGCGTTCCTATGTCCACACCAACACGGTGTGTTCCCTTGGGAGTTGTTGAGGTCACATGCAGACGGACAAGTACGCCGCGGGTCGGTTGACAAGGCGTAGATTCGCCCTGGCCGGTGGCGCCGCCGCCGCGGGCGCGCTCGGGGCGTTCGCGGTACGTCCCACCGAGGCCCACGCCGCCGAGGCCGGGGGCGCCGCCGAGGCCGCCGTCGGCGGCCGGTTCGACCTCTCGGTGCCCTCCACGCAGCTGATCCGCGAGAAGGCGGCGCACAACGACACCGTCATGCAGTCCTTCGCGTTCGACGACGCAGGCGGCCACCTCTACACGATCCAGCTGATGCAGGGCGGCATCCGGCTCAGCGGCGAATCCGCCCCCGTCTCCGGCGCCGACCGGGCCGCGCGCGGCGACATGTGTATCACCCGGATGTCCCTCACCGGCAGCGAGCTGGGCCACATGTACGTCAGGGGCTTCGGCCACGGCGTCTCCATCGGCTGCGAGCCGGTCGGCGCCACCGCCTACCTGTGGACCGAGTCGGACGCCAACCCCGAGTCCGGCTACGGGCGCGCCATCAGCCGGTTCCCGTTCAAGGACGGCACCGTCCTCGACAGCGGCGCCTCCGGCCTGGCCACCCACCGCCCGGTGGCCGGTTCGACCAGCAACCAGCCCGCCGTCGACATGCTCAACAAGCGGCTGCTGCTGCGCTACCGCCAGGGCGGCGAGGCCCGCTACCGGCTGATGAGCCTGGCCGGGGTCACGGCGGGCGACTACTCCGCGGTGTACGACATACCCCAGACGGGCGTCGAGGACGGCGAGGTCTTCCAGGGCTTCACGGTGCTCGGCGACTACGTCTACCAGCTCACCGGGACCGCGTACTCCGACGAGAACGGCCCCAACCCGCCCTCCGGCCACGGCAACGCCCAGGTCTCCTGCGTCGATCTGCGCACCGGCGAGCTGGTCCAGCGGGCCCGCACCGAGGCCGGGTACTCGCTCGACTACCGCGAGCCCGAGGGCATGGCCGTCCAGCTCACCAGCCCGCGCAGGCTGTGCATGGGCTTCGCCTCCGCCCTGACCGGCCCCCGCAAGGTGAGCGTCTACTACAAGCCACAGTGAACGCGCACTGACCCACTCGCCGCACTGATCTTCCCTGGCGCCCGGCCGGGTGCGAGCCTGGAGGCATGACCGACCTCATCGAGTCGCTGCGGGAGGGCCTCCCCGAGGAGGCAGTGCTCACCGACCCCGATGTCACGGCGGCGTACGCCAACGACATGGCGAGCTTCTGCGACGCGGGCGCGCCCGCCGCGGTCGTCCTCCCCCGCACCGTCGAACAGGTGCAGCACGTGTGCCGTACGGCGACGGCGCTGGGCGTGCCCATCGTCCCGCAGGGCGCGCGCACCGGCCTGTCGGGCGCGGCCAACGCGTCCGACGGCTGCATCGTGCTGTCCCTGATCAAGATGGACCGCATCCTGGAGATCAACCCGGTCGACCGGATCGCGGTCGTCGAACCGGGCGTGGTGAACGCGGCGCTGTCGCGCGCGGTGCTGGAGAAGGGCCTCTACTACCCGCCGGACCCCAGCAGCTGGGAGCAGTGCACCATCGGCGGCAACATCGGCACGGCGTCGGGCGGGCTGTGCTGTGTGAAGTACGGCGTGACCGCCGAGTACGTCCTCGGCCTGGACATCGTCCTCGCCGACGGCCGCCTGCTGTCCACCGGCCGCCGCACCGCCAAGGGCGTCGCGGGCTACGACCTGACCCGCCTCTTCGTCGGCTCCGAGGGGAGCCTCGGCATCGTCGTACGGGCCGTCCTGGCGCTCAAGCCCGCCCCGCCCGAACAGCTCGTCCTGGCCGCCGAGTTCCCCTCCACCGCGGCCGCCTGCGACGCGATCTGCCGCATCATGGAGCGCGGCCATGTGCCCTCGCTGCTGGAGCTGATGGACCGTACGAGCGTGCGCGCCGTCAACGCGCTGGGCGACATGGGGCTCCCCGAGACCACCGAGGCCCTGCTGATGGCCGCGTTCGACACCCCGGACCCCGCGGCCGACCTGGCCGCCGTGGGCGAGCTGTGCACGGCCGCCGGGGCGACCGAGGTGGTCCCGGCGGACGACGCGGCCGAGTCCGACCTGCTGCTCCAGGCCCGCCGCATGACGCTGACCGCGCTGGAGGCGGTCAAGGGCGTCACGATGATCGACGACGTCTGCGTGCCGCGCTCCCGCCTCGCCGAGATGATCGACGGTACGGCGGCCATCGCCGAGAAGTACGACCTCACGATCGGCGTCGTGGCCCACGCCGGCGACGGCAACACCCATCCGACGGTCTGCTTCGACCCCGCGGACCCGGACGAGTCACGGCGGGCGCGTGAATCGTTCGACGAGATCATGGCGCTGGGCCTGGAGCTGGGCGGCACGATCACGGGCGAGCACGGGGTGGGCGTGCTGAAGCGGGAGTGGCTGGCGCGCGAGCTGGGGCCGGTGGGAGTGGAACTGCAGCAGGGGATCAAGCAGGTCTTCGACCCGCTGGGTCTGCTCAACCCGGGCAAACTGTTCTAGCGCTCCGTCACCGGCTTCCCGTATTGACCGCCAAAATGTTGCGAGGCGGTGCCACAGTGGGTACGGGCCACGTGCCCGTCTGATAGACCTTGACAGCGCGCTCCGGGTTGCACTGCGGCAGCGCAGTACAGCAGCACGGCGAGCACAGATACGGGACATCGGAGATCATGAGCGCCCCTTCCTCAGGATCCGCTGACGGCAGCTCCATTCCTGGTTTTTATCCGGATCCGTCCATCCCCAACTACATCCGGTACTGGAACGGCGCGGCATGGGTGCCCGGCACCAGCCGGCCCGCCCCGGCCGAGGGCGAGGCCATGCCCGCAGCGCCGCCCGGAGTCACCCACACCCAGGTCACCAGCCCGGTACCGGACGAGACCGGCCCGATGTTCCTCGACGAGGACCCGCAGCCGCTGCCCGGGGAGGAGACCGGGGGCGCCGCCCTGCCCGAGGTGCGGCGGCGCGCCGAGATGGACATACGGGACGCCGGTACGGGCAGCGTCATGGGCACCGAGCCGGTGCCGCCCGGCGGCACGGCCGCCCCGGTGGACTGGGACGATCCGCAGCGGCTGCACGGCACCCGCCCCGGGGCCGGGGCCGCCTGGCAGGCCGACGCGTCCCGGCAGTCCGGATTCGGCGGCGAGCAGGACCGCCGGATCTCCTGGGGCTCGGAGCCGGAGGCCCCGCGAGCGGGGGTCCCCGACCCGCGCGCCGCGTCGGACAGCGACGGGAGCGGCCGTGGTGAAGGCGGTCACGACCCGGGAACGCTGACGATGCGCGGCGGCGGTACGGGCGGTGCGGGTGCTACGGGCGGTTCGGGTGACCGCAAGGATCGCGCCACCCACGCCCTCCCCGCCGTGAGCGGCACCCCGGAGCTGCCCTCACCCTCGCCCTCGGCCGAGTCCGGTGTGCCGGACGGCACGATGGCGATCCGCGCGCTGCGGCCGACCGGCCGCGACGAGGGCACGATGACGTTCCGTACGCTCGACCGCGACGCCCCGCAGGGCCCCCAGCAGTCGCCCCAGCCCCAGCAGCCTCAGCAGTCCCGACAGCCGCACCAGCAACCACAGCCGCAGCAGCCGCCCCAGCAGCAGCCCTTCGGCGGCATCCCGGCCCAGCCGTCCCACGGCAACCCCGGCTGGCAGCAGCAGGTCCACCACCTCGCCCAGCAACAGCCCCAGCAGCCACCGCAGCCGCAACAGCCGCAACAGGGCCCGCCCGAGAGCGTCATCCCCTGGAAGCCGCCGGTCGACAACCCGTTCCTCCAGGCCGCCCAGGCCCAGGGGCGGCCCGCCGGGCTCGGCCGCCGCTTCTCCGCCCGGCTGATCGACATGATCGTGCTGCTCGCCATCGCCGGCGCGGCCGGGTTCCCCCTGTGGGGGAAGGCCGTGGACCACATCGACGAGAAGGTGGAGACGGCCAAGCAGTCCGGCGAGACCGTCACCGTCTACTTCATCGACGGCACCACCGGCGTATACCTCGCCATCGTGCTGGGCGTGCTGCTGCTCGCCGGGGTCCTCCTGGAGGCACTGCCGACGGCGCTGTGGGGCCGTACCCTCGGCAAGAAGCTGTGCGGGGTACGGGTCCTGGACATCGAGGAGCACGACAAGCCGTCGTTCGGCGCCGCCCTGCGCCGCTGGCTGGTGTACGGGGTGCTCGGGGTCCTGCTGGTCGGCGTGGTGAACGTGCTGTGGTGCCTGGTCGACCGCCCCTGGCGGCAGTGCTGGCACGACAAGGCCGCCCGCACCTTCGTCGCCACGGCGGATTGATCCCGGGAGCGGCGCGGCGGCGCCGCTGAGCTGAGGCGAACCGAGCCCCAAAGGCGCGTTTGGACCATTCGGATCGCCCGAACGGGGCGCGCCGGATGCGATCGCCCTCGATCGGCGGTCGACTCGGGCCATGAGCACCGACCAGCCGCCGCAGCGCGCGAACGGCTCCCCCTACGGCGAACACGACGGCGGGGCCGATCCGCTCGCGGGCATGCCCCCGCTCGCCCACCTCGGCCGCCGCCTGGTCGCCCGGATCATCGACGGGCTGATCATCGGGATCCCCATCGGCCTGATCATGGCCCTGATCTGGGGCACCTACTACCCGATGGGCGACGGCAGCGACGCCCGCTCGTCCGTGTTCACGCTCGTCTCCGTGCTGGCGTACTTCCTCTACGAGGGGCTGATGCTCACCCACTACGGCCAGACCCTCGGCAAGAAGGCGATGAAGATCCGGGTGGCCATGCTGGAGACCGGCGAGCCCCCGGTCGGCAGACCCGGCTGGGCGCGGGCCGCGACCTACGCGCTTCCCGAGATCGTGCCCTGCTGCGGCTTCATCTTCTGGCTGGTCAACGTCTTGTGGTGCACCTGGGACCGGCCGTACAGGCAGTGTCTGCACGACAAGGTGGCCAGGACCGTCGTCGTCTCGACCGAGCCCTGAGCCGTCGGCAGCCGTCGGCCCGCCGAGGGGGGCCCGGAGGGCTGCTGATGTAATCGGGGGCATGAGCCCCGACCCGCTGTCGTCGCCCCCGTCCCCCGACCTCGCCGGGATGCCCCCGCTGGCCACGCCCGGTCAGCGCTTCGTGGCCCGGCTGATCGACGGCCTCGTGCTCGGCGTGATCTGGACGGTGGCCCTCGGGATGACGGGTGCGCTCCAGTACGGCATGGAGCACCCGGGGCAGCAGGATCTCGGCAAGGTGATGGCCGCGTTGATCATCACGATGGCGGTCTATTTCGGCTACGAGGGCACGATGCTGGCCCGCAGTGGTCAGACCCTCGGCAAGAAGGCGATGCGCATCCGTGTGGCGATGCTCTCGGACGGGAACATTCCGGGCGGCCAGGGCTGGGTGCGCGCAGCGGTCTACACACTGCCGGGCCTGCTGATCCCGGTGCTCGTCGGCACCCTGTTCTGGGTGCTGAACGCGGTGTGGCTGCTGTGGGACAAGCCGTTCCAGCGCTGCCTGCACGACAAGGCGGCGCGGACGGTCGTGGTGTCAGCCGTGCAGTGAGTGCTCCCGAGGGGCCTCGGCCACCGCGGACCCGGCCAGCGGGCGGTGGCTGCGCACCGTACGCCCGGCGCGGGCCGGACGGGACACGGGCACGGTGAGGGCTACGAGCAGCCCGAGCGCGAGGCCGGCCACGGTCACCATGCCGACCCCGAGGCCCGAGCGGGTCTCGGACAGCAGCAGCATGGCCAGTGTCGACAGGACGACGGTGGCCGAACCATAGGCGAGCTGGGCAGAAGTCGGACGCGGCATGGCGGGATCCGTCCTCAGGGGGCATCGATATGCGGGGGCATGAGTCGGGCAGAGTGCACCGTCAAAATGACTCTACGGTGCTGGATGCCCCATGGGGAGCGGGACTAAGCGTGACCTCACCCACGGGGGCGGTGCACGGGGGGCGCACGGAATCACCCGCGCGTGCAACCGTGTTTCCGCCCTGCCCGAACGGCACGGCCCGGGGCGTCCGGTAACCGGTACACGACGAACCGGGAAACGTAACGACCCCTCAAGTCCAAGTCAAGGACTGTCTTTTCCCTTGCCTCTCCGGTCAAATGTGCGGCACCGGTGTGTGGAAGGGGAGGAACAAGTGAACAGTCAACGGAGGCCGGTCAGATCGGCCGCTGTGGCAACGGTGGTGGTCGCGCTCGGCGCGGCCGCGCTGTCAACGGGCATCGCCCAGGCGGATGCGCCGTCTACGCGTGTCGAACGCCATGACCCGGCGCCCGCGAAGACGGATGTCGAGCACGATCTGGCGGGTCCGTTCAGCAAGCAGCAGGAGGCGCAGCGCCAGGACGCGCTGCGCCAGGTCATATCCGGGGACAAGGAGACCACGCGGCGCGGCGCGTCGCAGGTGGTGAAGCTCGGCAAGGGCAAGTACGTCGAGCTGGCCCGGGAGAAGACCGACAAGATCTTCACCGTGCTCGTGGAGTTCGGCGACAAGGTCGACGACACCACGATGTACGACCCGGACGGCGCCGACGGCCCCAAGCCGCCGGTGAAGAAGTACGGCGGCGACCCGGGCCCGGCGCACAACACGATCGCCGAGCCGGACCGCAAGGTCGACAACAGCACCGCCTGGCAGAAGGACTACGACCGGAAGCACTTCCAGGACCTCTACTTCTCGGACGCCAAGGGCAAGGAGTCCCTGAAGAAGTACTACGAGAAGCAGTCCTCGGGCCGCTACTCGGTCGACGGCGAGGTCTCCGACTGGGTCAAGGTCGGCTGGAACGAGGCCCGCTACGGCTCCAACTACTGCGGCGACACCAACTGCGCCAACGCCTGGGACCTGATACGCGACGGCGTCAACCAGTGGGCGAAGGACCAGAAGGCGGCCGGCCGCACCGACGCGCAGATCAAGGCGGACCTGGCCCAGTACGACCAGTGGGACCGCTACGACTTCGACGGCGACGGCAACTTCAACGAGCCCGACGGCTACATCGACCACTTCCAGATCGTGCACGCCGGTGAGGACGAGTCCGCGGGCGGCGGCGCCCAGGGCGAGAACGCGATCTGGGCGCACCGCTGGTACGCGTACGGCTCCGACGCCGGGGCAACCGGCCCCGGCGCCAACAAGGCGGGCGGCACCCAGATCGGCGACACCGGCATCTGGGTCGGCGACTACACCATGCAGCCGGAGAACGGCGGCCTCGGCGTCTACGCCCATGAGTACGGCCACGACCTCGGCCTGCCCGACGAGTACGACACCACGGGCAAGGGCGAATCCTCCGTCGCCTACTGGTCGTTGATGTCCGCGGGCTCCTGGCTGGGCACTGGCGAGGACTCCATCGGCGACCTCCCGGGCGACATGTCCGCCTGGGACAAGCTCCAGCTCGGCTGGCTCAACTACGGCACCGCGAAGGCCGGTACGAAGTCCCGGCACACCCTCGGGGTCGCCGAGTACAACACCAAGAACAAGCAGGCGCTGGTCGTCAACCTCCCCGACAAGGCCGTCACCACCGAGATCACCGCACCCGCCGAGGGCGCCAAGCAGTGGTGGAGCGGAATGGGTGACGATCTGAAGAACACCCTCACCCGGTCCGTCGACCTCACCGGCGCGTCCAAGGCGAGCCTGGACCTCCAGGGCTGGTGGGACATCGAGGAGAACTTCGACTACCTCTACACCGAGGTCTCCACGGACGGCGGCGCCAACTGGACGCCGGTCGACGGCACCGCGGACGGCAAGGCCATCACGCGCGACGCGAGCGACAAGCCCGCGCTGACCGGCACCTCCGGGGCGTACCGGAAGCTCTCCTTCCCGCTGGACGCCTACGCCGGCAAGAAGATCGACCTCCGCTTCCGCTACCAGACGGACGGCGGGGTCGCCCAGAAGGGCTTCACCGCCGACGCCCTCACCCTGACCGCGGACGGCAAGCCCGTCGTCACCGACGGCGCCGAGGGCGACGACAACGGCTGGACGGCGGACGGCTTCTCGCGCGTCGGTGCGTCCTTCACCAAGGACTACCCGCAGTACTACCTCGCCGAGAACCGCCAGTACGTCAGCTACGACAAGACCCTCGAGGTCGGCCCGTACAACTTCGGCTGGGCCTCCACCCGCCCCTCCTGGGTCGAGCACTTCCCGTACCAGAACGGTCTGCTGATCTGGCGGTGGGACACCTCGCAGCCGGACAACAACACCGGCGTCCACCCCGGCTCCGGCCTGATCCTCCCGGTCGACGCGCACGCCACCCCGGAGAAGTGGGCGGACGGCACGCTGATGCGCAACCGGATCCAGGCGTACGACTCGACCTTCAGCTGGTACCGGACCGACGGCTTCACCCTCCACAAGGACGGGAAGGCCGCGAAGATCAAGGGCAAGTGGGGTACCCCGGTCTTCGACGACCACAAGGGTACGTACTGGGACAAAACCAATCCCACCGCCGGGGTGCGGGTTGCTGACACCAACACCCGGATCGGGATCCTCTGGGAGCGCCCGGACGGCCAGTCGATGACCGTCCAGGTCGACCCCTCGTCATAACCGCAGGTCAACGCCGTGACGGCCGTCACCCACTAGCGGGCGACGGCCGTTCGCGTTTAGATGCACCCAGACCTTCTTATTGACACCACGTCTCACGGGGGACATGAACCGTATGGCCGATGGAGGATTCACCAAGCTGCCGGGCGGCAGTGTGGTGGTGGCACTGACCCTGCCCCGCCCACTGGGCGACGGCGGCGTCCGCGTCCTCGTGCACGCCGCGAACCGGGCGCGCGCCCTGACCAGGCTGCGCAACCTGGGGCTTCGCGCCGTGTATCTGCGCGGCAACAGCGCGCCACCGACACCCGACGAGGTGACGGCGGTGCTCCACCACCCCGACGGCCTCGTCTGGCGTACGTCCCCGGACATCGGCGGCGAGCTGTGGCACGGCATCGCCGCCCTCCTGCGCCCCGCGGCGACGGCCTGACGCACCCGGACGCACCCGGGGGCGGCCGGGACGCACCCGGCCCCGTCAGGCGCGCCTGACGGGGCCCTGAGCGCCCCCTCAGGCCACCGGCTGCCCGCTCAGATGGACCCCCGCGTCCCGCAGCTCCTCCAGGGCGCGCTCGGTGGTGGCCGGGGCCACCCCCACCGTCAGCCCCAGCAGCACGTGGGTCACGAACCCCTCACGCCGCGCGTCCAGCGCCGTGGCCCGCACGCAGTGGTCCGTGGCGATCCCCACCACGTCCACCTCCGTCACGCCCCGCTCCCGCAGCCACGCCGCCAGCGGCGTGCCGTGCTCGTCGACGCCCTCGAAGCCGCTGTACGCCGCGGCGTACGCGCCCTTGTCGAAGACCGCGTCGATCGCGCCCGAGGCCACCGCGGGCGCGAAATTGGGGTGGAAGCCCACCCCCTCGGTGCCCGCGACGCAGTGCGGCGGCCAGCTGCTCCCGTAGTCCGGGTGCTCGGAGAAGTGATCACCCGGGTCGATGTGGCGATCGCGGCTGGCGACGATGTGGCGGTACCCGGGCGTCGCCTCCCCGATGTAGTCGGTGATCGCGGCGGCGACATCCGCGCCGCCCGTCACCGCGAGGCTTCCGCCTTCACAGAAGTCGTTCTGGATGTCGACGACGATCAGTGCCCGGTGCATCACGCTTGCCTTCCGGCTCGGCCCGTGGTGGTCACAACAGCGGTAGCGCTCACAGCGGCGGTGGACGCCATGGACGTACCCCTTACGCCTGCAAGTACTCCGTCGGCAGCACCGGCTCGCCCCGCGACAGCTGCGTCGCGGACAGCGGCAGCCCCGCCCGCGCCGCCGTATGGCGGTCGCGCGCCGCGTCCAGCGGCTCCCGGGCCACGCTCTCGCCGCCGCGCACCAGCTCGACCAGCAGTTGGCGGTCGGCCAGGGCCTCCGGGACGGGCCCGCTGCCGACCACCTCGGCCTCGGCCACCCCGTCCGCGTCCCGCCGCCGGGCCGCCCACTTGCGGCCGCCGATCGAGGTCTTCGCGCCCATGGACTTCTTCGCCACCGGCACCAGCGGCGCGTCCGGTGCGTCGGACTCGGCGCGGGCGACCAGCTTGTAGACCATCGAGCAGGTCGGATGGCCGCTGCCCGTCACCAGCTGGGTGCCGACCCCGTACGCGTCCACGGGGGCCGCGGCGAGCGAGGCGATCGCGTACTCGTCCAGATCGCTGGTGACCACGATCTTCGTGCCCTTGGCGCCCAGGTCGTCCAGCTGCTGCCGCACCCGGTGGGCGAGCAGCAGCAGGTCGCCGGAGTCGATCCGGACGGCGCCCAGCTCCGTACCCGCGATCTCCACCGCGGCGCGCACGGCCTCGGCGACGTCGAAGGTGTCCACCAGCAGGGTGGTGTCGCTGCCGAGCGAGTCGACCTGGGCGACAAAGGCGTCGCGCTCGCTGTCGTGCAGCAGGGTGAAGGCGTGGGCGCTGGTGCCGACGGTGGGGATGTTGTAGCGGAATCCGGCCGCGAGGTCCGAGGTGGTGGCGAAGCCGCCGACGTACGCGGCCCGGGCGGCGGCCACGGCGGCCAGCTCATGGGTGCGGCGCGCGCCCATCTCGATCAGCGGCCGGCCGCCCGCCGCGACCGACATCCGGGACGCGGCGGCGGCGACCGCGGAGTCGTGATTGAGGATGGAGAGGATCACGGTCTCCAGCAGCACCGCCTCGGCGAAGCTGCCCTCCACCCGCATGATCGGTGAGCCGGGGAAGTAGACCTCACCCTCCGGGTAGCCCCAGATGTCGCCGCGGAACCGGAAGTCGGCGAGCCAGGAGAGCGTCGGCTCGTCCACGATCCGGTGCTGGGCGAGGAAGTCCAGCACGCCGCCGTCGAAGCGGAAGTTCTCGACGGCGTCGAGGACCCGCCCGGTGCCCGCGACGACGCCGTAGCGCCGCCCTTCGGGCAGGCGCCGGGTGAAGACCTCGAAGACCGAGCGGCGGTCGGCGGTGCCGGCCCGCAGCGCGGCCTGCAGCATGGTGAGTTCGTACCGGTCGGTGAACAGCGCAGTCGACGGCACGTCCACCGGCAGTCCCAAGTCCGCAGTGTCCATGTTGATGATGTTACCTCGCATACTCGTCAGAGTGACGAGATCTGGGTGCCGGTTTAGGCGACCAGCCCTACCGGGTGGCAGCATTGGGGGTGTGAGTGTCAGTCCGGTGGAGATCGAACGTCCTGAAGCCAGCGAGGCGCCGATGGAGGTGCCCGAGCCGGACGTTCCCTGGGTGACGGTGGTCCACAACGACCCTGTCAATCTCATGAGCTATGTCACGTACGTGTTCCAGAGCTACTTCGGCTACTCCAAGGACAAGGCGCACAAGCTGATGCTCGACGTTCACCACAAGGGGCGCGCGATCGTCTCCAGCGGCAGCCGCGAGGAGATGGAGCGCGATGTGCAGGCGATGCACGGGTACGGGCTGTGGGCGACGCTCACGCAGGAGCGCTGATGTCAGGACGATTCGAGCCGCTGCCCGGCGGCGGTGCCACCGTGGCCCTGGACCAGGTGGAGATCTCCATCCTGCGCAGCCTCGCCGTGCAGCTCGCGGAGCTGATCGGCCCCGGCGACCAGCCGGCCGGGGCGGAGGACCCGCTGGACGCGCTGTTCGCCGAGGGGCCCACCAAGCCGCCGAGCGACCCGGCGCTGGCCCGGCTGTTCCCGGACGCCTACGGGGCGCCGGACCAGGAGCTGGACCCGGACGCGGAGAAGGAGGCGCGCGCCGCCTCGGCGGAGTTCCGCCGGTACACCGAGAACGACCTGCGGGCCCGCAAGCGCGACGACGCCCTGGCGGTGGTGCGCGACCTGGACTCGCTGTCCACCGGCCGGGCCGCCAAGGACCAGGCGGTGCTGGAGCTGGCCCCGCAGAAGTCCCGGCAGTGGCTCGGTGCCCTCAACGATCTGCGGCTGGCGATCGGCACCCGGCTGGAGGTCACCGACGATGACGACGGCGGCGAGCTGCTGGGGCTCCCCGACTCCGATCCGCGGAAGCCGATGGTGATGGCGTACTTCTGGCTGGGCGGGCTCCAGGAGACGCTCATCGAAACCCTTATGGCATGATCTATTCCGTTTGTGATCGTTGAGCGTTCGTTTAGAGGATGCTCAACTCCGGATAACGATCGCATCACCGCGCCCGCACACTTTGTATTGCGCGACGTTCTTTGTCCTCTTCTTCCTGTGGCGTGCCTCACATTCCGCTGAGTGGATCAGTGCTGCTCTCGTGATAAATCTTCACGATCGCCAGCCGCACAGGGAGAAAGGCACACCACACATGACCTCAGCGGCGCCCGAAGAGGGCTACGAGCGCGGCCTGGGTAGTCGCCAGGTACAGATGATCGCCATCGGCGGTGCCATCGGTGTCGGTCTGTTCATGGGGGCCGGGGCCAACATCGCCAAGGCAGGGCCGAGCATCATACTGATGTACGCCCTCGCGGGCGTCATCATCTTCTTCATCATGCGAGCGCTCGGAGAGCTGCTCCTGTATCGCCCCGTCTCGGGGTCCTTCGCGGAGTACGCCCGCGAGTTCCTCGGTCCGTTCTTCGGTTACGTCACCGGCTGGACCTACTGGCTCATGTGGGTCGTCACCGGCATGGCCGAGCTGACCGCCGCGGCCATCTACATCCACTTCTGGTTCCCGTCGATCCCGCAATGGGTCAGCGCCCTGGTCTTCCTGGTGCTGCTCTTCGGCGTCAACCTGATCTCGGTGAAGATCTTCGGCGAGGTCGAGTTCTGGTTCTCGATGGTCAAGGTCACCGCGATCATCGGCATGATCGTCATCGGCCTCGGCGTACTGACCCTCGGCTTCTCGAACGCCGGTGACACCGCGACCCCCTCCAACCTCTGGTCGCACGGCGGCTTCTTCCCGAACGGTATAGGGGACAGCCTGATGACGCTTCAGGGCGTCATGTTCGCCTACCTCGCCGTCGAGCTGGTCGGCATCACCGCGGGCGAGTCCCAGGACCCCGAGAAGACGCTGCCCAAGGCGATCAACACGCTGCCGTTCCGCATCATCGTCTTCTACGTCGGCGCCCTGCTCGTCATCCTCTCCGTCGTGAAGTGGACCGAGTTCTCCGCCGGCGAGAGCCCCTTCGTGCACGCCTTCTCGGTGATCGGCATCCCCCTGGCGGCGGGCATCGTCAACTTCGTCGTCCTCACCGCGGCCCTGTCCTCCTGCAACTCCGGCATGTACTCCACCGGCCGCATGCTGCGCGACCTGGCCGCCAACAGTGAGGCGCCGAGCGTCTTCGGCAAGCTCAACGCCCGCAAGACCCCGTTCGCCGGTATCGCCCTCTCCGCCTTCCTCATGGGCATCGGCGTGATACTGAACTACACCGTCCCGGACAAGGTCTTCACCTACGTCACCTCGGTCGCCACGGCCGCGGGCATCTGGGCCTGGGCGATGATCCTGATCAGCCACATCCGCTACCGCAAGGCCGTCGTGGCCGGGCGGCTGCCCGCCTCGGCCTTCCCGGCGCCCGGCGGCGCGGTCTTCAGCTGGGTGGCCCTGGTCTTCCTCATCGGCGTCACC
The DNA here is from genome assembly GCF_044332925.1 of Streptomyces sp. NPDC021212. Classification (NCBI taxonomy): domain Bacteria; kingdom Bacillati; phylum Actinomycetota; class Actinomycetes; order Kitasatosporales; family Streptomycetaceae; genus Streptomyces; species Streptomyces sp. NPDC021212. The sequence goes on from NZ_JBIRPZ010000022.1 coordinate 50,132, forward strand.
GCTCTGATCGCGTACGACCCGGAGACCCGCATCTGTCTGTACGTCGGCGCGGGCTGGGCCGTGATCATGGTGATCGGCTGGTTCGTGCTCAAGAGCCGTAAGCCGGAGGTCACCGACCCGGAGCGCAAGCCCGAGTTCGCCCGGGACTGACGCTTCCGCCCTTCGGGCATATCGTCTCAGCAGGCGGGCTCCGGACCGATGTCCGGAGCCTGCCTCCTATTGTGTCCACCATGCTGACCATCACCCAGGTCCTCCACGACCAGATCGTCGCGCACGCCCGGGCCGACCACCCCGACGAGGCGTGCGGCGTCATCGCGGGCCCGGCCGGAAGCGGCCGTCCCGAGCGGTTCATCCCGATGCTGAACGCGGCCCGTTCTCCCACGTTCTACGAGTTCGACTCGACCGATCTGCTAAAGCTCTACCGCGAGATGGACGACCGTGATGAAGAACCGGTCGTGATCTATCACTCGCACACGGCGACCGAGGCGTACCCCTCCCGTACGGACATCTCCTACGCCAATGAGCCCGGCGCGCACTACGTCCTCGTGTCCACCGCGGATTGCGGCAACGGCGAGGGACCCTTCCAGTTCCGTTCCTTCCGGATCGTCGACGGCGAGGTCACCGAGGAAGAAGTCGAGATCATCCCGGGCTGACCGCTATGTCGTCTCGTATCGCGGATGTTACCCGTCCGTATCGCGGGACACACTTCCGGGGGCCGGATCGGGAATCGATACGATGAGTTCATGGTTTTCGATGACGTGAGCGAGAAGACGCCGGGCATGCTGCTCGTGGCGCGGCTCCACGTCGACCTGTGCCGGCTCGCCAGCGCGATGTGTCCGCGCTGCGCCGAGACCGTCTGAGCGTGCGCCTGTCCGACGCCCCACCCCCCGACGCCCGCCCGAAGCACGCGTCCGAAGCCCTTCGACGACGCCCCGGCCCGATCCGGTCCGGAAGTCCACCCCGCCCTCCCACAGGAGATTGAGAATGGCCATCGAGGTCCGCATCCCGACCATCCTCCGCACCTACACCGACGGCCAGAAGGCGGTCGAGGGCAGCGGGACCACGCTCTCCGAGCTCTTCGCCGACCTGGAGTCCCGGCACACCGGCATCCAGGAGCGCCTGGTCGACGGGGGCGAGCTGCGCCGCTTCGTCAACGTCTACCTGAACGACGAGGACGTCCGCTTCCTCGACGGCATCTCCACCAAGCTCTCGGACGGCGACAACGTGACGATCCTCCCCGCGGTCGCGGGCGGGGCTGCCGGGGCGCAGCCCCGTCCGACTGGGGCGGTGTCCGGGCGACGGGCGGGCATGCGCTGATGCGGTACGACAGCCCCCTGGCAGCGGTCGGCAACACGCCGCTCGTCCGGCTGCCACGGCTCTCGCCCTCCCCGGAGGTCCGGGTCTGGGCGAAGCTGGAGGACCGCAACCCGACCGGCTCGATCAAGGACCGCCCCGCGCTCCACATGATCGAACAGGCCGAGAAGGACGGCCGGTTGACGCCCGGCTGCACCATCCTGGAGCCGACCTCCGGCAACACCGGCATTTCGCTCGCCATGGCGGCCAAGCTCAAGGGCTACCGCATCGTCTGCGTCATGCCGGAGAACACCAGCGAGGAGCGGCGCCAGCTGCTCGCCATGTGGGGCGCGGAGATCATCTCCTCGCCCGCCGCCGGCGGCTCCAACACCGCCGTCCGGGTAGCCAAGGAACTGAGTGCCGAGCACCCCGACTGGGTGATGCTCTACCAGTACGGGAACCCGGACAATACGGGCGCCCACTATGCCACCACCGGCCCCGAGATCCTGGCCGACCTGCCCTCCGTCACCCACTTCGTCGCGGGTCTCGGCACCACCGGCACCCTGATGGGCGTCGGCCGCTTCCTGCGCGAGAACAAGCCCGATGTGCGGATCGTCGCCGCGGAGCCGCGCTACGACGACGTCGTATACGGGCTGCGCAACCTGGATGAGGGCTTCGTCCCCGAGCTGTACGACGAGTCCGTTCTGACCACCCGCTTCTCCGTCGGCTCCGAGGACGCGGTGGCCCGTACCCGTGAACTCCTCGCCGAGGAGGGCATCTTCGCGGGCGTCTCCACCGGCGCCGCCCTGCACGCCGCCCTCGGCGTCGCCCGCAAGGCGGTCACCGCGGGCGAGAGCGCCGACATCGTCTTCGTCGTCGCCGACGGCGGCTGGAAGTACCTGTCGACCGGCGTCTACACCGCGGCCACCACCGAGGAGGCGGTCGAGACCCTGCACGGCCAGCTCTGGGCGTAGGACGCCGCTCCGGCCGCCTTGGGCCTGACGGCCCGGGCGCGGGGCATACGCGGGTACACGGGGGCTCCGTCCTGGTGATTCCGCCCACAACGCGAGCCTGTGGAGGAGCTGCCAGGGCTTTAGCGCCTTACGCTCGTGGGCACCCCGTATGACCCCGCACCCGCCGCCTCGCCCATGGCCCTCGGCATGGGGACCCTCCAAGGAGGTTCCTGCTCCATGAAGCTCACCGTCGTCGGATGCTCGGGGTCGTTCCCGTCCGCGGAATCGGCCTGCTCGAGCTACCTCGTAGAGGCCGACGGCTTCCGGCTGCTCCTCGACATGGGCAACGGCGCCCTTGGCGAGCTGCAGCGCCACTGCGGTCTCTACGACCTCGACGCCGTGATCCTCTCCCACCTCCACCCCGACCACTGCATCGACATGTGCGCCTACTTCGTCGCGCGCTACTACCGGCACGACGGAGGCCGTGCCGAGGCGATCCCGGTCTACGGGCCCGAGGACACCGAACGCCGACTGGTCCAGGCGTACGACGACGTGCCCGACGAAAAGTCGATGCAGGAGGTCTTCGACTTCCGCACTCTCACCCCGGGCGCCTTCGAACTGGGCCCCTTCACGATCCGCACCGCCCGGGTCTGCCACCCCGTGGAGGCCTTCGGCTTCCGCATCGAGCACGGCGGCCGCGCCCTGGTCTACTCCGGTGACACCGGCCCCTGCGAGGCCCTGACCGACCTGGCCCGGGGTGCCGACCTCTTCCTCTGCGAGGCGGCCTTCACCCACGGCAAGGAAGACATCCCGGAGCTGCACCTCAACGGCCGCCAGGCCGGTGAGCACGCGCAGGCCGCGGGGGCCGGCGCCCTGGTCCTCACCCACATCCCCCCGTGGACCGACCCGCACCTGAACCAGCGCGACGCCGAGGCCGTCTTCGACGGCCCGGTGACCCTGGCGCGCGCGGGCGCCGTCTACGAGGTGTGAGCGCCTCACGTCCTGAAACGCGAACGGGCCGGATCTGCCTCCGCAGATCCGGCCCGTTCCGTATGCCCTACTTCTTCGTGGCGCTCGTCGCGGCCGCGGCGTCGTCGAGGGAGTCCTCCGGTTCTCGGCCCGGCGTCGGGATGTTGAACTTCGTGATCACGAAGCGGAACACCACGTAGTACACGACGGCGAACGCCAGCCCGATCGGGATGATCATCCAGGCCTGCTCGCTGTGCGACCACCCCAGCAGATAGTCGAAGAGCCCGCCCGAGAACGTGAAGCCGCTGCGTATCCCGAGCGCCCAGGTCAGCGCCATGGACACGCCCGTGAGCACGGCGTGGATCCCGTACAGCACCGGCGCGATGAACATGAACGAGAACTCGATCGGCTCCGTCACCCCGGTCACGAAGGCGGTCAGCGAGACCGAGAGCATCATGCCCATCACGGCCTTGCGGCGCTCCGGGCGCGCGCAGTGCGCGATCGCCAGACCGGCCGCGGGGAGGGCGAACATCATGATCGGGAAGAAGCCGGTCATGAACATTCCGGCCGACGGGTCGTCGTGGAAGTAGCGCGCGATGTCGCCGTGCCAGGTCTGGCCGCCGGAGGAGAAGTCGCCGAACTGGAACCAGGCGAACGAGTTCAGCAGCATGTGCATGCCGACGGGGATCAGCAGCCGGTTGACCACGCCGAAGATGCCGGAGCCGATGGCGCCGTTGGCCGAAAGCCACTCGGAGAAGCTGTTGAGACCGTCACCGATCGGCCCCCACAGATAGCCGAAGACGACGCCGTACAGCACGCCCGCGAACGACATCAGGATCGGGATGAAGCGGCGGCCGCTGAAGAAACCCAGCCAGTCCGGCAGCCGGGTGCGGTGGTACTTCTCCCACAGCACGGCGGCGGTGATGCCGACCACGATGCCGCCCAGCACGCCCGGGTCCTGCGGCTTGCCGGTGACGTCGCTGACGAAGCCGGTCAGCACGTTCTTGTAGACGAGGAATCCGACCAGGGCCGCGAACGCCGTCGTGCCGTCGGACTTCTTCGCGAAGCCGATGGCGACGCCGAGGCAGAACAGCAGGGCCAGGTTGTCGAAGAGCGCGCCGCCCGCGTGGGCGAAGATCTCCGCGAGTTTGTTCCAGCCGAGCCCCGCCTTGCCGAAGACGTCATCCTGGCCCAGTCGGCTCAGGATGCCCGCGGCGGGCAGGGCGGCGACGGGCAGCTGGAGACTGCGTCCGATCTTCTGCATACCCTTGATCAGACCGGCGCCCCGCTTCTGGGCGGGGGCCGCCGGGGCGGTGGCCGTACTCATCGGATTCCTCCTGGTGAGGCGGGCGCTCAGGGAACTCGGGACGGCCCGCGATATGGTCTACACCACATGTGGTGTAGACCTGTTGTAGCACGTGAGGATCAGATAAAGGAATCGTTCGTTCCGATGTGGTCTGAGCCACTGACGATCCTGCGCGGCCGGGCCCACGTGGTTACCGTAGGAAGGCCGTTCATCCGGTATCCCGACTTCCGGTATCCCGAAGGGCCGAGACAACAGGACAACACAGGACAGCTCAGGACAACAGGGAGTGGACATGGCCAGCAAGGCTGAGAAGATCGTCGCGGGGCTCGGCGGCATCGACAACATCGTCGAGGTCGAAGGCTGCATCACCCGCCTCCGTACCGAGGTCAAGGACCCCTCCCTGGTCGACGAGGCCGCCCTGAAGGCCACCGGCGCCCATGGCGTGGTGAAGATGGGCAGCGCGATCCAGGTCGTCATCGGCACCGACGCGGACCCCATCGCCGCCGAGATAGAAGACCTGATGTAAGCACGCTTCTCAGGCGAACCGGCCAACGACCCCGGCCTGAAGCCGCCCGGCCCCGCTCCTCACCGGACCGGGGCCCTCCGTGTTGCCGATAGGCTCATCCCATGTCTCGTATCGACGGCCGTACGCCCGACCAGCTCCGCCCCGTGACCATCGAACGCGGATGGAGCAAGCACGCCGAGGGCTCCGTCCTCGTCTCCTTCGGCGACACCCGCGTCCTGTGCACCGCGAGCGTCACCGAGGGCGTCCCTCGCTGGCGCAAGGGCAGCGGCGAGGGCTGGGTCACCGCCGAGTACGCGATGCTCCCGCGCGCCACCAACACCCGCGGCGACCGCGAGTCCGTCCGCGGCAAGATCGGCGGCCGCACCCACGAGATCTCCCGCCTCATCGGCCGCTCGCTGCGCGCCGTCATCGACTTCAAGGCCCTCGGCGAGAACACCGTCGTCCTCGACTGCGACGTCCTCCAGGCCGACGGCGGCACCCGCACCGCCGCCATCACCGGCGCCTATGTCGCCCTCGCCGACGCGATCACCTGGGCCCAGGGCAAGAAGCTGATCAAGGCAGGCCGGCAGCCGCTCACCGGGACCGTCTCGGCCGTCAGCGTCGGCATCGTCGGCGGCGTCCCGCTGCTCGACCTGTGCTACGAGGAAGACGTACGGGCCGAAACCGACATGAACGTCGTCTGCACCGGCGACGGCCGCTTCGTCGAGGTCCAGGGCACCGCGGAGGGCGAGCCCTTCGCCCGCGACGAGCTGAACAGCCTGCTCGACCTCGCCGTCGGCGGCTGCGTCGAGCTGGCGGGCAACCAGCGGGCGGCCCTCGGCGTGTAATCAGATGACGGGCGCGCGCGAACCTGCGCGCGCCCGCATCCGATACCAGGGGGAGAACCACCCATGACGCCGCGCCAGGCCCGCCACCGTTTCGCCACCGCCACCACGCTCGCCGCCGTCGCCCTCCTGGCGCCGCTCACCACCGGCTGCGGGGCGGTGGAGAAGGCCCTCGACTGCGGCCGGCTCGCGGTCGAGATATCCAACGACGTGGACAACCTCACGGACGCCGTCTCCGGCGCCGCCACCGACCCCACCGAGGCCGACAAGGTCCTCGACGCCCTCGACAAGGACATCGACAAGGTCGGCGACCGCACCGACAACACGGATGTCGACAAGGCCCTGGGCGACCTCCGGAAGGCCGTGGACAACGTCCAGACCTCCGTCGACAGCGGCAAGCACCCCGACCTGACCCCGGTCAAGGACGCCACCACCGAACTGACCAACGTCTGCACGCCCTGATCTAATCGGCAGCTATGGAGCAACAGCACCCCGCAGCGGCGGACAGCGCACACCCCCGCCGCCTGATCCTGGCCACCCGCAACGCGTACAAGATCACCGAGCTGCGCTCGATCCTCGGCGAAGCCGGGCTCGACGTCGAACTCGTCGGCGCCGACGAGTATCCGGAGGTCCCGGACGTCAAGGAGACCGGCGTCTCCTTCGCCGAGAACGCCCTCCTCAAGGCCCACGCCCTGGCCCAGGCCACCGGCCACCCGGCCATCGCCGACGACTCGGGGCTCTGCGTCGACGTCCTGGGCGGCTCCCCAGGCATCTTCTCCGCCCGCTGGTCCGGCCGCCACGGCGACGACCGCGCCAACCTCGACCTGCTGCTCGCCCAGCTCCGCGACGTCCCCGACGAGCACCGCACCGCCCACTTCGAATGCGCCGCGGCCCTCGCCCTCCCCGACGGCACCGAACGCGTCGTCTCCGGCCGCCTCACCGGCACCCTCCGCCACGAGCCCACCGGCGGCGGCGGTTTCGGCTACGACCCGATCCTCCAGCCCCACGGCGACACCCGCACCTGCGCCGAACTCAGCCCGGACGAGAAGAACGCCATCAGCCACCGCGGCCAGGCGTTCCGGGCGATGGCACCGGTGGTGCGTGAGCTGTTGGGGTGAACGACGCGAAGGCGCGGCACCAGGACTGGTGCCGCGCCTTCAGCGATGGGCCCGGTGGGACTCGAACCCACGACGTACCGGATCTAAACCGGCATCCTCTTGCCAGCTGGGATACGGGCCCGCGAGCGCAACTTTACTGCGTGTTGCCTCCCTGACGCCAAGTGGCGGTACGGCGCGGACCCCGGCGCGAGAAGGTCCTCGTCTGGCTGTGGCAGGAAGGGCACAGATACCGAAGATTCCCGAGGCGATTGTCCAGCCAGTCGCCGTTGATGTGGTCGATCTCCAGGACGAGCCGTCGGCCCTGCCACGAGTCCCCGATGCCGCAGGTGGCACAGACCCGGGGCACTCCGGTCTCGTCGAGCGCACGCCGGAGTAAGGCGGTCTTCTGCCGGGGAGAGCCGGGCTCACCTCGCTGAAGAATGTCGGCGGCGGACTTGCGGTGGGGCGACCGTTTGCCGCGCTGATGACCTTGCCCGACGAAATGGGCCGTGGAGATGCCGTGCTCATGGATGCTGCGCCGGACGAAGGTGCGGCCTGCCCCTCCGTTGGGGCGGCCCAGGGCGCGCAGCACGCCCGCCAGGCTGTACGACTCGGCAACAGCCTTGAGTAGATCATCGCGTGGAATGGGCGCTTGGCCGTGACGGCGGGTGAAGTGCGAAGTGTCGATGCCGAACTGCGCCAGCTTCTTCCGGAGATGGGCGTAGGCGCTGTCGTACGGGGGGACGCCCATGTAGTCGAGCATCTCCCGAATGCCTTGTGTCCGGGTGGCGGCCTCTTCCAGGAGCTCCCTCGTGTACGCGAAGGGCTTGCGCGGAGGAAGCGGCTCTTCGACGAAGTGGGACGTGTCGATGCCGTAGTGCCTCAGGCGGGTGCGCAGATATCTGCGCGGGCCGCTTCCGAGGGGCATGGCAAGCCGCCGCATCATGTCCACGAGACTTGTGGACGCAGCGGCGACTTGGGCCAGCACATCGCGGGGGTACCTGTACCGATCGCTCACCGGGTCGCACGTCGCTTCCGGCCACGGTATGTGTCGGTCACCGCATGGCAGTTGGGGCACAGCAGACGCAGATTGCCGGGACGGTTGTCCCACCAGTCGCCGTTGATGTGGTCGACTTCGTGGCGCAACGGCTTCCCGTTCCACTCCTGACCCGTCCCGCACATCGCGCACACCTCCGGAATGCCACGTCGGACGAGTTCCTTCCGAAGCTGGTCTCCAGGGGTTCTGCCGTCCGAAGGCGACCCGAGAGTCAGGCGATCACCGGCCGGTTTCCTGGGGCGCTGAGGCGCACGGGCCGAGAAGTGCGACGTGTCGATGCCGAACCGGGTGATGCGCCGGCCGATATGGGCCTGATTGCCGCCCACGGGGCTGATCCCCAGGCGACGAACGACCTCGGCAACGCTGCTCGAACATGCCACGACCTCGCGAAGTGTCGTCTCGCTGTGGCGTTCTCGCGATGTACGGAGGTGTGAGGCGTCGATGCCCGCTTCGGCGAACTTGTGACGGAGATAGCGCCTGCTCCCAGTGGTCGGTTCGCCACCGCACTGTCGTATGGCTTCGTCGATGGTCTTCGCCGTGCGCGCGGCTTCGGCGAGCCGTTCGTAGGTGTATCTGGCGGGCATTCCGCTCCCTCCCCCTGCGACCACATGTCGCACCATCGCACTGAGTAACGAATCACTCGCCCAACGGTTACGCGCGGGCCCTCGCACTGAGGAGTTCGATCGCCCTGACTGTCGGGAACTCTCGCTCTTGCTCTTGGGCCGATCCCTCGTGCATGACTGTCACGGGCTGCCCATGTCCGCTGTTGCCCGCACACCGGAGGGGCCTCCACGCCTGCACGGGCGCGTGCCCGTAGGCCCTGACCGACCCCGGACGGCTCCGTGAGGCTCTGGTGCGGGCGATCGCGGTTGAGCTCGTCGAGGGGCGACGCCCCGGTGAGGGCTCCGGTCTGCGCCCGTTGCCAAACGACCACCAGGCAGCCGGTCGTGGTCGCGCGCGGGCACGGCGCGATGGCGGGCGTACGTCTGCCCCGACTGCGCCCCAACCTGGAGCACCGGAGTCATGCCCGTCCCAGAGTCGAGCGGTCTTAACTCGCCGCTTTATCGATTGTGGGTTGGAGGGCTACCGGAGATCCTGGGCTCATGAGACCTGGATTACGTCGCATGGCCGGCGTAGCAAGTGTGCTGGTCGGTATCACTGTCGCGCTCTGGCTGGTCTTCGGCCCTCCCCAGGACTGGGAGGGCGGCATGAGGTGGCTCCGTCATGGCCTGGCCTTGGGATCCCTGGGAGTGATCATCCTGGCCGCCCGGCTGATATTTCCTACCGCTGAGGAAGACGCGGCGGACACGGCGTCCGGCTAGGTCGGCCGAACGACCTTGGCTGGGAAATACGTTGGGCGAGTGACCACGTCCCCAGAAGTCCCGTGTCAACGCTTCGCGAAAAGTGGCCCTCTGGCAGTCTCCGAAAAATGACCCCCAGTTGTGTGAGGCTCCGGTCCAGGTCCGGAGACGTTGATCGTCAGTGGCGGATGCCAGAATCCGTGGCATGCCAGACGCTGACTACTTCTCTGCCGCCGATGATGAGTCCGCCGTTGCCGTGATCGAGGCTGGCGGACCGGTCCGTGCAGGGTTGGACGTGATCTTCCTTAAGGACATCGATCCGGTCGATGCCATCGCCCAGGCCGAAGCAGTGATGACCGGCTGCAGTTATGAAGAGGCAAGCCAGCGCCCGAGGGTGGGGCAGCTTCTGTCCTCTGAGGACGTCGACAGCCCGTTCGTCTTGACCGTGTCGGACACGCTGTGCGATGTCCTGGTCTCCGCCTCCGGGGACGACCTTGTGGCCGCGGCCGCGGCTTGGTCTGCGACCGGCGGGGTCGTCGGACTCGATGCGGCGACTGCAGCGGTGGTCCTGGAGGCCCTGGTCGGCCTGGCCAGACGGGCTCGCGCCGCGGACTTGCGCCTTTACTGCTGGTGGACGCTGTGACGGCTCACTCCCGTCCGGCCCGGTCTTTGGCCAGCAGCTCGCGTCGGGCCGGGGTCCGGTAGGAGTCGCCGGTGAGCGTGAGGACCTCGGCGTGGTGGACCAGGCGGTCGATCATCGCGGCTGCGACGACGTCGTCCGAGAAGGTCTCTCCCCAGCGCCCGAAGGGCAGGTTCGAGGTCACCATCACGGAGCCCTGCTCGTAACACGAGGCTATGAGCTGAAAGAACAGGTTCGCGGCGTCCTGGTCGAACGGGATGTAGCCCACCTCGTCAATAATGATCAACTTGTAGCGGCGGATCTTCTTCAGCTCCAACTCCAGTCGGCCGGAGTGGTGAGCCTCGGCGAGACGGGAGATCCAGTTGCTGGCGGTGTCGAACAGGACCGAGTAGCGCCAGCGCTGGCGGGGGCACGGTCTACGCCTGTCCGGGCGCGTGCGCCGCCAGCTTCCCCGAGCAACGCGACCCGTTCGAGAGGACCCTTCCTGCCCGCGATGTCGCCGTCAGGCGGCAGGGATGACGCGGGGCGACACGGACGGCGTACGAGGTGTGGGCGTGCGCCGCGCCTGCGGCGAGGCCACACCTTGGGGCCGGTTCCTCGGCCATGCCGTGGACTGCGCCGACTGCCGGGCGGGGCGGCGGTGCGCCGTCGGGAACGGGCACGCGGTGCGGGAGGCCCGCCGCGCCCCCATGACCGGTTGCTCAAGCGGTGCCTCGGGCCTGCTGTCGCGGCTCACCGGCTGACGCCGCCGTTGATGTCGGACGTGGAGGTCGAACGCCCCGGACCATGATCGGTCCGGGGCGTGGAGAGCGGTGGTCAGAGGCCCAGGTCCTTGATGATCTTGGCTACGTGGCCGGTGGCCTTGACGTTGTAGAGGGCGCGCTCGACCTTGCCCTGTTCGTCGACGATGACGGTGGAGCGGATGACGCCGGTGACCGTCTTGCCGTAGAGCTTCTTCTCGCCGAAGGCGCCGTACGCCTCCAGGGTCTCCTTGGAGGGGTCGGCGAGGAGGGTGACCTTGAGGGATTCCTGGTCGCGGAACTTGGCGAGCTTCTCCGGCTTGTCAGGGGAGATGCCGATGACGTCGTAGCCGTGGCCGGTGAGGAATTCGAGCTGGTCGGTGAAGTCGCAGGCCTGCTTGGTGCAGCCGGGGGTGAGGGCGGCGGGGTAGAAGTAGATGATGACCTTGCGGCCCGCGTGGTCGGCGAGCGAGACCTGCTTGCCGTCCGCGTCGGGGAGGGTGAAGGCGGGGGCGGTGTCGCCGGGCTGCAGTCGCTCGCTCATGGTCGGTGCTCCTCGTGGCTTCGGGTGTCCGGTAACGGCTGGCGTTAGATGACGACATTAGCCAGCGTTTTCGCCGGGGGTGCCGTGGGGCGGGCGAGGAGGGAAACTGACAGACTGTCCATCAGGAATCATCGGGACTGATCGAGACTGACGGAGGCAGCGCGGTGTCGGATGCCAGGACCCCTGCTCAGATCGAGGCGGACATCGCCCGGAGGCGGCAGGAGCTCGCCGTGACGCTCGACGAGATCGGGGTGCGGGTGCATCCGAAGACGATCATGGGCGATGCCAAGGCGAAGGCGGCGTCGGCCGTGGACCGGACGGCGGGGCGGGCGTATGTGTCCGCGAACCGGATGGTCACCAATGTGCGCGGCCAGCTGGTCACCGAGGACGGGGCGCCGCGGATGGAGCGGATCGTTCCGGTCGCGCTGGTCGTGGCGGGGCTGGTCGGGCTGCTGGCGATGTCCTCGCGCGGCGGTGGCGGCAAGGGCAAGGGCTGCAAGCGCCGGAGGTAGGCACGGGCACGGGGTTCTACGGGCAACGGGTTCTAGGGTCTTCCCTGCGGCCCTGGGGCACCGGTACGCCGTTCGGGCGGGTACGGTCATGACCGTGAGTGCGAAGACGTCCCATGACAAGCTGCCCATCCGGATGCTGCACGACCGCGTGCTGGTCCGTACCGACATTCCGGAGGGTGAGCGCCGGTCCACCGGCGGTATCGTCATCCCCGCGACCGCGGCGGTCGGCAGGCGGCTGGCCTGGGCCGAGGTGGTCGCGGTCGGGCAGAACGTGCGGACCGTGGAGCCGGGCGACCGGGTGCTCTACGACCCGGAGGACCGCGCCGAGGTGGAGGTCCGCGGGGTCGCCTACGTACTGATGCGCGAGCGCGATCTGCATGCCGTCGCCGCCGAGCGGCTGGAGGGCACGGAGGACTCTACGGGGTTGTACCTGTAGGAGCAGAGGTAAGAAGAGGGTGGTGACGGGGTTCCGTCACCACCCTCTGCCGTGTCCGACGGGGCTCAGCCGCTCAGCCGCCGTTCCAGCCGCCGTTGTCCCCGCCCGGGTCACCGGGGCCGGTGGGGCCGCCGTCGGTCGGCGGGCCGGTCGGGAAGTCCGTGGGCGGGGTCTGCGGGGGCTCCTCGGTGGGTTCGGTCGGCGGGTCGAACGTCGGGAACGTCGGGGCCTCGGTCGGGGCCGTGGGCTCCGTGCTGGGCGGTGTGGTGGGGATCGGCGGGGCGGACGTCGGGGCCTCGGTCGGGGGCGTGGGCAGATCGGGCGTGTCGAGGCCGTCCTCGAGCTTCAGGTCGAAGTCGGCCGGGGGCTTCCCGTCCAGCGCCCCGGAGACGTAGTCCGCCCAGATCTCGGCGGGGTAGCCGCCGCCGTTGATCCGGTCCAGCCCGGTGGCCCCGTACAGCGGCTTCTGGACGCCGGTGTTCGAGTCCTGGCCCATGACGGCCACGACGGTCGCCAGGTCCGGGGTGTAGCCCGCGAACCAGGCCGCCTTGTCCTCCTCGGCGGTGCCGGTCTTGCCGGCCGCCGGGCGCTCGGCGCCCTGGGCCGCGGTGCCGGTGCCGCCGTCGACCACGCTCTGCAGTATCGAGGTGGTGGTGTCCGCGGCGGTCCGGGGGATGGCCTGCCGCTCCTCCCGGTCCGGCAGCTTGACCTGGGCCCCGTCCTTGGTGACCTCCGCGACCAGGCTGTACTGCCCGTGCCGGCCGTGGTTGGCGAGGGTCGCGTACGCCTCGGTCATGTCGAGCACGCTGGCGGTGGCGGGGCCGAGCGCGATGGAGGGGGAGGCGTGCAGGTCGGGGGTGTTCTTGGGGATGCCGAGGTCGACGGCGGTCCGCTTGACCTTGGCGGGGCCGACGTCCTCGGCCATCTGCGCGTACACCGAGTTCACGGAGTTGTCGGTGGCCGTGGTGACGTCGATGTCGCCGTAGTCGACGTCGTCCTCGTTGGCGGGGGAGTAGCCGGTGGGGCCGTCCGGCCCGATCACCTCGCGCTTGTTGTCGCCGTTGTAGAGGGTGTCCGGGGTGATCGTCTGGCCGTCCTGGGTGGTGGATTCGTTGGCCACCGCCGAGGTGAAGACGAATGGCTTGAAAGTGGATCCCACTTGGTAGTCACGGCGCGTCGCGTTGTTGACGAACTGCTTGGTGTAGTCGATTCCGCCGTAGAGGGCGACGACCTTCCCGGTCTTGGGGTCGATCGACGCGCCGCCCGCCCGGACGTAGCGGTCGACCTTGCGGTCGTTGCTGAGCTTGCTCATCAGCCGGTCGCGGACGGCCTCGGTGAACGCGTCCTGCTTGCTCTTGTCGATCGTGGTGGTGATCCGGTAGCCGCCCCGGGCCAGGGTCTGTTCGTCGATGATGCCGTTGCTGGTGAGGTAGTCCTCGACCGCTTCGACCAGATAGCCGCGCTGCCCGGACATGCCGGAGGGGGCCTTGGCCTCGGTGGGCTCAGGGAAGGTCATCTTCGCGCGCTCGGCGCGGCTGAGCCAGTGCTTCTTGACCATGCCGTCGAGGACGTAGTTCCAGCGCGCCTCGGCCCGCGCCTTGTTCTGCGGGTGGGCGATGATGTCGTACGCGCTGGGGGCGTTGAGCAGGGTGGCCAGGTAGGCGCTCTGGGCCGTGTTCAGCTCGTCGATGTTCTTGCCGTAGTACGCCTGGGCGGCGGCCTGGATGCCGTAGGCGTTGCGGCCGAAGTAGCTGGTGTTGAGGTAGCCCTCGAGGATCTTGTCCTTGCTCACCTCGCGATCCAGCTTGATCGCGATGAAGAACTCCTTGGCCTTGCGGGTGACCGTCTGCTCCTGGTCCAGGTAGTAGTTCTTCACGTACTGCTGGGTGATCGTCGAGCCGGACTGCTTGCCCTTGCCGGTGGCGGTGTTCCAGGCGGCCCGGACCATCGCCTCGGGGTTGATCGCGGACTCGGTGTGGAAGTCCCGGTCCTCGGCGGCGAGCACCGCGTGCTGGGTCCGCTTGGGCACCTGGCTGAGCTGCACGTTCTCCCGGTTGACCTTGCCCTCGCGGGCGAGCGGGGAGCCGTCGGAGTACAGGAAGACATTGCTCTGGGCGATGGCGGCCTTGTTGGCCGCGGGGATGTCGACGAGCAGATAGCCGGTGACCAGGGCGCCCGCGACGAGCAGGAGGAACAGCAGCGAGCCGCCGAGCCACATCCGCCAGGTGGGGAGCAGCCGGCGCCAGCCGGTGCGCCGGGGGCGGCCCTTTCTGCCCGTGGTGCCGCCGCTGCCGGAGCCGTTGCGGCTGCGCGGGTCGCCCACGCCGGCCGCGCCGCCGTGGATCACTTGGGGCTCGTCGCTCATGTCTCCTGAGACTCCTCGGCCGCCGTCGAGGGTTGCGCCGCGGCGGAATCGTGCACGGTCGGGCGATTCGCGTCGTACGCCCCATAAAACACTGTCGCATCATCCGCTCCGGGCCAGGGGCGTGGCACGCACCCGTGACTGGTCTGTGACCGGCCGAATGAGTGATTCCCCTCACACCATCCGGTGAAAAATGGTTGGCAGTGTCACCTTCCCGCGGATTAGGCTCCCAAGCTTTGGTGCCGTGTGGACGGGGGAGGGGGACGGGCTGATGCGGCTCTACGCGGCCGTCGCGCTGAGCGGCTTCAAACGCTACGCGACGTACCGAGTGGCCACCGTGGCCGGGGTGTTCACCAACACCGTTTTCGGCTTCATCGTCGCGTACACGTACGCCGCGCTGTGGGACGAACGGCCGCATCTGGGCGGGTACGACCTTTCCCAGGCCCTCACGTTCGTCTGGTTGGGTCAGGCGCTGCTGGCGACCGTCGCGCTGTTCGGCGGCGGCTTCCAGGACGAGCTTCAGGAGCGGATTCGGTCCGGTGACATCGCCGTCGACCTCTACCGCCCGGTCGACCTGCAGCTGTGGTGGCTGGCCTCGGATCTCGGCCGGGCCGCGTTCCAGCTGCTGGGGCGCGGCATCGTGCCCATGGTGTGCGGCGCGCTGGCCTTCGAACTGACCCTCCCCGGCTCCCCGTTGACGTGGCTGTGGTTCCTGCTGTCGGTGGTGCTCGCGGTGTGTGTGGGGTTCGCGGTGCGCTATCTGGTCGCGCTCGCCGCCTTCTGGCTGCTGGACGGGTCGGGGCTGAGCCTGATGAGCGGGCTCCTGTGCATGTTCTTCTCGGGGATGGTGCTGCCGCTGAACGTGTTCCCTGGGCGGCTCGGCGCGATCGCCGGGGCGCTGCCGTGGGCGGCGATGCTCCAGGTGCCCGCGGACGTCTTCCTGGGGCACCGCAGTGGCGCCGCGGTGGCGGGGGCGCTGGGCTTCCAGGCGGGGTGGGCGGTGGTGCTGTTCGCGGCCGGGCGGGCGCTCCAGTCGGTCGCGACCCGGAAGGTGGTGGTCCAGGGTGGCTGAGTCCGGGGTGGCTGAGTCGAAGGTGGCTGAGTCCGGAGTGGCCGAGTCCGGAGTGGCTGAGTCCGGGGTGGCTGAGTCCGGCGCCCGCTCCCGGGCGTACCAGGGGCTGCGCGCCTATGTGCTGATCGTCGGGATGTGGGTGCGCTCCACGATGGCGTACCGCACCTCGTTCCTGATCATGGCGTTCGGGAACTTCGCCGTGAACGCGCTGGACTTCGTCGCGATCGCGCTGATGTTCTCGCACATCGACACGCTCGGCGGCTTCACCCTCGTCGAGGTCGCCTTCCTGTACGGCACGTCCAGCACCGCCTTCGGGCTGGCCGATCTGGCGCTCGGCAGCATGGAGCGGGTCGGGCGGCGCATCCGCGACGGCACGCTGGACACCCTGCTGGTGCGGCCGGTGCCGATCCTCGCCCAGGTCGCCGCCGACCGCTTCGCGCTGCGCCGGCTGGGCCGGATCAGCCAGGGGGCGCTGCTGCTCGGCTGGTCGCTGACGCGGCTGGACATCGGCTGGACGGCCGACCGGGTGCTGCTGGTGCCGTTGATGCTGCTGAGCGGGGCGGTGATCTTCGGGTCGGTGTTCGTGCTCGGCGGGGCCTTCCAGTTCTGGGCCAAGGACGCCTCCGAGGTGCAGAACTCGTTCACGTACGGCGGGACGACGATGCTCCAGTACCCGCCGACGCTCTTCGCCGAGGAGCTGCTACGCGGCGTCACGTTTGTGATCCCGCTGGCCTTCGTCAACTGGCTGCCCGCGCTGTACGTCCTGGGTCGCCCGAACCCGCTGGGGCTGCCCGGCTGGATCGGCTTCGCCGCGCCGCTGGTCGCGCTCGGCTGTGCGGCGGTCGCGGGGCTGGCGTGGCGGGCGGGGCTGCGGGCGTATCAGAGCACGGGGAGCTGAGGAGGGCGCAATGGATGACTTCATCGAACTCGACGCGGTCGAGAAGGTGTTCGAGGTGCGGCGCCGGGCCGGGCTGTTGCGCCGGGAGCGGCGCGAGGTGCGCGCGGTGGACGGCATCAGCTTCCGGGTGCCGCGCGGTGAGATGGTCGGCTACATCGGCCCGAACGGCGCCGGGAAGTCGACCACGATCAAGATGCTGACCGGGATCCTGGTGCCCAGCGGCGGGCGGTTGCGGGTCGCCGGGATCGATCCGTCACGGGAGCGGACGCGGCTCGCGCGCCGCATCGGGGTGGTCTTCGGGCAGCGGACCACCCTGTGGTGGGACCTGCCGCTGCGCGACTCGTACGCGCTGGTGCGGCGGATGTACCGGATCCCCGACGACCGGTACCGGCGGAACCTGGACCGCTGTGTCGAACTGCTGGACCTCGGCGACCTGCTGGACGTGCCGGTCCGTCAGCTCTCGCTCGGCCAGCGGATGCGCGGCGACATCGCGGCCGCCCTGCTGCACGACCCCGAGGTGCTGTACCTGGACGAGCCGACGATCGGTCTTGACGTGGTCAGCAAGGCGAAGGTGCGGGGCTTCCTGCGCGAGGTGAACGCGGAGCGCGGCACCACCGTGTTGCTGACCACCCACGACCTGACCGATATCGAACAACTGTGCAAGCGGGTGATGGTCATCGACCATGGCCGGCTGGTGTACGACGGCGGGCTGGACGGGCTGCACGCGGTGGGCGGGAGCGAACGCACCCTGGTGGTGGACCTGGAGCGGGAGCTGCCGCCGATCGACGTCCCCGGCGCGCGGACCGTGCGGGTCGAGGGGCCGCGGCAGTGGCTGGCGTTCCCGGCCGCCGCCAGTGCGGCGCCCCTCGTCGCGGCGGTCGCCGACGGATATCCGCTGGTGGATCTGTCGGTGCGGGAGCCGGAGATCGAGGACGTCATCGCCCGCATGCTGTTCCCCGGCGAGGACCCCGGCGAGGACCCCGGCGAGGACCCCGGCGAAGACCCCGGCAGAGCGCCGGAGGGGGGCGCGGCGCGGGGGGCCGCCAGGGCGGTCGGTCCGCATTAGTCTGTCCGTATGACAATTGAGGGATCTACCCAGGGAGCGGCCCCCGACCTTCCGGGCGGGTCCCAGATGCGTGCCTCCGACGCCGAGCGCGAGCGCATCGCCGAGGTGTTGCGGGACGCCGTCGCCGAAGGCCGCCTGGACATGGCGGAGTTCGAGGAGCGGCTGGAGGCGGCCTACACGGCGCGCACCCACGCCCAGCTGGAGCCGCTGGTCCGGGACCTCCCGGCGCCCGGTGCAGTGGCCGCTCCCGAACCGCGGCCCGAGGAGGCCACGAGCCTCGCCGCCCGGGACGACGGCTGGGCCGGGCGGATCGGCGGCGCCCCGACGTCGAGGATGGGTGTCGCGATCATGGGCGGCTTCCAGCGCAAGGGCACGTGGACCGCACCCCGCGCCTTCACCGCCATGGCCCTCATGGGCGGCGGCGAGATCGATCTGCGGGAGGCCCGCTTCGAGGGCCGCGAGACCGTGATCCGCTGCTTCACGCTGATGGGCGGGGTACAGATCATCGTGCCGCCGGACCTGGAGACGCATGTCAGCGGCGTCGGCATCATGGGTGCCTTCGACCACTCGGGGACGGCCGACGGCGACCCCACCGGCCCGCGGGTGACCGTCACGGGCCTGGCGGTCTTCGGCGGGGTAAGCGTCGAGCGCAAGCTCCGCAGGGACGAGCAGAAGCGGCTCAAGGCGGAGCGCCGCCGGGAGCGGGAGGCGCGCAAGGAGGAACTGCGCGCCGCGCGCCGTGAGCGCCGTGCGGAGCTGGAGGAGCGGCAGGCCGAGCGCCGGGCCCGCAGGCACGACCTCGGCCACTAGCGGGCCTTACCGGCCCCTCACAGCGCGGCGGCCGCGCTCCCCCGGAGGTAGTCGAGGGGGAGCGCCCGCGCCATCGCCCGGTAGCCCTCGTCGCTCGGGTGCAGATGGTCGCCCGAGTCGTACGCCGGGCGCAGCCGCAGCGGCTGCGCCGGGTCGCGCAGCGCCTTGTCGAAGTCCACGACCTCGTCGAAGACCTTCCCGGCCCGGATCTGGGCGTTGACCCGCTCGCGCACGGAATCCAGCAGCGGGGTGTAGCCCCGGTGGCCGTAGAACGGCGACAGGGTGGCCCCTATGACCCGCAGGCCCCGGGCGTGCGCCTGCTCGGTCAGCCGCCGCAGCCCGTCCACGATCTTGTTCGGGTCGGTCTGATGGGGGATGCGGAGGATGTCGTTGACGCCCAGCTCGATGATCACGGCCTTGACGCTCGTACGGTCGAGCACGTCACGCCCGAAGCGGGACAGCCCGCTGGGGTTGTTCGGCGGGAACTGGGTGCCGTCGCTCAGTACCCGGTTGCCGCTGATGCCCTGGTTGAGCACGCCGAGGCGGGGCGCTCCCGGCTCGGTGCGCAGCCGCTCGGCGAGGAAGTCGGTCCACCGGCGGTTGGCCCCGGCGGTGGAGGTGATGCCGTCGGTGATCGAGTCGCCCAGCACCGCGACCGTGCCCTGCGCCTCCTTGGACCACACGTCCACGGAGCTGAGGTAGCGCCAGAACGGGCTCTGCTCGGTGTACGCGGCGCCCGCAGTGTCCTCCGTACGGTCGCCGCGCGCCAGGTACGAGGTCTGGCGGGCGTGCGGGTGGTACGTCACCGAGCCCGACGCCTGCGGGGCGTAGGTGGTGATCAGCAGGTCGGCGGCGGCCGGGATGTTCATGTGCACCGGGTCGCTGGTGGTGGCCTGGCCGGGCGGGATGGTCACCCAGGAGCGGTTGTCGAAGGTGAGCCGGCGCATGGTGCCGGCTGCGGCCGTCGGGTTGCTGGGGGCGGCCGCCAGCGCCAGCGAGGCATGCGTGATCGTCAGCGGGCGGGCGCTGTAGAGGTTGGAGAGCTGGATGCGCGCGCCGGCGCCGCCGATGCTGGTGTGGATGACGTTCCGTATCGACATGCCGGAGAGGCCGCGGAGCGTGTTCGGCTCGGCCGCGGCGGCGGACGCCGACCAGGTGCCCACCCAGGACCCCGACGAGGCCGGGGCCGCGGAGTTACGGGTGCCCTGCGCGGCCTCGTTCACATCCCGGTCCCGGCCCCCGACCCCGACGAATATCGCGGTCGAGACGAGGACCACCACAGCCGCCAGCGCAGCGAACACGGCATAGGCCGTGCGTCTGGGCATACGGGGCACGCTCATGGGCGGAGGTCTCCTCGGGCAGCCGGAGCCCGGGGCTCCGAAAGTGAACGGGAACGGCGAGCGACGGTGCTTCGCCGATGCGGTCCGGTCGGTCCTCCATGATCCCATGTCCGGACAGAGGTCCGCCTGTCGGCCTGCCCCCGGTTGGACGGGGTCGCTCCCCCAGACAGACGACGGGAACTCGCCGTTCGTTCCACTCAGGGGGCGAGTGAGACAGGAACGAGACAATGGCGTCGGCGAACAGAGGGGACGCCTCGACCGGGCGGAGCGTATGAACCGGACAACGACGGGTGAAAAGCGGTCAATGTCGCGCGGCGCGAGGGCGGCGGCCGGTGGCGTCGTCGCGTTCGCGGACACCCCCCTCGACGAGGAGCGGCGGCGCGGCGTGCGCCGCATGAAGGCAATTGCCACCGGCATGCTGCTCGCCGTCGCGCTGGTGTACGCGGTCGCCAAGTGGGCGCAGAACTCCGGCGCCGGGGGCTGGGCCGGGTACGTCGCCGCGGCCGCCGAGGCGGGCATGGTCGGCGCGCTGGCCGACTGGTTCGCCGTCACCGCCCTGTTCCGGCGGCCCATGGGGCTGCCCATCCCGCACACCGCGATCATCCCCACCAAGAAGGACCAGCTCGGGGCGACCCTGGGCGACTTCGTCGGCGAGAACTTCCTCTCCGGCGATGTCGTACGACTGCGGCTGCGCGCCGTCGGCATCGGCAGCCGGCTCGGCACCTGGCTGGCCGAACCCGCGCACGCCGACCGGGTGACGGCCGAGTTGGCGACCGCGCTGCGCGGCGCGCTCACCGTGCTGCGCGACTCCGATGTGCAGGCCGTGGTCGGCGAGGCGATCACGCGGCGCGCGGACGCCCAGGAGATCGCGCCGGGGCTCGGCAAGCTGCTGGAGCGGATCGTCGCGGACGGCGGTCACCGCCGGGCCGTCGACCTGGTGTGCGTCCACGCCCACGACTGGCTGGTCGAGCACAACGAGTCGGTGATGGGCGCGGTGACCGGCGGCGCGCCCGGCTGGACGCCGCGGTTCGTGGACCGCAAGGTCGGCGAGCGGGTCTACCGGGAACTGTTGCGGTTCGTCCGTGAGATGCGCGACATGCCGGACCATCCGGCGCGCGGCGCCGTGGACCGCTTCCTGTCCGACTTCGCCGGGGACCTCCAGTCCGACAGCGGGACCCGAGACCGGGTCGAGCGGCTCAAGAGCGAGGTGCTGGGCCGCGGTGAGGTGCAGGACCTGATCGCCTCCACCTGGGCCGCGGTGCGGTCGATGATCGTCGCGGCCGCCGAGGACGAGCGCAGCGAGCTGCGGCTGCGGGCCCGCGCGGCGATCCTGTCGCTGGGCACGCGGATGGTGACGGACGCGCGGATGCGCGGCAAGATCGACGGCTGGCTGGAGGACGCGGCCGTCTATGTGGTGACGACCTATCGGCACGAGATCACCTCGCTGATCACCGAGACGGTCGCGAGCTGGGACGCGGAGCACACCTCCCGGAAGATCGAGGCCCACATCGGCCGCGATCTGCAGTTCATCCGGATCAACGGCACCGTGGTGGGAGCGCTCGCGGGGCTCGTCATCTACACCGTCTCGCGGGGGCTGGGCGGCGGCTGACGGGTCACGTGTCTGGCAGGTGCGTGCCGCAGGGCCTATGGTGCCCCTCCCGGTGGGGGTGGGTGGGGAGGTCGGTGTGCGACGACGGCGGGCCCTTGCGGCGCGGGTGTTGTGGACGGGCGGCGAGATCGCCGTCACGATCGGGATCGTCCTGCTCCTGCTGGTGGCCCACCAGCTGTGGTGGACCAACCGCGAGGCCCGGGAGGGCGCGAAGCGCCAAGTGGCGGAGCTGGAACGGCAGTGGGGCGCCGACGATCCCACGGTGCCCTCGTCCGGCACCGGCCGGGAGGGTACGGAGTCCGGGGGCGCCGTGGGTACGGGCGGTAGGCACCGTAAGAACGACGGCGAGGTGACCGTGACCGTGGACGACCGGGCCCCGCGCCGCGACCGGACGTACGCGGTGATCCGCATCCCGCGCATCGGGCTCACGGCCCCGCTCGCCGAGGGCATCAGCAAGCCGTACGTCCTCAACAAGGGGTACGTGGGCCACTATCCGGGCACCGCCCAGCCGGGACGGCCGGGCAACGTGGCGCTCGCGGGCCACCGCAATACGCACGGCGAACCCTTCCGCCACCTCGATGAGCTGCGCCCCGGGGACAAGGTGAGCATCGAGACCGTCCACGCCCGCTATACGTACGTCGTCGACCGCACCCTGCCGCGCACCTCGCCCTCCGACGGCACGGTGATCGCGAAGGTCCCGTACAGCTCGGTCCACCCGCGCTACCGCTACACCGAGCCCGGCTCCTACCTCACGCTGACCACCTGCACCCCCGAATACACCTCCCGCTACCGGCTGGTGGTGTGGGCCAGGCTGACACTGGCCGCGCCGCGCGTTGTCGGTGGCGCCCCCTAGACTGATGGCGGCTGAGTGGAGAGGGGGAGCCGCATGACTCGCATCGACATGACGCATCGCATCGAGACGCTGCGCATGCACCTGGGCGTGCTCCTCTTCCTGCTGACCGGCACCCTGCTCACGCAGACCGGGCTGATCAGCGCCGTCGCCCTCGCCGCCACCACCGCTGCCACCGCCGCCGTCGCGGCCGCGCTGCTGACCTGCGCCGTGCTCGCCGCCCGGGCCCGGGTGCCCGCGCCCCCGGGGCGCATACGCACCGCGATACGGGACCGGGAGCGCCGGACCGCGTTCCTGCCGCAGCGGGACCCCGACGCCGCGGGCCGCCCCAGGCCCCGAGCGCCCGGCCGTCGCCTTCCGACGGCCGCGTAGGCGCACGCACCCGCAGCACCCCGCCGCGCCCACGCGGCTCGTCACGCCGTCGATCCGTTTCTCTTCGGTCATCCGGCCCATGACGAGACCCGTGGAGGGCTCCCATGTCTGTTTTCGCAACCCTCGGCACCCTGCTGACCACCCTGGCCGACCGGCTCGATCCGCTGTTCGGGGCCTCGGCGACGGCCGCCGCGATCGTCCTGTTCACCCTGTGCGTCCGGGCCGCGCTCCATCCGCTCGCCCGGGCGGCGGCCCGCGGCGAGAAGGCGCGCGCCGCGCTGGCGCCGAAGATCGCCGAGCTGAGCCGCAAGCACAAGAACAACCCCGAGCGGCTGCGCCGCGCGATGACCGACCTCCAAGCGAAGGAAGGGGCGTCCCCGCTGGCGGGCTGCCTGCCGACCCTGATCCAGCTGCCGGTCTTCTTCGTCATGTACCACGTGTTCTCCACCGGCAGCGGCGCCGGAGACCTGCTCGACCACACGCTGGCCGGTGCCCCGCTCGACGGTCGCTGGGGCGGGGCGCTCGCCGGGCAGCAGGGGATGGTCTACCTCGCCCTGTTCGCGCTGATAGCGGCCGTCGCGACCTGGACGTACGTACGCAACCGCAAGGCCGCCCGCGAGGCGGCGGCGCCCGCGGTGCCCGGCGCGCCCGGTGCGTCCGGGCTGGCGCGGGTGCTGCCGCTGCTCTCCTTCGGCACGCTCATCACCGCCGCCGTGGTGCCGCTGGCCGCCGCGCTCTACCTCGCGACCAGCACCACCTGGACGGCGGTGGAACGGGCCCTGCTGCTCCGCGGACGGTGAGCCCCGGACGGCGAGGGCACGGTCCAGTCCGTGAACGGGGTCTTGCGGGGTGGACGAGGCTCGTGGAGGATCGAGCGGCCAGAGGCCATGGAGTCGCCCCTGGCCACCGTCCTGAGACCAGGGAGTTGTGAGGATGAAGCTGCTGCGCGTCGGACCGGCCGGGGCGGAACGCCCGGCCCTCCTCGACCAGAACGGCACCCTCCGCGACCTGTCCGGCCTGGTCTCGGACATCGACGGGGCCCTGCTCGCCGACGAGGCGGCGCTGGCCCGGATCCGCGTGGCGGCCGAGGCCGAGGGCGCCGACGCGCTGCCGGTGATCCAGGACGGCGGCGTACGGGTCGGCCCGCCGCTGGGCCGTATCGGCAAGATCGTCTGCATCGGGCTGAACTACCACGATCACGCGACCGAGACCGGCGCCGCCCTTCCGGAGGAGCCGATCCTCTTCATGAAGGCGCCCGACACGGTCATCGGTCCCGATGACACGGTGCTGGTGCCGCGCGGCAGCGTGAAGACCGACTGGGAGGTGGAGTTGGCCGTCGTCATCGGCCGCACCGCCCGCTACCTCGAATCCGACGAGGCCGCTCTCGCCGCCGTCGCGGGCTACGCGATCGCCCACGACGTCTCCGAGCGGGAATTCCAGATCGAGCGTGGCGGCCAGTGGGACAAGGGCAAGAACTGCGAGACGTTCAACCCGCTGGGCCCCTGGCTGGTCACCGCCGACGAGGTCCCCGACCCGCAGGCCCTCGGCCTGCGGCTGTGGGTCAACGGTGAGATCAAGCAGAACGGCACGACGGCCGAGCAGATCTTCGGCGTCGCCCATGTGGTCCGCTACCTCAGCCAGTTCATGACCCTCTACCCGGGCGATGTCATCAACACCGGCACCCCGGCGGGCGTCGCCATGGGCCGGCCGGAGCCCAAGCCGTATCTGCGGTCCGGGGACGTGGTGGAGCTGGAGATCGACGGACTGGGCCGCCAGCGCCAGGAGTTCAAGGACGCCTGACGGCTTGGTGTGAAGCGCTGAGCGCGGCCCCCGGACGCCACCGGCGTCCGGAGGCCGCGGCGCTCACTCGGCCGCCCGCTTCGCCTCCTGCCTCACCTGCTGCGGGGTCGCGCTCGGCGTCGAGCCGTAGGCCTTCAGGAAGCGGTCGCGGAAGGTGTTCATCTTCCACACCGGGGTGTCCGCGCGGGGCATCAGCCCGTCCGCCCAGTTCCAGTCGGCGATCCGCTTCAGCACCTTCGGGTCATGCGCGACGATGGACACCGGCACGTCCCGGCTCGCGTGGTTGCCGCTGACCCGGGCCAGCGGCTGGTGGTCGCCGAGGAAGACGAGCACGGTGTTCTTGTTGCCGTACTTGATCACGTAGTCGATGAGGCTGTTCACCGAGTACTGGACGGACTTGCCGTACTCCTGCTTCACCTTGGTCGAGTCGGTGAACACGTCCTCGGGCCGCTTGCCCGCCTTCTCGATGCCCTTGTAGACCGAGCCGTTCCCCACCTTGCTCCACGGGATGGTCTTCGGGATCGGCGCCCAGGGCTGGTGGCTGGAGGTCAGGATGTTCAGCGACATCAGCGGCTTGTCGTGCTTCTTACCGTGCTCCAGCTGCTCGAACGCCTTCAGCGCGTACTGGTCGGGCATGGTCGACCAGCTGAACTTCGGCCCCTTGTAGCCCAGCTCGCGCGAGTCGTAGACGTGGTCGAGGCCGTAGAACGTGCCCTCCGGCCAGCTCTTCTGGACGCCCGGCATGATGCCGACCGTCCGCCAGGCGCCGGTGCGCTTGAAGGCGCGGGTGATGGACAGGTGGTCGCCCGCGGTGACGGTGCGGTAGCGGTTCTGGTTGTCGATCCACAGGCCGGTCAGGAAGGTGGAGTGGCCCAGCCAGCTGTTGCCGCCGTACGTCGCCGAGGTCAGCCAGCCGCTCTTGCTGGCGAACCCGGCCTTGTCCAGCCGCTCGGTCGCCTTCTTCAGCGTCGAGTCGACCCCGGGCGCGATCGCCGGGTCCTCGATCGCGCTGCGGCCGTAGCTCTCGATGAAGGTGAAGATCATGTCCTTGCCCCGCAGCCCGGTCAGCAGCTGATCGCCCGGGGTGTCGCCGTACGTGTCGAAGGCGGCGATCTTCTTGAACTCCCGCTCGTCCTTGAGGGTCTTCTCCACCCGCTCCGCCCGGTCCTGGACCGCCGCGGATGTGCTGCGGGACGCCACCGGCAGCCCCGCGACCTGCGCGCCGACCGACGCGCACGCGACCCAGACGGTCCCGGCCACCAGGGTGGTGCGGGTCGCCACGACGCTGTTGCGGGCCATGACGTTGCCGATCCGGAGGACCGCCAGCGCCATGAGGGCGAGCACGGCGAGCGCGAGCACCGCGATCCCGACCACGGCGGCCGCGGCGGCCGTCTGGCCGACGGAGTCCTCCAGGTACGACTGGGCGTCGTCGAACAGGATCCAGTCGAGGACGACGTTGAAGCCGCGGCCCAGGAACTCGTTGAAGCCCATGTCCAGCATGTTGAGGATGGCCAGCGCGCCGAGGAACAGCCCCGCCAGCACCGCCACCACTCTCCGGGCGAGGGCCGGCAGGAGCAGCAGCAGACCGGCCCCGAAGATCAGTTCCACCGGGATGCGGGTGAAGTGGTCGACCGTGAGGAGTTCGAGCTTCGTCGGCAGCAGCAGGGCGACGAAGACCAGGGCGAGGGACAGCCCGGTGACCGTCCACGACACGGCGCGCGCCGCGAGGGGATACCGCCCCCGCCAGCCGCCACGCCCGGTGACCGCCCGGTCCGGTCCCGGACCGTCGTCCTCACCGCCACCACCGGCGGTGACGCCGCCCAACAACTCGGTCGGCCCGTCGTCGGCCTGGTCGGGACTCTCGGGCGCCGGGCTCTCGGACGCCTTGCTCTCGGGGGCCGAGGGCGCCTGGTCCCGGCTCTCGGGGGCCGTGGTTGCCTTGGCCGGGTCCTCCGGGGCCTTGCTCTCCGGGGCCGGGCTCTTGGGGGCCGGGTTCGCCTGGTCCTGGCCTCCCTGGTCCGGGCTCTCGGGGTCCGGGCTCTTGGGGGCCGGGCTTGCCTTGGCCGGACTCTCCTGGTCCTTGCTCTCCGGGGCCTGACTTCTGGCCTCCTGCCCCTTGGCGTCGGCCTCGCCCTTGGCGTCGCCCTCGTCCTTGGCCTCGACGTCGGGCTCGGCAGGGGCCTTGGGGCCGCCCGGGCCCTCGGCAGCGGACTCCGGGGCCCGCTCAGGCGGACTGTCCTCCGGGGTGTCGCCCTCCTCCGGGGCAGCCTTTTCGGCGTTGTCCTTGTCCGGCAGCTGGCGCATCCCGAAGGTCCTTCCGTGCGGGGCCCGGTAGTGACACGGCGGACCAGGCTCGGGGGGTCGAGGTGCCGCCGTCACCTCGTACGGCCCGGGGGCCGGATGTGTTCAGTGACCAGCGGGTCCGCTGTACGCGTGCACCACGGCGAGCCGTCCGTCCGCCGTGTGCCAGTCGGCGGTCATGGCCCTGACGAAGCGCCACCCGGCGCGCTCGTACAGCCCGATGGCCGCGGTGGCGCCCGAGTCGACCTCCAGGACGGGCCGCAGTCCGGCCGCCACCGCCGCCCGCGCCGCGTGCCCGAGCAGCCCGGCGGCCAGACCGCGGCGGCGTGCCGCGGTGGTGACGAACAGTCTGGCCACCGCGGCGAGCCCTTCGGCCGGTGCGCCGATGGCGTCCGCGAGGGCGGGATCGGTCCGGGTGAGCATCACATGGCCGAGTACGGCGGGGTCTGCGGCCCCTTCAGTCGCGACCCACGCGCCGAGCATCCCGTCCGGTGTCAGCCAGCGCTCCGGGTCGTCGGGCCAGTCGACCGGGTAGCGGTCGGCCCGCTGCACGGTCGCGAGCGCGGTGACGCAGGCCGCCAGGTCCTGGCCGGTTCGGGGGCGTATGTTCGCTGCGGGCACCGCAGGATCATGGCATGGGGGCGCGATCGACGGTGCGCAGGGTGATCAGGGCCCCGGCGAGGAAGGCCAGCCCGGCGATGGCCAGCGCCGTACGCAGCCCGGCCAGGGGGCCGGTGCCGGCCAGGGCGCCGAGGAGGGCGACGCCGATGACGCCGCCGGTCTGGCGGGAGGCGTTGATCACGCCGGAGGCGAGCCCGGCCCGCTCGGCGGGCACGCCGTCGGTGACGGCCGTCGTCACGGCGGGCATGGTGAACGACATCCCGAAGCCCGTGGCCATCAGGGGCAGTACCAGCAGCGCATACGGAACGTGCGCCACCGCGGCGGTGAGACCGGTGAGCGCGAGCAGCCCCGCCCCGCCCGTGACCAGCCCGATGAGCAGCGTGGGCCGCGGGCTGCCGACGCGGGCGGTGAAGCGCCCGGACAGTCATGAACCGGCCGCCACCACGCCCATCTGCGGCAGCAGCGCGAACCCGGCGAGCAGCGCGGAGTAGTGCAGCGTCTGCTGGAAGTAGAGGTTGATGACGAACAGTTCGCCGTAGAAGCCGAGGTTGATCAGCAGGCCGACCGCCGTGCCCCCGGCGAAGGTGGGCGTGCGGAACAGCCCGAGCGGCAGCATCGGCGCGCGCACCGCCCGTTCGACGGCGACGAACCCGGCGGCCGCCAGGACGAACACCAGCGCGCCGCACGCCACCAGCGCGGTCGCCCCGGAGCGGCCGCCCTCGATCATGGTGAGCGCCAGCGCGGTCAGCGCCAGGACGCCGGTGAGCTGACCGGCCGGGTCCAGCCCCTTGCCGGTCTGCGCGCGCGGCGCCGGAACGTACCGCGCGGTCAGCGCCATCGCGGCAAGACCGATCGGCACGTTGACGAAGAACACCCACCGCCAGCCGACCGCCGCGACCAGGACGCCGCCGAGGAGCGGCCCGCCCGCCGCGGCCACCCCGGCGATGCCGCCCCACACGCCGACCGCGCGGGCGCGCGTCGTCCGGTCGGTGTACGCGGCCCGCAGCAGCGCCAGCGAGGCCGGTACGGAGAGCGCCGCCCCGGCCCCCTGTGCCACCCGCGCGAGCACCAGCACCGGCACGTCGGGGGCCAGCCCGCATCCGAGCGACGCCGACACGAAAAGGCCGAGCCCGGCCTGGAACACCCGCCGGGCGCCGAAGCGGTCCGCGAGCGCCCCGCCGGACAGCAGCCCGGCCGCGAGCACCAGCAGATAGCCGTCGACGATCCACTGGAGGCCGTTCACGCCCGCCCGCAGATCGGTGCGCAGGGCGGGCAGGGCGACGTTCACGATCGTGCTGTCCAGGATGACCATGAAATAGCCCGTACACACCGCGACCAGCGCGAACGACAGCACGCGCGCCGGTTGCGCGGTGGTGGGGAGGTCCGTGGTGACGGTCTTCGCTGCCATGCGCTTCACCGTAGGCGTGGAAAGCTTCGGCGCCCGGCGAAGCGAGCCCGCGCCGCCGTCGGGCGGTCGCCGTGATCAGTCGGCCAGGAACCGTTCCAGGGCCTCCACCACCAGCGCGTGGTCCTCCGCCTGTGGCAGGCCCGACACGGCGACCGTGCCGACGACGCCCGTGCCCGTCACATGAAGCGGGAAGGCGCCGCCGTGCGCGGCGTAGCGGTCGGGGTCGAGCCGGGAGGACTCCTCGAAGGTCGTGCCCTTCGCCCGGAAGCGGGTGCCGACGAGATAGGAGGAGGCCGCGTAGCGGTCGACGACCCGGCACTTGCGCTCCAGCCAGGCGTCGTTGTCGGCAGAGGTGCCGGACAGGGCGCGATGGAAGAGGCGCTGGCCGCCCCGGCGCACGCCGATGGTCACGGCCGCGCCGCGCTCCTCGGCCAGCTCGGCGATGAGGCAGCCGAGGCGCCAGGCGTCGTCATTACTCAGGGACGGGAGGCGCAGCCGGCGCTCCTGCTCCTCCAGTTGCGCGATGAGATCAGCGAGGTCGGGGGTGCTCATGCGGCGCCTCCGATGGGGACCGTACGGCCCTCCGTCGCCGACACCCGGGCCGCCTCCAGCACCCGCAGCGCCGCCGCCGCTTCGGCCGCGGTGACCGGGGGCGGGGTGCCGTCGCGGAGGGCGGTGGCGATGGCGGCGTAGTACGCGGGGTAGTCGCCGGGGACGGTCGGGACGGGCCGCCCGCCGCCGGTCAGCGGCGACTCGCCCGCGCCCAGCCGCCCCCACGCGGACTCGGGCTCGGCGCCCCACGCCGCGGATTCGGCGGGGCGCAGCCCTTCGCGGAGGGCCGCTTCCTGCGGGTCGAGGCCGTACTTCACATAGCCCGCCTCGCTGCCCAGCACCCGGAAGCGCGGACCGAGCTGGGCGGTGACGGCGCTCATCCACAGCTGCGAGCGGACGCCGTTCGTGTGGTGGACGGCAATGAAGGTGTCGTCATCGGCCTCCGCCCCGGCGCGCCGTACGTCGACCTCGGCGTAGACGGAGTCGGCCGGGCCGAAGAGGGTGAGCGCCTGGTCGACCAGATGGCTGCCCAGGTCGTACAGCAGCCCGCCGATCTCGGCCGGGTCGCCGGATTCCCGCCAGCCGCCCTTGGGCTGCGGCCGCCACCGCTCGAAGCGCGACTCGAAGCGCAGCACCTCGCCGAGCGAGCCGTCGGCGAGGAGCTTGCGCAGGGTCAGGAAGTCGTTGTCCCAGCGGCGGTTCTGGAAGACGCTCAGCAGCAGCCCGCGGGCCTCGGCGAGCGCGGCCAGCTCCTCGGCCTCGGCGGCGGTCGCGGCCAGCGGCTTGTCCACGACGACCGGCAGCCCGGCCTGGAGCGCGGCGCGCGCGAGCGGAACGTGGGTGCGGTTGGGGGAGGCGATGACGATCAGGTCCAGCTCACCGGCCCGGGCCCACAGCTCGCCGGCGGACGCGGCGATCCGCACGCCGGGGTGTTCGTCGCGGGCCTGCTGCTGCCGCTCGGGGCTGGCGGTGACGACGGTGTCGAGGGCGAGGCCGTCGGCGGCGGCGATCAGGGGGGCGTGGAAGACGGATCCCGCGAGGCCGTAGCCGATCAGTCCGGCGCGGAGGGTCCTGCTGTCATCGCTGCTCTTGTCATCCATGCCGCCACTTTGACAACAGTGTTGCTAAAGCGCAAGCGATGACCACAATGGGGGTGTGAACAGCACGATGTCGGGGGCGGCCGGGCCCGGAGCCAATCTGTCCGCCCTACGCAGCCATAACGCCGCGCTCGTCCTGCGCCTGCTGCGCGACGCGGGCGGGGACGGCGTCAGCAGGCTGGAACTGGCCGACCGTACCGGCCTCACCCCCCAGGCCGTCAGCAAGATCACGGCCCGGCTGCGGGCCGAGGGCCTGGCGGCCGAGGCGGGCCGCCGCGCCTCGACCGGCGGCAAGCCGCGCACCGTCCTCCGCATGGTCCCGGACGCCCGCCACGCGATCGGCCTGCACCTGGACCGCGACGAGCTGACGGCGGTCCTGGTCGACCTCGCGGGCACGCCGGTGGCCCTCCGTACGGCACGCTTCGACTTCGGCGCCGAGGCGGATCGGGCCCTGACGGCGGCGGCGTCGGAGGTCGAGGCCCTGATCGCCGCCGCGCCCGGGCTGTCCGGGGGCGGGCTGCTCGGAGTGGGGGTCGCCGCACCCGGCCCGCTCGACCACGGCTCCGGCGTACTGCACCAGGTCACCGGCTTCCCGCAGTGGGACGGGCTCCCCCTGCGCGACGCGCTCGCCCGGCGCCTGGGCCTGCCCGTCGTCCTCGACAAGGACACCAACGCCGCCGCCCTCGGCCTCGCCGCCCCGGCCGCCCCCGTCGATTCGTTCGCGTATCTGCACCTGGGCACGGGCCTCGGCGCCGGGCTCGTGCTCGACGGCGGCGTGTACCGGGGCGCGCGGACGGACGCGGGGGAGTTCGGGCACCAGGTGGTGCAGCTCGACGGGCCGCGCTGCGGCTGCGGCAACTACGGCTGCCTGGAAGCCCTGTGCCTGGCCGCCGTGGCCCGCGGCGCGCAGGCGCAGGCGGCCCGGCTGCTCGGCGTCGGCGCGGCCAACCTCGTACGGCTCCTCGACATCGACCGGGTGCTGCTCGGCGGCCGGGTCGTGCTGGCCGACCCCACGTCGTATGTACGCGGCGTGGCCGCCGTGCTCGCCGAGGACGCCGCCCGCACCAGCCGCCCCACGGTCCCGGTCGACCTCGTACGCGGCGGGGCGCGGGCGGTGGTCGAGGGAGCGGCGCAGCTCGTGCTCGCCCCGCTGTTCGCATTGGGCTGATCGAGGGTTTGTTGACGGCCAGTCGGGGTCAATCGGCGGCCCCTGCGGTGTGTCGACGTGCGGACGCGGAATGTGGCGGAGTGCTCGGGGATACGCCGCTGCCAGCAGAGGTCACCCATGCGCCTGCCCACCGCCCTGTCCTTCCGCGCCGCTCTGTCCCTCCGCGCCGCCCTGCCCGCGGCCGCGCTCGCGCTCGCCCCGGCCCTGTACGGGCTCGAAGCGCACGCCGCCGTGGCCGAACCCGCCCCGACCTGCGGGGACGGGAC
Organism: Streptomyces sp. NPDC021212; assembly: GCF_044332925.1. Lineage (NCBI taxonomy): Bacteria > Bacillati > Actinomycetota > Actinomycetes > Kitasatosporales > Streptomycetaceae > Streptomyces > Streptomyces sp. NPDC021212. The sequence goes on from NZ_JBIRPZ010000022.1 coordinate 81,922, forward strand.
CGTCTCCGACTTCCCCATAGAGACCCGGCTGCGCGGCGGCCCCGACCAGTTCGCGCGGGGCGCCGGGTGGCAGCAGTGGCACCTCGTACTGCGCAACACCACGGACACCGGATGCCGGGCGATCCACCCCGTCACGGTCCTCGTCGACCAGGGCCATGCGCTGCGGCCCCGCCAGATCCAGTTGGAGTTCCTCGACCCGTACGCGGACGGCGGCACCTGGCGGGACGTTTCCTTCCAGACGACCGACGAGGACGAGAACATCGGCGTGTTCGAGAAGGACTTCAAGGGGTTCACCGTGGCGGCCGGGAAGACCGTCGACGTGACGATACGTACCCGCTTCACCACCGACGCCCCCCTGGGCCCGGTCACGGCCAACGCCATCGCCGTACAGCGGCGCGGGGACGACGGGGGGTGGGTCGGGCAGTCGAACGACTACGCGTTCCGGATCGCCGCGGAGGCGGAGCCCGGTGCGGACAGTACGGCGGGGGCGGACAACACACCGGTGCCGGCGCCGGTGCCACTGCCGGTGCCGGACGCGAAGCCGAGCGCCGAGCCGGAGTCCGAGCCCGAGCCCAGTGCCGGGCTGGAGTCGGAGCCCAGCGCCGAGCTGGAGCCCGTGCCGAGCGCCGAGCCCGAGCCCGAGGCCAAGGCGGAGCCCGAGACCAAGGCCAAGGCCGAGCCGAGTCCCACCCCGACCCGCCGCCGGGAGCGGAGCCTCGTCGCGCCGCCGAGCCCCGACAGCGAGACGGACCAGGGCACCGAGGACCAGGCGGATTCCGGCACTGACGAGGATCTGGGCGTGGACACGGGTCTGGACACCGGCACGGACGAGGCGGGCACGGACCAGGCGGATACGGACGAGGCGGATACGGACGAGGCGGATACGGAGGCGGACCCCGGCACCGGCGCTGATACCGAGACCGGTACCGACACCGAAACCGATCCCGGTACCGACCTCGGCACCGAGACCGACCTCGGCACCGAGACCGACCTCGGCACCGAAACCGACCCCGCCACCGAAGACCCCGGATACGACACCGAAGCCCCCGCCACCGAAGACCCTGGCTCCGAAACCGGCTCCGAAGACCCCGGATCCGACAAGACCGACCCTGACGAGACCGCCCCCGCCGACAAGGGCGACGACCGGCACGACGAGGACGGCGCCCGCCGCCACGAACACTGGAAACCCGAGCTGGCCGCGACGGGCGAACGCAACGTTCGGCTCGCCGGGCTCGGCGTGATCAGTGTCGGACTCGTGGCCGGGGGCACCGCCCTCGTCGTGAAGTCCCGGCGCGCCAGGCGCTGAGGACGCCGCCGCTAACCGCCCCGGGGCCCCTCGCCCCGGCGGCGGAGCTCGTCGTCGACCTTGTCCGAGCCGCGCTGGATCTGCTCCGAGTGCTTGCCGCCGGTCTTCTTGTCGGCGACGTCCGCCCCCTTGCGTGCACCCTGTCGGCTCTTGTCCGGGTTCTTGGCGATCGCGTCCTTCAGCTTGTCCATGATGCCCATGGCGGTCTCCTAACCGTCGACTCGCGTTCCCCCTTCCCTCAGCATCGGACACCTGTGCGGGTCTGTCGCGCTGAGGCCGTGCTGCCCCCGGTTAGGCTGTGGACGTCGCCCAGACGGTCGAGCCGAGCGGAGAGCAACCAGTGGCAGAGCGCAAGCCGATCGAGTCATGGCTTACCGACATGGACGGGGTGCTGATGCACGAGGGCATACCGGTCCCCGGGGCCGATGCCTTCATCAAGCGGCTGCGAGAGTCCGGCAGGCCCTTCCTCGTGCTCACGAACAATTCCATCTACACCCCGCGCGATCTGCACGCCCGGCTGTCCCGTATCGGCCTCGACGTACCGGTCGAGAACATCTGGACGTCGGCGCTGGCCACGGGCCAGTTCCTGGACGAGCAGCGCCCCGGCGGCACCGCGTACGTCATCGGGGAGGCGGGGCTGACCACCGCCCTGCACGACATCGGTTACGTCCTCACCGACGTCGAGCCGGACTACGTCGTCCTCGGCGAGACGCGTACGTACAGCTTCGAGGCGCTGACCAAGGCGATCCGCCTGATCAACGACGGCGCCCGGTTCATCGCGACCAACCCGGACGAGACCGGCCCCTCGGCCGAGGGCGCGCTGCCCGCCACCGGCTCGGTCGCGGCGCTGATCACCAAGGCGACCGGTCAGGAGCCGTACTTCGTCGGCAAGCCGAATCCGCTGATGATGCGCGCCGGGCTGAACGCGATCGGCGCGCACTCCGAGAGCAGCGCGATGATCGGCGACCGGATGGACACGGACGTACGGGCCGGTCTGGAGGCGGGCATGGAGACGTTCCTCGTGCTCACCGGGGTGACCCAGGCCGATCAGGTCGACCGCTTCCCGTACCGGCCGTCCACCGTCGTGAACTCGATCGCGGACCTCGTGGAACGCGTCGTCTGAGCACCCGTTCGGAGCAGGGCCGGGTCCGCAGCGGATGCGGGGCCCGGCCGGGCGCGTGAGCCTCGTGGTGTCAGGAGGTTCACGATGCGCATCGCCACCCTCACGCTCTGTACGGCAACTCTCTGCCTCATCGCCTCGGGACCCGCTCGCGCCGATCAGCGCCACGACGCCACCGCCACGATCCGGATCAGCCCGCTCGCCATCGCGCCCGGCGCCGAGGTGGAGGTACGGGCCTTCGGCTGCCAGGGCACGATGGCGACGGCCACCTCGCCGGTGTTCGTCGACGACGCGGAGCTGACCCCCGATGGCGATGATGGGCTGTTCAGCGAGGCGACGATCCGCTCGACGGCCTCCAAGGGCGTGCATCGGGTCGCCGTCGACTGCGGCGGCGGCGTGGCGGAGCCGGGCGCCGGGAAGGTGTCCGTGGCCGTGGAGCGCCCGCCGTCGCCCGTCGCGCCCATACACGCGGGTGGCGGCGGTGCGCCGCGGCCCACCGACGAGGAGCCGCCACGGCGGGACGGCATCGGCGGCGGCGCGACGGCGTACGGCCTGGTGCTGTCCGGCGGTACGGCGGTGGCTGTCGCGGGGCTCGCGGTACGGCGGCGTCGGCAGCGGGTGGGTGGCGATGTCTGAGACGCGTTTCTCCGGAGCCGGACGGCTGGCCATGGGCCTGGCCTGGGTGGCGCTGCTGCTCGGGCTGTGGATGTGGGGCCGGGACATCACCGACGGTACGGGCGCCCCGGCGCCGATGACGGGGGACGCGGCCGCGGTCGGCCGTCCTCCGGCGCATCCGCTGCCCGAGGCGCACACCCCGCTGGCGGCCGCCCGGCCGCAACGCATCGACATCGCGGCGGCCGGGGTCCACGCCCCGGTCATCGGCGCGGGCCTGGACCGCAAGGGGGCCGTGCAGCCGCCGCCGTTCAGCCGCGCGGACTCCGTGGCCTGGTACCGGGGCGGGCCCGAGCCCGGCACGGCGGGGGCGGCGCTGCTGGTCGGCCATGTCGACACCCGCTCCAAGCCCGCGGTCTTCTACCGGCTGAGGGACCTCCGGCGCGGGGAGACGCTCCGGATCGGGCGGTCGGACGGTTCGACGGCGGAGTTCACGGTGGAGGACGTGGCGATGGTGAACGCCAAGCGGTTCGACGCGCGCCGGGTGTACGGGGCGCGGATCGGCGGCCGGGCGGAGCTACGGCTGATCACGTGCGGGGGACGGTTCGACAAGAAGACGCGGACGTACTCGGCGAACGTGGTGGTGTCCGCGTACCTGACGGGCACGACGCAGCCCCCGCACCCGACGCACCCCGCACCCCGAACCACCGCCGGGAACGCAGGGAACGCCGGGTGACGGTGGCCCGTTCTGGTGTGGGGAGGGGTGCCGTATGGCTGCGCTGTTGCCGTACCTGATCTTCGTCGGCGTGCTGGTCGCCGTCATGGGCTTCTTCGCCTGGCTGGCGGTCGTGGCCCGCCGCCGGGGCGTCGCGGGCTCGGCGATCCGCGCGGCCGTCGCGGCCCATGACCAGGCGTGGCAGGTGTCGGGCTATCAGTCCCATCTGGAGATACGGGCACAAGCGGAACGCAAAGCGCCGATCGAGTCCCCCGACCACCCATGGCGTCCGGCCGGTCGCGGCCTCGGCGCGCCCGGCCCGCCGTCCCGCGGCCCCCGCCGCGGCCGCCTCCGTCGGGGCCTGCGGCGCCGCTTCCGTCGGTAGAACACCGTGCGAATCGCGCCGGACGGGCGAAAACCCGCCTCCGCTTGCGCAGGCGGGCCCGGGCGGCCGGAGCCCTGTGCAAGGATGGATTCGACCGGCTTGTCCCACCCGGGGGCCCCTCGTCCTCCCCCGGAGCGTGCACCCAAGGGGGAGTGGATGTACGGCAGTTACACCGGCCGTCGGCACACCGTTGCCCGTCACCACCACCGTAAACGGAATCTCCGGCGCAACGGCGTGGCGGCCGCTGGAGCGCTGCTGTCGCTCGCGACGCTCACCGGCTGCTTCGGCGCCTCCGAGGGCACCAAGGGAACCGACCACGCGGCCCCGCCGGTCCGTCAGAAGCAGCGCCCCAAGGCCACCGTCCCCTTCTGGGTCAACCCCGACGGCAGCGCCGCCCGGCAGGTCGCCGCGTACCGCAAGAAAGGCGCGGACGACGACGCCCAGCTGATTCAGAAGATCGCCGAGCAGCCGGTCGCGGAGTGGCTGGGGGTGGACGACCCGGAGGGACAGGCGCGTGGCTTCACCGAGGCGGCCGCGCACGCGGACCGCGACGCGTTAATGGTCTTCTACAACATCCCGCACCGCGACTGCGGCCAGTACTCCAAGGGCGGCGCGGCCGACGGCGCCGCCTACCGGGCGTGGCTCGACAAGGCCGTCCGGGGCATCGGCGACCGGAAGGCCACGGTGATACTGGAGCCCGACGCGCTGCCCCACGTGGCGGACGGCTGCACGCCGAAGAAGTTCCTCGAAGAGCGGTACGACCTGCTCACCGGCGCCGTCGACAAGCTCAAGGGCCTGCCCCACACCAAGGTCTACCTGGACGCCGGCAACCCGCACTGGATCAAGGACCCGCGGGCGATTGCCGGACCGCTCAAGCGCGCCGGGATCGCCAAGGCGGACGGCTTCGCGCTCAACATCTCCAACTACCAGACCACCGCGGAGAACAAGACCTACGGCAAGAAGCTGTCCGCGATGGTCGGCGGCAAGCCCTTCGTGATCGACACCAGCCGCAACGGCAACGGCCCGGCCCCGGGCAAGGACGACCCGGAGTCCTGGTGCAACCCGAAGGGCCGGGCGCTGGGCGAGCCGCCGACGGTCGACACCGGCGACAAGAAGGTCGACGCCTATCTGTGGATCAAGCGTCCGGGCGAGTCGGACGGCCCCTGCAAGGGCGGCCCCAAGGCCGGCCAGTGGTGGCCGCGCTACGCGCTCGATCTCGCCCGGAACGCCGAGTAGGGCCGGTACGAGGGCCCGCACCGCGAGCGGTGCGGGCCACCAAGCGGCGCAGGCCGTCAGCCTGAGGTCGAGAACTCGCCGACCCAGTCGCGCTCCAGGAGCGCGGTGGGCAGGTACTCGGACTCCACCTCGATGGGGATCCCCGCGTCGTGGGCGAAACAGGCCATCGCGAGCGGGGCCAGGGCGACGAAGCCCGAGGCCTGCATGGACCGGCTCTCCTCGCTCCAGTAGTCCTTGTGCCATTCCAGGGCATAGGTGAGCGACCGGTTGAATTCCTCGTGGTCGTCCTGGATGAACCGGTGGAACAGCTCCATCGGCGGATACAACTGCTTCGCCACCGTCTCCGGGTCCGCGATGGTGGAGGCCGCTGGATCCGTCCCGTCGACCGCGGCCACCAGCGATGGGCCGATGTCGCCGGCGCCGACCCAGTACTCCTGGAGCGTCTCGATCCAGGAGTACTGGAACTCGTCGAACACCGCGCCGGATTCCCGCAGCAGGGACACCGGCACCCGACACAGGGCCGTGATCCGGTCCCTCTCCCGGCACACCACTGCCAGGTAGAAGGCGGTGAGCCAGGTGCCCGCGTGCGTGTACGGCTGCACTCCCGTGGCCTGGAGTGTGCGGTCCTTGTCTGCGATATGGCAGGTCACGGACGGCTCGGTGGTGGTCGCGGCGGTGAACACGGCGGAGCCGAGCTGCATCGCGCTGACCCACGCAAGCCACGAGGGAAGCTTCTGCGCCGTGGGGTCCAGCAGGGAGTGCGACTTCGCCAGGGTGAGGTGGGTGCGCAGGGCGTCGCCCAAGTCGCCGGAGCCGGCCTCCAGCCAGTCGAGCTGCTGTGAGGCGTTCTCCTGGAGCACGGCGAGGCCCGCCGCCGCGTTCCCCGTCGGAAACGGGGGGCGGGAAACGATGGAGACCAACGCGTCTCTCCTTAGAAGATCTTGAAATATTTGAGCTCGGCCCCAGCATACGTACCGGAGTTCTCGGTGGCCTGGACGAGGACGTACTCCAGGGTCTTGTTGTCGATCGCGGCCTGAATTTCCGCGGCGTACTTGCCGTCGTCCGGTGACAGCCATGCACGATCCTGCATATCGGCCACGATGGTGCGGACGTATTCGATCGTGCCCTGCTTCACTTTCATGCCTTGGTCGAGGTCGCCGTTGCCTCGACGCCATTCCAGGTCGCCCTTGGGGCCCTTCGCCTCGACGATGAGCAGGTTGCCTTCCTTGGTGCGCCACAGCTGGTCGAACCGCTTCGCGCCATTGGGCGTCTCGGGGAGGTCGATGATCTCCTTTGCCCCTTGGAACTCCGGCTGTTGGAGCATGTGGCGCCGTGCGGCCTCCTCACCAAGGGCCTCGCCGAGCTTGCTGTTGTTGGGGACATCGGCGCCGACGGTGTCGTCGTAGTGCTTCTGCGCGGCGGCGAGTTCCTGGGCGTGCTTGCTGCTCGGGTCGGCTTCGAACTTGGTCTCGGCCTTGGTCAGCCCCATGCCCGCGTGGCGCTTGGCCGCGGTCTCGTTGAGGTGCTGGACGTTGTCGGGGGTGACCGTGGACGGGCCCCGGTGCATGGTTCCGGGCCGGTACTTCTCCGGGTCCGCGTACGGTATGTCGTCGGCTGCCATCCAGCCGCCGCCTGGCTTCTCCACGAGCTGCGGCAGAAGTTGGCCGTCGACCATCTTGGTGGAGTCGAGACGTCGGCCGATCTTGTCGTAGTGCTCCATTCGCCAGGCCAGGTTCTCGTCGGCCAGCCGGACGTGCTCGCGGCTGATGGCCGCCCGCTCGGCCGGGGTCCGCTCGCTGGCGGGCTTCTCCCGGGCGGCCTCGTACTCCGCCCGGTGCGCCGCGTCGTCCGCGCCGCGTGCCGCGTCGTCTGCGCCACCCACCCCGCCCGGGTGGGCGCCGCCCGGCGCCGGCGGCTCGTGGTGGCCGCCGCCACCCGAGCCCGGGCCATCGGTGTGCGGGGTGCCGCCGGGGCCGTCCGCGTGGCCCGCCGTGCCCGGGGAGTCGGCGTGGCCGCCCGTGCCCGGGGTGTCCGCGTGACCGCCGCGAGGAGGGTTGTCCAGGCGGTTCGTGGGCATGTGGTCGCCCGCGTGACCGCCGGGCGTGTGGCCCGCCGTGCCGCCCGGGGTGGTGTCCGGGCGGCCGCCCGGGAGGTCGTCGCCGGCGCGGACCGGGTCGGAGATGTCGCTGCCGACGCGGATCACGTCGTCGCCGCGGCCGCCGACGCCGACCAGTTCGCGGTCCGGCACCTTGGCCGTGGTCGGGCTGTCCACCGTCGGGGAGTCGGCCTTCGGGACGCCCGCCCCCGTCCCCGGCTTGCCCGGTGGGGCCTCGTCGGCGTGCTGGGTGATCGCGCCCTTCGCGTCGTAGATGTTGCCCTTGGGGTCCATGAACTGCGGCGGCCCGTCGACCGGCAGTTTGACCGTGCCCGGCGGCAGGGTCGCGGTGCCTTCGGGGACCTTGATGGTGCCGTCCGGGAGCTTGGTGGCCCCCTCCGGTATCGCCGTGCCGGGTGGTACCTCGATCGTGCCGTCCGGCAGCAGGCGCCCGCCGTCCGGCAAGGCGAACGCGCCGTCCACGTCGATCTTCGGGATCTCGATCTTGCCCATGCCCTTGAGACCGGCCAGCACATCGCCGATCTTCGAGACCCCCGCACCCGCGCCCTTGAAGATGTACGTCATCGGGTCGATGGCCCTGCCCGCCTTGCCCGCGAAGGACAGCGCCTTGGCCACCGCGCCCGCCTTGCCTGCACCCGACACCGCGCCGCCCGAGCCACCGGTGAACACCGTCGTCAGGACGTTGAAGGTCACCGCACCCGCCGCGCGGGAAGGGTTCGAGCCCCACTGGTCCCACGCCAGCAGCGCCTTGCCGGTCTCCTTCATCGCCGTGCGCGAGTCACGCAGCCACGACGGGAGCTTGTCGTCCGGAGCTGCCCAGTACAGCTCGCGCACACCCGGAATCGAGGAGATCGCCAGCCCCGTCGCCAGCTTCCCCAGCCCCGTCCAGGACGCCTTGAACGTGTCCCAGCCGGACAGTCCGACCAGACCGCCGAGCCCCTTGAGGGTGCCCCACACGCCGTCCACGATCAGGCCCTTGCCGAAGTCCCAGGCGTGCTCCCACACCTGCCAGGCCGGAACCGACTCCTCCACCGCATCGCCCCACGGCAGGGACTTCGACTGCTTCAACGCCTCGGCGTCATAGCCGTACATGCCCTCGCCGTTGGAGCCGTCGTTCACCTTGAGCGCCTTACCGCCCACCAGCGCGACGATCTTCGCGTAGGCGGCCCGCTCCACCTCCTGGAACTGGGCCCACACCTCGGCGATCTCATTGCGGCGATTGAGGTTCTCCTCGATCAGGTCGCCGTCCTCGCGCCACTTGTCGTCGTCCGCGACCTTCGTGCGGAACTCCGCCGCTTCCGTCTTCAGGTTCTCCAGCTTCTTCACCAGCGGCTCGGCATCGCGGCTGTACGTGCCCAATGCCCCGACGATCGTGCACATGTCCGAGCTGACGGTCAGGCCCACGTCCGAGACCGGCTTCGTCGTCGCGAACAGCTGGTCGGCCTCCGGCGCCTGATAGAACGCGGACAGCCCACCGAAACTCGTGTGTACGTCGGTCGCCTTCGACGAGACGGTCACTCCGCCCGTCGAGAGCGCCTTCACCTTCTCGTCAAGCACTCCCAGATCGCCGGTGAACACCGGCACCTCGGCCGGGTCGACCGGCGCGTCCCCGCTCACTTCTTGCCCCCCGGCTGCTCGCGCAGGGCTTCCAGATTCACGGACTTCGCCGCGTTCTGCGCCTCTTTGGCAGCGTCCAGATCCCCTGCGACGTACTCGTTCGTCGCCTTCGCCGCACCGAGGACGCATGCCTCGATCCGCTCGGCCATCGAGGTGAACTGCTTCTGACGGCCCTCCAGGTACTCACTCAGAGCGGCCGCCACCGGACCCATCGCCTTGTGCGACAGGGGAGCCTGACCCGGGGCCACCGGGCCCTGCAGTTTCGTTTCCGCCTGCGAGCCGGGTACGGCCGTACCCGCCGCCTGGGCCGCCTCCGACATGTTCTTGACCAGGGCGTTCAGGGCCTTTTCCAGCTCGCCGGCGTGTCCGCCGACGGTCTTCAACTGACCTTGCACGCCTTGCGGCTTGATGTCCCACCACGTCATCGACGTCCCCCGGGTGTTCAACCTGTCGTCTTGGCGACTGATGCGAACAACTGACTACTGCGATTATGTCCGTTTCTATCAACGCATGTCAGTGCTCTGGCGTTCGGCCGGGGACTTGTGACCAACGCATGACAATCAAGCCGCGTGCTTCATTCGCCCTTCAGGTGCCGCATCAGCCGTTCGAAGTCGGCCCACCCCGCCAGGTCCGACGGGTCCCCGGGCAGCGGGTAGTAGTAGGCCGGCCGCGCCTTCGGCCCCAGCTTGACCGGCGCTTCGGCCAGCGGCGTCAGCCGCGCACGGTCGCCCGGCACCGTCCGGACCTCCTCCGCCCCGAGCACGAAGGCCAGCGGAACCCCCGGTCCCTCGAACCGGGGCGGCACCAGCAGGTCGCGGCGCGCCTTGCGGAGCTGTACCAGCATCGACTGGAGGGGGTGGCGGGTGACGAGCGCTTCCGCGGTCCCGCGCAGGGCATCCAGCGGCGGTTCCTCATCGGCGCCGTAGCCGAACGCCAGCGTCACGGTCTCCTCGACGCCCGCCTTCGTACGGCTGATCCGCACCGTGGCGAGGCCGGGCCGCTCCCGGCTGCCGACCACCACGAACCACGTCGGCTCGGGAGCCCGTGCGAAGGCCACCTCGGTCAACCGCCCCGGCGACCAGGGCAGGTTCGCGGGTTCGGCGGTGCCCCAGCCCGCCGGGGGCTCGCCGGTCAGCTCGCGCCACACCGTCTCCAGGGCCCCGCCGAGGACCAGCCGCTCGTGCGCGGGGTGGATCGTACGGAAGGTGACGACCAACTGCCGCTCGCCCGTGCTCACGGCCTCCTTGTACGAGGCCGCGGCCGGGGTGCGAGGGTCTTCCTCCGTGGCGTCCGGGGCCGCCACCGCGCTGAACATGCCGTCCTGCCAGCGCAGCACCGCGCCCGAGAGTCCGTCGAAGTAGCCCTCCCGCTCGTCCTGCACGACCCACCGCGACGGCCAGTCCGGCATGTTCGCCAGCACCGCCGGGGAGAGCGTCGTCCCGGGCGGGGTGACGATCTGCAGGCCCCGCTCGGCGGCCGCGGCCGCCCGGAGGGCATCCGCGAGCCAGGCCGTCATGGCGACGACCGGGCGGTCCATGATGATGACGGCGACCTTGGGGGTCAGCACGTCCACGGCGGGCTGCGCCGCGGCGGGCGTGGGCGCGACGCTGACCCCGTCGGTCTCCACCACCCCCAGCGAGCGCGTGGCCTCCCGGGGCCAGGCCGACCCGCCGGACAGGGAGGCGAGGCGGGCGGCGAACGTTCCGGCGAGCCGCTCGGCCTCGGCGACACCGGTGGCGGCGCGGGCCTCGGTCCACCAGAAGGGGACCGGTGGCTCGGTGGCCCCGAGCAGCCGCTCGGCCTCACCCGGAACCTGTACCAGCAGCGGCGCCTCCACCGAAACGAGCGGCCGGCCCCGCTCGTCGCAGAGTTGTACGACCGCCCCTTCGCCCGTCGTGTCCACCAGCTTGTCCGGGCCCCCGGAGAGCAGGCCCGCGAGCACGGCCCCGGGTTCGGGCATCTGCCGGGTGAGGGCTATGACGTCCTTGGTCATGCGGCGAGACTAACGTTTCGGCACCTTCACCCACACCGCCTCCGACGGCGTGCCCTTGCCGTCGACCGCGTTCAGCATGTAGTAGCCCGGCGGCACCAGCGACGGGTCCTTCGGCAGGGTCACCGTGATGCCGTCCTTCGTCCGCTTGAAGTCGAGTGCGATCGACCGCTGTTCGACGTTGGTCACATGGGTGAAGGAACTGGGCCGGATCAGCCGCATCTTCTTGACCGCCGAGGCTTGGGCGGTCTTGTACGTGGTCTTCGCGCCCAGCTTGACCGTCCTCGGCCCGCCCTCGGCGGCGAGCTTCGGGCGCCCGTCCCGGTACAGGTACGGCGGCGTGTAGAGGTCGATCTGCTGCTGGAACTGGCCCGGCGTGGTGTTCGCCTTGTCCTTGAACAGCGAGTCGGAGCCGAAGGTCATGACCCGCCCGTCCGGCAGCAGCAGCGCGCCCGAGTGGTAGTTGCGCCCGACCAGCGGATCGGCGACGCCGCGCGTGCGGTTGGTCTTCGGGTCGTACAGCTCGGCCTTCAGCACGTTGCTGTCGCTGCGCCCCCGGTAGTCGCCGGAGCCGTTGGTGGTCAGGATCGTGTCGTCCGGCAGGATGACGCTGCTCGGATAGCGCACCTTCTCGTACAGATCCGGTCCGTCCTTGAACCGCGGCTTGTCGTCCTTCAGGTCGACGATCCGGGTCCCGGCCGTGGACCGGGCGGACTCGCCGACCCCGCCGCCGCCCAGGACCATGAACCGCTGGTCCTGCGCCGGCGGCAGCATGACCGACATCGACGTCTCCAGCAGCTTCGGGTCGCTGATGCCCGGCACGACCTGGAACTTGTTGCTCTTCAGATCCCAGATCCCGGGGGCGCGGCCCTTGTCGTCCGGACCGTATCCGGCATTCGACCCGGTGTAGAAGAGGCGGCCCTTTTCGGTGAGGAAGAGCGAGGGGTAGGTGGGGAAGAAGCGCTTCTTCGGCAGCCGCTTCCACTTCTTCGTCTTCGGGCTGTAGACCTCGTTCTTGCCCGGCACGACCTGGCCGATTTCATCGAGCCCGGACACGGCCAGCACCCGGCCGTCCTTCAGGGTCGTCAGGGTCGGATACCAGCGGGCCTCGTACATCGGGTCCACGGTGATGTACCGCTCCGACTCCGGGTCGAATTCGTAGGCCTGCTTGATGCCCTGGAAGTCCTTCTTGTCGAACGACAGCTTCTGCGCGATGCCGTAGAAGTTCCGCTTGTCCTTGCCCTTCAGCCCGGCGATCCGGTAATTGTCCTCGGTGCCGGTCTGGTACTTCTTTCCCTTCCGGCGCGCTTCGACATAGACCCGCGCCGTGCTGGCGGTGACGGTGACCTTTCCCGTCTTGGCGTTCGTCTTCTTCTTCGCGCGCGGGACGAGGACCGGGTCCTTGGACTCGAAGGTCTTGCCGTTCTCCTTGCCCGTGAAGCGCGTCCCGGGCGGGAAGGTCTTCGGCTTGTCCGGGTCCTCGTTGTGGACGAACATCAGTCCGCCCGCCTTCTCGACGTCGCCCTTGAGCTTCTCGTACCGCTGCGTGCCGCCCGCCACCAGCAGCTTTCCGTCCGGGAGCTGGGCGTGCCCGGAGCAGAAGAGGTCCTGGGGTGTGGGGATGTTCCGGTACGTGTTCTTCTTCGGATCCCACAGGACGGTGCGGAACGACTTCGCGTCGAAGTTCTTGGCGTTGTTCCCGGAACCGGCGACCAGCAGCACCTTCCCGGTGTGCAGCAGGGCGGCGTGGATCGTATTGATCCGATACGCCTTCGGGACGTTGACGACGTCCCAGTGGCCGTTCTCGGCCTTGTACTCCGGTTGGTTGATCTTGTAATCGTGATAGTGCGCGGAGCTGAATCGGTAGAGCGCCGGGCCGTTCATCCCGGCCAGTACGGTCACGGCCGCCGCACCGATTCCGAAGCGGCGGGTGCGGCGACTCGGTCGGTACTTCACGTCTTATCGTCCCCCAAGAGCGGGCTGCGTTGTCCGTTTCTCCTGGCGGACGGTCCACCGCCAGGCGATGATCGGAGCGGCTGTGATAGCCAGGGCGAGTGATGCCCAAACGGTCATCGCTGGATGACTGTGGCCGAAGTAGAAGGAAGAGGCGAGCGACCCGCCGAAGACGACCAGGAAGAAAAGATGGATCCGGAATGTTCCGAAGAGCGTGTCGGGGCTCGACGAGTCACCCTTGGGGGTGACGACGAAGCGGCTCTTTCGGCGTAGTACGGCATCCATCAGGGACCGCGCGTAAATCGGTGCGGACATCGCGGACATCACCATTCCCGCCACACCCCCCGACCCTTCCGGCTCATGCGGCGAAACGTTGTGCCGCCGGTTCCAGACGTAGAGCCCGATCTGGAGCGCCGAGGCATTGCCGTAGAGCATCATCCAGATGGCGGGATCGATCTGGATGCCGGACGCCCCGAACCCGAGGAACAGGGCGCAGCTGATCCCGGCGAGGATCCAGTTCAGCGCCGACATCGGATAGAAGATGACCATCAGGGTGTAGTTGAAGAGCTTCCCCGCGGGCAGCGAGAAGGGCGCCTTCCAGAACTGCTTGAGGATCGTCTCGTACGTGCCGCGCGACCAGCGCAGCTGCTGTGTGAAGAAGTCCGTCCAGGCGTTCGGGCCCTCGCCCACCGCGAGCACGTCCGGGGTGTAGACCGAGCCCCACTTCCGCCCGGTGGAAGGGTTGCGGTGCCGGTGCAGCTCGAAGCCGGTGGCCATGTCCTCGGTGATCGAGTCGTACAGCCCGCCGATGCTCTTGATGGCGCTGATCCGCACCGCGTTGTTGGTCCCGACGAACATCGGCGCGCGGTACGCGTTCCCGGCGCGCTGGATCAGCGCGTGGAACAGGAACTGCTGGCTCTCGGCGGCCTTCGTGACCGCTGCGTCGTAGTTCCCGTACACCTGGGGGCCGACCACGAAGGCGATGTCCGGATCGCGGAAGTAGCCGAGCATCCGCTCCAGATAGTTCGGCAGCGGCACGTGATCGGTGTCGACGGAGGCGAAGAAGTCGTACGCGTCGCCGTGGGCGTCCAGCCAGGCGTTGTAGTTGCCGTGCTTGGTCTTCGCCCGGTACGGGCCGCTGGCCTGGTTCCACTTCTCGACGCCCTTGCGGGTGAAGTGGCGCACGCCCAGGCGCGCGCAGATCTCTCGTACCTCGAGGTCGTCGCCCTCGTCCAGCAGCCAGACGTCCAGCTCCCCCCGGTGCCGTACCCTGACCGCCGCCTGGAGCGTCTTCGTCACCATCTCGATCGGCTCCTTGCCGGGCACGAACGTGGTGATGAAGGCGACCTTCGTCCCCGTCTCGGGCACAACCGGAACCGGATCGCGGGCCACGAGCGTCGCGTGCGCGTTGGACGCGACGTTCATCGTCCGGAACAACTCGATCAGCCCGATCGAGACCAGCATGACGGCGTCCAGCACCGCCATGGTCGGGCCGGCGTCGGCCCGATCGGTCCAGTGCGCGGGCTGGATGAGCCATACCAGCAGCCCCAGCGACACCAGCGGCGCCGCCCCCAGCAGCAGCGCGGCCCGGATGCGGTGCGGCTCGTCCGCCAGCAGGCTGCGGTAGCGCACGCGGTAGGGGGCGTGCGGGTCGGGCTGGGTGAGTGGTCCGGCGAGCCTGCTGTAGTGCTCGTAGTCGTACTTCGGCAACGGCCGCCGCCGGCGGCTGCCCCATCGTCCGTTCGGATACTGCCGCGGGATGCGTAAGCGCGTCGTGGTGGACGAGTCGTACGCATGCTGGTCGTACGAATGCCGGGCGCCTGTCGGCGTCGACGTCATGAGTTCATTCCCCCCGCACGCGGGCTGGTGCGTGTCGTCACGTTCTCCTTGCCGGCACGACCCCCCACGGCCGTACGGGCACGATAGTGGAGGCGATCAATCCGTCGAATGGAATCGAATGCGGAATGGTCGCCTTCGGCTTGTGCGCAAAGTGTGCCGGACTCGTCTCGTCCGGACTTCCCCCCGGGCGCCCCAACACCCCTTGTTACAAGGCGTGTTGGTGTGTGATGCACCCAGCTCAGGGTCTCGAAGGCGCTCGGGTGATCGCAAGGAGAAACGCGGCCTTATTCGGACAAAGGTGCGCAATGTGAGGTGGACATGGCTGGTCGCAAAAACGGCTTATTCGTGATGCGGAGAACGCAGTCTGTTGCGAATGTTGCAGAAGTGGTCGCGAATGGCCTCTTCGGCGCGTAGGGCGTCGCCGGACCGGACCGATTCCAGAATCCGCCGGTGCTGGGCGAGGGTGACGTGGGGGTCGGTCGGTACGTCGACCAGGTCGGTGCGCACCCGGTGGAAGGCGTCCCAGAACGCCTCCAGTACCTCGCTGAGCAGCGTGTTGTCCAGGCTCCCGTACAGCGCGGCGTGAAAGGCGCGATCGGTCTCCGCGTGGACGGCCCCTTCGGCCGCCTCCGCCTCCATCCGCCGTACGATCGCGTCGAGCGCCTGGAGGTCTTCTGCCGGTATCCGTCCCGCCAACCGCGCGATGAGCCCTGTCTCCACGGCCTCGCGCAGCTCCAGCAGCTGCAGCAGGCTGTCCTCGCCCCGGTAGTGACCGGCGACGGTGCGGAAGATCAGCCCCTCGATCATGGGCGCCATCGACATGGGCCCCACGTATGTCCCGAAGCCGTGCCGGATCTCGACGATCCCCATGGCTTGGAGTGCCTTGAGCGCCTCGCGTACGGAGTTACGGCTGACTCCGAGCAAGTGCATAAGGTCCGTCTCGGTGGGGAGAGGGGCGCCGGAGGGGAGCCGTTGGTCGATGATGAGCCGTTTGATGCGCTCCTGGATGTCGCCCGCCATCCCACCACGCGCCTGCGCCGCCACCGCCACCTCCGATCCGGTCAGCTTAGCGGCAGCGGCGCCGGGTGTTCCCTCAGAGCTGCGCGGTGAATGCCGACCACGCCTGCCGTGAGATGGTCAGCTGGCCGAGCTGGGTGTCCTTGGAGTCGCGGACATGGACGCTGTGGGGGCGTATCGCCACCTCGACGCAGTTGTCTCCCTCGCTTCCGCTGTAGCTGCTCTTGAACCAGTCTCGTTCAGTGATGCTCATAGCGCTCCTCGCATCTGCTTCAGCAAGCTCACCGTGGCCCCGCAATCGAGGGCTTGCGAACGCAGCTTGCCATAGCGTTGGAGGAGAACACTCACGTCCTTCGGTGCTGTAATCAGGGTGCTCGAACGCTGTCCTTCGGTGTAGCCGACCCACTGGTGGTCCGGAGTCTCAGCCAAGTACATCTGGCCGTCGACGCCAGAGTGATCCTCTTGGCGCAGCGGCATGATCTGGATCTCGACGTTGCGTCGGCGGCCGACCTCCAGTAGATGGTCGATGACGGCCCGCGTGACGTCAGGTCCTCCCATGTGCCGTTCCAATAGCGCCTGTTCGATGATGAAGCTGAACGCCGTGTTCGGCCTCTCCGTCAGCAGGCGATGGCGTTCCAGTCGGGCTGCTACCTCCCGTTCCAGCTGGTCTTCGGTGACCGGTGGCAACCGGCGCTCATATATGGCGCGGATGTATGGCTCGGGCTGCAGCAATCCGGGGATCGCCCGGCACTCATACGCGTACAGCGTCACCGCCTCTTCCTCGATCCCCGCCCACTGCTGGAACCATGCCGCCAGACCTGCCTTTCGCATCAGAGTGCGGTAGGCGGCGCCCAGAACCCGAGCGGCCGGGGCGCCCAGAACACCTTCCGAACGCGGGACGAGTTCCTTCGGTGGGAACCTCCTGCCCTGCTCGATCTTGGCGACGTACGTCACCGAGTACCGCACGCGCGGGGCGAACTGCTCCTGCGTCAACCCCCCTTCGTCCCGCAGCGCTTTCAGCACCGCGCCAAACGTCTTGAGGCTGTCCGACACTTCGGGTTCGCTGTTGTCTGCTCCCATACGTACATCGTCACGGGCGGTGACCGCCCCAGTCCAGCGAGTCAACTGGTACAGCGGAAACTGGGTGGGTGTCATACCTGGCCGGAGGCGCCCCCGCACCGCAACGCTTCCGCCCATGACCGCACCACAGGGCCAAGTTCCCGTCACCGTACGTACGTTCGCACAGCGATTCTCCGCCACCCGGCGCGGGGCCCGGCTCGCCCGGCTGCTGGCCGCGAACCAGTTCGCCTCCTGGGGGCTCGGCCCCAGCGACGCAGCCGTCATCGTCGTGGCGGAGCTGGCCGCGAACGCCGTACTCCACGGCCGCGTCCCGGGACGGGACTTCGCCCTGCTCCTGCGGTACGACCACGAGACCGGCCGTCTGGAGATCGAGGTCTCGGACACCCACGACCGTCAGCCCACCCCCAAGGCCCCCACCTGCGCCGACGAACAGGGCCGTGGCCTGCTCCTGGTCGAGGCGCTGGCCGACCGCTGGGGCGTCAAGGAACGCCGCGGCCCGGGCAAGACCGTCTGGGCCCACATCACCTTACGGAAGGGCGCGCTCTAGGGGAGGCGCGACAGCAAGTGGGCGTCGAGGAAGCCCCGCTCGGAGGCCGGATCGTGGAGCAGCCGGGCGAACGTGTCGAGCCCGGCCCCGGCCAGCAACTCGGCGAACCGGTCCACCGGCCAGCTGTAGGCGGGCGCCACTTTGTGGTCGAAGCGGACCGGCTCCGGTCCGTCGTCGGTCGCGAAGAACGAGACCAGGAGCAGGCCGCCCGGTGCCAGGACACGTACCTGCTCGGCGAGCAGCGCGGGCAATTCCCCAGGCGGGGTGTGGATCATCGAGTAGTGCGACAGCATGCCGCCGAGCGAGCTGTCCTCGACCGGCAGGGCCTCCATCCGCGCCACGTCGAACCGCAGCGCCGGATGGGCCCGCCGGGCGTGGTCGACCATGCCCGGGGAGAGATCGAGCCCGAAGGCGTCCAGCCCCAGTTCGTGCAGCATGGCCGTCAGATGTCCAGGCCCGCACCCGACGTCGGCTGCCCGCGGGTTCCCCGTCCCGCGCACCAGCTCGGCGAAGGTGCCGATCATGTTCCGCGAGAACGGATGCGCCTCCAACCGATCAGCGAACAGCGACGCGTATATCTCGACGACCCCGTCGTAGGCCACCCTGGTCTCGTCCTGGTGTTCCGTCACGGGAGGGAAAGCTAGCACCCGCGCACGCACACCTAGCCCGTCTCGCCCAGTCCCGCCAACCGGCGTTCGACGTGGCCACGTAACGCGGTCGCCCGGGGGTCGTCGTAGTCGGCGAGGAGCCGTAGCACCTCGGTCCAGTGCCGACGCGCCGCCTCCGGGTCCTCGCCGACCACGGCCGTGGCCAAGCCGTCGAGCGCGACGGCCTCGTGCCATGTGTCCCCGAGGCGCGGTGTGCCTCCACCGCCATCCGGTGAAATGGCTCGGCGTCCGCGCGCCGCCCCATCGCCTGGTACGTGGCACCCACCCCGTGCCACCCCATCGCCTCCCGCGAAGCGTCCCCCAACCTCCCGTGCAGTCCCACCGACCGCTGCCCCGCCTCCAGTGCCTCCCCGAACCGTCCCAAGGCACGCAGCGCATCGGCCTGAGCAAGCAGCCAATACCCTTCGAGTGTGGTGTTGCGCAGTTCGAGTGCGATGTCGACGGCCTCCTCCGCCGCCCACCGGGCCTCCAGCGGTTCGCCACGGTCGAGTTGCACGGCGCTGAGGATGCGATGCGCGTTGCCTATCTGGGCGCACGTCAGCTCGCGACGTGACTAACCCGCCCATCGACGCAGGGCGGCTTCGAGGCAGGTGTCGTCGGCGGTGTCGGTGGCCCAGGCGACCACCCCGTCCGGGCGTACCAGCACCCCGGCCGGCGTCCCGGGTCCGTCGGTCACGGTGCTCACCCGTCCTGCCCAGGCCGCCGCGAGGCGGGCGAACGCGCCGGCCGGGCTGCGGTCGAGCAGCAGGAACCCGCCGCCGTGGCCGTGGTCGACCAGCCGGGAGCCGTCGCTCAGCCACAGGTCGGGGACGTACCGGCCGAGCAGCGGATGGTCGCCGGGCAGGTCGACACGCTGCGTGACGCCGGAGATCTTCTTGACCGCGTAGGTCGCGCCCGCAGAGGTGCTCAGCAGGTCGGCGACGACCTCCCGGAGCGCGGCCGACTTGGCGTCCCCGCGCATCACGCCGATCTGGGCCCGCGTCCAGTCCAGCACCCAGGCGCCGAGGGGGCGGCGCTCGGCGTCGTAGGTGTCGAGCAGCCCTTCGGGTGCCCACCCGGCGACCACGGCGCCGAGCTTCCAGCCCAGATTCATGGCGTCGCCGACGCCGAGGTTGAGCCCCTGGCCGCCGAACGGCGAGTGCACATGCGCGGCGTCACCGGCCAGCAGCACCCGACCCGAGCGGTAGGCCGCGGCCTGGCGGGCGTTGTCGGTCCAGCGGGTCGCCGTGCCGCGCAGCGCGGTCAGCGTGACGTCGGTGCCCGAGACCCGGCGCAGGCCGGCCTGCACGTCCTCCAGGGTGACCGGCGCCGACCGGTCGGCTGGGCCGCCGTCGAACTCCACGGTGACCACCCGCCCGGGCTGCGGCCCGTAGCGGTACGCACCCCGGGGCGACCACGCCCAGCCGTCCGCGAGCATCGAGGGGTCGGCGATGTCGGCGACCGCCAGGTGCCCGGTGAGTTCGGGGCCGGTGCCGGGGAAGGCGATGCCCGCGAGGCGTCGTACGGCGCTGTGTCCGCCGTCGCACCCGACCAGCCACCCGGTGCGCACCGCACCGTCCGTGGTGCCGACACGCACGCCGTCGCCGGTGTCCTCGAGGGCGGTGACCTCCATCCCGCGACGCACCGGTATGCCGAGCCGCGCGACGTGGTCGGTCAGCAGCGCCTCCAGTTCGCGCTGCGGCACGAGCCTCGCTCCGTCGACCGTGGTGTGCGCGGCGAGGTCGGGATCGGACCAGTCCACGAGGCCGGGGTCGAGGACCATCCCCGCGAAGTGCCCGGTGAAGCGGGAATCGGGGGCGAACGGCCCCACCCGCTCCAGCATCTCGCGCTGCACCTGTTCGGCGGCGGGCCGCAGGCCGCGGCGGTCGAGGGCCTCGGCCGTCGGCACGTTGATCGCCCCCGCCTTCATCGCCTCGTCCGGCTCGGCCCGTCGCTCGATGACCTGCACCGTCGCCCCGGAGAGCGCCAGCTCGGCGGCGAGCACGAGGCCCACGGGCCCGGCTCCGACCACGGTCACGTCCACATCGTGGTTCACATTTACTTTCACGAACGCTGTTCTATGTACGAACGACGTTCGTGTCAATTAGGGTGGTCGGGTGAACCCAAGAGAGCGACGCGCGGCGCGCCACCAGCCGCCGAATCCCGAGGCCGACCTCACACCACGGCGCCGCACGGTCCCGATCACCGTCGAGCAGGTCGTGGACACCGCGCTGGGTGTCATCGCCACGGAGGGTTACGAGGCGCTGACCATGCGCCGACTGGCCGGCGCGCTCGACACCGGACCCGCCTCGCTCTACGCCCACGTGGTCAACAAGGCCGACCTGGACGAGCTGCTCATCGGGCGGCTGTGCGCCCAGCTCGTACTGCCCGAACCCGACCCCTCGGCCTGGCGGGAGCAGATCCGCGGGGTGTGCGCCCAGATCCGCGACCAGTACCTGACGTATCCCGGGATCTCGCGCGCCGCGCTCGCCATGGCCCCCACCGACCTGGAGACCCTGCGCGTCAGCGAAGGAATGCTGGCGATCCTGCTCGCGGGTGGCGTCGCCCCGCAGGCCGCCGCCTGGGCCATCGACGCCCTCCTGCTGTACGTGGCCGCCTACTGCCTGGAGGCGTCGATCGTGCGGCAGCGAGCAGCGCACGATGACGCCGCGTGGGTCGTCGACCGTGACGAACTGCTGCGCCGGTTCACCGCGTTGCCCGCCGCGACCTTCCCCCACACCGCCCGCCACGCCGCCGAGATCACGGCCGGCGAGGGCCACGACCGGTTCGACTTCACCCTCGCCTTGATGATCGACGGCCTCGCACACCGCTCGACGGGGCCGCAGGTCTGATTCAAGCGCGGCCGGGGATCGTAGCGCCCCCGCCTCCCCGGGCGGGACGGACTCCCTCCCGTTCCCGCTCAAGGCGCATGACGCGGTCGTCAATACTCACTCACGCACACCAAGGGCGCCCAAGCGCGTTCCACCGGCAGCAGCTCCCCACCCCGCCGTCCGCCCCGAGCCCCGCTGCCCCGGCCACGAGCGCGCCGGGACAGCCCTGGCCGAGGCACCCGCCGACCGCCGGGCCACGCCGGTAGAATCCGCCACGCGGCGGCTGATCTTCGGGTAGCGGGCGGCCGACGACGGGGGATCCTCCTTCTGCGCCCCTGGGAGTCCTCCATGCCGAACACGTCCCCCGACCCGGCGGCCACGGCACCGCTCGGGCCACCGCCGCCGTTCGATCCGGAACTCGCCGCGGCACTCGCGGTCATCACTCGGATGCTGCCGCCCGGCGGGTCCGGGGCCGACCCGGGCGAGACGCCCCCGGAGGATGTGCCCGGGATGGCACCGGTGACCAACGCGGCCCTGGAGCGTGACGGGGCCTTCCGGGTCGAGGAGCGGTCCGTTCCGGGCCCGGCGGGCGCGCCGGAGGTCTCGCTGCTGATCTGCCGCCCGGCCCACGCGACCACCCCGACACCGGCGCTGTACCACATCCACGGCGGCGGCATGATGGTCGGCGACAACCGGACGGGCATGCCCGACATGCTCGACCTCGCGCAGGAGCTGCGGCTGGCCGTGGTGTCCGTCGAGTACCGCCTGGCGCCCGGGACACCGCATCCGGGGCCGGTCGAGGACTGCTACGCCGGTCTGAGCTGGACCGCCGAGCACGCCGAGGAGTTGGGCGTCGACCGGGAGCGCATCGTCGTCGCCGGTGGCAGTGCCGGCGGCGGCCTCGCGGCGGCCGTCGCCCTGATGGCGCGCGACCGCGGTGGCCCCGCCCTGTTCGGGCAACTGCTGATATGCCCCATGCTGGACGACCGCAACGACACCCCGTCCGCCCGCCAGATGACCGGAGTCGGGGTGTGGGACAGCGCCTCCAACGAGGCGGGGTGGACGGCGCTGCTCGGCGCCGCACGCGGAACGGACGGCGTCTCGCCGTACGCCGCACCCGCCCGCGCGACCGATCTGTCGGGGCTGCCGCCCGCGTTCATCGACGTGGGATCCGCGGAGACCTTCCGCGACGAGGACGTCGACTACGCCGGCCGCATCTGGCGCGCCGGGGGGCGGGCTGAACTGCACGTCTGGCCCGGTGCCTTCCACGGTTTCAGCGGAATGGCCCCGCACGCCGCCATCTCCCGGGACGCACGGGCCGCGCGGCTGTTATGGCTGCGCAGACTCCTGGCGCCGTGAAGACCAGCGCCTACGCCTGCTCGCGTGTCATGTCCTGCGTGCCGATGACGGAGAGAAGTTGCAGCTGCGAGGCGCCCTCGGTGCCGGGCGGGGCGGTGAACCACAGCAGGCGTTGGCAGCCGTCCTCGCTGAACAGGGTGTGGCAGTCCAGTTCGATGACCCCCAGGGCGGGATGGACGATGTGTTTGTGGTCGGTCCGCCGGAGGGCGACGTCGTGGGTGTCCCAGAGGACGGCGAACTCCTCGCTGCGCCGCCGTAGTTCGGCCACCAGTTCGGCCACCGTGGCGTCACCGCCGCGCCGGGCGGCCACGGCCTGCAGATCGGCGACGAAGGCCCGGGAGTGATGGGGGTGGTCCTCGGCCGGGTAGAGGGCGCGGGCGCCGGGGTCGGTGAACCAGCGGTGGACGAAGCTCGCCTCGGGGCCGCGTACGGCCGGGGGCGGACCGAGGAGCGCGGCGGCCAGCGGGTTCTGGACGAGCGTTTCGTGCAGGTCGGTGATGACCCGCGCGGGGGTGGTGGTGAGCCGGTCCAACAGGCCGAGCAGGGCGGGCTGGACGTGCGCGGCCGGTCCGTGGGCCGCGGGGGGAACGCGGCGGTCGGCGAGGTGGAACAAGTGGTCGCGTGCGTCGCCGTCCAGCCGCAGCGCGCGGGCGAGGGCGGCCAGCACCTGGGCCGAGGGCTGGGCACCGCGCCCGCGCTCCAGCTCCGTGTAGTAGTCCGCGGAGAGCCCGGCCAACTGGGCGACCTCCTCGCGCCGCAGCCCGGGCACCCGGCGCCGCGGACCGGCGGTCAGCCCGACGTCGGCCGGGCGGATCCGGGCGCGTCGGGCCTTCAGAAATGCGGCGAGCTGCGAGTGGTTCACGCCGTCCATCGTCGCGCGCACCGGTGCGCTGATCCAGGGGACGGCAACCCCTGGGTGGGCACAGCCCTGGTTGGCGCGGCGGCACCGGCCCAGGGTGGGACCTGTCCAGCTTGTCCCTGCCGTTCCGCATAGGAAAGAGAACCACCATGCCTTTCGCGAACTTCAAGGTCCCCGCCGGAACCCTCGACGAGCAGCAGAAGGAGAAGATCATCACGCGGACGACCGACCTGTACGCCGAGATCTACGGCGAACGGGCCCGGGCCAACACCCTCGTCCTGGTGGAGGAGGTCGCCGACGGCGGCTGGGGCATCGGCGGCAACGTCCTGACCCTCGCCGCGCTCCAGCAATCGGGCTGACCAACGGGCGGCGGCGATCGCGCGCTTGGTGGTCAGCTCTCCTGGTCCGTTCCCTCCAACCGACGTTCGATGGCGCCGCGCATCGCCACCGCCCGTGGGCCCGTCGTGGTCGCCCAGTAGCCGCGCTGTCGGTGGGAGTGGAGTTCCCACTGCATGTACGGGGTCAGCGGTGGTTCGACCACCCGCACACGGTGAAAGGTGTGTCCGTGCTGTGCGTCCTCTTGGGCGGCCGCGCGCAAGGCGTCACGTCGGTCTTCCAGGAGCCGCAGCGCCTCTTCCCACTGGCCCCGGCGAAGTGCGTCCCGGCTGGGGCTGCCCTGCTCCTCGAAGTGCTGTCGGCGCTCCAGCTTCCAGGAGGCGGCGTCACGGATCCTCGCTTCGCGTTCCCGGAAGTCGCGCTTGTAGGCGTCCCGGGTGAGCCGTTCGCCCTGCTCGGGCGGGAGAGCGGGGGCCTGGAGATCACGCATCGGGGATGTCCGCCTTCGCCGCCCTGAGCATGCTTCCGGGGATGACGACAAGCCGCTCGTCGGGGCCGACGCTCACGCCGTCCGGTAGCTGAGCGCCGTAGACGGCCGTGAGGTCCCTGCCGATCACCGCGATGTCGCCATTATTGAGCTGCCAGATGTCCGGGCAGTCGTCACGGCCATCTGTAACGCCGAGCTCTTTGCCGGACCTTCCGAGCCGCCGCTCGAACAACGCGGACGGGTCGGGCTTCCAGGCGTGAGTCATGTCTGCCTCCGCTCAACGGACCACGGGAGTGGTCGTCACTGAGTGTATTCGCGCCGGGACTCGGAATCTATGGCCGCCTCGTTGTTCCGACCAGCAGCGCGACGTGATGGCAGCTTTCGATGAAGCTCCGGGCAGCGGTGGGAGTGACAGTGTGGGCTTGGTGCACGGCTTGGTTGCGAAGGGTGCGCAGCCGGTTGACGACGTCGACCATGTCGGGCGGCAGGCCATCATGCATCATGCTGAGCAGCGCGTTCCACGCCGTGACGACGGCCCCGACGGGCGACGCGTCGGCCATGGTCCGGGCTTCGCTGAGCTGTTCGCGCCAGTACGGTGCCTCGGTCGGGGCAGGCTGCGCATACGAGGGCGGAGACCACGCGCCCGCAGGCTGTGGTGCCGGTCCTTGCGGGGCCTGCGGTGGCGGGGCTTCCTCGCCTGCGGGAGGGGCGAGGTCCTCTTCCGCGCGCTCGGGGGCCGGCTCACCGGCCGGTGCTGGGTACGGCGGCCAGGGCTGAGGGCGCGGCGTGGGCACTCCCTGCGCGAAGGGCACCGGTGCGTCGGCGATGACGACCTCTTCCGCCAGGCTCAGCACTTCCCGCGCTTGCGTCTCGAACTCGATCGCGCCCGCCGGAGTCTCCAGGCGCGTCATCCGCGTGAACGCCTCGCGGATGTGGCCGCGCAGGCCCCAGACCAGGCCCACCGTCACGGCGGGCCAGACCAGCGTCTCTATGTACTTCAGGACGAGTTCGGCGATCTCCACTTGACCATGATCACCAGATTGGGAGGGTGTATGCCACCCTTCCGGACTCCGTAATGGAGGCGAGACGTTCAGGGGCGGACGGATTAACAGACCGGCGCGCCCAGGGGGCTCGGGCCGTCGCCCACCACCGTGCGCCGGTGGCTCGGTCTTGGTCTCCGCCGGGAGATGCGGGAGATTCATCCGGGCGGTCAATTCAGACGCTCGCGCATCTTTTATCCGGGAGGGGAACATGTCGCCCATTCGCACCTTTGTTGCTGTGGCCATCATCGCCGGTGTGCTCACGGGAGCCGGTACGGGCGCCGCGCTGGCCGCGCCGGCGGCCAGCCACTTCGATGACGGCAGCTTCGAAACCCCCAGGGTGGCGGCCAACACGTTCGTGAACGTGGGGACGGGAGGGACCATCGGGCCATGGCAGGTGGCCGCCGGGAACGTCGACCACATTGGTGGCGGGTTCTGGCAGGCGGCCGAGGGGGACCAGTCCGTCGACCTCAACGGGGACAACGCGGGCACGGTGAGCCAGAACTTCACCACGGTGCCGGGCAAGAGGTACACGGTGACGTACTCCCTCGCCGGTAACCCCGCCGGCGGTCCGGCCATCAGGACCGGAAAGGTCCTGGTCGACGGCCAGAACTTCCAGGACTTCACCTTCGACGTCACCGGCAAGACCATGGCGAACATGGGCTATGTGACCCACGAGGTGTCCTTCGTGGCCACCGGCCCCACCACCACGCTGGCCTTCGCCAGCACCTTGTCCGGCGCCTACGGTCCGGTCATCGACGACGTCTCCGTCCGCGCCTGCGACCCCTGCCCCGACTGCGGCTGATCGCGGCCTGAACCGACCGCGTACGAACCGCCCCGGCGCCCTCGCGCGCCGGGGCGGTTCGTACTGCTTCGTGAGAAGATCCGTCGCGTCGTGGCGGGGTGGGCCGGGCCGTGGAGGGCGATGATGTACGCGATATCCCTGGGGGACGACGGCGCGGAGCTACGCCCGCTCGAACCGTGGCAGGCCGAGGAGTTCCTTGCCCACATGGAGCGGGGACGGGAGTTCATCGGGCAGCACATCGCGCTGGCGGACGCTGTCACGGACCTGGCGTCGAGCCGTAGGTTCCTCGAGTCGTACGCGCACAAGGCCGCCACGGACACCGGGCGGATCTATGGCATCTGGACGGACGGCAAGCTGGTCGGCGGAGTCCTCTTCCGGACGATGGACATCGCGCAGGGCACCGCCGAGGCGGGCTGCTGGCTGGAGCCATCGGCGGTGGGCCGGGGCCTGGTGACCAGGGCGTCCCGCGTGATCATCGACTGGGCAGTCGAGGAGCGGGGCATCCACCGCGTGGAATGGCTCGTCGCGGAGGCGAACGAGGCCAGCATCGCCGTGGCCCGGCGCCTCGGGATGACGAAGGACGGCGTACTGCGGGAGAGCTTCCTGTACCGGGGGCAGCGGCGCGACATGGAGATCTGGTCGGTGCTCGCCCCCGAGTGGCGGGCGTCCTCGTAAGGCATCCGCGTCGTCGCGCAGGGCGAGTTGGCGTTCCTTCTGCTCCTGGACGTGCCGCCGCGACGGATGCCGCGAAACACGACTGGGGCCTCCCGGACGAGCCAGGAAACCCCAGGTCAGTGGCGTAAAGCCAGGTGCGCCGCCAGGGACTCGAACCCCGGACCCGCTGATTAAGAGTCAGCTGCTCTAACCAACTGAGCTAGCGGCGCCTGCTGACGGAGAAATCTTACCGGACCTCGGAGCGTGGTCCGAACCAACCTCTTGTCATTGGTATGGACATGCCAGATGGCTCTGGCTACGCTCCACTTGGTCTAGACCGCACCGCACGGCTCGCAGAAGCACCCCCACGTCTTCAGGAGCGAAGCATGCGCAAGAAGATCCGCGCCGCCGTGGTCGGCATCGGGCTCGCGGCGGTCACCGTCCTCGCGACCGGCGGCAGTGCCACCGGTCACGGCTACACCGACTCACCGATCAGCAGGCAGAAGCTGTGCGCCAACGGGACCGTCGCCAACTGCGGCGACATCCAGTACGAGCCGCAGAGCGTGGAAGGGCCCAAGGGGTTCCCGTCGGGCGGGCCCGCGGACGGGACGATCTGCGCGGGCGGCAACAGCCGGTTCGCCCAGCTCGACGACCCGCGCGGCGGGGCGTGGCCCACGACGAAGCTGACCGCCGGGAAGAGCTACACCTTCAACTGGCGGTTCACGGCCTCGCACGCGACCACCGACTTCAAGTACTACATCACCAAGAACGGCTGGAACCCGAGCTCCAAGGTGACCCGGTCCAGCCTCCAGACCCAGCCGTTCCTGACCGTGCCGTACAACAACCAGCGGCCGCCGACCACGCTCTCGCACTCGGGGACGATCCCGAGCGGGATGACCGGGCGGCATGTGATCCTCGCCGTCTGGACCATCGCGGACACCGGGAACGCGTTCTACGCCTGCTCGGATGTCCAGTTCTGACCGTGCCGAATCCGGCGTGAAAAGGCCGCCCGGCCATGAGGCCGCCCGGCCATGAGGCCGGGCGGCCGTCCATCGGCTTACGTCACGCGTCGAACGTGCCCGCCTTCGCGCCCCGCAGGAAGGCGGCGAGCGTCGCCGGGGCCGTGGTGAGGACCACGTCCGGGTCGTCGCTCTCCCGGATCAGGAGCCGTCCGCCACTGGCGGCGATCTCCACGCACTGGCCCTCGCCCACGGAGTACGAGGACTTGCGCCAGCGCGGACGGTGCCGGCTCCCGGCGAGTGGTGCAGAGGTACATGAGGTGTTCATGTGTGGGGCCCTCTTTCTCATACGAGATCTGCGATAAGGCCCTTCGTCGCATCCGGGGACAGCGCGCTGTCGGCGATGCGGCCGAAGGCGTCGACGAAAACGTTGACGTCGTCGGCTCCTTCGACGTACGTGGGGCCGCGCAGGTTCTCCTGGGAGACCACATCCGGCATCGGCCCCGGAAAGCCCACGAGCGTGAACGCGCCGGCGTCCCCCGGGTTGGGCGCCGCGTCGATCGGCATCACCTGGAGCGTCACCGTCGGCCACTCCGCGACGTCCAGCAGCCGGCGCAGCTGATCGGCCATGATGGCCGGGCGGCCGGCGAACCGGCGGCGCAGCGCCGTCTCGTGGATGACGGCCCACAGCTTCAGCGGGGTGTCCGGGCGGGTGAGCACGGCCTGGCGGGCGAGCCGCACCTCGGCGAGGGCGGAGACCTCGGACGCGCTGCGGGCGCGGGCGTTCGCGGCGATCGTCTCGCGCGCGTAGTCGGACGTCTGGAGCAGCCCGGGGACGACCAGCGGGGCGTAGTCGCGGACGGAGTCGGCGTCCGACTCCAGCGATATGTAGTCGGCGTAGGCGGGCGCGACGACCCCGCGGTACGTCTGCCACCAACCGCGCTTGCCCGCGTCCTTGGCGAGCCCCTCCAGCGCGATCCGGACGTCCCCGTCGCTGACCTCGTACGCCCGCAGCAGGATCTCGACCTCGGTGGTGCGGATGGTCGCGTTGGCGTTCTCGATGCGCGACAGCTTCGGCGCGGTCCAGTGGCGGGCGCCAGGGGAACCGTTCGCGGTCGCGTTGAGCGCTTCGGCGGCCGCGTCCAGTGTCATACCCGCTTCGGTGCGCAGCCTCCGCAGGGTCGAACCCAGACGCCTGCGCCGTACGGTGGGCACTGGCTGGTAGGACATGGCGTCAGTCTGACCTATCGCCAACCGGAGTCACCAGGCGGCATATGCCAGTCTTGACCTAAAGAGTCGAAACATTGCGAGTGCCACTCCCGATGAGCCAGGATCGCTCTTGCGACACGGCGTCAGTGCGCTGCGTTTTGGAGGGGCCCCGGACCATATGGCAGACAACATCCCGCAGCGGTACGAACTCCGCCTCCGCGTTCACCCGCAGAAACTCGCCGAGGTGCGCCGCGCCGTCGGCTCCCGGCTGCGCCTGTGGGGACGCGAGGAACTGGTCACGCCCGCGGCGATGTGCGTCACCGAACTGCTGTCCAACGTCCACAAGCACGCGGCCTCGCCCGACTGCGTGCTGACGCTCGAAAACCGCCCGTACGGGATATGCGCCGCCGTCTGCGACTCCGAGCCCTCACTGCCGGTGCTCAAGGAGCCGGACTTCCTCTCGGAGTGCGGGCGTGGGATGTTCCTGCTCAGCAAGACCGCCCACGAGTGGGGCACGGACCTTCACGACCACGGCAAGACGGTCTGGTTCACGCTGCGTGCCGAATCAGTGGATTCCTGACCGTCCGCGCCGCTAGCGTGGAGTTGACGGAGCGGCAGGGGAGGGGGCCCATGGATCCGGTGACGACGGATGCGCTGGTCACGGCGGTCAACGCGGTGGTGTCCGGCGCCGGGGGCGAGGCGGGGCGGCGGGCCCTGGAATCGCTCGGCGCGCTGGCCCGCCGGGTGTGGCGGCGCGGCGATGCCGAGCCGGCGGCCGGTCCCGAGCCGGTCGCCATCCCGTACGACGACGAGGAGGGGCTGCGCCGGCTGGCCGATCTGCTGGTCGAACGGTCCCGGCAGGACCCGGAGTTCGGCCGCGACCTGGCCGCCTGGCTGCGGGAGTTCGGCGAGCCCGCCGAGCGGGAGGCGGGCGCGGTGCACAACACCTTCTCCGGGACCGCCTCGGGTCCGGTCATCCAAGGGCGCGACTTCCACGGTTCGATCAGTTTCGGCCCGCAGTGACCGATACCCCGTCCGGGACAGTGGCAGCAACTGGACAGCGCTGCTTCCACTTCGTGGCGGAACGTGTCCGTAGCGCGGCTGACCGTGTCCGGTCGGGGATCTCGCGGGCTGACGGTTCGTAACTTGATGACAACACACACCGTTTGGCGCGCGGTCGAGCGCCGGGTCGCGCTCTGACGCGCCGGACTTGGTCCAGTCTTTACTTCACGCCCCGCGTTGACGCCGTCGCTGTGCGCGAATTACTGTCATCAGTGATTTCGCACCATGCTGCCTCCGCGTATTGAGGCACGGGAATTCCAGGAACCAAGCCGGTATTTGCAAATCCAGGTAGCTGTCGCCCTGCAGGGGAACTCATGGTTGGTCTTGTGACGAGGTCCGAGCCTTCTCCTGAGCGTGGGGCGGACTCCTCGGGCACCGCCATGACCGGCGACTACGTCGAGCGTGCTCTGCTGGCCGCCCGCGATCTGATCGAATCCACGGTCACCCGGCACCGGCGGGAACTGGCCCAGGACTCCTGGGCGGGGAAGGCTCTCGGGCAGGTGCCGCTCGCTGAGGTCGTCGACACGCTCGTGGACGGGGCCGAACGGACCGTGAGCGTCGTCCTCTCGGGCGGCGAGGAACAGTCGGAGGTCGTCTGCGCGGCGCTGGCCCGGCCCGCCCGGGGCGGCCGCGGCCGCCGCGCGGTGCGGCTGCTGTGTCTGCCGCGGGCGCTGGACGCGGCCCGGGTGCGGGCGCTGGCGCGCACCGATCCGCGCTGCGAAGTCCGCGTCTGTAACGGGGAGTTACCGGAGGCGCTGTTCATCGACGGCCAGATCGTCTACGTACGGAACGAACCGCCGGACCCGGCGCGGGACGGCGGGCGGCAGGCGTCGCTCGTCGAGGATCCCGCCGCGGTGCAGGCCCTGGAGCTGATGTTCGCGGGGACCTGGGGGAACGCCGTGGCGCTCGAGGACTATCCGCGGCCGGGCGGGCGGCTGTGGGCCGCGTCCACGCGGCGCATCCTGGAATGCCTGCGCACCGGCCACACCGATGAGGTGGCGGCGCGCGACATGCAGGTATCCCTGCGGACCTACCGCCGATATGTCGCGGAGATCATGCGGGAGCTGGGGGCCGGATCCCGCTTCCAGGCGGGGGTACGGGCGGTGGAGCTGGGGCTGCTGCCGGACCACTGACACCGCCTTCACGCGGAGCTCATAGCCCATAGCCCATAGCCCATGGCACTCGAGACCTTGACCACGTCACGAGGCAGGAATAACGACATGAAGGATCCCGGCGATCCGGGGGACGTTCTGGAGCGGACGTTACGGGAGGTGCGGGCCCTCATCGAGGCCACCGTCGTCGAACACCGGGCCCGCAGAACGAGAACGGGGCAGTTCACCCAGGTGGGGGTGGCGGACGGGGCGTTCCTGGCCGCCGCCGAGCAGGTGATCACCCAGGCCCGGGGGCGGGTGGACGCCGTGTTCCCGGAAGCGCCCGGCCGGATGGCGGCGGCGCACGCGGCGCTCACCGCCCTGCTGCTGAACCTGGACGACGACGCGGTGGGGGTGCGGGTGCTGCGCGGCCGGGCCCCGGGCGGCGGATCGGGTCTCGGCTCGGGCGGTGGGCCGGGCGGAGGCGCCCCGGCGGGCCCCGCGCCCTTACCGTCGCCCATCCCGGGCCCCGCACCCGCGCCCGTGCCCGCGCCCGAGGCTACGCCCGAGTCCGAGGCGACGGGCGAGCCCGCGCCCCGGGAGCCCGCATGCCGTCCCGCACAGGTCCGGATCGCCCCGGTGCCCTTGCCCACGGCCGTGATCGCCGACGGCCGGACCGCGCTGGTGTGCACGGAGTCGGCGAACGGGCGGCAGACCTCGGTCATCGAGGACCAGGTGGTCGTCGGCTCGCTCCACGGCATGTTCCGCTCCATCTGGGCGGGGGCCGCCCCCGCCCCGCGCCCGCTCGACTTCGGCAACCGCGCCCGTACGGAGATGGTGCGGCGGGTGCTGGCGCGGCTGCGGGACGGGGTCACCGACGAGGCCGCCGCCCGCGATCTGGCGATTTCCGTGCGTACGTACCGCCGCTATGTCACCGGGATCCTGGAACTGCTGGACGCCAACTCGCGCTTCCAGGCCGGGGCGCGCGCCTCCGAGCTGGGCATTCTCGGTGAGCGCTGAAAATATTGTTTCGTTTTCCCATTCACATTGTGGACCGGTGTGCGCTGGGGATAGGTTGCCTCGCGGGCGTGCCGTGATCTGGAAAATCCGGTAATACAAGGGGATTTGGGGATGGGCGAGGGGTACGGGAGCGCTACGGCGGTCACGACGGTCACGGCGGCCAAGGTGGTCGTGCGCGGTGAGCGCCGCACGGGGATCATGTTCCGGGGAGTGTTTCCGCCGCTCGTATTCGGGCTGGCGCTGCTTCTCGTCTGGGACGTCGTCACCCGTACCGGAGCGGTGGCGGAGTTCTATCTTCCGGGGCCGGTCGACTTGGCCCGGCATTTCATCGATGCGTTACTGCACGATTCACTCGTCGACTACACCTGGGAAACCGTACGGGAAGCGCTGGCCGGAAGCGGTATGGGAATAGGGGTGGCGCTGCCGCTCGGCTATCTCATCGCCCGCAGCGACCTGGCGGCCGCCGCGCTCCAGCCGTACATCGCCGCCTCGCAGGCCGTGCCCGCCGTGGCGCTGGCCCCGCTGCTCGCGCTGTGGCTCGGCTACGGACTGCTGCCGATCGCGGTGCTGTGCGCGCTCCTCGTCTTCTTCCCCATCCTCGTCAACACCGTGCTGGGGCTGCGCGCACTGGATCCCGAGGTGCTGGGCGCCGCCCGCGTGGACGGCGTCGGGTGGTGGGGAATGCTCTGGTACATCGAGCTGCCGCTCGCCCTGCCCAGCATCCTCGCCGGGGTGCGCAACGGCTTCACGCTCTCCATCACCGGAGCGGTGGTCGGGGAGTTCGTCATGGGCGGCGAGGGGCTGGGGCAGCTGCTGTCCGTGCAGCGCCAGGCAGCCGACACCATCGGCCTGTTCTCCACACTCGTCATGCTCGCCCTGCTCGCCGCCGGTCTGTACGGGGTGGTCCGGCTGGTCGAGCGGCTCGCCCAGCGTGACTGACCGGTTCCATCCGATTCACGAGTTCCGATCCACGAGTCGATTCGCGAGGAGAAGTACGTGCGTTCTGTGCAGACGACCATGAGGACCGCCGTCAGACAGCGGGTGCTGGGGGCGGCTCTCGTGTCGGTGGTGGCCGCGGCCACCCTGACCTCATGCGCCGAGGAGCCGAAGGACGCGGAGGGCAAGGGCGGCAAGAGCATCACCGTAGGGCTGACCTACACCCCGAACATCCAGTTCTCGCCCTTCTACGTGGCCGCCGAGAAGGGCTACTACAAGGACGCCGGGCTCAAGGTGACACTACGTCACCACGGCGCCGCCGAAGACCTCTTCGGGGCGCTGAAGTCCGGCAAGGAGGACGTCGTCTACGCGGGAGGCGACGAGATGCTCCAGGCGCGCGCCTCCAAGAATCTGCCGGTCGTGGACATCGCGACCTTCTACCAGAAATATCCCGTGGGTCTGATCGTGCCCAAGGAGTCCGACATCAGGAAACCGGCCGATCTCAAGGGCCGTAAGATCGGAACGCCCGGCCCCTTCGGCGAGACCTATTTCGGTCTGCTCGCCCTTCTCAAGGAGGGTGGACTTTCTCCGAAGCAGGCCAAGATCCAGAACATCGGATTCACCCAGCAGGCGGCCCTGACCGGAAACAAGGTCGAGGGCGTGATGGGCTATCTGAACAACGACGCCATTTCCTTCGAGGAGGCCGGTAAGGCGGTCCGGGCGATTACGCTCGACTCCGGGGACAAGGGCGATCCGCTGGTCGGGGTCGGTCTGGGCGTCAAGAAGGACGTGCTGGACAAGCGCGGCGACGACATGAAGAAGTTCGTCGCGGCGTCGCTGCGCGGGCTGCGCTACGCGATGGAGAACCCGGACGACACCATCAAGCTCAGCGAGAAGTATGTGCCGGGCCTGCGCGGCGAAAAGCAGGCGAAGAACGCGAGGGCGGTTCTCAAGGCCACGGTGCCGATGATGAAGACGGACCAGGGCGAGGTCGGCGTCAACGACGCGCAGACCTGGACCCGGATGGCCGATTTCATGTACGACCAGGGGCTGCTGGAGAAGACGGTCACCCCCGAGGACGCGTACGACAACGGCTACCTGCCGAAGTCCTAGGTTCCGTCGTCAGTGCTCGGCCGCCGCGCGCCGTCGCAGCGCGGCGGCCACCCTGGCCTACGGGGTGACGACCACTCGGTGGACCGGGGTCTCCGAGGCCCGCTTCAGTGCCTTCTCCACCTCGTCCAGTCCGTACCGCGCCGTCACCAGGCGCTCCAGGCGGGCCGCC
The DNA here is from genome assembly GCF_044332925.1 of Streptomyces sp. NPDC021212. Taxonomy (NCBI): domain Bacteria; kingdom Bacillati; phylum Actinomycetota; class Actinomycetes; order Kitasatosporales; family Streptomycetaceae; genus Streptomyces; species Streptomyces sp. NPDC021212. The sequence goes on from NZ_JBIRPZ010000022.1 coordinate 116,032, forward strand.
AGCGTGCCGCGTCGCAGCAGTTCGGCCGCCGTGCGCCAGTCGTCCGGCTCGTGGCTGAAGGATCCGGTCACGGTCAGCTGGCGGCGGTGCACCTCGTAGCCCGGCAGGTCGGCGGGCGGGCCGTCCGGGGCGCCGCCGAAGAGGACGATCGTGCCGCCGTCCGCCACGGCGGTCAACGCCGCGGCGATGCACTCGGCGCTGGCGATCGTGACGAACACGACGTCAGCGGCGGCCAGTTGGTCGATGTCCTCGGGGCGTACGACCGCGTCGGCGCCCGCCGCCGCGACCGCCGTCGCCCGCTCCTCGTCGCGCTCCACCACCGCGACCCCGCGCGCCCCCAGCTCGCGGGCCACGGCCAGGTGGAGATGGCCCATGTACCCGGCCCCGATGACGGTCACCCGGTCCCCGGCCCGAAAGGCCCCGCGGCGCAGGGAGTGGACGACGCAGGCGAGCGGTTCGCCCATGGCGGCGACCGCCGGGTCGGTGTCGCCGACCGGCCAGACCCGGGAGGCGGGGAGCACGATGTGGTCGGCGAGTCCGGTGCCCATGGCGATCGCGCCGTCCGCCTCGCGGACCCGGCCCTGGAGGGCGACGCAGATGGCGGACTGGCCGCGGCGGCAGGCGCGGCAGGCGCCGCAGCGGGGGAGTCCGTCGAGGGTGACGAGGGAGCCGACGGCGGGCATGTCCTCCAGGGCGGCGGCGGTGGCGCCGACGCGCTCGACCCATCCGGAGATCTCGTGTCCGGCCGCGGCCGGGTAGACGGTCATGCGCCCGGCGTACAGGTTGGCCTCCATGGTGCAGATGCCGCATGCCGCGATGCGCACCAGCACGTCCGAGTCCCCGACGGCGGGCACGGGTATCCGGCGTAACTCGACCTCTCCGGCCGCGGTGATGACCGCCGTGCGCAGGGGAACAGCCATGTGATCAGCCGGCGTCCTCGGCGTACGAGGCCCGCCGGTACGTCCACCAGATGATGGCCGCGCCGACCGCCGCGGCGATCGCCCCGATCACGGCGGCGACGTGCATGGCGTGCACGAACCCCTGGTCGGCGAAGTCGGACAGCCGCGGCATGCGCAGCCGGCCCGCGATGAGCCGGGTGGCCTCGGGGGACTCCTCGGCGGCGTCGGCGGCGCCCGGCGGCAGGCCGTCCAGCTTGGGGCTGATCTCGCCGCGGTAGACACCGGCCAGGATGGAGCCGAGGACCGCGACGCCGAGGACGCCGCCGATCTGCCGCATCGCGTTGTTGACGGCGGACCCGGCGCCGGTGCGGTCGGCGGGCAGGACCGCCATGATGGCCTCGGTGGTGGGGGCCACGGCGGCGCCCATGCCGAGCCCCTGGAGGATCAGGAAGACCCAGAACAGGCCAAGGCCGCTGTGCTCGTCCAGGAAGACGTACGCGAAGAAGCCGACCGTGGCGATGAGCATGGCGACGGTGACGACGCGGCGCACCCCGAACGCCCGCACCAGCTTGGCCGAGAGCGGCGCGCCCAGCAGCACGCCGATCGCGACGGGGGCGATGGACATGCCGCACTCCAGCGGGGTCTGCCCGTGGACGCCCTGGAGATAGAAGCTGGTGTAGTACATCGAGCCGTTGAGGCCGAAGAAGGTCAGCATCACGGCGACGCTCGCGCCGGTGAAGCGGCTGTTGCGGAAGAGCCGGACGTCGAAGCTGGGGTTGGCGACCCGCAGTTCGACCAGGACGAACACCAGGACGAGGACCGTGCCGACGGCGAACGCGCCGAGAATGGCCGGATCGTTCCAGTCATTGCGGTGACCGCCCTCGATGACGGCCCACACGATGGCGAAGAGGCCGATCGTGGAGAGCACCACGCCCAGCGGGTCGAACTTCTGCCGCACCTTGGCGCCCGCGCCCGGCAGGAACACCAGCGAACCGGCCACGCACAGCACGACGATCGGCACGTTGACGAGGAAGACCGAGCCCCACCAGAAGTGGTCGAGCAGCGCCCCGCTGAGCATCGGCCCCGTGGCGATCGCGATACCGCTGGAGCCGGACCAGATGGCGATGGCGGTCGCGCGGTGCCGCTCGTCGAAGACCTGGGCGATCAGCGCGAGCGTGGCCGGCATGATCAGGGCGCTGCCGATGCCCATCGCCCCGCGGGCGACGATGAGTTCGGTCGCCGAGCCCGCGTACCCGGCCCAGGCCGAGGCGCCGCCGAACACGAGCATGCCGGTGAGCAGCAGATTGCGGTGGCCGTAGCGGTCGGCGAGCACCCCGCCGGTGAAGAGCAGCACCGCGAAGACCAGCGTGTACGAGCTGATGCTCCACTGGAGCTGGTTGGGGCTGGCGCCGAGCCCGTCGTCCGGGTCGGCCAGTGTCTTGAGCGCGACGTTGAGAACGGTGTTGTCGAGCCAAACCGCGAGTTGGGAGAAGACCAGCACCGCGAGAGCGAGCCATTGACGGCCGGTGGGCGACCGCGGGGTGCCGGCCGGTGCCGTGTCGGTGATCGCGGTGTTCTGTGCAGCCATGGGGGCGGCGCCTTTCGGGGACCACTGAAGGGTGGGGGTCCGCGCTCGTACGGCAAGGGACGGCTTGCTGGCTCAAGGCTTGCTGGCTCAAAGAGGAAGTTACCAATCTGCCGAGCCGGGGTGCAGCCCCTTGACCCCGTTCGAGGGTCTTCCCGCGCGGGAGGGCGATGGTATTTACCCGGCTGACGCGCTGTTGAGCCATGATGTTCCTTGCCGTTTCGGCAGATGGCTCGTTACTGTGCCTCGATCGGGGAACGGGGGGTGTCCTTTGAGCCATTTTGGAATTCAACCAAATGACCGTACGCCCATTGAGGGTATCGACGGTATTGACGGCGCGACGGGCACAAGGAGAGCGGTTCGTATGGAGCCGGAAGCCAGGTCGGACAACCTGGAGGAAGCCCTTGGCCAGGCGTTACGGCTGATCGAGTCCGCGGTGACCCACCACCGCCGTAGCGTGCTGGCCTCGGCGACCGCGGAACTGCCGGTGGACGGCGAGGCCGTGGCCGGATGGGCGGCACGGCTGGTTCTGCGCGCCGAGCGTGACGTGATCTGGAGCCTGCCGGAGGTGACCTCCGAGGACCATGCGCGGCTGGTCGCGCAGACGCTCGCACAGCTGTCCGGCAAGGGCGTGCGGACCCGGATGCTGTGCCCGCCGCGGGTGATCCGCGGGGCGGTGTGGCAGCGCACGGTCGGCACGGTGCCGCGGCTGGAGGTGCGGGTGTGCGGATCCGTGCGGCAGGAACTGGTCGCGGTGGACGGCGCGGCGGTGATCGCGCCCGAGCGCTCCCCGGGCGACCCCGGCGGCTCCCGCGCCTCGATGATCCAGAACTCGACGGTGGCCGCGATGCTGCACCGGCTGCTGTGCGGCATGTGGGACACCGCGCTGCGGCCGATGCGGCCGCTGTCGTTCGAGGGCGGGGCGCGCGGCCGGGTGCTGCGCGAGGTGCTGACGCTGATGGCCGAGGGCTACAAGGACGACGCGGCCGCCCGGAAGCTGGGGCTCTCGGTGCGTACGTACCGGCGCTACGTGGCCGACATCATGCGGGACCTGAACGTGGAGTCGCGCTTCCAGGCGGGGGTGCGGGCCGTGCGCGCGGGGCTCATGGAGGCGGAGCGTGACTAGGCGACTGCTGTGACGGGTAGTCGGGTTCCGGCTGATTTGCGCGGTCTGTGGGTATCGCCGTGGCAGCTTGCTGCAGATTGGGCATCCTGACCTTCCGGTAACCGGCTGCGCAGTGCAGCTTTATGACAGCAGTGGTTGTCGTCCGGTTGGGTTCACGGGCGGTGTGACAGGTAGTGGACTCTGGGCTTGTCGGCCCCGGAAGCGGCGCATAGCGTCATCGGCAGTCGTCGCTTTGCCCATGCCGAAAATGGAGGTGCGCGGTAATGGCCGCCATCGTCGAAGAGCGTCGGGAAACCATCAAGGAAATCGTCACGGATATCCTTGAGATCGACCCGGACGAGGTCACCGAGACCAGCCTCTTCAAAGAAGAGCATGACGCCGATTCGCTGCGTGCCATTGAAATACTTGCGGCGCTCGAAAAAACGTTCAACGTCGTCATCGACCAGGCCGAGCTGGGCCGGATGGTGAACCTCAAGGGCGTCTACGAGGTCGTTTCCGACGCGGCCGGCTGGTGACAGGACCTTCGGCGGACTCCTCGGAAGGCAGAGCGATATGCGTGGTGAGTCGGGTCGCAGGGTAGTCGTCACCGGCCTCGGGGCGGTGTCCGGCATCGGCGTCGGCACCGCGGAATTTCTCGCCGGACTGCGCGCGGGGAAGAGCGCGGCACGGCCGGTCACCGCGTTCGACACCGAGGGTTTCGAGCATGCGATGGCATGCGAGGTCCCGGACTTCGAACCCGGGCGGTGGATCCGCAATCTGGACATCGAGAACCTCGGCCGGGCGAGCCAGTTCTCGGTGGCGGCTGCCCGCATGGCGGTGGCCGACGCCGGTATCGCGGAGGACGCGCTGCGTGCCCTCCCCTCGCTGATCTCCATCGGCACCACCGACGGGGAGTCGGGCGATCTGGACCAGCTCGTCGAGACGGAGGTCGATCTCGGGCCCGAGCGGATGGACCCCACCGTCGCCCGCCGGGTGCCCGCCGGGCGGCTTTCGGCCGTCATCGCCGAGGAGTTCGGCTTGAGCCGGACGGAGGCGGTCACCCTCCCCACGGCGTGCGCGGCCGGCAACTACGCCATCGGCTACGGCTACGACGCCATCCGCGGCGGGGACGTGGAGATCGCCCTGTGCGGCGGCGCCGACGCCCTGTGCCGCAAGACCTTCACCGGCTTCTACCGGCTGGGCACCATAGCGCCCGAGCGCTGCCAGCCCTTCGACAAGGACCGCAAGGGCATCCTCACCGGCGAGGGCGCGGGCGTCCTGGTGCTGGAGAGCCTGGAGTCGGCGCTGGCGCGCGGTGCCCGGATCTATGCCGAAGTCCTCGGCTACGGCCTCAACTGCGACGCGGACCACGCCGTCGCCCCCAACCAGGACAGCGTGGCCCGCTGCATGCGGCTCGCCCTGGACGACGCCCGGATCAAGCCGGAGGAGGTCGACTTCATCTCCGCGCACGGCACCGGCACCAAGGCCAACGACATCACCGAGGCCCGCGCCATCCGCCAGGTCTTCGGCGACGCCGCCCCGCCGCGCACCGTGTCCATCAAGTCGATGATCGGCCACTCCATGGGCGCCGCCGGGGCGCTCGCCTCGATCGCCTGCGCGCTCGCCCTCACCGAGGGGTTCATCCCGCCGACCATCAGCCACGTGGAGACCGACCCGGAGTGCGGTCTCGACGTCGTACCGAACGAGGCGGTGGACGCCGAGCTGAGGGTCGTACAGAACAACGGGCTCGCCTTCGGCGGCAACAACGCCGTCGTGATCTTCGGCAAGCGTGGCACGGACTGGACATGACGACATGAGTCAGCTGGTGACCGGCGCGGGCGCCGTGGTGAGCGTGGGCGAAGGCGTCGACGAGGTCTTCGCGGCCCTGTGCGCGGGCACCAGCGGACTCGGTGAACTGCGCGGCTTCGACGCCGGCCGCTACCGGGGGCGGCACGCGTACGAGATAGACGACCGGCCAGGACCCGGCGCCGATGTGCCCGGCCGGGCCACCGCCTGGCTGCTGCGCGCCGTCGGGGAGGCGGCGCGGCAGGCCGGGCTCGGCGAGGACCTGAGCGGGGTGCCGGTCCTCGTCGGCACCGGGCTGCGCGAGCTGCGCTCGGCGGAGCTGGCCTGGCGCGACGGCACCGCGTTCGACACCGGGGCGCGGCTGCACTTCGGCACCGCGCTGCGCGAGCGGTTCGGCGCGGTGCGCACCCACACCTTCGCGGGGGCCTGCTCGGCCTCGCTGTACGCGCTGGCGCTCGGCAGCGACCTGCTGGCCACGGGCGCCGAGGACACCGTCATCGTGGCCGGTGTCGACACCCTCACCGAGAGCATGTACGGACTGCTGGACCGGGTGAACGCCGAACCGCCCGACCGGGTCCGGCCGTTCGACCGGGAGCGCCGCGGGGTCCTGATGGGCGACGGCGCCGCCGCGGTGGTGCTGCGCCGGGAGGAGTCCGGCGCGCGCTCCGGCGCGCTCGGCAGGCTGCGCGCCGTCAGCATGAACTGCGACGCCCGCCATGTCACCGCGCCCGACGCGGGGGGCATCGTGCGGGCGGTGCACGAGGCCCAGCAGCGGGCGGGCGTCACCCCCGGCGACATCGACCTGGTGCTGCTGCACGGCACCGGTACGCAGCTCAACGACAGCGCGGAGGCGACCGCCATCGCCGAGGTCTTCGGCCCCGACGTGACGACGCCGCTGATGACCGCGATCAAGTCCATGACCGGCCATACGTCGGGAAGTTCGGGCCTGGTCAGCGTGATCGTCGCGCTGAAGTCGCTGACCTCGGGCCGGGTCCCGCCGACGCTCGGCCTCACCGATCCGCTGCCCGAGGCGAAAGGCTTCCGCTTCGTCCGGGAGCCGTCCGACGCCGAGGCGCTGCGGTTCGCCCAGATCGACGCGTTCGGGTTCGGCGGGGTCAACGCCGTCGCCATAGTGGAGAGGGCGACCCCATGACCGGCACCGTCGTCGTCTCCGGGGTCGGGCTGGCCCTGCCCGGCGCGGACACCCCGGACGCGCTGTTACGCGGCGCGCACGCCCCTGGGCGCGCGCTCCAGCCGTTCGACACCGGCGCCCGCATCGGCCGCCGCGGACACCGCTACAAGGACCGGGCGACCCAACTCGCCCTGTGCGCCGCGCTCGACGCGCTACGCGACGCCGCCCTCGTCCCCGCGGAAAGCTCCGACGGCGAGACGCTGACCGTGCCGGGCGACACCGTCGGCGTGGTGGCCAGCTCCAACCTGGGCAACCTCGACACCGCGTGCCTCACCGCCGCCGCGATCGCCGAGGACTCGGCCCGGTCCTTGAGCCCCATGAGCCTGCCCAACGCCTCCAGCAATGTGATCGCCTCCTGGGTCGCGATCCGGCACGGGCTGCGCGGCCCCAACCTGATGCTGTGCAACGGGCCGACGTCCGGTCTCGACGCCGTCCACTGGGCCGCGACGCTCGTGGCCGCGGGCCGCGTCCGCCGCGCCCTGGTGGTCGGCGTCGAAACCCACAACGCCGTCGTGGCGGACCTCCTCGCCCGGCCGGCCGACGACCTGCTGGACGGCGCTGCCGCCCTCGTCGTGGAGGGCGCGCGCTGGGCGGAGGAGCGCGGGGCGCGCGCCGTCGCCGTCCTGGGGCCGTACGAGCGCCGGGCAGGGCTCGCGGGCTGTGTGCGGGCGCTGCTGCCGGAAGACGGCGACGGGCCGGGCGTCTGGTTCACCCCGGAGCGCTACGAGGAGCCCACCGCCGACGCACCCGTGTCCCCGTCCGTACCGCGGCACGACCTCACCACCGCCTTCGGCCGCGCCTCCGGCGCGCTCGGCGTCCTCCAGTGCGCCGCCGCGGTCGGCTGGCTCGGCACGGCCGGGGCCGATGCCGGGGCCGGTACGGGCGAGGCGCTGATCACCAGCGGCGACGACACCGCGGACGCCGTGGCCGGGCTGCTGCTGCGCGGGCCGGGCGAGCGCCTTTCAGAGGTTTCAGAGGTTTCAGCGATGTCTGTGTTTTCTGCGAATTCTGCGAAGTCAGCCATGGAGTGCACCTGATGAGAGCCGCCGTTCCGCCGATGTCGACGAAGGCCCTGCTGGCCGACACCACCACGGTGCGGCTGCGTCCGCGGTACGAGGGTTCCAACATCTGCACGTGGATCGGCTTCAAGCACGTCAACTATCTGATCGAGGAGGCGGTGCTGGTCCACTTCGCCCGCAGCGGGGCGCCCGCCCGCCGGCTGTACGAGGAACACGGCCTCGGGCTGGACATCGTGGCGCTGGACAGCCGCATCCTGCACGCCTTCCACCTGGACGACGACGCCGAGGCCGAGGTGGTACCGCACACCTCCGACGGCGACACGGCGCTCGCCTTCCGGGTGACCCTGCGGGTCGTCCGCGACGGCTCCATCCTCAAGGCCGTCACCGCCGACGTCCGGGTCTCGCTGCGCGCCGACACGTATCTGCCGGGCCCCGCCGAACCGCCCGGCGAGTTCGGCCGGTTCACCGTGGACCGGCTGGGCGAGGGGGTGCCCGCCGAGCCGCGCCCGGCCGTGCCGGACGGTGACGAGCGGGCCGTACTGGCGGCGCTCACGGAGGGCCGTAACGCCCACGCCTGGAAGTGGAACATCACCTACCCCTACTGCCACTTCACCGAGCGGCTCCAGATGTCCGGCTATCTGCGACTGATGGAGGAGGCCAAGGACCGCTTCGTGAAGTCGCGTGGCATCTCCATCAAGACCCTGCTGGACGACCGCCGGTGGATCCCCGTCGTGCCGCGCTCCTGGATACGCATCACCGACGAGGCGCTGATGGAAGAGGACCTCTACACCGTCTACACGGTGGAGGAGATCTTCAAGGACCTCACCTACACCGCCCGCATGGACTGTTACGTGGTCCGCGACGGGGCGCTGACCCTCACCGCCACCGGCGGCATCGTGCACGGCTACGCGCTGATCGAGAACCGCCGCGACTGGCATCTGGTCCCCTTCGACCAGCGGGTGCTGGACGCGCTGGCCGGAAAGCCGAGCGGCACCTGATGGACGACATCACGGTCACCGGAGTGGGGGCGCTGTCGCCGCTGGGCACGGGCGTCGACGCCTTCTGGCAGGGCATGCACACCGCGCGCACCGCCCCGTCCCGGGTGCCCGATCCTCTTGCCCGCATGGACCATCCGCGGATGTATCTGGTGCCCGAGGCCGAGGTGCCGGACGGCCCCGTGGAGTGGGAGGGGCTGCCGCTGGGGCGCGGCTCGCGGTTCGCGATCGAGGCGGCCCGGCAGGCGGCCCGGGACGCGGGGCTCGCGGAGCCGGGGAGCGTCGACCCGCGCCGGGTGGCGGTCGCGATCAGCAGCGGCATGGGCGACACGGAGCTGCACGAGGCGTGGTGGACGGGCCGGGCCCCGGACTCCGCGCGCTGGGCGCCCGTGTTCCCGGTCGCCTCGGCGGTCGGCGGCCTGCTCGGCGCGCGGGGGGCCAACACATGTGTCAGCAACGCCTGTTCGGCCAGTGGTTACGCGCTGTCCGTCGCCGCCGACCTGATCCGCTCGGGCGAGGCGGACGTGGTGTTCGCGGGCGGCGCCGAGGCGTACTCCCGGGTCGCGCTCGCCTGTTTCAACCGGCTGGGCGCCATCGACCCCGAGCGCTGCCGCCCGTTCGCCGCCGACCGGCGCGGCACGGTCTTCGGTGAGGGCGCCGCCGTACTGGTCCTGGAGTCCGCCGCGCACGCCCGCGCGCGGGGCGCCGGGCCCGGCTACGCCCGCCTCGCGGGCACCGGCTGGAGCTGCGACGCCCACCACGCGACCGCGCCGGAGCCCGGGGGCGGGCAGATCGAGCGCGCGATACGGGAGGCGCTGCGCGAGGCGGGCGGGGGCGAGGTCGGCTTCGTGGTGCCGCACGGCACCGGCACCGACCTCAACGACGTGGTGGAGAGCCGGGTGCTGGCCGCGGTGGCTCCCGACACCCCGCTCTACAGCCTGAAGGCGCTCATCGGTCACACCGGCGGCGCGGCGGGCGCGTTCGCCGCGCTCTCCGCGGCCCTGATGCTGCACCACCGCACCCTTCCGCCGAACGTGCCCGTCGGCGCTGCCGATCCGGAGTGCGCGGTGCCGCTGCCGCCGGTGAGCACCCCGCTGAACGGCGGCCACGGGCTGGTCAACGCCTACGCCTTCGGCGGCAACAACATCTCCCTCGTCCTCGCGGAGGCCCGCTGATGGCTGCGCTGATGGACCTCGTGCTGACGGATCTCGTGGTGACGGGCGTGGGCGACGTGGAAGCGGACGGCTTCGACTTCCGTGACGAGCTGGGCCGCCGCGGCTACAAGTACCTGCCCAGCGCCTCCCAGTACGTGCTGGCCGCCGCCAAGCGCGCCCTCGCCGACGCGGGCGAGGACGCCCTGACGGCGGCCGAACCGGAGCGCCGCGCCGCCGCGGTGGGCACCAACAGCGCGGCCGTGTCCCTGCACCACGCGATGGACCGTACGGTCGTCGGGGCGGGAGCCGGTGAACTGAGCCCGGTCACCGCTCCCTACTTCTCCATCAACCTCTTCGGCAGCCGGCTGGCCACCGAACACGACCTCAAGGGGTTCAACCTCACCCTCACCAGCCCCCGTGTCGCGGGCCTGGAGGCGCTCCAGACCGGTGCGCGCGCCGTCGCCGCCGGGCGCGCCTCCCGGCTGCTCGCCGGTGCGACCGAGGAGGCGCTGCCCGAGGGCGAGCCGGGGGCGGACACCTCGGAGGCCGGTGCCGTCGCGCTGGTGCTGGAGCCCGCGGCGGCCGTCGCGGAGCGCGGCGGACGGGCGTACGGGCGCGTCGGGGTCCGTACGTTCTTCCTGCCGCCCGCCCTCGCCGCCTCGGCCGACGGCGCCGGGGAGGCCGCGGAGGCGCTGCGGGACGCGCTCGCCGCCCTCGGCCACCGGCCGGGCGCCCCGCTGACCGTCACCGCCGTCCTGGACTGCTCCCCGGTCGGCGAGGCGGTCGCCGAAGCGCTGGGCGAGGACATCGAACGCGTCCCGGCGGGCGCCGGCTGCCTGGCGCCGATGGCGCGCGTCGCGGCCGCCCTGCGGAGCACCCGGGACAACATCCCCGTCCACGCACACGCCGTCGTCACCGCGGCGGCCGAGGGAAACACCGCCGTCTGCCTGGTCACCCCGGGCGGATCCGGCGGCACGGAAGCGAGCAGCCGATGAGCGGACGACGCGAACCACGGAGGGCGAGCGGCCGATGATCACCTCACTCGACGGATCCTGGTGCCTGGTCCTGGGCGCCTCCAGCGGCATGGGCCTGGCCATCGCCCACGAGATGGCCCGCGCGGGCGTCCATGTCCTGGGCGTCCACTTCGACACCACCGAGGGACAGCAGAAGGCCGCGGTCGCCCAGGAGGAGATGCGCGCGCACGGCGTCGAGGCGCACTTCTTCAACGCCAACGCCGCCTCCGCCCGCACCCGCGAGGAACTTCTGCCCCGGTTCGAGGAGCTGACCGGCGGCAAGGGCATCCGCGTCCTGGTCCACTCCCTCGCGTTCGGCACCCTGTTGCCGTACGTCGCCCCCGACGGCGAGGACAGCCTCACGTCCCGCCAGATGAACATGACGCTCGACGTGATGGCGCACTCGCTCGTCTACTGGACCCAGGACCTGTTCACCGCGGGCCTGTTGCGCCGGGGGTCCAAGGTGTACGCGATGACCTCCGCCGGGGGCACCCGCGTCATGCCCCACTACGGCGCGGTCTCCGCCGCCAAGTCCGCCCTGGAGTCCCACGTACGCCAACTCGCCCTGGAACTCGCCCCCTCGGGCATCGCCGTCAACGCGCTGCGCGCCGGGGTCACCCCGACCCCGTCCATGGAGCGCATCCCCGACAGCGAACGCCTCGCCGCATACGCCCGGGACCTCAACCCGCACCGGCGGCTCACCCGCCCGGAGGACGTGGCCGAGGCCGTCTCCCTGCTGTCCCGCACCGACTCCTCCTGGATCACCGGCAATGTGATCGGTGTGGACGGCGGTGAACTGCTCACATGACGGACCATCTGCTGATCGAGAGCGGCGGCCCGCAGACCGGGCCCGCCTGCGAGCGTTTCGTCGGCGACGCGGCACGGCTGGCCGGGGACGGCCACCGGGTGGTGCTGTTCCTCGTCGAGAACGGGGTCACCGCCGCCCTCCCCGGCGCCGCGCCCGCCATCGGGGCCTTTCTGCGTGACGGCGGCGAGGTGTGGGTGGACACCTTCTCGGCCGCCCAGCGCGCCCTGCCCGCCGCCGACCTCGCCCCCGACGTCCGCATGGTGGAGATGGACGACGTGGCCGCCAAGCTGCTGGAACCCCGGGTGCGGGCGGTGTGGCACTGATGGCCCGGCCCATCCCCGCCACCGACGTGCTGCTCAATCTCTTCGGCGCGCCCCACCAGAGCGACCTGGTCACCTCGGCGCTGCGGCTGGCCACCGCGCTGCTCGACCGCGGCGCCCGGGTGCAGATCTGGACCTGCGGCGACGCCACCGGACTGACCAGCGCGGCGCTCGGCGACACCAAGCCGCGTGACCTCACCGACCTGGAGCGCCGCCACCCGTCCACCGCGCTGATCGTCCGCGATCTGCTCGCCGACCACCCCGACCGGCTCTACTGGTACGTCTGCCGCTTCTGCGCCGACGACCGGGGCGCGGCCGACCAGATCCCCCAGGTGAGCAAGCGCTCCCCGTTCCTGTTCGCCGAACACGTCAAGGCGGCGGACAAGGCCCTGGTCATGGGGGTGTGTTGAACCATGCCGGACGAGGTGACGCCGGAGCGGGCGCGCTGGCTGCTGATCATGGAGAAGGCGTACCGCGGATCGGTCGAGACGCAGTTCGCCGACGCCCTCTACGTCGTCCCCGATCTGCACCGGCAGAGCGGCGGGGGCTGCGATCTGGCGCTGCGCGGACCCGCCGTCGGCTACGCCCTGCGCACCGACCGGCCGCAGCCGCCGCTGCGCCTCGGCGGGCGCACCCTGGACACCCTGCCCGACCCGCGCGCGTCCGTGACGAAGGTGCTCGACGCCGGGGTGACCGTGCTGGTCGAGCGGCCCGACCTGGCCGCGCTGGGGCGCACCGCCGCCGACCGGCTGCTGCCCGGCGTCCAGGTGATCGAGGCGCACGGACTGGCCGCGCGATGGCCCTCCTACGAACAGGTGTGGTTCCTGTGAGCACCCCGTCCGGCCTCCGGGCCACTACCGAAGGAGTATCCGCACCCATGGTCAACGCTCCCGCCGCGGTCCGCCCGGTCATCTCCGCCTGGACCGCCGTATCGCCCCTGGGGCTGCGGGCCGCGGACTTCAGCAGCGGGCTGCGGTCCGGCCGCGGCACCGGGAAGCCGCTGGACCCCGAGGAGTGGTCGGTGCCGTTCCGCGAGGCGTGCCTCGTCCCGGACTTCCACATCCGGGAGATCCTCGGCCGTAAGAACACCCGCTCCATGGACCGGGTCACCGGTCTCGCCGTCACCGCGATCCGCCACCTGCTCTCCGGCGAACAGGAGGGCACGGGCGGCGGCGAGGGGGCGCAGCGGCTGCCGGGCGTCGGCGAGCACACCGGTATCGCGCTCGGCACCAGCACCGGAAGCGCCCAGTCCATCATGGACTTCACCCGCGACTCGCTCGTCGGCGCCAAGCCCTTCTTCGTGGACCCGGCACGGTTCCCCAACACGGTGATGAACTGCGCGGCCGGGCAGTCCGCCATCTGGCACGGCCTCAAGGGCCCCAACACCACCATCGCGGGCGGCAGGGCCGCCGGACTGCTGACCCTGCGGTACGCGCTGCGGCTCCAGCGCGCGGGGCGCGCCCGTACGGTGCTGTGCGGGGCGGTCGAGGAGTTCACCTCCGCCCGCGCCTGGCTGGAGTGGCACACCCGCGCCGACGACGACGCGTCGGCGGTGCTCGGCGAGGGCGCCGCGGTGTGGCTGCTGGAGACCGCCGACGAGGCCCGGGAACACGGACGCGGCGGGCTCGCCGAGGTCGAGGGCGTGGAGTTCGGCTTCGCCGCGGATCCGGCGGCGGCCCGTACGGTGCTCGCCGACGCCGTCACGCGGCTGCTGGACCGTACCGGCACCGCGCCCGGCGACGTACGGGCCCTCGCCGACGCCCAGGCGCCCGGCGCCGAGGGCGAGGCCGAGCGCGGCGCGCTCGCCGACGTCCTCGGCGGCCACCGGCCGCTGCGGGTGGCGCCGGCCGACGCGATCGGCGACACCTGCGCCGCCTCGGCGGCCTTCCAGATCGCGGCCGTCCTCGCGCTCGCCGAGCGCGGGGAGCTGGCCTCGGGTAGCCCCGCCCTGGTCACCACGGTCGACCGGGACGGCGTGGTCGGCGCGGCCCTGCTGCGGACCCGGTGAGGGGCCGATGAGTACGGCGAGCGCTCATGGGGTGCGCACGGCGCTGGTCTTCCCGGGACAGGGCGCCCAGAAGGCGGGCATGGGGCGGGCGTGGCGGGACACCGGGTCCTGGCCGCTCGCGGACGAGATCTCCGAGCACACCGGCATCGACGTCGAGGAGCTGCTGCTGACGGCCGACGACGACACGCTGCGCCGCACCGACCTGGCCCAGCTCGCCGTCTTCGCGTACCAGGTGATCGTCCACCACGAGGCGGCCGCCGCCGGGCTGCTGGGCGAGCCGGCGGCGTACGCCGGGCACAGCCTCGGCGAGTACACCGCCCTGTACGCGGCGGGGGCGCTGCAGCTCGCCGACGCGGCGCGGCTGGTCGCCGCACGGGGCCGCGCCATGCGCCGGTGCGCCGAGCGCTCGCCCGGCACCATGGCGGCCGTCGTCCGGCTCGGCACCGAGGCCGTGGACCAGCTGACCGGCCGGGCGCGGGCGGAGGGTCCTGAGGTCTGGGTCGCAAACGCCAACGCGCCCGGCAACCTCGTCGTCTCCGGCACCGCCGAGGGCGTCGACCGGCTCGCCGCACTTGCCGCGGAGGGCGGGGGCAAGGTGATCCGGCTCGCCGTCGGCGGCGCGTTCCACAGCCCGCTCATGGCCGCCGCCGCGGACGAGCTGCGCGCGGCGCTGGCCGCCGTGGAGTTCGCGCCCGCGCACACCCCCGTCGTCGCCAATGTGGACGGACGCCCCCACCGCGGCGGCGAGCGGTGGCGGGACCGCGAACTCGCCCAGCTCACCAGCCCGGTGCGCTGGGAGGAGAGCGTCCGGACCCTCGAAACCGAGCTGGGCTGCACCCGGTTCGTGGAGCTGGGACCCGGCCGTCAGCTGACCGGAATGATCCGCCGGATCGCGGCGGGCGCGGCGACCGTCCCGGTCGAGTCGCCCGCCGCGCTCACAGCCCCCTGAAGACCCCCGACCCCGGAAGGAACCCCCATGGCCGACGCCACCGCCGCGCTGGACCTCGACGAACTGCGCGTCTTCGTCGCGGAAGTCCTCGATGTGGAAGAGGAGGAGGTGACCGACGAGGCCGACTTCGTCAAGGACCTCGGCGTCGACTCGCTCATGGCCCTGGAGGTCATGGTCGAGCTGGAGAAGAAGTACGCGGTGAAGCTGGAGGAGCGGGAGATGAAGAGCATCACCACCCTGCGGAAGGTGCACGACCTGCTCGCCTCGAAGCTGGAGAAGTGAGGTGACGGCGACCGCGTGCGGACCCGTCGACGGCGCCGTGGAGGTGGTCGACCCCGGGGTCCCGGGGGAGCGGCCCGCCCGGTGCGTGGCCGTGGTCGGCGGCACGGAGAAGGTGTTCGCCGGTCACTTCCCCGGCTTCCCGATCTTCCCCGGGGTCTGCGTCGTCGAGTACGTCCAGCGCGGCGCCCTCGCCACGCTGCCCGAGCCCGGGGGCGTCCTGGCGGCCGTCGAGTCCGCCCGCTTCCTCGGCCCGGTGTTCCCCGGCTCCACCCTGAGCTGCGAGTTCACCTGGCTACGGGACGAGGCCACGAGCGCGTGGCGCTGCCGCGCCGAGGTCACCACCGAGCGCGGGCTCGCCGCCCGCGTCCGGCTGCGCTTCAGCGCCCCGGCGGACAGGGAGGCCACCCGATGATCACCGTGGACCAGATCAAGCGGGTGCTGCCGCACCGCTACCCCATGCTGCTGGTCGACCGGGTCACCGAGCTGGTCCCGGGCGAGCGCGCCTCCGGCCTCAAGGCCGTCACCTGCAACGAACCCTGGTACGAGGCCGTCCCCGACGACGCGCCCGCGGAGTCCTACCACTACCCCTGGACGGTGCTCCTCGAATCCTGGTGCCATGTGGCGGGGGTGCTGGTGGCGTGGGAGGAGCCCAATCCGGATGTGCTCGACGGCATGGCGATGCTGCTCGGCGGGATCACCGACGCCGAATACCGCCGCCCGGTCCTCCCCGGCGATGTGGTGGAGCACCGCGTCCGGCTGGCCCGGCAGGTCGGGGAGACGTACATGTTCGAGGGGGAGAGCCTGGTCGGGGACGCGACCGTGCTCACCGTCGGGCGGCTGGTGATGACGATGCGTCCGGCCGCCGAACTGAAGGCCCCGGCAGGAGAGGTGACGTAACACCATGTCCGACGCGCACAGCAAGGTGGCCCTCGTCTCCGGCGGCTCCCGGGGCATCGGCCGCGCGACCGTGCTGCGGCTGGCCCGGGACGGCTTCGACGTGGCGTTCTGCCACCAGTCCAGCCCTGAAGCGGCCCGCGCCCTGGAAGAGGAGGCCGCCGGGCTCGGCGGCGGCCGGGTGGTCGGCCGGCAGACGGACGTACGGGACGCCGACGCGGTGCGCGACCTCGTGGCGTTCACCGAGAACCGGCTCGGCCCCATCGACGTGGCGGTGGTGTCCGCGGGCATCGCGCGGGACAATCCGCTGCTGTTGATGAAGGACGAGGAGTGGCGGGGCGTCATGGAAGTCAACCTGGACGGCACGTATCACATATGCCGTTCGGTCGTATTCGGCATGATGAAGCGCAAGACCGGATGCATCATCAACATCTCCTCGGTGGCGGGCGTGCACGGCCATGCGGCACAGTCGAATTACGCGGCCTCCAAGGCCGGGATCATCGGCTTCACCAAATCGCTCGCCAAGGAGGTCGGACGGTACGGCATCCGGGCCAATGTGGTCGCGCCGGGCTTCGTGGAGACGGATATGACGGCGGCGCTGTCCGAGAGTGTGCGCAAGGAAGCGGAGCAGAGCATCCCGCTGCGCCGCTTCGGACGCCCGGAGGAGGTCGCGGACATGGTCGCGTACCTGGTCGGGGCGGAGTATGTGACCGGAGCGGTGTTCCAGGTCGATGGTGGCATTGTGATCTGAGCGAGTGAAGGAACGGGTGGCGGTCGGAGCGATCCGAGCGGTCCCGGTGAAGGGGGACGGACATGACGGCCAGGCGCAGTAAGGTGCCGCGCTTCTATTTCAACTTCCGCAGCCCGTACAGCTGGATCGCCTACCGTGATCTGATGGACCGCTTTCCGGACATCGCACAGGCGGTCGAATGGCGCCCCTGGTGGGAGCCGGACGCGGACGGTGAGCGCCGCATGGCCGAGCACGGCCGGTCCTTTCCGTACACGGCGATGTCACGCGACAAGCACCTCTACATCCTCCAGGACGTACGCCGTCTGACCGCCGACCGCGGGCTCGCCGTCACCTGGCCGGTGGACCGGGACCCGGTCTGGGAAGTACCGCATCTGGCGTATTTTCCCGCGCTGGACGCAGGGGTGGGCCCCGCGTACATCGAGCGGATCTACTCGGCCCGCTGGCAGGAGGGCCGGGACGTCTGCGACCGCGAGGTCGTCGCGGACATCGCCACCGGCCTGGGCCTCCCGGCCGTCGTGGCGGACCGGATGACCGGCGCCGCCGACGACCCGGAACTGCGCGCCGGGCGCGGGCTCCAGGCGCTGCTGGACCTCAGCGGGGACGGGGCGTTCGGCGTGCCGTTCTTCACCCTCGGCTATGACAAGTACTGGGGCGTGGACCGGCTCCCGGCGTTCGCCACGGCGGTCCGCTCCCGCGCCGCACCGCCCTCCGCCCCCCTCGATCCCGGGCTGCCGGCCGACGCGGACTTCGCGGCCGCCCGGTCCGGCGACCAGGGGCACGCCGGGGGCTGCGGTTGACCGCCCCTACCCCCGCGTAGCCGTCATCCTTACGTACCCGCCCCGCTGCCCCACCGCACGGCCCGACCGAGACGAGACCGCCCTGACCGCCGACGGACACTCCACCCCCTCCCGGAGGACGCCGATGCCCGAGCCACCCCGGACGCCGGAGCGGCCACCCTCGCCGGTGTCCCGCGCCCTCTCGGTCGCGGCGCTGCCGATAGCCCCGCTGTACGGGGCCCAGCTGGCGTACCTCGCCTTCCATCCGCGCGACCGGACCCAGCGGGAGCACCCCCGGGACCACAGGCTGCCCTGCACCGATCTGGAGATCCCGTTCGGCCGCCGGAAACGGGTGCACGCCTGGCTCTGCCCCGGCTCCGCCGAGAAGGTCGTGGTGCTCGCGCACAGCCTGGGCGCGGGCAAGGACCACAGCCTCGGCCACGCCAAGTTCCTGCACGACGCCGGGTACACGGTCTGTCTGTTCGACCACCGCAACCACGGGGCCAGCAGCGACGACCGGGCGCTGTTCGGGCTCGGCGACCGGTTCGCGAGCGATGTCACCTCGGTGGTGTCCTGGCTGCGCGGGAAGCAGGGGTACGCCACGGCGCGCATCGCCGTCTACGGCTTCTCCTTCTCCTGCTTCTCGGCGATGTGGGCGCTGACCCACGACGGGTTCGAGTTCGACGCGCTGGTGTGCGACAGCGGCCCGGGGCACGACGTCCCGCCGCTGCTGCGCAAGTACCTGGAGGCGGAGGCGCTGCCGATGCCGCCCGCGCTGAGCGGCGAACCGGCCCGTTCCGTGGTCACCCGGGCCCTGTGCGCCCTCGGGCCCGCCATGCTGCGCGCCCAATGGCCACCGCCCGCGACCGGCAAGTTCGCCAAGATCCCACTCCTGTTCATGTCGGGCGAGCACGATGCGATCGTGCCGCCCTCCTCGGTGGACGCGCTGGCCGAGCGCTATGCGCAGGCCGAGACGCACGTCCTCCCGGGAGCCGAGCATCTGCTCGGGCTGCAAAGCGATCCCGAAGGCTACGCGAGCGTGGTATTGGACTTCCTCAAGCGGGCTCTGGGATAGCAACGTGACCGTCCCCGCCGGACGACAACTTCTGAAGAGGGAAGAGAGAGCATGCAGAAGGTGCTCATCGCCAATCGTGGCGAGATCGCTGTCCGTGTTGCCCGTGCCTGCCGGGATGCCGGGATCGCGAGCGTAGCCGTCTACGCCGATCC
>NZ_JBIRPZ010000023.1:0-131526 GCF_044332925.1 Streptomyces sp. NPDC021212
GACGAGTTAGACGTTGATGCGATTGTCGCAACGGTCTCCCGCGCCTTACTCAAGCGGACGGCGCTGCCCCCGTACGAAGAACTCTGCGAGCTGCATGCGTCCCTGGTGGAACACATCAATGCCCTCATGCCGCATGTCGAAGAGCTGGTCAACCGTCTGAACCGAGGCACCGTGACGTGGTACCAGAAGCGGAGCAGGCTGAACATGATCCCGCACGAGCTGCGTCAAGGGCTCGGCTCCGGCCTGCAATCGGCCGACTGGCACGTGCGGAGCCTGGGCTACACGTGTCAGTTCCTGCTCGATGACTTCGTTCTCGCCCAGGAGCGCGATCGGTGACCTGAGACCGGGCGGGAGCTGCTGCCCATGGGAAGGACCCGTAGCTCCCGCCCCAGCCCCCGGGCGTGGTGACTGCGCGGCGGACGTCGTCCCGTTCGCCATTCCGCAGATGTCACCCATCGCGCCCAGGGCGGCGGCGGACACTGCACCATCCGCCGTCAGCGGTCCGGCTCCCTTGCTCGCTCCAACCCGTTCCGGGGGAAGGGGGCCGGGCCACGCACCACAACCGCACAAGCAAACCGGACCACCCCTCAAACCCTGGCAGGCGCGGGGTGGTCCGGTCGGAAGTCCATGATCAGGACCCCGGTGCCGATGGTACCGGGGACGTCGTCGTGCCCTCTTCGGCACCGCCTTGCCCCGGATGAGTCCAGGTGAAGAAAGGGATGGTGACAAGTGCGAGGCAGGCACGGCGAGGTGGGTTCGACGCTGGCGATGCGCGATGCGCGATGCGTTGACGACACGCTGGCCAGCCACAGCGATACCGGGACCGACGCGGAGCGACCACGACGGGCCGAACCACCGCGCGGCAGCAGCTGCTCCCCGCCCGCCACATCCGGAGCGGCACGTCTGCTCACGCAGCCGCATCCGTGACGGCGGCAGTACGGCGGCCGACCACATCGAACCGGGGACGACGACCGACCTGCCCCACGACGGCTTGCCGTGAGGAACTGATCAGCCGCAACGTCGCGCAGCTGGTCCCCGCCCCACGTGTCGAGCCTCGGGAGCTGCGGCCGTGGACGCTGGACGAGACCCTGACGTTCCTGGAGGCGGCGCGTTCGGACCCCCTGTACCCGGCGTTCGTCCTGGCGGTCGCGCTGGGACTCCGCCGTGGGGAGATCCTGGGCTTGCACTGGCGAGACGTGGACCTGGAGCGGCGCACCCTGACCGTGCGGTCGCAGCTCCAGCGCGGAGGCAAGGAGCTGTACGTGGACAGCACCAAGAACCGGCGCGCGAGGACGATCCCCCTCCCGCTGATGTGCGTCGCCCCGCTCCGGTGGCAGCGCCTCCGGCAGGCCAACCAGCGCACCGCTGCCGGGAAGGACTGGCAGGCTGGCGGCTACGTGTTCACCACGCGCAGCGGTCGGCCCATCGAGCCGCGCAACCTGAACCGGTCCTTCGGCCGGATCACGGAAGCCGCCAAGCTGCCACGACACCCGGCACGGCTGCGCCTCGCTGCTCTTCGCGGCCGGGATCGCCCCGCGCGTCGTGATGGAGATCCTGGGCCACTCGCAGATCGCGGTCACGATGAACGTCTACACCCACGTGAACGACGACAGCCGCCGTGAGGCCATCGGGCACATGGACCGGCTGCTCAGGCGCCGTAGGTAGGGAACTGCCGTCAACTTCTGCCGTCAACGCCCCCACGATCCAAGATCGCGGGGGCGTTCGGCCTGGTGAGGCACAGAGCCGACTGTCGGGTTCGAACCGACGACCTTCGCTTTACAAGAGCGGTGCTCTACCAGCTGAGCTAAGTCGGCGTCCCCAGCAGTGTACCCACCACACGGGGGTGCTCCGTTCGAAAATTGTCGTGCCCGGAGTAGAGACAGGGCGGGGGTGGGCGGTATAGCGTCACGCCAATCCACCTGCAGTGGACTAGACCCCTACCTTTACTCGGATCGTCCGGCACGTTCCTGCCGGTGAAGGGACCAGATCACCATGGCCACAGTCACGTATGACAAGGCGACCCGGATCTACCCGGGCACCGAAAAGCCCGCCGTCGATCAGCTCGACATCGGCATCGAAGACGGCGAATTCCTCGTTCTGGTCGGCCCCTCGGGCTGCGGGAAGTCCACGTCGCTGCGGATGCTCGCGGGGCTGGAGGACGTCAACGGCGGGGCGATCCGGATCGGGGATCGGGATGTGACGCACCTGCCGCCGAAGGACCGGGACATCGCCATGGTGTTCCAGAACTACGCGCTGTACCCGCACATGACCGTCGCGCAGAACATGGGCTTCGCGCTCAAGATCGCCGGGGTCAACAAGACTGAGATCCGGCAGAAGGTCGAGGACGCGGCGAAGATCCTGGACCTCACCGAGTACCTGGAGCGCAAGCCGAAGGCGCTGTCCGGTGGTCAGCGGCAGCGGGTGGCGATGGGGCGGGCCATCGTGCGGGAGCCGCAGGTGTTCCTCATGGACGAGCCGCTGTCGAACCTGGACGCCAAGCTGCGTGTGCAGACCCGTACGCAGATCGCGAGCCTGCAGCGGCGGCTGGGGATCACGACGGTGTACGTCACGCACGACCAGGTCGAGGCCATGACCATGGGCGACCGGGTGGCCGTCCTCAAGGACGGGCTGCTGCAGCAGGTCGACACGCCGCGGAACATGTACGACCGGCCGGCGAACCTCTTCGTGGCGGGCTTCATCGGCTCGCCCGCGATGAACCTGGTCGAGGTGCCGATCACCGACGGCGGTGTGAAGTTCGGCAACAGCGTGGTTCCGGTGAACCGTGAGGCGCTGGCCGCCGCGGCCGACAAGGGCGACCGTACCGTCACCGTGGGTGTCCGGCCCGAGCACTTCGACGTGGTGGAGGCCAACGGCGGTGCGGCCAAGTCGCTGTCGAAGGCGGCCGACGACGCCCCGGCCGGTCTCGCGATCACCGTCAACGTGGTCGAGGAGACGGGCGCGGACGCGTACGTCTTCGGTTCGGCCGAGGTCGGCGGCGAGAGCAAGGACCTGGTGATCCGGGTCGGCAGCCGCCAGGTGCCGGAGAAGGGCGCGCAGCTGCACGTCGTGCCGCAGCCGGGCGAGGCCCACGTCTTCTCCACCTCCACCGGGGAGCGGCTCAGCGACTGAGTGTGAGCGTGAGGCGCCGTCTGCCGCGGAAGCGGTGGGCGGCGCCTTCTTCGTGAGGGCGGCCAGCACCATGGCGTTGTTGCGTTGTCGATAAATTCCCCGACATTTGGGGCTTTTCGATTCCGTTCGTCAACTCATCTGCGAGCAAGGGTGGGTTTCCATCACCCGGCATGGTGACTCAATGTCGCCAAATCATCGCTCCTCGCTACGATCCCTCCCGTGAACACCGCAGCCCGCCGTATCGGCAGAACCCTCGCCCTCGTCCTCCCCGTCGTGCTCGTCCTCTCCGGAACGCTCGCCGTCACCCGCGTCCCGTGGGCCTCGCCGAGCGCCGAGTCGCAGATCCTCACCGCCTCCTCCGACCGTGCCTCCACCCGCGCCGTCCACCGTGCCCCGCACGAGCTGCTGCGCGACCGGCTGCTCGCGGAGTTGCAGGAGAAGGACCCGGGGGTGGCCCTCACCCACCTCCAGGTCGCCACGAACGAACGGCCGTCGCTGGCCAGGCACTGCGCGGACATCGCCCGTGCGCTCGGCCGCGCCGCGGTCGCCAAGTACGGGGGGACGAAGGGGGCCCAGGCGTACGCCCGTCCCGTCTGCGACACGTCGTTCGCGTCCGGCATCACCCAGGCGTACCGCTGACCGCACCACCCACCGCCGACCGCCGTGCGGTCACCGCGCCACCGCATATGGTGCGATCCATGACCGATGACCTCCACAGGCCCGGGCACCACGCTCACCACCCGCATGCCCCGCGCCCCACACAGGCCGTCGTCCTGGCGGGAGGCCAGGGCTCGCGGCTGCGTCCGTACACCGACGACCGTCCCAAGCCGATGGTCGAGATCCCGGGCACCGGGACCCCGATCATCGGCCATCAGCTGGCCTGGCTGGCCGCCGAGGGGGTCACCGACGCGGTCGTCTCCTGCGGCCATCTCGCCGCCGTCCTCCAGGACTGGCTGGAGTCGGCCGAGCTGCCGCTGCGCGTGACGACCGTCGTCGAGAAGGAACCGCTCGGCCGCGGCGGTGGCCTGAAGTTCGCCGCCGCCCGGCTCCCCCACCCCGATCAGCCCTGGTACGCCACCAACGGCGACATCTGGACCCGCTTCTCGCTGCGCGAGATGGCCGACTTCCACCACGAACGCGACGCCGTCGCAACGCTCGCGCTGGCCCGGCCGCGCATCCCCTGGGGGGCGGTGGAGACGGACGAGTTCGGTCACGTCCTCGACTTCATCGAGTCGCCGCCCTCCCCGTACCTCATCAACGCGGGCGTGTACGTCTTCTCCGCCACCTTCACGACGCTGCTGCCGGGGCGCGGCGACCACGAGCGGACGACGTTCCCGCGGCTCGCGCGCGAACGGCGGCTGGCCGGGTTTCCGCTGCCCCACGGGGCGTACTGGCGGGCCATCGACACCGCCAAGGACCTCACCGAGGCCGCCAAGGAACTCTCCGCGGGGCCCCCGCCGTCCGGTCGCGGCTCACTGGAATCAACTCCGGTCCGGCCACTGCACGATTGAGCCCCGGCACTCCCAGCCCGCAGGAAAGAGCCCTCCACGCGCTGCGTTTCGCGCGCGGAGGGCCTTGCTGCGTACGTACGCGGGCCGGCCCCCGTCAGCCGAGGAGGCCGCCCAGCGCGTGCTCCTCCTGGGCCGGTTCGCCCTCGTCGTAGGAGTCGGCCGACGAGGCACCGCCGCCCAGGCCGCCGCCCTCCGAACTCGTACCGCCCAGGCCCGCGCCGCCCGTGCCGCCGAGGTCCGGCAGGCCCGGTTCCGTCATCGGGGCGTCGGGCCGGCTCGGGATGCGGGGCGTCGTACGGTGGCCACGCCGCGACTGGCCGGGGCGGCCGGAGCCGCTCGCCGACCCCGTCGCGCTGGGCCTGCCCGAGGTGGCGGACGCCGACGGCGAGGCGGAGGGGGTCGAACGGCTCAACGGGGCGCGGTGCGACGGCGATCCCGGCGTTTCCACCCTGCCGCCCACCCCGCCGCGCGGGCTGGTCTCGGGCTTGCGGGGCAGCGGTGAGCCGGGGAGGCTGTTCCTCGGCACCTCGCGCGGCTCGGGCGCCCGCACCGTCTCCGAGGACCGTACGGCGCCGCCGATCATCGAACCGAGCAGCAGCGTGAGCCCGGCCACCACCATCGCCATCACGGTGCCGCGGCGCAGCACCCGCCGCCGCAGCGCCCAGAGTTCGACGCGCGGGCCGAGCCGCCGCCAGGCCTCGCCCGCGAGGCGCGCGTCGGCCGAGTACACCGGGGCGCCCGCGATGATCAGCGGGCTCCAGGCGGCGAGGTAGATGATGTCGGGCGCGTCGTAGACCGGTACGGTGCGCCAGCTCACGGTGAGGATCAGCGCGGCGGACAGCACCGCGCCGACGCAGGCCGCGAGCCGCTGCCACAGGCCGAGGACGGTGAGCACGCCGACCACGATCTGGAGGAACGCCACGGTCAGCCCGGCGCCCACCGGGTGTTCCAGAGCGAGGTCGCGCAGCGCCTCGGCGATCGGCCAGGGGTGCAGGGACTGCAGCCAGGTGACCATGGAGCCGCGCTCGCCGCCGTCGAAGTAGACCGGGTCGGAGAGCTTGCCCATGCCCGCGTAGACGGAGATGAAGCCGAGGAAGATGCGGAGCGGGAGGAGGACGACGCCGAGGTTCATCCGGCGGTCTGGGTAGTACGCGTGCCGCACCTGGTCGGAGGGGCGCCTCGGGCGCGGGGCCTGGGGAGTCCGGTGGGTATGGGGGGCCGGCTGGGGCTGCGCGGGCTGCCGGGGCTGGTGTGCGGCGTGGGGCCGGGGGACGCGCGGCGTCGGACCGGTGCGGTGCGTGGCGTCCGACTCCCGCGGCCGCGGCGGCCGGCCGGCCTCCGGCACCGGGCCCCGGTGCGGGCTGCGCGGCCCGATGACCGTGGGCGGGCCGTCGTCGAAGGTGACCCGCGGCAGCACCTGTGTAGTGCCCACGTCCTCGGAACCGGAACCGGGGCCGGAACCAGGTCCGGAACCGGGCCCGTCCACGGTTTCGGAGTACCGCACGGCCTGCAGCAGTCGGGTCGCCGCCGTGTCCCCGCCGGGTCGGGTGCGGCCGCTCCACACCACGGGCGGGCGGCGCCGGGGCGCGGCCCCGGCCCCGATACCGGCGAGCCGGGCCGTGTCCGCCAGCGCGCTGCTCACGACCGGGGAGGCGAGCTGCACCCGGAAGCTGGGGGGATTGACGGCGACCTTCGCAGGATCGCACGGCACCTTGGCCATGGTCAGCTGCGGTTCGTCGTCGAATCCCGGCGCGCGTCCCGCCCGGGGCGTGCGGAATTTTCTGGTCTCCACGCTCAACTAACCGAGTGACCGGCGGGAAAGACACTGCCGGGGACGGTGTGATCTGTCGGGGGACCGTCAAGATCGTCCGGGGGCGGGCATGCCCCTGCCCCGCCCGGTCATCGGAAAGACCGGGCGGGGCACAACAGGGCCTGTCGTCACGGCCCCTTACAAGTCCTTACGAGGCCTTACGATCCCTTACGATCCGTTACGCCCGGCGCCGGGACGCCTCGTACAGCACTACGCCCGCCGCGACACCGGCGTTGAGCGACTCCGCGCCGCCCGGCATCGGGATGCGGACCCGGAAGTCGCAGGTCTCGCCGACCAGTCGGGAGAGCCCCTTGCCCTCGCTGCCTACGACGATCACGACCGGGCCGTCCAGCGCCTCCAGGTCCTGCAGCTCCGTCTCGCCGTCCGCCGCGAGGCCGACGACCGTGAGGCCGGCCTTCTGGTAGGTCTCCAGCGCCCGGGTCAGATTGGTGGCGCGCGCCACCGGGGTGCGGGCGGCGGTGCCGGCGGAGGTCTTCCAGGCGCCGGCGGTCATCCCGGCCGCGCGCCGCTCCGGTACGACCACGCCGTGGCCGCCGAAGGCGGAGACCGACCGCACCACGGCGCCCAGGTTGCGCGGGTCGGTGACGCCGTCGAGGGCGACGATCAGCGGCTCCTCGCCCTCGTCGAAGGCGGCCGCGCTCAGGTCCTCGGGGTGGGCGTAGTCGTACGGCGGGACCTGGAGCACCAGACCCTGGTGGTTGAGCCCGTTCGTCATCCGGTCCAGCTCGGCCTTCGGGGCCTCCATGAGGTGGATGCCACCGCGGTCGGCGGCGATCTTCAGCGCCTCGCGCACCCGGTCGTCGCTGTCGATGAACTGCTGCACGTACAGCGTGTTCGCCGGGACGCCCTCGCGCAGCGCCTCGACCACCGGGTTACGGCCCACCACCAGCTCGTTCGTGCCCTTGGCGGTGCCGCGGCGCGGGGCCGGGCGCTTGGCGGCCTGCCGGGTGCGGGCGTTGGCGATGCGCTGCTTGGCGTGGCCCTTGCGCGCCTCGGCGGGCGGGGTAGGGCCCTTGCCCTCCAGGCCCCGGCGCCGCTTGCCGCCGCTGCCGACCGTCGCGCCCTTCTTGTTGCTGGTACGGCGGTTCCTGCGCTGGCTGTTGCCGGCCATGAATGTCACCTATCTCTTCACTGCTCAGCGCTGCTCGGCAAACGGCAAACGTCGAACGTCACACGCAACTACGGCTTACTGTCTACGGTCACATATTCGGTCACAAGTGTGCCGCCCGGCTCAGCAGGCGGCACAACGTGCGAGGTCAGCGGGTGCCCAGCTCCCAGCGCGGGCCGGACGGGGTGTCCTCGATGACCAGCCCAGACTGCTGGAGCTGGTCGCGGATCGCGTCCGCCGTCGCGTAGTCCTTGCGGCTGCGCGCGGCCTGGCGCTGCTCCAGGACCAGCCGCACGAGCGAGTCGACCACGCCGTGCAGATCCTCGCCGCGGTCCGAACCGCCCGACCAGTGCTCGTCGAGCGGGTCCAGGCCCAGCACGCCGAGCATGGCCCGCACCTCGGCCAGCCGCGCGACCGCCGCCTCCTTGTCGTCGGCGGTGAGGGCGGAGTTGCCCTGGCGGACGGTGGTGTGGACGACCGCGAGCGCCTGCGGCACCCCGAGGTCGTCGTCCATCGCCTCCGCGAAGGCGGGCGGCACATCGGCCGCGGGCTCCACGGCCCCCGCCTTCTCCACGACCCGCTGCACGAAGCCCTCGATGCGCGCGAAGGCGGACTCCGCCTCGCGCAGCGCCTCCTCGCTGTACTCGATCATGGAGCGGTAGTGCGGGGTGCCCAGGTAGTAGCGGAGCACGATGGGGCGCCAGCGCTTGACCATCTCGGAGACCAGCACGGAGTTGCCGAGCGACTTGCTCATCTTCTCGCCGCTCATGGTGACCCACGCGTTGTGCACCCAGTACGTGGCGAAGTCGTCGCCGAACCCCTTGGCCTGCGCGATCTCGTTCTCATGGTGCGGGAAGATCAGGTCGACGCCGCCGCCGTGGATGTCGAAGGCGCTGCCCAGGTACTTGTGCGCCATCGCCGAGCACTCCAGGTGCCAGCCGGGGCGGCCGCGCCCCCACGGGGTCTCCCAACTCGGCTCGCCGGGCTTGGCCGCCTTCCACATGGCGAAGTCGCGCGGATCGCGCTTGCCGGTCTCGCCCTCGCCGCTGGGCTGGCGCAGCCCGTCCAGGTCCTGGTTGGAGAGCCGGAGGTACTCGGGGTACGAGCGCACATCGAAGTAGACGTTGCCCTCGGCCGCGTACGCGTGACCACGGTCGATCAGGTCCCGCATCATCTCGATCATCTCGGGGATGTGACCGGTCGCGCGCGGCTCATAGGTCGGGGGCAGGCAGCCGAGGATGTCGTACGCGCTGGTGAAGGCGCGCTCGTTCTCGTAGCCGATCGACCACCACGGGCGGCCCTGCTCGGCCGACTTGGCGATGATCTTGTCGTCGATGTCCGTGACATTACGGACAAACGTGACACCGTAGCCGCGGTACGCGAACCAGCGGCGCATGATGTCGAAGTTGAGGCCCGACCTGATGTGCCCGATGTGCGGGGCAGCCTGCACGGTCGCACCGCACAGGTAGATCGAGACACAGCCCGGCGTGAGCGGGGAGAAGTCACGGATCTGCCGGGCACCGGTGTCGTACAGGCGAATAGTCACGCGTCAAGGGTAGTCGGAACCCGGCAGTGCCCCGCGACCCGTCGGCCGCAGGGACACAGAAGCGTGACACTTCACGGGGAGGGCGGTCAGAGGCTGCCGACGACCTTACGAGCGGCGATCCGTACGACGATGCGCTCGTCGTCCTGGGCGGCGGCCGGGTTGAACTCGGCGTACTTCTTGCCCGTGTACTTGAGCGACAGCTCGTCGATCAGGTCATCGGCGCCCTCGGTGGTGTAGCTCGCCGTGCCGCGGATCTCGGCGTACGTGTACGGCGCGTCCGCGGGCTCCACCAGGACCGTGACGCGGGGGTCGCGGTCGATGTTCTTCTGCTTGCGCCGTCCCATGGTGGTCGAGAACAGCAGCTCGTCGCCGTCGCGCTTCACCCACACCGGTGACAGCTGAGGGCTGCCGTCGGGCTGGGTGGTGCCGATGACGACGAAGACGGGGCTGTCGAGGACGCGCTTGAGGTCGTCGGAGAGGGTCGTGGCCACGGGATGCTTCCTTTCCTCGCGCTGAGCCGGGGGCCGAGGGCCCAAGGCTGGGGTTGCGGGCTGGGGCAGAAGGGGCCGCAGGGGCCTCTGGGATACGGGTTACCCGATCCGTACCCCACATACCGTCAAGGCGCGGGGCACGATACGAGGAACGGCCCGTACGGCGGAGGAATGCCCTCCGCCGTACCGATGCGCGACCGGCGCCGTGCGCCACCGGCACCGTGCGCGGCTAGCGCCGCACCACCAGCGCGGTCGCCACCGCCGCCAGGCCCTCGGCCCGGCCGGTGAGGCCCAGCCCGTCCGTCGTCGTGCCGGAGACCGAGACGGGCGCGTCGATCGCCGACGACAGCGCCTTCACCGCCTCGTCGCGGCGCTTGCCGATCTTGGGGCGGACGCCGATCACCTGGATCGCCACATTGCCGATCTCGAAGCCCGCCGCCCGCACGATCCGGGCCGCCTCCGCCAGCAGCGTCACCCCGGACGCGCCGGACCACTCGGGGCGGTCGGTGCCGAAGTGGGCGCCGAGATCGCCGAGGCCCGCGGCGGAGAAGAGCGCGTCGCAGGCGGCATGGGCGGCCACATCGCCGTCGGAGTGCCCGGCCAGGCCGTACTCGTCACCCTTCTCGGTCTCCCACAGCAGACCCGCGCACCACAGCTCGCGGCCCTTCTCGAAGGCGTGCACATCGGTGCCGATGCCGACCAGGGGAAGCGCGGCGGTTACGTCAGAAGCCATCGTTCGCCCTCCTGCGCGCGAGAACCGCCTCGGCCAGCACCAGATCCAGGGGCCGGGTCACCTTGAACGCCTCCTCGTGGCCGGGCACGACCACGACCTCGACGCCCATCCGCTCGACCATGCCCGCGTCGTCCGTCGCGCCGTCGCCCTCCAGGACGATCTTCTCGTGCGCGGCGGCCAGCGTGGCCCGGTCGAAGCCCTGCGGGGTCTGCACGGCGCGCAGCACGGCGCGCTCGGGGGTGCCGACGACCGGCTCGGGCTCACCGGCCCGGTCGCCGGTGCGCGGCTCGACCCGCTTGACGGTGTCGGTCACGGGCAGCGCCGGAACGACGGCCGGCGCCCCGTCCCGTACGGCGGCGACGACCGCGTCCACGGTGTCCACGGGGACGAGCGGGCGAGCCGCGTCGTGCACCAGCACCGTCGTGACGCTGTCGGGGACGGCGGCCAGGCCGAGGCGCACCGAGTCCTGGCGGGTCTCACCGCCGGGGACGACGACCACCTCCGTGGTCCCGGTGAGCGGGTACGCGTCGAGCAGCCTGCGGACCTCGTCGGCACCGTCCGGCGGGGCGACCACGACCACGAGCGAGACGGCACGCGATCCGGCCATCGCCCGAACGGCGTGCACGAGCATGGGCGTACCGCTCAGCGGACGCAACGCCTTGGGGGCACCCGGGCCCAGCCGCACGCCACGGCCCGCGGCGGGGATCACGGCGGCGGTGCGGACGGGGCGCCCGGGATCGTCAACAGATGGGGTTACGGACATTGCGTTGGCGTTCAGGTTTGCTTCCTCGGCCGAAATGGGTATGGCCACAGCGTGCCGGGCGCGATGCCCCGACCGGCCCCTTCCGTGACGACTGGTCGCGCCAGCTGCCCGGGCCCGGCACACCTTGCACCACAACAGCGACACCACAAACGGTCTTGCGCCATGGGCTCGGATGTGGTGGGCTGAGCTGCCTGTGTGCGCACATGCCGCAGCGCCCGGCGAACAGACTTACAGGGAGCAGGTCTGAATCACTCGGGCACCGCGGCATTTATATGTCAGGACGCGAGTACCTCATCCAGCAGGGCCTCGGCCTTGTCCTCGTTGGTGCTCTCGGCGAGGGCGAGCTCGCTCACGAGGATCTGGCGCGCCTTGGCGAGCATGCGCTTCTCACCGGCGGACAGACCGCGCTCCCGCTCTCGGCGCCACAGGTCGCGCACGACCTCGGCAACCTTGATCACATCACCGGAGGCGAGCTTCTCGAGATTTGCCTTGTAGCGACGGGACCAGTTCGTGGGCTCTTCCGCATACGGTGCGCGCAGCACCTCGAAGACCCGGTCCAGCCCGTCCTGGCCGACCACATCACGCACACCGACGAACTCCGCATTGTCCGCCGGCACACGAACCGTCAGGTCACCCTGAGCGACCTTCAGCACCAAGTAGGTCTTGTCCACGCCTTTGATCTGACGAGTTTCGATGGCCTCGATCAGCGCGGCCCCGTGATGGGGATAGACCACGGTGTCGCCAACCTTGAACGTCATGTGACAGGTACCCCTTCCGTGGCTATCCAGGGTAACACGTGAACGCCTTCTTCTGAATGGCGTTTTCGCAGGTCAGGGCATATCTCGGGGCTTGACAACAGCGGCTGGGACGTGCTGGGCAAGGTGGGCGGAACCGGGTATTCGCAGGTGGGAGCGGTTGTCCGGGCGGCTTGAAACCGGCCCGATACACGCCTTGAGAACATCATGCGGGTGGCCGTACGTCCCGTTTTGCCGGAGTCCGGTCGATGGACTTCCGCTACTCCGTTCGGTCCAGGAGCGACAGATCCGGCCCCGATTCCCGAATTGATCACAGCCGCACTGATCATGTCTGTGAGACATCTGCGGTCAAGCCCGTGATCAATTTTTCGGACCTCCACGGATTCCTTACCGATAATCTCCCCGATCCGTCACCGAACCGATATTCACGGTGGTCGGGAGGGTGGTCGGGAGGGTGGTCGGGAGGGTGATCGGGAGGGTGATCGAGAGGGCGGTCCGGAGGCGGTCCGGAGTTGGTCATGGAAGCGTGGCGCGGGAGGTGTGACGTGGGCGCGTCGCCCCGGGAGGCGGGTCGGGTGCGGGGCCAGAAGGGCGGATCGGTAACCTGAGCGGGCTGATCCATCTTTTACTTCGTCTACCTCGTCCTAGGAGATGCCGCCGCCGTGAGCAGCAGCCTTCGACGCGGCGTCCTCGCCGCAGCCGCCATCGTGGTCTCGGTCGCCCCGCTCTCCGCCTGCGCGGCCGGGAACGACGCGCAGACGCTGGAGGTCAAGCCCGACAACGCCGCGACGTCCGTCGGCGATATCAAGATCCAGAACGCCACTGTGGTGACCCAGCCTGACCGGACGGCGAAGGGCCCGGCCGTGGTCACGGCCCGGATCTTCAACAACGGCGACCGGGACGAAACCCTCACCGCCATCACGCTGCCCGACGCGAAGGCGCAGGCGAAGCTGCACCCGGCCGGCAAGGGCGCGGGCAAGGTCGTCGTCCCGGCGGGCGGCTCCGTCATCCTCGGCGGCGAGGGCAACGCCTCCGCCGTCGTCGCCGACGGGCGCGAGGCCGCCAAGGACGGCGACGCCCAGCGGATCGTCTTCGACCTCAGCTCGACCGGCAACGTGCCGATCACGGCCTTCGTCGTGCCCGCGACGAGCTACTTCAAGGGCTGGGGCCCGTCCGAGCTGCCGACCCCGAACCCGTCGGCCACGCGGCCCTCCGGCACGCCGGGCCAGCCGACGAAGCCGGGCGACAAGCCGTCCAATGAGCCGTCCGGCTCGGCCGGCAACAAGCCGGGCGGCGGCCAGAGCAACGGCATCGCCTCGGGCGAGCCGACGCCGAACGGCCAGCACTGAGCGCTGAGCACACGCGAGGGCGGCCCCGGAGATCCGGGGCCGCCCTCGCGTTGTAGGCCGCGACACCGCAGCCGGGGCCTGTTTACGGCCCGGCCACGCGTACGCGAACGTACCGGTCCGGTTTACGGCGCTGCGCCGGACTCCGTCCGGCAAGGCACACCCGACCCCCGCCCGTCTACGGCTCGAACTTGTAGCCCAGACCGCGCACCGTCACCAGATACCGCGGCGCACCCGGGTCCGGCTCGAACCCCCTCCCCGTGCGCACCTCGCACCGATCGGCCCCAGCGGGCCTCCCAGGCTTCGGCACACTGCGCCGGACTCCGTCCGGCAGGGCACACCCGACCCCCGCCCGTTTACGGCTCGAACTTGTAGCCCAGACCGCGCACCGTCACCAGATACCGCGGCGCACCCGGGTCCGGCTCGATCTTCGCTCGCAGGCGCTTGACGTGGACGTCGAGGGTCTTCGTGTCGCCCACGTAGTCCGCGCCCCACACGCGGTCGATCAGCTGCATCCGGGTCAGCACCCGGCCCGCGTTGCGCAGCAGCATCTCCAGCAGGTCGAACTCCTTCAGCGGGAGGTCCACCTTGCCGCCGCCGACCGTGACCACGTGCCGGTCCACGTCCATCCGGACCGGGCCCGCCTCCAGGGCGGCGGGGGTGACCTCCTCCGGCTCGCCGCGGCGGCGCAGTACGGCCCTGATCCGGGCCACCAGCTCACGCGACGAGAAGGGCTTGGTCACGTAGTCGTCGGCACCTATTTCCAGGCCGACGACCTTGTCGATCTCGCTGTCCTTGGCGGTGACCATGATCACCGGGACGTTGGAGCGGCCGCGCAGCTGGCGGCACACCTCCGTACCGGGCAGCCCCGGCAGCATCAGGTCGAGCAGCACCAGATCGGCGCCGTTCCGCTCGAACTCGTCGAGCCCCTCGGGTCCCGTTGCCGCGATGGCGACCTCGAATCCCTCCTTGCGGAGCATGTACGACAGCGCGTCACTGAACGATTCCTCGTCCTCGACGACCAGAACTCGGGTCACGGAAGGACCTCCGGGGCAGAAAGTTGTTCGTTGGTGAAGGTCTCGTACGGTCGGTCGCCGTCCTCCCCATCGAGGTCGGATCCGGAATCGTACGGCTCGCCCGGCCCGCCGGCCGAGCGATGGTCCCGCGCCGCACCGGCCTCCGGGAGCCTCAGGGTGAAGGTGGAGCCCTGTCCTTCGGCGCTCCACACCGTGACCTCCCCGCCGTGCGAGGCGGCCACATGCTTGACGATGGCGAGACCGAGGCCGGTTCCGCCGGTCTGCCGCGAGCGGGCCGGGTCGACCCGGTAGAACCGCTCGAAGATCCGCTCGCGATCCTTCTCCGAGATGCCGATGCCCTGGTCGGTGACGGCGACCTCGATCAGATCGCCGCCCGTCGCGGGGATGCGGCGGGCCGCGATGCCGACGCGGGTGCGGGCCGGGCTGTAGTTGACCGCGTTCTCGACGAGGTTGCCGAGGGCGGCGGCCAGCTGGCCGCGGTTGCCCCACACCCGCAGATCGGCGGTGCCGCCGGTGGCCATCGTGATCTGCTTGGTGCCCGCCTGGTGGCGGCAGCGGTCGATGGCCTCGGCGACCAGCTCGTCCACCCGGACCGGCTCGGCGTCCTCCAGCGGGTCGTCGTTCTGGACCCGGGAGAGGTCGATCAGCTCCTGGACCAGGCTGGACAGCCGGGTCGCCTCGACCTGCATCCGGCCCGCGAAGCGGCTGACCGCCTCCGGGTCGTCGGACGCGTCCATGACGGCCTCGGAGAGCAGGGAGAGCGCGCCGACCGGGGTCTTCAGCTCATGGCTGACGTTCGCGACGAAGTCGCGCCGTACGGCCTCGATCCGGCGGGCCTCGGTCAGGTCCTCGACCAGCAGCAGGACCAGCCGGGAGCCGAGCGGGGCCACTCTGGCGGACACGGCGAGGGCGTCGCCCCGGCCGGTGCCGCGCCGCGGCAGGTCCAGCTCGATCTGCCGGATCTCGCCGTCCCGGCGGGTGTCGCGGGCCATCGCCAGCATCGGCTCGACGGCGAGCTTGCCGCCGCGCACCAGCCCCAGCGCGTACGCGGCCGAGCTGGCCTTGACGACGGCATCCGCCTCGTCGAGGACGACGGCCGAGGAACGAAGTACCGAGAGGACCGTGTCCACGCCGGGCGGCAGGGCGGCATCGGTATGCAGGGATGAGCGCGTAGGCTTCGCCTGTTCGCGCTCGCTCCAGCGGAACGCCAGCATGGCGATGACACCGGTGCACAACCCGGCGAGCGCCGCCACTGCGGCGATCGCCGCGTTCACGTTCATGCGTCCAAGGTTATGCGGGCGGGGAACGGCCTCCACAGCCCCGCACGGGAGACCTCGAACAGACGTTGCCGAGAGTTCACCGGGGGGATGGCGCCGGTTCACTCCGGACGCTCCGGCGGGCAGGCGCCGCACGGGGTGGCGTGGGGGCCGTTGCCGAGAGTTCACCTGGACGTTCGGGGCGGTTAACCGAGGGGCGCCGAGCCGGACGCGTTCCGATCCGAACGTGGCAGGGTGGGGCACACGAGTCCACGAAGAGCGAAGATCCGTCAGCGAGAGTCAGTGAGAGAAGGTCAGTGATGCGCGACGCGTACCACGAGGAGCTGGATTCGATCGGGGAGGGCCTGGTCGATATGGCCCGGCTCGTCGGTTCGGCCATCGGCCGCGCCACCACATCCATCCTGGACGCGGACCTGAAGCTCGCCGAGAGCGTCATAGCCGCCGATGAGAAGGTCGACGACCTCCAGCGCGACCTGGAGACCCGGGCCATAACCCTGCTCGCCCGGCAGCAGCCGGTCGCCACCGATCTGCGGATCGTCGTCACCAGCCTGCGCATGAGTGCCGACCTCGAACGCTCCGGTGACCTGGCGCAGCACGTCGCCAAGCTCACCCGGCTCCGCTTCCCGGACAACGCCGTACCGGGCGACCTCCACGCCACCATCCTGGAGATGGGCCAGCTCGCGCAGCGGCTGATGGCGAAGGCGGCCGAGGTCATCGTCACCAAGGACGTCGACCTCGCCGCGCAGCTGGAGCAGGACGACGACGCGATGGACCTGCTGCACCGCACCCTCTTCCAGCACCTGATGGACGACCGCTGGAAGCACGGCATCGAGACGGCCGTCGACGTCACCCTGCTGGGCCGCTACTACGAGCGGTTCGCCGACCACGCGGTGTCGGTCGCCAAGCGCGTCATCTACCTGGTCACAGGCGAGCACGCGGACGAGATGGTTCCGGACACCACCCAGGGCGCCTGAGGGCGTGGTGTCACCACGACGGCGTGCCTCCGCGCGCCGTCGATGCGCCCCTGCGGGCGGGCCGTGGACCGGGACCATGAGCAGCAGGTGTTCCCTCCCGAGGAGACGACTCATGGCGGACATCACCCGTCCCGAACCCCACCCCACCCACTCCGCAAGCGGCTGCAGCTGCGGCCCGGGCTGCGGCTGCGGCTGCCAGTCCGGCGGCTCCTGCTCATGCGGCGGCAACTGTGGCTGACAACGGCGGCTGACAGCGGCTGCTGACAAAGGCGCGGGCCCGGGACCGAGCATCGGTCCCGGGCCCCGTGTCAGCTCCCCCTCTCTCCCCTGCCAAGGTGCGGGCGGCGGCCACTGCGGCGAATCTGGTCGTATGAACGATGAGACCCCGGCCCGGCCCCGCGTGGTCGTCGAGGAACCCCTCGACGGCCGCCGCCGCGTACGGGTCGACGGCGAGGACGTGGGAGTCGTGGTGAACCCCGACGAGCTGCGCCGTCTCCTGACCCGCGCGGGCCTGACGGCCGAAGACGCCCCCGTCGACGACCCCCGCCTGATCGACTGGCAGGGCGGCGGCCCCGACGACTGGCCGGCCGCGTAGGCCCGGCGGTCTTCGCAGGGCCGGTGGGCTTCCGTACCCCCGACGGATGTCCAGCCACAGGAGCGGCACCGCGCCCTGCTCGCCGTCGCGGGCATCGCCGCGACCATCGGTGCGCTCGGCGTACCGGTCATCGAGGCCGTCAACAAGGTCCTCGAACTCATGGGCGCGAAGTGAGCGCCGTCGGGGCCGGGTGCTTCTCCTGGACCTCCTGGGCGGGAGAGCCGGCCGCGGGGCGGTGAGCCGCCAGCTCCTTCTGCAGCCGCTGGATGTGGTAGTGCTGAACCCGCGCCGTGCGCTGCAGGGCCATGACCGCGGTGAGGAAATGATCCATCTCGGCGGCCCGGGTGAGGATGTCGTCGGGCACGCGTTCGTCCCGCAGGCAGGCTTCCGCGTCCTGGCCGAGCACGGCCTTGGCCCAGCCACGGGTGATCGGCTTGAACAGGTTCGGGTGGTTGGCCACGATCCGCGCCCGGATGGCCAGGTCGTTCTCGGCGGCCTCCACGTGCAGTCCCGTGTCCTTGTTGCACGCCCCGAACAGCGGCTCGTGGATGTGGTGGGCATCGAAGCCGTGCTCGACGCAGCCGACCCAGAAGTCCCAGTCCTCTCCGGCCCGCATGCTCTCGTCGTAGCCGCCCACGGTCTGCCACACCTCCCGGCGGTACAGCGAGCAGTAGAACATGATCAGCCGCTGGAGCATCAGTTCCCGGCTGTAGGCGGGGAGGGTCATCGCCTGCGGGGGCAGATCGTCGTCGGTGAAGGTGAACACGTCAGTGGAGGCGATCGCGATGGCGGGGCTGCCGTCCAGGACCGCGACGGTCTTCTCGAGCATCGTGGGAGCGATCACGTCGTCGGCGTCCAGCGGAAGGACGTAGCGGCCGGCGGCTTCCTCGATCCCGGTGTTGCGGGCGGCCGAGACACCGCCGTTCGCCCGCTGGACGAGCCTGATGCGCCGGTCGGGGTGGCGGGCGATCAGGGACCGGGTCACCTCGGCGGTGTCGTCGGTGCTGCCGTCGTCGACGACGAGGATCTCCCAGTCCCGGAAGGTCTGGGCAAGGATGCTGGACACGGCCTCGGGCAGATAGCGGGCGTAGTCATGGCAGGGGATGACCACCGAGACCACGGGGGCGGGGTTGTGTGGCATGCGCGGTCTTTCGGTTCGGGAAGGGGAGTGGGAGAGGGGGCTGGACTACGGCGGTCCGGGTGCCGGCCGTCCCCCGGGGGCTGCGGGCCCACGGCCGGGCACAGCGACGGATCCTGCGCCAGGGCCTAGCTGCGCTCGGGCTCCGCGTACTCGCGGTGGAGGCCGAACCCGAGCTCGAGTCCGTGGTCGTCACTGACCTCGCAGAACCACCCGTAGCCGGGGATGGTGATGTTGCCGACGTTGCAACAGTGCCCGTAGTCGGTGATGGTCACGTTGCTCACGGGCGGACAGCAGTGCCCGTAGTCGGTGATCGTGACGTTGCCGATCGGCTTGCAGGGGTGAACGGTCCCGGGCGTGAGGGTGGCGTCGCCGCTCAGCGGCTGTTCCGCATACCCGTACGTCGCCGTCCCCGTCTGCGCGTCCGGGGCGACGGCGGCGTAGGCCGCCTCCGCAGTGCTGAGCAGTCCGGCCGTGGCCAGCGCGGCAGGCAGAGCCAGTGAGGTGATGACACGGGATTTCACGGTGGCACCTTTCCTTTGGGTGCGGGGGAGCTGCCCGGCATATCGGCACACTTCGCGACACAGGCAGTGAAGCCACCGTAAATTTGGTCACCCAATGTGTCAAAACGACTACTGACCGTGCGTGACGGCCAGGGTGGCGGGCTCCGGCCGCGTTGCGCCGTGGTGCGGATGCACCACTTCCAGATCGGGCAGGGCCCAGCAGGCGGTTCCCATGTCCACGGCCATCGCGGCCAGCCCCTCGGTCTCGATGAGCTGCCGGTAGGGGAAGGACGGGAAGTTGAGGCCGTCGCGGTGCAACTCCGCACGGACCAGCAACGCGGTTCCGCCGACCGAGTCGACACGGACGAGTCCGCGTCCACGCAACTCGTCGAGGTACGTCCGGCCGAACCCCCGGGGAGGCTGAAGGATGCCGTCGCGCAGCCACCGGTCCCAGTTGAGCCTGCCGGATCCGGGCTTGAGGACGAAGGTGTTGAGGTCGTACGTCGGCCCGCCGGGCGCGGTCGCGCAGTGCGGGACGACGATGTCCTTGCGCGCGCCGAGCAGGCGCTGGACGAGGTCCGCCGGGTAGTCGGTGACATCGACGTCGAGCCACAGCACCCACTCCTCGTCGGCCAGGGCCCGGGCGAGGAGATGATTGCGCACCTTGGCCAGCACCGACCGGCGCCGGCACTGGATGCCCGGCTCCCAGCGGGGTCCGGCCAGCTGGAGACCGTAGTCACGGTGGACGAGGGTCACCCGCCGGAATTCGGCCTCGATGCCGGGCAGCACCTGTCGGAGCAGTTCCGGGGTCTCGTCCCTGCTGTCGCCCTCCAGCAGGCCCAGTGAGATCGCCTCGCGCGGGTAGTCCAGGGTGCGCAGGCGGTCCAGATAGCCGGGCAGGAACGAGGCCGCGTCCTTGAGGGGCGTGAGCACCAGCACCGGGGGCCGCTCGCTCGCCGGCCCCGGGGCGGGCTCGGGGGCCGGGTGCGGCTTCCGCTCGTACGTGCGCGCGGCGCCCGCGGCGGT
Source organism: Streptomyces sp. NPDC021212 (assembly GCF_044332925.1). Lineage (NCBI taxonomy): Bacteria > Bacillati > Actinomycetota > Actinomycetes > Kitasatosporales > Streptomycetaceae > Streptomyces > Streptomyces sp. NPDC021212. The sequence continues at coordinate 19,764 of NZ_JBIRPZ010000023.1, forward strand.
CTCGGCGTGCGCGATGTCCCCCGGCTCGAGCGGCAGCCGGGTCGCCATGGCGAGCAACTGCTCGGCGTAGGCGCCGAGTTCGGCCCACACCTGGGTCGCCACCTCGAAGTGCTCCGCGAAATGCGACTCGTCGAAGGTGTTGTTCCCGTGGCACACGTAGGTGTAGAGGTCGGGCGCGTCCACCGAGACCACCCGGCAGCTTCGGACCACCTCCTCGGCTACCGGGGTGTCCTCGCCACGGCGCTGGGCCGGATAGCGCGGGAGCCGGTCCTTCGCGCACACCATCGACCCTTCCCAGACCCGGGCGCAGGAGACGGCGAGCTTGCGGCGGGCGGGCCACCACAGCCGCTCACGGGCGAGGAAGCACGCGTCGGCACCGAGCGCGAGAATCGCCGCCATCTGGCTCTCCACCCGCTCCGGGTCGTACAGGTCGTCGTCGTCCCACTGGCACACGTACGGCCCCGTGGCCCGGTCCACCGCCTCGTTGCGCAGCTCCCCCAAGGTCCGTCCCTCGGGAGGGAGCCGGTGATGGCGGATCCGCTGGTCGCCCAGGTCACGGATGTGCCGCTCGAGCGCGTCGTCGGTGCCGTCCTCCAGCACGACCAGCTCCAGGTTCGGGTAGGTCTGAGCGGTGAAGCACCTGATCGCGCGGCGTGCCGTCGCCGAGCGGTCCTTGGTCACCATCAGGCAGGACACTGTCGGCGCCGCCGAACCCGAGGCCCAACGGCGCCGCTGCGCCTCCAGGTTGAGCAGGCCGTCGGCGACCGGTTGCCGCTCCTGGCTCGCCCAGAACGGGAACCGTCTGCCCGCCGAGACCCTTGGCGCGGTCGCGGTGTCGCAGGCCCAGCTGCCCGACCAGTGGTGCACGGCGTAGGCACGGTCGTAGTCGGCCTCCTGCGGGCCGAACAGCGCCGTCGCGTGCGGGCTCACCTCCGGGTACAGGGCCTCCGCGCCGACCACCGTGATCGAGTCCGGCTCCGGGGCGCTGTCGACCGCTCTGGTGAGGAAGAACGGGCCGGTCGTGTCGAGCGTGGCCGGCAGCTTGTGGGCCCCGACCAGCCGACGGTGCACATGGGCCCAGAAGGGGTGGCCCGGCCGCGACGCGATGAACGCGTTGCCGACGATGCGGGAGAATCCGCGCTGCCGGGCCAGCAACAGGCGGGTGTGTGCCTCGGGTTCGCAGCCGAGGACGAGTTCGTGCCCGTCGAGGAGGCCGTTGACCGGCTTCAGGCACTCGAAATCCAGATCCACATAGAGGCCGCCGAAATGGTCGAGCAGGAAATAGCGGATCGCGTCGGCCCGCATGATCGGTTCGGGATAGCCGTCGTAGACCGGCAGGAACCACGGATAGTGCTCCTGGAGAAAGGCGCGATTGTCCGCGTCCGTCCACAACCGGTAGCCCCAGCCGGGGTGGTGCAGCCGCCAGGACTCGGCCCACTTCTGCCATGCCGGAGGGAGGTCGGCGTCTTTCCATGTCTGATGGATCAAGGGAGTAATTGTCTTTTGTGCAGCCATTCACACAGTATGTGCGTGCTATGTGCTGGGCCGGATATACGGCGATACCCGTCACCGGAGCAATCACCCGAACGGCCTGAGGTCGCAGCGCATCGGGCAGGCCGGGGCAGGGCAAGGGGCTGTACGGCCTGCCGCGCGCCATCCATGCGTCTCACACGCCGACCACCTCCTCAGACTCGATCAGCACACTGACCAGGGCGGGCGCATGCGGGCGCCGCCCTGGTTGGGATCTCGGTGAGCTGCGTTTTTGCTAGTGGGAGCGCTGTTCGCTACGTCCTCAGTCCACGACGTACCCTTCTCCGGAATCAGGTGTCTGATTGCTGAGCGCGCGGCATGGACAGCAGCCGGGCCGGAGCGGGGCGGAGAAATGAGCGCGGGCCCGGCCGGAGGCCGGGGCCCGCGCGTGAGTGTGAGCGAGCCGCATTGAGCGCGTAGAGAAGGCTGTGGCTCACCGTCAGTGCTTGGTGCTGGGCCTCCTCGTCTGGGCTTCGGGCCGGGCGAGAGGCTTTCGTCATGCCTGGCGGGATGCGCCGTTCGGCCAGATGACGTCCACCGGGATGTCTGCCTCGCGCGCCTGGTGCACCACATCCGCCGTGCCGCCGCCCTTGCCGGTGGGTGGCTGGCCATTCCACACCGCCACCAAGCGGTCGGCGCGCTCGAGCAGAACCGCGTTCGCGCCTTCGTATGCCTGCCGGTTCGCTGTCTCATGCGGCATGACGAGTACCTCGTCTGCCGCATCGAGGAGCCGGTCGAAGGTCTCGGCGTGGTCCGGCTTCACCTTCGCTTGCCGGTAGTCCTGCGACGGAATCACCACGACCAGGCGCCCGCCGGCCGCCAGGACTGCCTCTGCGAACAGGCTGTCGCTGCCCCTCGCGATGCATGACACGCCTACCAGCCCGGAGGGCTCGTAGGCGGCGAGGACCTTGTCCAACTCGGCTCGTACCAGCGGGATCGACTCGTCGGTGAGGTCCATGTGCCCGGTCACAGAGATCGTCGTCATCGCGTCTTCCTCGTCATGTGGTGAGCAGGGTGCGGATGCTACCGCGCACGTCGGCGACGGCCCGGGGCACGCTGTCCCCCACCGTGTACGGATAGAGCTGTGCCAGTCGAGTGCGCACACGCCCGGAGTGGAGGCCGTGCGCGACTTCGACAGCGCGTTGTGAGTGATCGGCGGCACTGGTGATGTCGCCGAGCAGGAAGGCGCATTCGGCGAGCCCGATGCAGTCCAGAGCGTGGCCGCGGCCACGCTCTGGACTGCGCTGGTCCAAGGCGGTACGGATGTGGTCAGCGGCTTGGTCGGCATAGGCGCGCGGGTCGGAGCGGGCCATGTCCAAGAGTCTGCCGCCGGTCACCCCTGCGAGTTCGGCGTCGTCGAAGTAGCCGATCCAGTAGGGCTCGTCGAGTCGACCAGCGTCGCTGAGGGCCTCGGCGGCCTGTCCAGTTGCGCGGCGAAAGCCGGACGGCCGGTTCATGCGGCCAAGGCCCACGCTTCCCGTGTGCGAAGCATTGCCCGCAGCCGCGGGCCCGCTGTGTGGCGGGCTCCGTCCTGGGCGAGCCGGACCAGTTCGAGAGCGTCCTGCGGGCGGTCGTTGTAGAGCATCTGTCGGGCCATGCCGGCCAGCACGTTGGCGCCGAATCGGGTGTCGCCACCTGCGTGGGCTGCGCGGAGCGCCAGCCGGTAGTAGTCCTGGGCGCGGCGCTGCTGGCCGACGTCCCACGCCATCGAGGCTGCCGTTCCGGCGAGTTGGGCCATGACTCCGTAGAGGCGCCGTTCGATGGCCGGGGCCTGGTGCTCGTCAAGAACGGCCGCTACCTCGGCGAGCTGCCCGGCAACGGCCTTTCTGCGAAGCCCGCCTCCGCCGGTGCGGCCCCACTGGCGGAAGGCACGGGCTGTGGCCTCTAGTTCCTCCACTTCACGCGTGCCTAAGCGTCCGGGGCGTCGGGCTCGACCGTCATCGGCGGAAGGTGTGCGCCACCCGTCGAGGGCGTCGAGGAGTGGGGCGCCGGTGACGGCGGCGCCTGCAAGAGCGCGCGTCGCGGCTCGGCGGTCCATCACGAGGTCGCTCCTGGTCAGATCGGAGGCCATGCCTGTGGTGGCGTCCGGCCGCCACGGTACGGCGTCGGTATCTGCTGGTCCGGTGTGGCGTTTGGACGTCTGCGGTTCTGGTGGGGTGGAGGGCGCTCTTTCCCAGGGGCGGGGCGCAAGGCCGACCAGGTGCCCGGGGATGCGGAGCCCGTCTGCGATCCGGCGGATGACCTCTATGGAGGTGACCCGGGCGGAACCGGCCATGATCGTGCTGACCTTGCCGGGGGTGAGCTGGCAGGCCGCGGCAATCCGGTTCTGTGACAGACCGCCCCACTTCTTGATCAGCGAAAAAGCTGCGGCGAAGTCGTGCTCTTCCAGGGCTCGGCGCAGGTCGTCCCTGTTGAGGACATCCGGGGCGAGCGGGCCGGGGGCGATGGCGTCCATGGGGCCAACTTCCGGTTGATCGTAGGCGCACCAATGTTGTGTACCGAACCAAGAACGAGCGTATTACCGCCTTGGTAACACCTGCCGGTTATGCCGTGATTGCGGTCGCTCGACCAATCTCGACGTTGTGCTCGATCGAGAACTTTCGCCGATGAGACCGGGAGGCTGATGTGCCAGAGAAATCCGAAGTTCTGACGTGGACACCACCGGCCGACCCGGGCCCCGAGGCCTTACCGACAGGCAGGTGGTGGGATGCGGTCCGCGTGCCTGAGGACGTCGGCGAACGCGCCCTCGTCATCCTCGGCGATCAGTCCGGTGCGGTCATCAAGGACCGCTGCAACACCCTCTACTGGCTCATCGCGCCGGGCACGGCCACGTCCTGGAAGCTGCGCGGAGTCACCGTCCTCGCCCATGCCGAGGGCGTCGCCACCTACCTCGGAGTGCCCCCGGCAGACCGCCTGCCCCGCCCCGGCTCGTACTGGCGGATCCCGTTCACTCGCGGCCGGTACCTCACCGACCCGCAGCTGCTGTACAAGGCGCTGGTCTCCGTCCTGTTGGAAGACCCCGGCGAGGGCCAGGAGGGCGACCGGTGATGCCACAGGTCTGCGCCCGCTGCCAGACGACCACCAGCCAGCCGGTCGTGGTCGCGATCGGGCACGGCGCGAGCGCCGGCGGCGGCACGGTCTATGCCTGCCCGGGCACGTGCGCCGACAGCTTCCCCAAGCAGCGCGACCCATTCGAGGCCCGCGACACCCTCGCCAGGCCGGAGCGATGACGTCCCGCCAGCAGCCTGCGACGACCGCGGCCGGCCTGGACCCGGCCACGCTCACCCGCGAACAGCTCCAGGGCTGGGCCTGCGCACTGTGCGGCGCGCACCTCACCGTCGATCGGTCGCTGGGCACCGTCACGGTCGACCACGGGACGACTAGGACGACGTACGAAGTGTGGGCCTGCGCCCCCGCCTGCGACGTACGCCCCGCCCCGCCCGCGCCGACGGCATGGGGACGATTCCTCGTCCACGCCGTGGATTGTGCCGACTGCCGGACAGGCCAGCGGTGCGCCGCCGGGAACGGGCTGCACCACGCGGTGCGGGAGGCCGTCACCGCCGCAGCCCCATGACCGGGCGGACAAGCCCCGCCCCGGACGCGTGCTTGGACGGCCGGCGACCGGGACGGAAACCGTGCACCACCCCATTCAGAGAGAGGCAGACACATGCGAGACGTTACTGCGTTACTCGACCCACCACAGCGGGCCGAGGTCATCGGGACCGTCCTGCGCAACAACCCCGGCATGGACCAGGGCATGGCAGGCCGCATTGTCGATGAGGCGGTGAAGTTCGTCGCCGCAGTGGCGGGGGTGCCTCACCCGCTCGCCCCGTCGCGGGTCGTGGACGAAGGCTGGCACGCACTGATCCTGCACACCCGCACGTACCGCCAACTGTGCGAGCGCGTCGGCGCCTTCGTTCATCACGTCCCGGAGGCCCCGGCCCCGGAGCGGCGGGACCCCGAGGCGCTGAACTGGACCCAACGGCGCATCGTCCAGGCTGGGTTCCCCGTGGACGACGCGCTGTGGCTGGCGCCCACCGACCAGAGCATCCAGGTCGCGGCCCGCTGCCAGCACTCGGACGACGGCGGGCCGATCGTCATCATCCCCAAGCCCAAGGGCTGACCCGCATAGGCTGCGGGCCGAAGGAGGACACCCATGGAATGGATCGACCCGAAGTACGCCCAGCTGGTCGCGACCATGCGGCGGGCCCAAGCGGACGCCTCCGAACAGGATCCGCCCGAGGCCCGGCCGGTCCGGGGGTTCATCGTCCCCGAAACCGGTCCCGGCCCGCTGCCGCACTGAGCCGCGCCCGTCCGGTGCCTTGCGGCGCTGGACGGACCGGACTCTTCACTGCCGTCTTCGACGCGGCCCATTGACGGCCCTCAGCCCAGCAATAAGCCCCCTACTCGCGGAGAGACCGCAGGTAGGGGGCTTACTGGTGTCGGGTTACTTCTTCTTGCCCTGGTTCTTGACCGCCTCGATCGCGGCCTTCGCGGCCTCCGGGTCGAGGTAGGTGCCGCCCGGGTTGGTGGGGCGGAAGTCGGCGTCGAGCTCGTAGGAGAGCGGGATGCCGGTGGGGATGTTGAGGCCCGCGATGTCGGCGTCGGAGACGCCGTCGAGGTGCTTGACCAGGGCGCGCAGGGAGTTGCCGTGGGCGGCGACGAGGACGGTGCGGCCGCTGAGGAGGTCGGGGACGATGGCGTCGTACCAGTACGGGAGCATGCGGACGACGACGTCCTTGAGGCACTCGGTGCGCGGGCGCAGCTCCGGGGGGATGGTGACGTAGCGCGGGTCGGCGCTCTGGGACCACTCGGCGCCGTCCTCGAGCGGGGGCGGCGGGGTGTCGTACGAGCGGCGCCACAGCATGAACTGCTCCTCGCCGAACTCGGCGAGGGTCTGGGCCTTGTCCTTGCCCTGGAGGGCGCCGTAGTGGCGCTCGTTGAGGCGCCAGCTGCGGGCGACCGGGATCCAGTGGCGGTCGGCGGCCTCGAGGGCGAGCTGCGCGGTGCGGATCGCGCGCTTCTGGACGGAGGTGTGGACCACGTCGGGGAGCAGGCCGGCGTCGCTCAGCAGCTCACCGCCGCGGACTGCCTCCTTCTCGCCCTTTTCGTTGAGGTTCACGTCCACCCAGCCGGTGAACAGGTTCTTGGCGTTCCACTCGCTCTCGCCGTGGCGGAGGAGGATCAGCTTGTACGGTGCGTCGGCCATGCGGTCGAGCCTACTGGACCGGTCGGAGGCGGTTGATTGACGGACCTGGTCAATTGAGTGGCGGTGCGGGGGCCGGACTCAGTAAGTTGCGGATGCTGGCTGCGCCTCTTACATGGGGGTGCGCATTCGTGGGGGAGCTCGCATGTCCGTTGTTCGGTTGGGGCAGGTCGCCAGGGAGAGCGTGGTGGGGTTGCCCCGGGCGTTCTGGTGGCTGTGGACGTCCACGCTGGTGAACCGGCTGGGCGGGTTCGTGGCGACCTTTCTTGCGATGTATTTGACGGTGGAGCGGGGCTACTCGGCTACGTTCGCCGGGCTGGTCGGGGCGCTGCACGGGCTGGGCGGGGTGGTGTCGGCGGTGGTCGCGGGGGTGCTCACCGACCGGCTCGGGCGGCGGCCCACGCTGCTGGTGGCGCAGGTGTCGACGGCGGTCACGGTGGCCGTCCTCGGCTTCGTGCAGGATCCGGTGGCGATCGCGGTGGTGGCCTGCCTGGTGGGCATGACGAGCAACGCGTCGCGGCCGGCGGTGCAGGCGATGATGGCCGACATCGTCGCGCCCGAGGACCGGATGCGGGCCTTCTCGCTCAACTACTGGGCGATCAACCTGGGCTTCGCGTTCTCCGCGATGGCGGCCGGGCTGATCGCCCGGCACGGGTATCTGGTGCTGTTCCTCGCGGACGCGGGGGCGACGCTGCTGTGCGCGCTGATCGTCTTCGTCAAGCTGCCGGAGTCCCGGCCGGAGGGGAAGGGTGCGGGGCACGGGGAGAACGGAAAGGAGGTCGGGCTCGGGACGGTGCTGCGCGACCGGCGGTTCATGGCCCTGGTCGGGCTGACGTACCTGGTCGCGACCCTCTTCCAGCAGGGCTACGTGGCGCTGCCGGTGGCGATGGGCGCGGACGGGCTGTCCAGTACGGACTTCGGGTTCGCGATCGCGGCCAACGGGGTGCTGATCGTGGCCGTGCAGATCCCGGTCACGCGGTTCATCGAACACCGGGACCCGGCGCGACTGCTGGTCCTCTCCGCGCTGCTGACCGGGTACGGATTCGGGCTGACCGCCTTCGCCGGGTCGGTGGGGATGTACGCGCTGACCGTCTGCGTCTGGACGCTCGGCGAGATCATCAACGCTTCGACCCAGACGGGCCTGGTGGTGCGGCTCTCCCCGGTCCACGGGCGCGGTCGCTACCAGGGGATGCACGTGCTGGCGTGGTCGCTCGCCTCGCTGACCGCGCCGCTGGCGGGCGGTGCGGTGATCGACCGCTTCGGGGCGGCCACGCTGTGGGCGGCGAGCGCGGTGGTGGGCACGGTGGCCGCGGTCGGTTACGCGGTGCTGGGGCGGCGGCTGCGGGCCGAGGACCAACCGGGGACGGTGGAAGCGGCGGGGGCGAAGGGCGCGCGGGTCGAGGGCGCGGTGGCGGGCTGATCGGCGGGGTCGTACGGGCGCGGTGCGCGTGGCGGGGGGATGCGCACCGCGCCCGTACGGCCGGGGGGCGGCAGCCCGTACAGCCGGGGCGCCTCAGCCCGTACGGCCGGGGACGGCAGCCCGTACAGCCGGGGCGCCTCAGCCCGCACGGCCGGGGCGGCCGGGGCGCCTCACCGCAGGGCGCGCTGCGCCTCGTACAGGTTGCGCGGGCGGACGGCCTCGGGGCGGCCGTAGGACTCGCTACGGGAGTGGAGCGGACCGCTGAAGTCCGGTACGTCGGTCTGGCCGAACTGCCGGACCTCGCTGATGCCGACCGTCGCGCTGTACGGGGCGACGTCGTCGATCTTGACGCAGCCCGCCCGCTGATTGGTGACGGTGACGTTCCAGTGGGCGAACCGGGCGCCGTACAGCGGCCCCGCGGTCGCGTCGCCGCCGTGCGCGCCGGTGTTGTCGACGGTGATCTGGGTGCGGACGTCGGCGAACGGCATGCCGCGGTGGGTGTCGAAGGTGCCCATCTCCATCCGGCCGCGTGACCAGACGTTGTAGCTGGACAGCCCCTCGACGTTGATGCCGTGCAGCTGTGTCCCGGCGGGCGCGGGCACGGTGCGCTGCGCCAGGACGAAGTCCTCGACCAGGTTGTCGTGCGAGCCCTCGCGGCAGCAGTACGGATGGTGGCTGCCGCGCCCCGAGACGATGACCCGGCGCAGGGTGCACGCCTTCGCGGCGACGAGCAGGAAGCCGTTGTCGACGTTGTTGACGGTCACGTCGTCGACCCAGCAGTCCCACGCGCACTGCAGCGCGACGCCGTTGTAGCCCTTGTCGAGCAGATGCTGCGCCTGCGGCGTCTCGACGACGTCGAGCGTGATCCCCTCGACGCCGGAGCCGGTCAGCGGCCGGATCAGCGTGGTGAGGCGGGGCTTCCAGGCGAGGCGGGCGTCGAGGGGCAGCGGACGGTCCAGGGTCACCCGGCGGCGGCGCCGGTCGACGGCGGTGATGCGGCACGGCCATTCGTACGGGACGTACGAGGTCAGCTTCGTCTTGTCGGCCCAGGGGTAGGCGGCCGCACCCTCGATGTCACCGGCCATGTGCTGGAGCAGGGTGTGCGCGCCGTCGTCCGCGAGCTGGAACAGCACCCGGTCGCCGCGCCGGAGGGCGGCGGTGCTCTCGACGGGCACGGTCCAGTCGCCGCGCCGGGCGGGGCGGTCGACGGCGGCCAGCGTGCGCCACTCGTCGCGCTCGTTGCCGGTCCAGCCTTCGAACGGCCACGCCTGGGCCCTGATCGCGGCGGTGAGGGACCGCCAGCGGGCGTCCGGGCACATCCAGATGAGGCCACCGGCCCAGGACCAGGACGACTTGGTGCCGCCGTACCGGCTGCCGTACGGCCCGATCAGCTCGGTGAGGTTGCGGGTCGCGCGGAGGACGGTCCGGCCGCTGCCCGCGCCGCGCAGCACGACGTTGTCGTAGCCGATGCGGATGACGCCGTCGATGCGGTACGTCCCGGGCGGCACCACCACCGTGCCGCCGCCGCGCCGCCCGACGGCCTCGATGGCGCGGTTGATCGCGGGCGCGGCGTCGGCCGAGCCGTCGGGCCGCGCGCCGTGGCGCCGCACGTCGGCGGCGACCGGGTAGCGGGGCAGGTCCGCGCGCCCGCCGCGGAATCCGGCGCGGCCGACGTAGGGGATCTGGGGGTGGTGGTACGGGTCGGCGCGGAACTCGCGCCATAACTCCGAAGCCACCGGCCGTCCGGCCGCGGCGGCCGGTGTCGTACCCAGGAGCCCCACCACGCTGCCCGCCGCCGCGCCCGCCGCGGCCGCGACGACGGTACGTCTGTCGATGTCCCTGTCCATGAGCCCACACCTTCCATGGATGTGAACGTCGTTCAGATGAGCGACGGGCGTGAGCATGCCACGACAGCCCCCGGCGCGGAAGGGGGCGGGACGAAGCCGGTCATTCGGACCGGAGAACCGTCACTCGGCGGCCACGTCGCGGGTCAGGTGGGCGAACGCCTCGAGGTTGCGGGTGGATTCGCCGCGGGACGTGCGCCACGCGTACTCCTTGCGGATCGCGGTCGCGAAGCCCATCTCCAGCAGGGTGTTGAAGCTGCCGTCCGCGTTCTCCAGCACCGTGCCCAGCAGACGGTCCAGCTCCTCCGGGGTGACGGAGGCGAGAGGGAGGCGGCCCACCAGGTAGATGTCGCCGAGCTGGTCGATCGCGTAACTCACCCCGTACAGGCGGGTGTTGCGCTCCAGCAGCCAGCGGTGCACGGCCTCGTGGTTCTCGTCGGGGTGGCGGACGACGAAGGCGTTGATGGAGAGCGAGTGGCGGCCGACCCGCAGGGAGCAGGTCGTCGACAGCTTGCGGGTGCCGGGGAGCTTGACGACGTACGTGCCGGCCTCCGGGCTCTCCCACTCCAGCTCGGCGTCGTTCAGGGTCCGCTCGATGACGGTGTGGGGATCGGCCTGGTGGATGGTGTCAGCCATGGGCCGATCGTAGGTGACGCCGCTCGCGCATCGCGTCCGTGTAGACGTCCGCCGTCGCCGCCGCGGCCGTGTCCCAGCCGAAGGACTCGGCGTGGCGGGCGGCGGCCGCGCCCATGCGGGCCGCGCGGCCGGGGTCGTCCGCGAAGGGGCGCAGGGCCCGGGCGTAGTCGGCGGGGTTGTGGCCGTCGACCAGGGTGCCGCTGACCCCGTCCCGTACCGCCACCGGCAGGCCGCCCACCGAGGCCGCGACCACCGGGGTGCCACAGGCCTGGGCCTCGACCGCGACCAGGCCGAACGATTCGCTGTACGACGGCATCACCAGCACCGAGGCCGCCCGGTACCAGTCCGCCAGCTGGTCCTGCGCGACCGGCGGCTGGAAGCGGACGACGTCGCCGATGCCCAGGCGCGCCGCGAGTTTGTGCAGCCGCTCGGGCTTCGCGAGGCCGGTGCCGCTCGGCCCGCCCACCACGGGGACGACGATCCGCTCGCGCAGCGACGGCTGCTCCTCCAGCAGGTGGGCGACCGCGTGCAGCAGGATGTCCGGGGCCTTCAGCGGCTGTATGCGGCCCGCGAAGAGGGGGATCAGCGCGTCGGGCGGCAGCCCGAGCCGGGCCCGGGCGGCGGCGCGGCCGTCGGCGGGGCGGAACCGGTCCAGGTTCACCCCGGGGTGGACGACGGCGACCAGATCGCGGGCCGCCTCGTAGTGGCGCACCAGCTCCTCCGCCTCCTCGGCGGTGTTCGCGATCAGCCGGTCGGCGGCGCTGACGATCTGCTGCTCGCCGATGACGCGGGCGGCCGGTTCGGGGGTGTCGCCGGCGGCGAGGGCGGCGTTCTTGACCTTGGCCATGGTGTGCATGGCGTGCACCAGCGGCACCCCCCACCGCTCGGCGGCCAGCCAGCCGACGTGGCCGGAGAGCCAGTAGTGGGAGTGGACGAGGTCGTAGTAGCCGGGCCGGTGCCCTGCCCACGCCTGCATCACCCCGTGCGTGAACGCGCACAGCTGCGCCGGAAGCTCCTCCTTGGCCAGCCCCTCGTACGGGCCCGCGTCCACGTGCCGCACGAGCACGCCCGGCGTCAGCTCGACGGTCGGGGGGAGCGTGCCGGTGGTGGCCCGCGTGAAGATCTCCACCTCGATGTCGATGGCGGCGAGACGGCGCGCCAGTTCGACGATGTAGACGTTCATCCCGCCCGCGTCGCCGGTGCCGGGCTGGTGCAGCGGCGAGGTGTGCACGCTGAGCATCGCGATCCGTCGCGGACGCCGCGGAATGCGCCTGAGGCGGTGGTGGGACGGGCTGCCGAAGGGCGTATGGGACCGGCCACGCAGGCCGCCGAGCCGGTACACGTGCTGGCTCACCGCGCGATACCTCCTTTTCGGGGCGTGGCTTCCCCTGAGCCTTCCCCTTCCAACCCACAACACCGGAACCAGCCATTCCCATTTCCGTTTTGCCAAAGTGTGACGTTCGCCGCTCGGCCCCCGGGGGCGCGGCGACTCATGGTCAGAGCCCGGCCACGCAGCGCATAGGCTGCTCGCCATGACTGCCCGCGTGCCTCCGCCGATCCGCCCCATCGGCTCGGCCACGCGCGGGACCACCAACCCCAACCGGCTGCGCCGCATGGACCGCTGGATCGCCGCCGTCCACGGCACCACGCTGCGGCGCGCCGGGACGGCGGTGGCCGTCGACCTCGGGTACGGGGCCGCGCCCTGGACGGCCGTGGAGCTGCTGCACCGGCTGCGGACCGTACGGCCGGGGGCCCTCGTGGTCGGGGTGGAGATCGACCCGGCGCGGGTCGCCGCCGCGCGGCCGTACGAGCGGGACGGGCTCGTCTTCGCGCACGGCGGGTTCGAGGTGCCGCTGCCGGGCGGGGTGCGGCCCGTGCTCATACGGGCGGCCAATGTGCTGCGCCAGTACGACGCGGACGAGGTCGCCGGCGTGTGGCGGCGGCTGTGCGCGCGGCTGGCGCCCGGGGGCGTGCTGGTGGAGGGGACCTGCGACGAGGTCGGCCGCCGGCACGTCTGGGTCGCGCTCGACCCGGCGGGCCCCCGTACGGTCACCTTCGCCGCCCGGCTCGGGTCCCTGGACCGCCCCTCCGACCTGGCCGAACGGCTCCCGAAGGCGCTCATCCACCGCAACGTGCCGGGCGAGCCGGTGCACACCTTCCTCCGCGACTTCGACCGCGCGTGGGCCGCGGCCGCGCCGTACGCGACGCTGAGCGCCCGCCAGCGGTGGATACGCAGCGCCCAGGCCCTGCGCGCGGCGGGCTGGCCCCTGACGGACGGCCCGACGCGCTGGCGGCAGGGCGAGATCACGGTGCGCTGGGACGCGGTGGCCCCACGCGGAGCGTGATCACAGAACGCCGGATCAGGGGGCTTCGCGGGAACGGGTGAAGACGCGTTCGCGGGCCTCTTCCGTCGCCGTCGCCACCGCGCCCAGCAGGACCGCGTCCTCGCCCAGGGTGCTGGCGCGGACCCTCGGGCGGAGGGGGCCGATGCGGTGGAGGGTCGTGGTCACCGGGGGCAGCAGCAGGTCCGCTCCCCCGCCGAGGCCGCCGCCCAGGACCACCAGGTCCGGGTCGAGCACGGCGGCGACGGAGGCGATCACATGGGCCAGCCGCTCCGCCTCCTGGCGTACCGCCGCCACCGCCGGTTCGACGCCCTCCCGCGCCGCGTCGAAGACGTCCTTGGCGGACCCGGGGTGGGCCATGCCCAGTGCGCGCGCGGACCGGACGACCGCGCCGCCCGCCACCGCGTCCTCCAGGTCCCGCCCGCCGTCCCACCCCCCGTTCGGCCCGTCGTTCGGCAGCGTCGGCAGGAAGCCGATCTCCCCCGCCGCGCCGTGCGCGCCCGTGAAGAGGCGGCCGTCGGCGACGACGCCCATGCCCAGGCCCGTGCCGACCATGACGAAGACGAAGAGCCTGCTGCCCCGGCCCGCGCCGAAGGTGTACTCGCCCAGCGCGGCCAGGTTGGCGTCGTTGTGGACGGACAGCGGCGTGCCCAGCTCCTCGCGCATCCGGTCCAGCAGGCCCGCCCGCCCCCAGCCGGGCAGGTTCACCGCGTACCGCACCCGCCGCCGATCCGGGTCGTACACGCCGGGCGCGCCGACGACCGTGTGCGCGACCAGCGCCGGGTCCACCCCGGCGTCCGCGACGACCTGGCGGGCGGCGGCGACGGTGAGGTCGGCCATGGCGGCGCCGCCGCGGCCGCGGTTGCGGACGTCGGACCGGGCGACGACGGTCCCGTCCAGGTCGGCGGCGGCCACTCGCAGCCAGGACCGGCCGATGTCCAGGCCGAGGACGTACCCGGCTGTCGGGTCCGGTTCGTACAGCACCGCGACCCGCCCCCGCTCCGGCGGCGCCTGCCGCCCGGCCTCCCGGACGAGCCCCGCCTCCTCCAGGGCGGCGAGCGCGGTGGAGACGGTCGGCTTGGACAGGCCCGTGTCGCGGGCGAGCTGGGCGCGGGAGGCGGGGCCGCCGGCGCGGAGCCGGGCGAGGAGCAGGCGCTCGTTGTTGCTGCGCAGCCGCTGCCGGTTCCAGGGGCGCGCGGCGTCGCCCGTACGGGCATCGGCACCGGTCAACTCGTCCACGGCGGGCCCCCTTCGCGCGCTTCCCGAACCCTTGACGCCATCAAGTAAAGCTCCTTAACTTAACCCACCCACGGAGGTGGAACTCAACCCATCCCACGGAGGTGGACATGTCCGGCACCCAGGGCGGATTCGTCCGCCGCATCGGCCTGTTCCAGGCCACCGCGATCAACATGAGCCAGATGTGCGGCATCGGGCCGTTCGTCACCATCCCGCTCATGGTCGCCGCCTTCGGCGGGCCGCAGGCCGTCGTCGGCTTCGTCGCGGGCGCCGTGCTCGCCCTCGCCGACGGGCTGATCTGGGCGGAGCTGGGCGCCTCGCTGCCCGGGGCCGGGGGCAGTTACGTCTATCTGCGCCAGGCGTTCCAGTACCGCAGCGGCAAGCTCATGCCGTTCCTCTTCGTCTGGACGGCGATGCTGTTCATCCCGCTGATCATGTCCACGGGCGTGGTCGGCCTCGTGCAGTACCTGGGCTATCTGTGGCACGGCATGAGCCAGACGCAGGGGGATCTGGTCGGGCTCGGCGTCATCGCGCTGGTCGTCGGGCTGCTGTGGCGCGGGGTCGAGCACATCGCGCGGATCACGGCCGTGATGTGGTGCGTGATGATCGCCTCGGTGGTGCTGGTGATCGCCGCCGCGTTCAGCCACTTCGACGCGGGGCAGGCGTTCACGTACCCCGCGGGCGCCTTCGATCTGGGCAGCGGCCACTTCTGGACCGGTTTCGCGGCCGGGCTGACCATCGGCATCTACGACTACCTCGGCTACAACACGACCGCGTACATGGGCGCCGAGATCAAGGACCCCGGCCGCACACTGCCGCGCGCGATCGTCGCCTCCATCCTCGGCATCATGGGCATCTACCTGCTGCTCCAGATCGGCACGCTCGGCGTCGTCGACTGGCACCAGATGCTCGACCCGAACTCGGTCGCGTCCCAGTCCGTCGCCTCCGCGGTCCTGGAGGAGACCTGGGGGAAGACCGCGGCGGACGTCGTCACCGTCCTCATCCTCATCACCGCCTTCGCGTCCGTCTTCGCCGGACTGCTGGGCGGTTCGCGGGTGCCGTACGACGCGGCCCGCGAGCGCGTCTTCTTCCGCCCGTACGGCACGCTCCACCCGCGGCACCGCTTCCCGGTGCTGGGGCTGGCGACGATGGGCGTGGTGACCGCGGTCGGCTTCCTCATCGGCCGCCACACCGATCTGGCCACGCTCATCCAGCTGCTGACGACGGTCATGGTGATCGTGCAGGCGCTGGCCCAGGTCCTCGCCGTCACCGTGCTGCGCCGCCGCCAGCCGACGCTGCGGCGGCCGTACCGGATGTGGCTCTATCCGCTGCCGAGCGTGGTGGCGCTGGTGGGCTGGCTGGTCATCTACGGCTACGCGGACAAGAACTCCCCGGGGCGGCACCCCATCGAATGGTCCCTCGCCTGGGTCGCGGCGGGGTGCGTGGCGTTCGTGCTGTGGGCCCGGGCGGAGAAGGTGTGGCCGTTCGGCCCGAAGGAGATCAGCGAGGAGTACGTGCACGGAGGCGACCCCGACGCGGCGGGCGCGGAGGGCGCGCGGGGCGGCGCGGCCTCGGTCTGACGGCCGGGGGCGCGGGGTTCAGATTCGGGGCGCGGGGTTCAGGCTCGGGAGCAGAGTTCAGGCGCGCGCCTCTACGTCCGCCCCTACGTCGGCCTCCGCCGCCAGGGCCCGCAGCGCCTTCTCCGACGCGGACCCCTTCTCCACCGTGTACGTGCACAGCGTCTGCCCCGGGTCCGCGGGCAGCACCAGCGCCTCGAACGTCACCACGAGGTCCCCCACCTCCGGGTGCCGGTACCACTTCGTACCGCGCATCCGCTCCTGCACCGCCTGCGCCTCCCAGCTCTGACGGAACTCCTCACTCCGCTCCCGCAGCTCATGGATGACCTGGCACAGCCGCGCGTTGCCCGGGGTCCGCCCGACCTCCGCGCGCAGACTGGCCACCGTGTCGTCGGCGACCTCGGACCAGTTCGGGTGCAGCTCTCGCGTCCGGGGGTCGAAGAAGATCAGCAAGGCGCCGTTGCGCTCGTCCTCCGCCATCCCGCCGAAGTCGAGGCCGATGCGGCCGCCGAGCCGGTTCCAGGCCAGGACGTCCATGCCCGGGCCGAAGACGAAGGCCGGAACCATACCCTCGTCCATCGCCTCCAGCAGCCGGAGGATCTCCGGCCGCACGCGCGGGCGCGGGGCCGGGTCCGGGCGGCCGTGCCGCCTCGGCAGGGTGATGTTGCGCAGGTACGTGTGCTCGGACGGGGTCAGCCGCAGCGCCCGCGCCAGGCCCTCCACGACGGAGTCCGAGACGGCCGGGGCGCGGCCCTGTTCGATGCGGGTGTAGTAGTCGACGCTGATCCCGGCGCGCTGCGCGACCTCCTCGCGGCGCAGGCCGCGCACCCGGCGCCGTACGACGCCCTCCGGCAGCCCCACCTCGGCCGGGTCGAGGGCGGCGCGCCGCGCCTTGAGGAACGCCTTGATCTCCGGTTCGGAATGGCCCATCGGTCCATTATCCGGCCCGGGCGTTCCGGGTGGTTCCGGCAGACCCAGGTTGGGCCGGGCCTGGTCCGGTACTCGCACAGGGCGAAGGCTGGGCCCCGCACGGACTCGGCAGGCACCCAGCGGGAGGCAAACCCATGAAACGCAGGATTCTCGGCGGCACCGGCATCTCGGTCAGCGAATACGCCCTGGGCGCGATGATGTTCGGCGCCGTGGCCAACCGGGACCACGACGACTCGGTACGGATCATCCACCGCGCCCTCGACGCGGGCATCAACTTCGTCGACACCGCCGACATCTACTCGGCGGGCGAGTCGGAGGAGATCGTCGGCAAGGCCCTCAAGGGCCGCCGCGAGGACGTCGTCCTGGCGACCAAGGCCCATGGCTCGATGGGCGACGACGACAACCACAGCGGCAACTCACGCCGCTGGATCACCCGCGAGATCGAGAACAGCCTGCGCCGCCTCGGCACGGACTACATCGACCTCTACCAGATCCACCGCCCCGACCCGACGACCGACGTCGACGAGACCCTGGCCGTCCTGTCCGACCTGGTCCGGGCGGGCAAGGTGCTGGCCGTCGGGTCGTCCACCTTCCCGGCGGAGCAGATCGTGGAGGCCCAGTGGGTGTCGGAGCGGCGCGGCCACGTCCGGTTCCGCACCGAGCAGCCGCCGTACTCGATCCTGGCGCGGAGCGTGGAGGCGGCGGTGCTGCCGACCGCGCAGAAGTACGGGATGGGCGTGCTGAGCTGGGGCCCGCTCTCGGCGGGCTGGCTCTCGGGCCGCTACACGAAGGCGTCCGACATCGACCTGGCGGGCGGCGGCCGGGCGGCGCTGGAGCAGTTCAAGTTCGACCCGTCGCGGCCGGAGAACGCCCGGAAGCTCGAAGCGGTCGGTGAGCTGAGCAAGCTGGCCTCCGACGCCGGGCTGTCGCTGCCGCATCTGGCTATCGCGTTCGTCCGGGCCCACCCCGCCATCACGTCGGTGATCATCGGGCCGCGCACGATGGACCAGCTGGAGGACCTGCTCGCCGGGTCCGAGGTGGAGCTGAGCGCGGACGTACTGGACCGGATCGACGAAATCGTGCCGCCGGGCACCGACCTCAACCGGGCGGACAGCTACTACGTGCCGCCGTCGCTCGCCGACAAGGCCCTGCGGCGGCGCTGACCGGCGGATGTCCCCCACCCCGCCCCTTCCCGAAACCAGGGGCACGGCCCCCGGCCCCGCCGGGCCGGCGGCAATCGGGACCGCTCAGGGGCGCTCAGGGCGCGGCCGACGAGGGTGAGCAGCGCATTCACGAGGGTGCGGTCGTGCGGGGGGGGATGTCCCCGGGGGCAGCCCCCGGCCCCGCCGGACCTGCGGCAATCGGGACCGTTCAGGGCGCGTCCAGCGCGGTGAGCAGGGCGTCCACGAGGGTGCGGTCGTGGTCGTAGGTGAGGCGGCTGCGGGCCGCGGCCGGGGGCAGCCAGAGCAGCCGGTCGACCTCCCGGTTCGGCACGAACGTCTCGTCGGGGACCGCCTCGGCGGCCCAGTAGCGGACCTCCTTCGGGCGGCCCCTGGCGTCGTAGTGCAGGGTGGGCAGCTCCGCGCCGGGCGTGCAGCCCATCCCGGTCTCCTCCACCACCTCGCGCACCGCGCAGTGCAGCGCGTCCTCGCCGCGCTTCAGCTTGCCCTTGGGGTGCGACCAGTCGTCGTACCGGGGCCGGTGGACGAGGGCGATCTCCAGCCCGCCGTCCCGCCCGGCGGGCCGCGTGTCCTGCGGGGTGTGCCGCCAGAGCACACAGCCCGCCGCCAGCACGGTCGTCACATCGTCCCGGTCGTCCCGGTCGTCCCGGGATTTGCCCTCGTTCATCCTGCCGTCCCGCCTCCCCTTTGGCGTCCGTCGTCAGGAAGCCTGGCCCGCGACCCGCCGCCACATCCGGCCGAACGCGAACCTGGCCGCCTCCACCTCGTGCCGCTGGTCCGCGTGCAGCACGCCGAGCGCGTACGCGGTCGCCGGGGCGATCCGCGGCGTACGGGCAGCCGCCGCAGCGGCGGCTGCCGCCTCGGCGGCGTCGCGGTGCCGCTCCAGCGCCTGCCCGGCGGCCTGCAGCCGCGTGGCCGTGGACGGCTCCGCGTCCGCCGGCGCGGGCGCCGCCGCCATCAGGTCCAGCACCTCCAGCGCGTATCGCCGCATCCGCACCAGCCGCCGCACCTGGTGCCAGGGCGCGTCCTGCCGGTCGCTGGCGGGCGGCGCGTCGGCGGTGGCCGTCGCGGCGAGCCCGTGGACCAGCGCCTCCGCGTTGTACGGATGCCCCGCACGGCCCAGCGGAAGCGCCTCCACCGCCTCCATCAGCCGCCGGTTCGCCAGCTCGGCGAGCGGCGGCAGCACCTGCTCGGCGGGCCGCCCGGCGGTCGTCTCGTCGAGCGGCACCTCGGAGGCGAGGAGCGCGACGGTGTCGGCGACCGCGTGGAAGCGGGACGAGCCGAGGGCCTGGAGCGCGGCGGTGTGCGCACGGGTCTTGGCCAGGGTGAGCTGACGTTCCAGCAACGCCCCGGCGCGGGCGGCCCCCACGGTCAGCGCCCCGCCCCGGGCCTCCTCCGGATCCCCGGCCCGCTGGTGCGGGGACGTACGCTCCTCCGCGCCGGGACCGCGCGTACCGCCCGCACTCGTGCCGCCCGCACCATCCGTGGCCTCCGGCGGGGCGGTGTCGCCCCACTCCTCGGACCCCTCGTACGGGCGGCGGGGCGCCTCCACGTCCCGGTCCGGGGCGCCGGACGCGGCGCTCCGCGCCCGGGGGTTGCGTCCGCCCGCTTCCACCGCCTCCTCCGGGCCCGCGCCGCCGCGGGTGGCGCGCGGCGAGGAGTCCGGGGCCCCGGCGGCCAGGGAGACGCTGCGGCGCGCGGTGCGGGACGAGCGGGGAGCGGCGCCCGGGCCGCCGTCGATGCCCGCCGTGGCCCCGCCGCGCGCGGTGCGGGCCGCGACGGTGGTGGACCCGGAGGCCCCCACAGCCTCCGGATCCACGCCGGTGGCCGCCGGTTCCCCGGACGCCGCGTCCCCCGGCGGCGTCCGGGGCGGCGGTCCGCCCGCGCCCGAGAGCCGGTGCAGGGCGTCGCGCAGCCGGGCCAGCCGCCCGGCGTACGCGTGCTCCAGCGCCAGCGTGCCCGACAGCCACGCCAGCTCGGCGCGCAGCTGGTCGGACCAGGCCGTGTCGGTGATCGGGCGGTAGACGGAGAGCGCGCCGCTGATCCGGCGCGCGGCACGGCGCAGCAGGCGGGCGGCCTCGGCCGCCTCCTCGACGTCGGCGCCGCTCTCGCCGTGCAGCCGCAGGCTGCGCAGGAAATCCCCCGCCTGGGTGTGCAGATACGCCGACAGCACCTCGCCCGCGGTGGCGGGGCCGCCGGTGGCGGTACCGAGAACGGGACCGCCTGCGGGCGCGGGCGGCGCCATGGGCACCTCCGCCACCCGGTCCGCCGCGTGCTTCGTCATGTCGTACCCCCCGGGACCCACGGCTGCGGCGGCGGTGCGGGGCGGGGTGCCGGGTGACCCCGCACCCCCGGTAATCCCGACCAGCGGCAGGTCATGTCGTCGAACCACGCCGTCGCCTCCGGGCGTCTATGAGCATCTCCTGTACGTTCCGCAGCGGCTGTCCGTCCGCGTCCGTCGCATGCCGGGTCCAGCCGCCGTCCGGGCCCAGGTGCCAGGAGGAGGTGGAATCCGACATGCCGGTCTCCAGCAGACGGTGGAGCGAGGAGCGGTGGGCGGGGTCGGTGACCCGCACCAGCGCCTCTATGCGGCGGTCCAGATTGCGGTGCATCATGTCGGCGCTGCCGAGCCACACCTCCGGCTCGCCGCCGTTCCCGAACGCGAAGACGCGCGAGTGTTCCAGGAACCGGCCCAGGATGGAGCGGACCCGTATGTTCTCCGACAGCCCCTCGACGCCCGGGCGCAGCGCGCAGATGCCGCGCACCCAGACGTCGACCGGCACCCCGGCCTGCGACGCCCGGTAGAGGGCGTCGATGACGACCTCGTCCACCATCGAGTTGACCTTGATCCGCACGGACGCGGGCCGTCCGGCCCGGTGGTGCGTGATCTCCTTGTGGATGCGGGTGACGAGGCCGTCGCGCAGCGACTTGGGTGCGACGAGCAGCCGCCGGTAGTTCTCCCGCCGCGAGTAGCCGCTGAGCCGGTTGAACAGGTCGGAGAGGTCCGCGCCGACCTTGGGGTCGGCCGTGAGCAGCCCCAGGTCCTCGTACAGCCGGGCCGTCTTGGGGTGGTAGTTGCCGGTGCCGACATGCGCGTAGCGGCGCAGCGTGTCGCCCTCCTGGCGGACCACCAGGGACAGCTTGCAGTGGGTCTTCAGCCCGACCAGGCCGTAGACCACATGGCAGCCGGCCTC
Source organism: Streptomyces sp. NPDC021212 (assembly GCF_044332925.1). NCBI lineage: Bacteria > Bacillati > Actinomycetota > Actinomycetes > Kitasatosporales > Streptomycetaceae > Streptomyces > Streptomyces sp. NPDC021212. Next base: position 40,860 of record NZ_JBIRPZ010000023.1, read on the forward strand.
CTCCAGCTTGCGCGCCCACTTGATGTTGGCCTGCTCGTCGAACCGGGCCTTGATCTCGACCAGCACCAGCACCTGCTTGCCGGACTCGGCGGCGTCGATGAGCGCGTCGACGATCGGCGACTTGCCCGACGTCCGGTAGAGCGTCTGCTTGATCGCGAGGACGTCCGGATCGGCCGCGGCCTGCTCCAGGAACGCCTGGACGGAGGTCGAGAACGAGTCGTACGGGTGGTGCAGCAGCACATCGCGCTCACGCAGCGCGGCGAAGATGTCGGGCGCGGAGGCGGACTCCACCTCGGCCAGGTCGCGGTGGGTGCCCGCGACGAACTTCGGGTACTTCAGCTCGGGCCGGTCGGAGGCGGCTATGTCGAAGAGCGCGGTGAGGTCGAGCGGGCCCGGCAGCGGGTACACCTCGGCGTCGGAGACCTTCAGCTCGCGGACGAGCAGGTCGAGGACGTACGGGTCGATCGACTCCTCGACCTCCAGCCGCACCGGGGGCCCGAAGCGGCGCCGCAGCAGCTCCTTCTCCAGGGCCTGGAGCAGGTTCTCCGCGTCGTCCTCCTCGACCTCCAGGTCCTCGTTGCGGGTCACCCGGAACATGTGGTGCGCGAGCACCTCCATGCCGGGGAACAGCTCCTCCAGATGCGCCGCGATCACGTCCTCCAGCGGGACGTACCGGTGCGGGGACGCCTCCAGGAACCGCGAGAGCAGCGGCGGAACCTTCACACGTGCGAAGTGATCGTGCCCGCTGACCGGGTTGCGGACCACCACGGCCAGGTTGAGCGACAGCCCCGAGATGTACGGGAACGGATGCGCCGGGTCCACCGCGAGCGGGGTCAGCACCGGGAAGATCTGCTGGCGGAACAGGGTGAAGAGGCGGGACTGCTCCTTCTCCGTGAGGTCCGCCCAGCGGATCAGATGGATGCCCTCCTCGGCGAGCGCCGGGGCCACGTCCTGCTGGTAGCAGGCGGCGTGCCGGGCCATGAGCTCGCGGGACCGGGTCCAGATCTGCTCCAGCACCTCCCGGGGCTGGAGCCCGGAGGCGGAGCGGGTGGCCACGCCGGTCGCGATGCGCCGCTTGAGCCCCGCGACCCGCACCATGAAGAACTCGTCCAGGTTGCTGGCGAAGATCGCGAGGAAGTTCGCCCGCTCCAGCAGCGGGGTCGCCGGGTCCTCGGCCAGCTCCAGCACCCGCTCGTTGAACGCCAGCCAGCTGCGCTCGCGGTCCAGGAACCGGTTGTGGGGCAGCTCGGTGCCGTCCGCGTCCGGGCCGCCGTCCCCCTCCTCGTAGGTATCCGGATCGGCGTCGAGATCGGGATCCAGCGCCCGCACGGGCGGGGCGACGACCGCGTGCGGACGGTGCGCCGCGATGGACCCGACCGACGGCTGGGGCTGGGGCTGCGGAGCGTGGACCGGTGCCTGATCGCTGGACTCGTTCATGACCTCATTGTTCCGCGCCGCGACGAGACGCGGCGTGGCGGAAGGCGACGCGATAGCGGCACGGAGCCTCCGGGGCGAGGGATCGGGCACAGCGGGCTGCATTCAGTGATGCTTGCAACCGAGATTGAACCGTCGGTAACGGAGACATGGCGTTTGGGAAATCGGGACCCGACCCGCGGGAGTCCCGACCGCCCCTCCCGGAGACCCTCGGAGCCCTCCTGCCTCCCCTGCCCTCAGGTTTCGGTTCGATACATCAGATCGGTCTCATGCGTGACGAAGCCGAGCCGGTCGTAGACGGACACCGCGGCGAAATTGTCCGCGTCGACGTACAGCATCGCCGTCGGCAGACCCTGCGCGGCCAGATGCCGCAGCCCGATCGCGGTCAGCGCCCGGCCGAGACCGCCGCCCTGCGCGTCCGGCCGCACCCCCACCACGTACACCTCGCCCAGCCGCTCCTCGGCGTGCACCTTCGTCCAGTGGAAGCCGACGATCTCGCCCGCGCGCTCGGCCAGGAAGAACCCGGCGGGGTCGAACCACGCCTCGCCCTTGCGGTCGTCCAGGTCGCGCTGGGTGAGCGCGCCCTGCTCGGGGTGGTGGGCGAAGGCGGCGGCGTTCGCGGCCAGCCAGGCCCGGTCGTCGTCACCGGGCCGGAAGGTCCGTACGGTCACGCCCTCCGGCAGCGTCGGCTCCGGGATCCCCAGCTCGTCCGGCGGCCCCAGCGGGCGCCGCATCTGCCGCAGCTCACGGAACAGGGTCAGCCCCAGCACCTGCGCCAGATGCCGCGCCGAGGCGTGCCCGCCGTGCGCCCACACCCGCAGCCGCTTCCCGGACTCCTTGAGCAGCGTCATGCCCAGCGCCCGGCCGTGCCCCCGGCCGCGGTGCGCGGGGCGCACGACCAGCTCGGCGGCCGGGGCCTCCACCGGGTCGGTGTCCTCCAGCTGCGCGTAGCCGGCCAGCTCCCCGCTCGGCTCGCGCAGCACCAGATGGCGCACCCCCGCCCGGCGCCCCCGCAGCTGCAACCGCCCCTGCTCCGACACCGCCTGCTGCCCATCGGCGCGCGCGGACTCGGCGATCAGCCGCAGCACGTCCTCCACCACTGCGGGCGCCAGCTCCTCCAGCACCTCGATGCGGCGCGCACCAGGCGTCTCGTTCACCACGTCATCCATGGGACCGAGCCTACGACCGACCCCTTGTCCGGCAAGCCGCCGGACTCCCCGTCCCCGGCGGGTCACCCGGCTGCCCGATCGCCCCCGATCGCCACCCGGGGCGTCCCTGGCACGAACAGCGGCCCGGGAGTTGGCCACCGGCAACCAGCTCGTAACCTCCATCCCCCTGCCCCGCTACGCGCGTTGACCGTAAGCTGCGGCCCACCACACACCCACGGGGCACACAAGGGGACGACATGTCAGCGAGACCTGGGCGGCGCGGAGCGGCACGCCGGTTGACCACCGGAGTCGCGGTGCTGGCCGCCGCGGCCGGGGTGCTGTCCGCCGCGAACCCGGCGGGGGCGGACGCCCCGCGGCACAAGCCCGGCCGCACCGTCGACGTACAGCTGCTGTCCTTCAACGACCTGCACGGCAACCTGGAGCCCCCGCAGGGCTCCTCCGGCACCGTCACCGAGGCCCAGCCGGACGGCACGACCAAGGCCATCCCGGCCGGCGGCGCCGAATACCTCGCCACCGCACTCCGCCAGGCCCGCAAGGGCCACGAGTACTCCGTCACCGCCGCCGGCGGCGACATGATCGGCGCGAGCCCGCTGATGTCCGGCCTCTTCCACGACGAGCCGACCATCGAAGCCCTCAACAAGCTCGATCTCGACGTCACCTCCGTCGGCAACCACGAGTTCGACGAGGGACGCGCCGAGCTGACCCGCATGCAGAACGGCGGCTGCCACCCCAAGGAGGGCTGCTACGAGAAGGGCAAGACCTTCCGCGGCGCCGACTTCCCCTACCTGGCGGCCAACGTCACCGACGAGAAGACCGGCAAGCCCATCCTCAAGCCGTACACCGTCTGGCGTCACAACGGCGTGAAGGTCGGCTTCATCGGCGTCACCCTGGAGGGCACGCCCGATGTCGTCACCGCCGAGGGCGTCAAGGGCCTGAAGTTCCACGACGAGGTCCAAACGATCAACAAGTACGCCAAGGAGCTGCAGCGCCAGGGCGTGAAGTCGATCGTCGCCCTCATCCACGAAGGCGGATTGCCCGCCTCCGCCGCGTACAACGCCGACTGCGACAACGGCGGTGCGGGCAAGGGCATCTCCGGACCCGTAGTCGACATCGCCAGACACGTCACCCCGAAGGTCGACGCCCTGGTCACCGGCCACACCCACCAGGCCTACGCGTGCACGATCCCGGACCCCTCCGGAACCCCGCGCACCGTCACCTCCGCCGCCTCCTTCGGCCGCCTCTACACCGACACCACCCTCACCTACGACCGCCGCACGAACGACATCGTGCGCACCACCGTGAAGGGCGCCCACGCGGCGAACCACGTCGTCGACCGCGACCGGCCCAAGGCCGCCGACATGACCTCCCTCATCGGCCGCTGGAACAAGCTCGCCGCGCCCATCGCGAGCAAGCCCGTCGGCTACGTCTCCGCCGACATCAACGGCCGCGGCGCCGCGACGTACGAATCTCCGCTGGGCGACGTCATCACCGACGCCCAGCTCGAAGCGCTCGCCCCGGACGGCAAGGGCGGCGCCCAGATCGCCCTCATGAACCCCGGCGGCATCCGCTCCGACCTCGCCTACAAGGCGTCCGGCAGCGAGGGCGACGGGGTCGTGACGTACGGCGAGGCGTTCACCGTGCAGCCCTTCACCAACATGATGAACGTCATCGACCTGACCGGAGCCCAGCTCATCACCGCGCTCCAGCAGCAGGTCAGCGGCTCCAACGAGGCATCCCCCAGGATCCTCCAGGTCTCGAAGGGCCTCACCTACACCCTCGATCTGACCAAGTCCGGCAAGGACCGGATCGTCACCGACACGGTGAAGCTCAACGGTGAGCCCATCGACGCCGCCAAGACCTACCGCGTCGCGATGAACGAATTCCTCGCGGGCGGCGGCGACGGCTTCGCCGCCTTCAAGGACGGCAAGAACAAGCTCGTCGGCGCCTCCGACCTGGAGGCGCTCAACGCCTACCTGGGCGCGCACTCGTCGGCGTCCACGCCCCTGGACCCGCCGAAGGCGGACCGCATCAGCATCGTGAGGTGAACGCGTGAAGTGAACGCGTGAAGTGAACGCGAACCTGCGGCCCGGCCCGAGGGCCGGGCCGCAGGCGTGTCTCAGCCCAGCATCTCCTCGATCAGATCGGCGGCCCGCGCCGTGCCGCCCTCCGCCCGCACCTGGTCCCGCAGCTCGGCCGCCCGCCGGGCCACCTCCGAGTCCCCGGTCAGGTCCAGCAGCGCGGCGCGCAGCACCTCGGCGGTCGCCTCCGCCGTGTCGACGCGGCGGGCCACGCCCAGTTCGACGAGCCGGTCGGCGTTCATCGGCTGCTCGGCCCCCTGCGGTACGGCGATCATTGGCAGCCCGCAGTACAGGCCCTCGCCGCTGCTGCCCATCCCGGCGTGGGTGACGAACGCGTCGGCCTGCTCCAGGATCGCCAACTGCGGCACCCACGGGTGGACCTCGACGCCTGCCGGGATGTGCCCCAGCTCCGCCGGGTCGACATGACGGCCGATCTGGAGCACGACATGCCATCCGGGCAGATCACCGAAGGCCGCCAGGCACTCCCGGTAGAAGCCGGGCTGCCGGGTGTAGGCCGAGCCCAGGGAGACCAGCAGCACCCTCCCGGCGCCCGCGGGGCGTTCCCACCGGCCCTGGTCGGCGCGGTCGCCGAGACACGGCCCGACGAACGTCACCACCTCCTCGTCCACCCGGTCGGCGTTCGGCTGCATGGCCTTGGGGATCAGCGCGATCGCCCGCCCGGGCGGCCCGCAGAAGGCGTTCACCTCGGTGGTCACCGCCCCGCAGCCGGCCAGCCACGCGGCGAACTTCGCCTGGTACGCGCCGGCCCCCGGCAGCGCCATGATCTGCGCCGCGACCTCCTGTTCGTAGCCCTCCCAGGCGACGAAGGTCGGCGAGAGCTGCGCCGCCGGACGCCCCTGTGCCTCGGCGATGGCCCGCCCGGCGTACGCGCCGATGTCGTACAGGTAGAGGTCGGCGGGGTCGTGGTCGTACGCGGCGCGCAGCTGCGGCAGCGCCTGGATCGCGTCGTCCAGGAAGACGGTCATCGCGGCGATGGGGTCCGCGGGCCAGTCGTTGTCGACGACGGGCAGGGTCGAGTCGTACGGCACCAGCGCGGCACCGGTCGGCTTGATGACGTCCGCCAGATGCGCGTCGTTGGCGTACGTCACGCGGTGGCCCCGCGCCACCAGCTCCCGGATGACCTCGAGGCTGGGGAGCGTATGGCTGATGGCGGGAATACCGACCATCGCGATATGGGCACGGCGACGGGACATGAGAGATCACTCGATTCAGGTCTACGGCGAAAGGGACACGACGAACCGGCGCAGCGGCGGTCTCGCCGGTGCGCCGGAGGGAACGGCGTGTCAGCCGTAGATCTGAAGGAATGAGTACATGCGGGCACGCTACTCCGACGGTTCGCACCGCCGCCTCCCCTTTTTGCCACCCGATCCGGACTCAGCCCGCCATAAGCGATCACTCAGCGCCCGGCCTTAGGGTCACCCCTGCGACGGGCCGCCCGTTCTCCCCCCTCTCCCGGCGGGCCGTCGCTCTCAAAGGCCACGGGCGGGATGCCGCTGCGCCGGGAAGCCGCGCCGGGAAAGGGAAACGCTGTCGACTATCCGCCACTTTCCGCCACGCGGCCGAAACGTGCCCTATGGCGCGGCTCTTTATCGCATGAGCCTTGCGGGATGATCGGAATGGCGGCCCGCAAAGGACCGCGAGGGTCAGTAAGGGGCCGTAAGGGCCGGTAAGGGCCCGCGACAGCGCGCGGACGCGCCAGCATGACAAAAGGGCCGCTGAACCGTTCAGAAACGGTCCAGCGGCCCCTCAGCCGCTCACAAGATGACGCTTATGCGTCCTTGCTCAGGTTCGGGCCTCCGCCGGCGGCGGACTCGATCGGCGGGGTGTCCGGCAGTGCCGACTTCTCCTCGCCGCGGAAGGTGAACTTCTTCTCCTCACCCTCGCCCTCGGTGTCCACGACCACGATGTGGCCCGGACGCAGCTCGCCGAAGAGAATCTTCTCCGACAGCACGTCCTCGATTTCCCGCTGAATCGTCCGGCGCAGCGGCCGGGCGCCCAGCACGGGGTCATAGCCCCGCTTGGCGAGCAGCTTCTTGGCGACGCCACTGAGCTCGATGCCCATGTCGCGGTCCTTGAGCCGCTCGTCCACCTTGGTGATCATGAGGTCGACGATCTGGATGATGTCTTCCTCGGTGAGCTGGTGGAAGACGACCGTGTCGTCGACACGGTTGAGGAACTCGGGGCGGAAGTGCTGCTTCAGCTCCTCGTTGACCTTGTTCTTCATCCGCTCGTAGCCGGTCTTCACATCGCCCTGGGCGGCGAAGCCCAGGTTGAAGCCCTTGGAGATGTCCCGGGTGCCGAGGTTGGTGGTCATGATGATCACCGTGTTCTTGAAGTCCACGACCCGGCCCTGGGAGTCGGTCAGCCGACCGTCCTCCAGGATCTGCAGCAGCGAGTTGAAGATGTCCGGGTGGGCCTTCTCGACCTCGTCGAAGAGGACCACGGAGAACGGCTTGCGGCGCACCTTCTCGGTGAGCTGGCCGCCCTCCTCGTAGCCCACGTATCCGGGCGGGGAGCCGAAGAGCCGCGAGACGGTGTGCTTCTCGCTGAACTCCGACATGTCGAGCGAGATCATCGCGTCCTCGTCGCCGAAGAGGAACTCGGCGAGAGTCTTGCTCAGCTCGGTCTTACCGACACCGGACGGGCCCGCGAAGATGAAGGAGCCGCCGGGGCGCTTGGGGTCCTTGAGGCCCGCACGCGTACGCCGGATGGCCTGCGAGAGCGCCTTGATGGCGTCCTTCTGGCCGATGACGCGCTTGTGCAGCTCGTCCTCCATGCGGAGCAGCCGCGAGGACTCCTCCTCGGTGAGCTTGAAGACCGGGATGCCGGTGGCCGTGGCCAGGACCTCTGCGATCAGCTCCTCGTCGACCTCGGCGACGACATCCATGTCGCCGGCCTTCCACTCCTTCTCCCGCTTCGCCTTCGCGGCCAGGAGCTGCTTCTCCTTGTCGCGCAGGCCCGCGGCCATCTCGAAGTCCTGCGAATCGATCGCGGACTCCTTCTCCCGGCGCACGTCGGCGATCTTCTCGTCGAACTCGCGCAGGTCCGGCGGCGCGGTCATCCGGCGGATCCGCATCCGGGAGCCGGCCTCGTCGATCAGGTCGATCGCCTTGTCCGGCAGGAAGCGGTCCGAGATGTAGCGGTCGGCCAGGGTGGCGGCCGCGACCAGGGCCGAGTCCGTGATCGAGACGCGGTGGTGCGCCTCGTAGCGGTCCCGCAGGCCCTTGAGGATCTCGATGGTGTGCGGCAGCGACGGCTCGGCGACCTGGATGGGCTGGAAGCGGCGCTCCAGGGCCGCGTCCTTCTCCAGGTACTTGCGGTACTCGTCGAGCGTCGTGGCGCCGATGGTCTGCAGCTCGCCCCGCGCCAGCATCGGCTTGAGGATGCTCGCGGCATCGATCGCGCCCTCGGCGGCGCCCGCACCCACCAGGGTGTGGAGCTCGTCGATGAACAGGATGATGTCGCCGCGGGTGCGGATCTCCTTGAGAACCTTCTTCAGGCGCTCCTCGAAATCACCGCGGTAGCGGGAGCCGGCGACCAGGGCGCCCAGGTCCAGGGTGTAGAGGTGCTTGTCCTTGAGGGTCTCGGGCACCTCGCCCTTGACGATGGCCTGGGCCAGCCCCTCGACGACCGCCGTCTTGCCGACGCCGGGCTCGCCGATGAGGACCGGGTTGTTCTTGGTGCGGCGCGAGAGCACCTGCATGACCCGCTCGATCTCCTTCTCGCGCCCGATGACCGGGTCGAGCTTGGATTCGCGGGCGGCCTGGGTGAGGTTGCGGCCGAACTGGTCCAGGACGAGCGAGGTGGAGGGAGTGCCCTCCGCCGGGCCGCCGGCGGTGGCGGCCTCCTTGCCCTGGTAGCCGGAGAGCAGCTGGATGACCTGCTGCCGCACCCGGTTCAGATCGGCGCCCAGCTTCACGAGGACCTGGGCGGCGACGCCCTCGCCCTCGCGGATCAGGCCGAGCAGGATGTGCTCCGTGCCGATGTAGTTGTGGCCGAGCTGAAGGGCCTCGCGGAGCGACAGCTCCAGGACCTTCTTGGCACGGGGGGTGAAGGGGATGTGCCCGGACGGGGCCTGCTGGCCCTGGCCGATGATCTCCTCCACCTGCTGGCGGACCGCCTCGAGCGAAATCCCGAGGCTCTCCAGGGCCTTAGCGGCGACACCCTCACCCTCGTGGATCAGGCCCAGGAGAATGTGTTCGGTGCCGATGTAGTTGTGGTTGAGCATCCGGGCTTCTTCCTGAGCCAGGACGACAACCCGCCGCGCGCGGTCGGTGAACCTCTCGAACATCGTTAATCGCTCCTCAGAGCGGTCAGAAAGATCGGGGACGATCCCCTCCCTGTCCTTCCGCATGCTAGTCCCGCAACCCGGGACAGCTCATTCCAACTGCCGACAACCGTCCGGATCGGCCCCACTCTCACAGGGCGCACAGCAGATGCCCTCCTGCCCGAACAGCCGACAACTGCTCCAACCCGATGGTGCGAGACGATGTTCCCGCAGGCCAGGCATATACGCCCACCGTCACTACGCCGATGGCGAACGCCCCTTTCTCCCGACGCGCGGACCGCCCCTCCCACAAGGGATGTCTTACCCGCAAGCACGGACACTCCATGCCGGGCGACCCGGTTCCCTCAGCTACGGGCGAACAACCTTGCGTCCGTTCACCGCCCCTGCAGACCCCCATCCGATCACGCGACGCGGTTGCCCGCCTACGGGACGTAACCTTCGGGGAGGGAGGGAGTTGCTCTGGGCATGATCTCCACCGCCGCGGCGCCGTCCGGCCGCTCACAGGACCGCTCGGCCCCCGAACAGGGACAGGTCCGCCAGGGCCGACAGGGCGCGCCGGGATGTGCGCGGTGGTACGAGCGGGAGCTGGACTGGCAGACGACCGGCAGCGGTCCCGTCGAGCTGCTCACGGGGGTGGCATTCGACGTACTGGAGCTGCCGGTCGCCGCCGGTCTCGCGCTGCTGCGGCGCGTACCGCGGACCGGTCCGGTCGCGGTGGAGGGCCCCTGGATGCGGCTGCTCGTGGCCGCGGGCAGCGCCGACGAGCTGCCGGGGCTGCTCGACTGGCTGGAGTGGGGCGGCGTTCCGCTGGATCTGACCGCCCTCGGCACCGGCGGCCGCATCACCGCTCCGTGCCCCTCCGCCTCGTGGCCCCCGCCCGGGGATCCCGGGGCGCCCGCGGGTCCCGAGGCCGTGGCGCCCGCCGGACGGTGCCCGCAGGAGGCCGCCGTATGGCTGCGGCCTCCCGAGCCGAAGGGCGGGGTGGAGCCGACGCTGCCGGTGACAGGCTTCGGGGGCGATGGGGGCGCCCCCGACCTCGTGCGGCTCGTGGGCGCGGCGGCCACGGAGTGCCACCGAGCCCGGTTGCTGCGCACCCGGCCACTGCCCGGACAGCGGCGAGCCGGGGAAGGGTGACGCGCTCAGCCGTTGGCCTTCTCGTACGCCTCGCGAACGGTCGCCGGAACACGGCCGCGGTCGTTGACCTCGTAGCCGTTCTCCTTCGCCCAGGCGCGGATCTTCGCGGTGTCCTGGCTGCCGCCCGACGCCGCACGCGCCTTGCCACGGCCACCGGAAGCCCGGCCACCGGTGCGACGACCGCCCTTGGTGAACGGCTCCAGGGCATCCCGGAGCTTGTCCGCGTTGGTGGTGTTGAGGTCGATCTCGTAGCTCTTGCCGTCCAGCGCGAACGTCACGGTCTCGTCCGCCTCGCCGCCGTCGAGGTCGTCGACAAGAAGGACCTGAACCTTCTGTGCCATGGGGTTCCTTTCAGGGAAAACGGGGGGCTCGGGCGCGCGGCGTTAGCCGCTGATGTCTCACCCCCCAGGTAATTACACTACGAGAGAATAGGAAACCGCTTTTCCCGGAAAAACACAAACCCTCCGGGAAGGTTCGACCGATCGTCCATGCGGGAAGGCTGATGGAACCCACTGTTCCGGAGCTATGTGATAGGGGCGCGATTCGGACATAGGGCCCGCGATCACAGTTGCAGAAGCATCCGGCTGTTGCCAAGGGTGTTCGGCTTCACCCGTTCGAGACCGAGGAACTCGGCGACGCCCTCGTCATAGGAACGCAGCAGCTCGCTGTAGACATCCCCGTCGACCGGCGTCTCGCCGATCTCCACGAAGCCGTGCTTGGTGAAGAAGTCGACTTCGAAGGTGAGGCAGAAAATGCGCCGGACGCCCAGCCAGCGCGCCGTCTGCAACAGCTTGTCGAGCACCAGGTGGCCCACACCACCCCCCTTGTGAGTGGGATCCACCGCGAGAGTGCGAACCTCCGCGAGGTCTTCCCACATGACGTGGAGTGCGCCGCAGCCAATGACCTCGGCGTCCTCGTCCCGCTCCGCGACCCAGAACTCCTGGATGTCCTCGTAAAGGGTCACCGTGGCTTTGTCGAGCAGGATGCGATCGCTCACGTAGGAGTCGATGAGCCGGCGCACCGCCCGTACATCGCTGGTCCGGGCGCGGCGGACGGTGACTGCTTTTGATAGGGCAGAGGACATGGCCGGACGCTATCGCCCCACCTCATCACCCCGACTCACCGGGGCTCTCTCCGGGCTCACCGAGTTGTGCGACGCGCATGGCATCCCGCAGTGCATCTCGCTGCTCTTCGGACATCATCTCGAAGAACGCGACGAGGGCGGCCGCCGGGTTGTCACTGGTTGACCACGCTTCGTTCATCAGTGCGGCCGAGTACGAGGCCCGGGTGGAGACCGCGGCATATCGATAGGCGCGGCCTTGCACCTCCCTGCGGAGCCAGCCCTTGTGGTGGAGGTTGTCCATTACGGTCATGACCGTCGTGTAGGCGATCGAGCGTTCTCGCTGAAGGTCTTCCAGGACTTCTCGGACCGTGACCGGGCGGTTCCACTTCCACACCCGCGTCATGACCGCGTCTTCGAGCTCTCCCAATGGCCGAGGCACATGTGAATAATAGTGGGAGATGTACCGAATGTCGGAGGATGTGCGCGGCGAATGGCCGCACGCCCCGGGATGCGGGCGCATCCCGGGGCGTGCGGTGAAGGTGCGGGGGTCGGCGTCAGGTCGCGTCGCGGCCCGGCGCCTGGCCGGCCGACGCCGTGCGGTCCGCCTCGGCGCGGGCGAGCGCCGCGTCCACGAGGTGGTCCTCCTTCGCCTTGTTGGCGCCACCCTGGCTCTTGATCATGGTCACGATCAGAAAGGTGAAGGCCACGGCCATCACCAGGGGCGGTACCAGCGCGGAGACGTAATCCATTGGCTATCGGCCTCCTTTTGCTCGATGCCCCCAGATTACGCGGCGCCCGCGTCGGCCCCCGCGCCGGGCCTGGCACCCGGCCTTACGCCGGGGCCGAGCCGGGACTCGTTGTGGTCCGGCGGCGGGGAGGGGCGGCGGCGCTTGGGCGGGAAGACCTCGGCGGGCGTCGGCACCGGCCGCTGCGGGCGCGGGGTGCCACGCCCCGGCTCACGCCGCTTCGGCTCCTCACGGTCCCCGCGGTCGGGGGCGGGGGTGGGCTTCTTGCGCGGCTCCCGCTTCGGCTCGTCGTCCTTCAGCACCGGCCCGGTCGCGGCTGCTCCCCGTCCGGTTCCGGCGCCGCCCGGCAGGGCGCGCAGCCGGGCCTCCAGGGGGCGCTCCAGAGGGCGTTCCAGAGGGCGGGGACGCGGCGGCGCGGCGGCCTGGGCGCGCGTCGCGAGCCGGGCGCGTACGCAGCGCTCGGCCAGGCGCTCGCAGTGGCTCAGCAGCGCGCGGCGGCGCTCGGCCTCGCCGTCCGACGCGGTGGCCCGGCACAGCGTACGGAGCGCGGCCAGGTCCTCCGGCAGCGGCTCGTAACCGGCGGCCAGAGCGCCCTCGAGCTGTCGCAGATAGCCAACGGCGGCGCCGGGGAGAGCGGCGCGATAGCGGGCCAGCTCGTCGAGCAGGAACGCTCGCAGCCGCCCGCCCTCGCGGACCGCCTCGTCCACGGCTTCGGCGAGCCGGAAACAGTCCTGGACCTCTTCCGCCCGGTCCGGGCCGAGGGGGCCGGGGGGAGTGACGGGTTCGGGTTGGAGGGCGATGGCGAGGGCGCGTCGGAGCACACGCAGCTCATCCGCACTGAACGCCATTCCGCCGCGGGATCCATAGGGCGTGGGCATGGGAGGACTTTAAGTGCTAAGCGGACAAATTTCGCTGAGCGGCGGGCGGTGCGGCGCGTTGCGGGGGCGGCCATTCGGCGGTGGGAGCCGAAGCGCGGTCCCGACTCCGCATCGGAGTCCGCCCGTCATCCGCGCGGGCGGACTCCTGTCGGCGGCGGGCAGCGGCCGGGCGGGTTCCGCTTGTCGATCCCGCTGTCGATCCCGAATTCGACGGACGGCATTCCTCGACTGCGCCTCGGCAGTCGGTGGAGTGCCCTCACCGGCGCCCTGCCGAATGAACAGCGCGCGGAATTCGTTTCGTAATGCCGCCAATACCGCCGAGTTCGCAGGTGAACGGTGTTTTCGGCGTGATCGCGCGCCGAACGGCCCGATCAGCGCCGAGAGCGCCGATCAGTGCCGTTCATCGCCCTTCACCGCCGTTCAGCCGCGCGCGACGTTGCGCTCGTAGACCAGCCGCAGGCCGATCAGGGTGAGCCAGGGCTCGTGCTCGTCGATGACCGAGGCCTCGCCGAGGACCATCGGGGCCAGACCGCCGGTGGCGATCACCGTCACGTCCTCGGGGTCCTGGGCCAGCTCCCGCGCCATGCGCCGGACGATCCCGTCGACCTGGCCCGCGAAGCCGTACAGGATGCCGGACTGCATGGCCTCCACGGTGTTCTTGCCGATCACGCTGCGCGGGCGGGCCAGCTCGATCTTGCGCAGCTGCGCCCCGCGGACGCCCAGCGCCTCGACCGAGATCTCGATACCGGGCGCGATCACCCCGCCCACGTACTCGCCGCGCGAGCTGACCGCGTCGAAGGTGGTCGCGGTGCCGAAGTCGACGACCACGCACGGGCCCTCGTACAGCTCGACGGCCGCCAGCGCGTTGATGATCCGGTCGGCGCCGACCTCCTTCGGGTTGTCCATCAGGATCGGCACGCCGGTCTTCACGCCCGGCTCGACCAGGACGGACGGCACGTCGCCGTAGTAGCGGCGGGTGACCTCGCGCAGCTCGTGCAGGACGGAGGGGACGGTGGAGCAGATCGAGATGCCCTCGATGCCGTCGCCCAGCTCCTCGCCGAGCAGCGGATGCATCCCCATCAGGCCCTGCAACAGGACGGCCAGTTCGTCGGCGGTGCGGCGGGCGTCGGTGGAGATCCGCCAGTGCTCGACGATCTCCTCGCCGTCGAAGAGGCCGAGGACGGTATGCGTGTTCCCCACGTCGATGGTCAGCAGCATGGGCGACACCGCTTCCGGTCGGGCTCACGGCAGAGGGCGAGTTCTGGGGTGGTGGGCGGGGCGACGGGCGGGCCGATGGTCAGCAGCATGGCGCAGTCACCCCGTCTCGCGGAGATCCAGGCCGATGTCCAGGATCGGGGACGAGTGGGTGAGCGCGCCGACCGCCAGGTAGTCGACGCCCGTCTCGGCGTACGCACGGGCGTTGGCCAGCGTCAGGCGGCCCGAGGACTCCAGCGCGGCCCGGCCCGCGACCAGTCCGACCGCCTCGCGGGTGCGCTCCGGCGTGAAGTTGTCCAGCAGGATCAGGTCCGCGCCCGCCTCCAGGACCGGCGGGATCTGATCGAGGGTGTCGACCTCCACCTCGATCGGCAGGTCAGGGAACTCGGCCCGGACGGCGCTGAACGCCTGCGCCACGCCGCCCGCCGCGACCACGTGGTTGTCCTTGACGAGCGCCGCGTCCGACAGCGACATGCGGTGGTTGACGCCCCCGCCGCAGCGCACCGCGTACTTCTCCAGCGCGCGCAGCCCCGGCGTCGTCTTCCGGGTGTCGCGGACCTTCGTCTTCGTGCCCTCCAGCACGTCCGCCCAGGCGCGGGTCGCGGTCGCGATGCCGGAGAGGCGGCAGAGCAGGTTGAGCGCGCTGCGCTCGCCGGTGAGCAGATCGCGGGTGCGGGTGCGGACGCTCAGCAGCTTCTGGCCGGGCTCGACCCGGTCGCCGTCCTCCACGTGCCGCTCGACCTCGAACTCGTCCGTGCAGACGACGGACAGGATCGCCTCGGCGATCCGCAGCCCGGCCACGGTGCCCGCCTCACGGGCCGTGAAGTCGCCGGTGGCGAAGGCGTCCTCGGGGACGGTGGCGACGGTCGTCACGTCCACGCCCTGGTCGAGGTCCTCCTCGATCGCCATGTGCGCGACGTCCTCGACCTGTACGGGGTCGAGCCCGGCGTCGGCCAGCAGCTGGGCCAGGTCGGGGTCGAGGCCGCACTCCATCGGGTCGAGCCCGTACGCGCCGTCGTCGGCGCCGCTGCCGCAGCCGCAGGCGCTGCCGCAGCCGCCGTCCTCGCCGCCGCCCGGGACGCCGATCTGGAGCAGCGGAAGGTCCACGGGCCGGGGCGGGCTCTGCTGGCGGTCGTCGGAGGTGCTGCTCACGGGTGGGACTCCGTCTCGGGTCGGGTGGTGGGTGAGGGGAACGCCGCGGAGTCCGTCGTACGGACGTCGAGCGAGCCGTCGGGGCCGAGGGTGACCAGGAGGTGCCGCTGCCAGACCGCGTCGTCACGGTCGGGGCGGTCCTCCCGCCAGTGGCAGCCGCGGGTCTCCTCGCGCCGGAGCGCGGCGGCCACCAGGACCCGGGCGACGAGGAGGAGGTTGGTCGCCTCCCACGTCTCGACGCCGGGCTCGGCCGTCTTGCCGTCGCGGTGCAGCGCCTCGACGGCGTCCTCCCGGACGCGGTCCAGCCGCGCGGCGGCGTGGGCGAGGCTTGTCGCGGAGCGGAGGACACCGGCACCGGTGGTCATGATGCGCTGGACGGCGTACCGGGCCTCGGGGGCGAGCAGGGCGCCTCCCCCGCCCCGGCCCTGATCGGCCTCGGGCACGGGGGCCGCGTCCCGGGGCGCGGGGTCCGGTGTGCGGGCCGGGTCGGCGATGTCCGCCGCGATGCGCTCGGCGAAGACCAGGCCCTCCAGCAGCGAGTTGGACGCCAGCCGGTTCGCGCCGTGGACGCCCGTGCAGGCCGTCTCCCCGCACGCGTACAGCCCCGGCACCGTCGTACGCCCCCGCAGGTCCGTCCACACCCCGCCGCTGGCGTAGTGCGCGGCGGGGGCCACCGGGATCGGCTGGGTGACCGGGTCGATGCCGTGGGCCCGGCAGGCGGCCAGGATCGTCGGGAAGCGGTGCTCCCACATCCGGGCGCCGAAGTGGCGGGCGTCCAGGTACATGTGCTCGGCGCCCTGCTCCCGCATCCGCCGCATGATGCCCTTGGCGACGACGTCGCGGGGGGCCAGCTCGGCCAGCTCGTGCTGCCCCACCATGAAGCGGACCCCGTCGGCGTCCACCAGATACGCGCCCTCGCCGCGCACCGCCTCGGAGACCAGCGGCTGCTGCCCCTCGGCCTCCGGGCCGAGCCACAGCACGGTGGGGTGGAACTGGACGAACTCCAGATCGCTCACCTCCGCCCCGGCGCGCAGCGCGAGGGCGACGCCGTCGCCGGTGGAGACGGCGGGGTTGGTGGTGGCGGAGAAGACCTGGCCCATGCCGCCCGTCGCGAGGACGACCGCGCCCGCGTGGACCGCGCCCACGCCGTCGCGCGCGCCCTCGCCCATGACGTGCAGGGTGACGCCCGCGGCGCGGCCGGAGGCGTCCTTGAGGAGATCGAGCACGAGGGCGTTCTCGACGGTGTCGATCCCGGCCGCGCGCACCGCGTCGACCAGGGTGCGGGAGATCTCCGCGCCGGTCGCGTCGCCGCCCGCGTGGGCGATGCGACGGCGGTGGTGGCCGCCCTCCCGGGTCAGCAGGATCTCGCCGGTGTCGTCGTCGGCGTCGAAGCGGGCGCCGGTGGCGATGAGCCGGCGCACGGCGTCGGGGCCCTCGGTGACGAGCATCCGCACGGCCTGCTCGTCGCAGAGCCCGGCGCCCGCGACGAGCGTGTCGTCGAGGTGCTGCCTGGGGGTGTCGCCCTCGCCGAGGGCGGCGGCTATGCCGCCCTGGGCCCAGCGCGTGGAGCCGTCGTCCAGGCGGGCCTTGGTGACGACGGTGACCTTCTGCCCGGCGGCGGCGCAGCGCAGCGCCACGGTCAGGCCCGCGACGCCCGAGCCGACGACCACGACGTCGGCCTCGGTGGCCCAGCCGGGCGCGGGGGCGCGCAGGGCGGTGGCCGGGGCGCTCGTCAGGTTGTCCGGGCGGCGGTTCGGCTCGCTCATGGGCCCGCTCACCGGCCCGCTCCGAACCACAGCCGGATGTTGTCGATCAGCCGCGTGGAGCCGACCTTGGCGGCGACGGCCAGGACGGCCTCGCCGGTGTGGTCCCCGGGCGCCTCGGTGAAACTCTCCGGGTCGATCACGTCCAGGTAGTCGAGGACCAGCGGTGGTTCGAGCCGGGCGGCCTCCGCCAGCACCGCGCGCGCCGCGGCCCGCACCGCGGCGGGCGAGCCGACCTGGACGAGGCCGTCCGTGTCCCCGCCCCCGGTGGCCTCGGCGGCCCCGGCAGCCCCGGTGACGCCTGCGGACCGCGCCGCCGCCAGGCCCGCGTCGCGCCCCGCGAACAGTGCCCGGGACAGGGCCAGCGCGGTGTCCCGCTCCCGCGCCGACAGGTAGCGGTTACGGCTGGAGAGGGCGAGCCCGTCGCCCTCCCGGACCGTGGGGACGCCGACGATCTCCACGGGGAAGTCCAGGTCACGCACCATACGGCGGACCAGCACGAGCTGCTGTGCGTCCTTCTCGCCGAAGAAGGCGACGTCCGGGCGGGTGAGGTGGAGCAGCTTGGCGACGACGGTGAGCACCCCGTCGAAGTGGCCGGGCCGGGTGGCGCCCTCGTACCCCTCGCCCATGGCCCCGGCGGACATCCGTATCCGCGGCTCGCCGCTCCCGTACACCTCCTCGGCCGAGGGGGCGAAGACGATGTCCGCGCCGGCGGCGGCCGCAACCTCCAGGTCGGCGTCGAGCGTGCGCGGATAGCGGTCCAGGTCCTCGCCCGCGCCGAACTGCAGCGGGTTGACGAAGACCGTGACGGTGACGAGGCCCTTGGCGCCGACCCGGGCGCGCGCGGCACGGATCAGCGCGGCATGCCCGTCGTGCAGGGCGCCCATGGTCATGACGACGGCCGTACGCCCCGGCGCGGCGAACTGCGCCAGCGCCGCGTCGAAGTCCGCGCGGCGCGCGAACAGCTCGATGTCCGGCTCACCGGGGCTCGGCTTGGTCCACAGCTTCGGGCTCACGATCCCGCTCCTCCCCGGCCCCGGGAATCCGAGACATCCGACAGAACGCCCAGCAGGTTCTCCGCCAGCTCCGGCTTGAGCATCCCGTGGGCGAGCGCCCGGTCCGCCGTGGCCCGGGCCATCGCGAGATATCCGGCGACGGCCTGCGGCGCATGCCGCCGCAGCTCCTGGACATGGGCGGCGACCGTGCCCGCGTCGCCGCGCGCGACCGGTCCGGTGAGCGCGGCGTCGCCGCTGCGCAGCGAGTTGTCGAGGGCGGCGCCGAGCAGCGGGCCGAGCATCCGGTCGGGCGCCTCGACCCCGGCCGCGCGCAGCAGCTCCATGGCCTGGGCGACCAGGGTGACCAGGTGGTTGGCGCCGATGGCGAGGGCGGCGTGATACAGCGGACGGGACTCCTCCGCGACCCACTCGGGCTCGCCGCCCATCTCGATGACCAGCGCCTCGGCCGCCAGCCGCAGCTCCTCGGGGGCGGTGACGCCGAAGGAGCAGCCCGCGAGCCGCTGGACGTCGACCGGTGTGCCGGTGAAGGTCATGACGGGGTGCAGCGCGAGCGGCAGCGCACCGGCCCGCAGGGCGGGCTCCAGCACGGCCGTGCCGTAGCGGCCGGAGGTGTGCACCAGCAGCTGGCCGGGGCGCACCGCACCGGTCTCGGCGAGGCCCGCGACCAACTCGGGCAGGGCGTCGTCGGGGACGGTGAGCAGCACCAGCTCGGCCCGCGCCAGCACCTCGGCGGGCGGGACGATCGGGACCTCGGGGAGCAGGGCGGCGGCCCGGCTCACGGAAGCGTCGGAGACGCCGGAGGCGGCGACGGGCCGGTGCCCGGCCAGCCGCAACGAGGCGGCGAGCGCCGGACCGACCCGGCCGGCGCCGACGACGCCGACGGTGAGCCGGGCCGGGCGGTCCTGCGGCTCGGGAAGTGGATGTGCGTTCACGCGACTGCGGCCTTCCGTTCCAGTCCTCAGGGGTACCGGACGATTCCCCGCCATGCTACGCGAGTGCCCCGTGGGGGCCGGGGCACGTTCCCACGCCTGTGGATAACTCCGCTGAACAACGTCGTCTGTGGATAACCCGGGAGGTGACCGGCCCGTGAGTCATCATCGGGTCATGGCCGACACGGCGGATGTGGGGGATGTGGCGGATGTGGCGGACGTGGCAGATACAGCGGATACGGCGGACGTGACCGAGCAGGCGGCGCGGGCGCGCAGGCTCGCGGCCTGGCGCGGCTCCGAGCGGGCCCTCGTGCGGGGTCCGATGGAGCAGCGGATCGGCGAGCGGCTGGCGGCCCTGACCGCCGCCGCCCCGGATCTCGACGGCGCCCTCGACGACTGGGTGGACGTATACGGGGACGGCGTGGTCGAGAAGCTGGAGCGGCGGGTCGCCGACCTGCTCGGAATGGAGGCCGCGGCCTTCTTCCCCACTGGCACCATGGCCCAGCAGGTCGCGCTGCGCGCTTGGGCCGGGCGCACCGGCAACCCGGTGGTGGCCGTCCATCCGCTGGCCCATCTGGAGGTGCACGAGCGGGACGCGTATCTGACGGTGAGCGGGCTGCGCGCGGTGCGGCCGACCAGCGAGCCCCGGCTGCCCACCGCCGCCGAGATCCACGACCTGGACGAGCCCTTCGGCACCCTCGCGCTCGAACTGCCGCTGCGCGACGCGGGCTTCGTGCTGCCGGAGTGGGAGGACCTGGTCGCCGTCGTGGAGGCCGCCCGGGAGCGGGAGGCGGTGGTCCACTTCGACGGGGCCCGGCTGTGGGAGTGCACCACGCACTTCGGGCGCGGGCTCCCGGAGATCGCCGCCCTCGCGGACACGGTGTACGTGTCCTTCTACAAGTCGCTCGACGGGATCGCGGGGGCCGCGCTGGCGGGCCCGGAGACCCTGATCGCGGAGGCGAGGGCATGGCGCCACCGGTACGGCGGGCAGGTGTTCCAGCAGTGGCCCACGGCGCTCGCCGCCCTGGCCGGACTGGACCGCGAGCTGCCGCGGCTGCCGTCGTACGTGGCCCATGCGGCCGCCGTGGCGCGGGCGATGCGCGAGGCGTTCGCGGCGGCCGGGGTGGCCTGGGCCCGGGTGCACCCGGAGGTGCCGCACACCCATCAGTTCCAGGTGTGGCTGCCGTATCCGGCGCAGGTCCTGGAAGAGGCGGGGATACGACTGGCCGAGGAGACCCGGACGACGCTGTTCCGGCGCTGGTGGGAGCCGGGGCCGCCCGGTCTGGCCATGTCCGAGGTGACGGTGGCCGCGCCCGCGCTGGACTGGTCGGCGGAGGAGGTGACGGAGGCGGTCGCCGCGTTCCTGACGCGGGTGCGGGCAGTGCTGGCCGAGGAAGGCGGAGGCGACAGCTGACCGCCGGGCACGCGGCGGGCGGGACCGCCCTTACGGGAGCCGCGCGGCAACAGCGGCGGCCGCGGCTGCCGACGTGCGCTGCACGCCGCTCGGCGGGTCGGCCGCGGGCCGGGCGCGGCCGGCGGCCTGGCGAGTCAGCTGGTGGTGGGGCATGAGGACGGGTCCGTGACGGGGCGGACGTACGCGTCCCCGCCCGGCCCGGCGACCCGCCCGGCGGCCGGTTGCCGAGCCGCACCGGTCGGCCGCTCCCCTGCGGCACGTACGTGCCGCGCGGCGCGTACGGCCTGGGCCGCCCGGGCCCTTACCGCTCGCAGTGCCCGCAGGAGGGCTCTGCGTCGCCGCCGGGCCGGGCGTTCCTCGATCACGGCCTGGAAGTCGCGGTACTCGCGCAGCGCCCGGAGCGCGCGCCAGTCGCCGTGGCCGGGGGCGGGCGGGGCGGGCTCGCCGCGCTGGGCGGCCCGGTACAGGTCGAGTGCGTACTGCTGAGTGACGGACATGGCACGAGCGTCGGGCCGCCCGCCGCCACCCGTCACCTCGATTGACGATCGCCGTCAATCGAGGTCGGGGCGCGGCGCGGGCTGCCGCACCATGGGGTCATGGCCAATGTCGTGGACATCACCGGGCTGCCGCCCGAGCGCATCGTCTTCAGCCCGTCGCCGCTCGCCGAGCTGGGCGCCGCTCTGCACGTACTGTCCGAGCCCGCCCATCACCCCGGGCTGCACGGCTGGGCCACCGCGACCGCCGCCTCCCTCAAACCGGATCTCGCCGACCGGCTGTGCGAGGCGGACTTCCTGTGGGGCACGGCCCGTTCCGACCTGCTGCTGCCGTCCGCCCCCGGGGCGACCCTCGCCGAGGACCTGGACGCGCTGGACCGGATCGACGACGAGGCGTTCGTGGCGGCCGCCTTCGAGATCAGCTGCTCCGCCGCGTACGACCGGCCGACGCCGTCGCCGCTGGTCGACCGGGCCGAGCAGGACCGGGTCCGGGACATGGCCCGGGCCCGCGGACCGCGGCAACTGGCCTTCGTGAACCGCATGCTGGCCGACCCGGACGGGTTGCGGGTGTGGCTGCGACGGCTGCTGGAGGACTGCGACCAGGCGTTCTTCGCGGACACCTGGCAGCGGGTGCGGTTCCAACTCGCCGCCGACGCCCGCCACAAGGGCGAGCTGTTGCAGCGCAAGGGGCTCGCGGAGGCGCTGGCGGCGGCCTCGGCCGCGCTGTCGCTGGAACAGGATGCGGACGGGCGGTCGCGCGTCCTGGTCGACAAGCTGGCGGCGGGGCGTACGACGGCGTCCGGGCGCGGGCTGACCCTCATCCCGACGACCTTCGGCTGGCCGCATCTGCTGCTGGTGCACGCGCCGGGCTGGACCCCGGTGATCCAGTACCCGGTCGCCGGGCCCGAACTCGCCCCGCCCGCCGCCCTGCAACTCGTCCAGCAGCGCCTGGAAGCCCTCGCCCACCCGATGCGGATGCGCATCTGCCGCACGCTGGCCCGGGGGCCGCACACCACGGGTGAGCTGGCCGAGGCGTACGCCATCACACCGCCGGAGGTCTCCCGGCACATCGCCGTCCTGAAGAAGGCCGGGCTGCTGCAGACCCGGCGGCGCGGGCGGTACGTCCTGCACCAGCTGGAGTTGGCGGCGGTGGCGCGGCTGGGGAGCGACTTCCTGGAGGGCGTCCTGCGATAGGAGTGGCGGCGCGCCGGGACTCTCCCCCACCCCGCTCCTTCCCGAAACCGGGGGAAAACCCCCGGCCCCCCGACTGCGGGCCTCCGCCCCAGCACCCCACGTGGGCCCGCCCGTCGCACAGGACCAGGCACCGCCGCCGCGACGCCGCCCCACAGACGGCGGCCCACCCTCCGCACCGCATCGCGGCCCCAGCACCCCGCCGGGGCTCCGCCCCGAACCCCCTCCTGGCCGGGACCAGCAGGGCGCCACCCGCCCGTACGCGCTCCGCCCCAACCCCCCACCCCGGGACCAGCGGGACAAGCCCACCGCCCCCACGCCCTCCGGCCAGGGAACAGCCGCGAGCCCCCCAACGCGCAATGCCCCGACCCAGGGACAGCAGGGGAGCCCTCGCCCGCGCCAACCCGACCCGCCCCGGCCCGGCCCGGGAACAGCGGAGCGAGCCGACCGGGCACGCATGCCCCGCTCGGGATCAGCCGGGCGATTCCCGGCACGCACGCCCCACCCCGGGACCAGCGGGTGACTCCCCGCCCGCGCGAGCCCCGGCCCGGCAGGGCAAGTCGCCGCGCGACGGCCCCGGCCCGGCAGGGCGGGGCCACCCCGGCCCAGCCGGGTCAGCGGGGGGAGCCTCCTGCCCGCACGAGGCCCGTTTCGTAGGCCATCACCACCACCTGCACCCGGTCCCGCAGTTCCAGCTTGGTGAGGATGCGGCCCACGTGTGTCTTCACCGTCGCCTCGGACAGCACCAGGCGGCCCGCTATCTCGCCGTTCGACAGGCCCTGGGCGACGAGCAGCATCACCTCGCGCTCGCGCTCGGTGAGCCGGTCCAGCTCGGGGCGGGACGCCGCGCCGGAGCGGCCGCCGATGCCGCCGCCGGTGCCCGGCAGCATCGGCGCGAAGCGGTTCAGCAGCCGGCGCGTGGTGCTGGGCGCGACGACCGCGTCGCCGCTGTGCACCGCGCGGATCGCGGCGAGCAGTTCGCCCGGCGGCACGTCCTTGAGCATGAAGCCGCTCGCGCCCGCCTTGAGGGCGGAGAAGGCGTACTCGTCCAGGTCGAAGGTGGTCAGGATGAGGACGCGCGGCGCCCCGTCCCGCTCACAGATGCGCCGGGTCGCCTCCACTCCGTCCAACTTCGGCATCCGGACGTCCATCAGGACGACGTCCACCTCACCGGCGCGCAGCGCCTCCAGCGCCTCCAGCCCGTCGCCCGCCTCGGCGACGACCTCCATGTCGGGCTGGGCGGCGAGCACCATGCGGAAACCGGTGCGCAGCAGCACCTGGTCATCGACGAGCATGACGCGGATCGACATCCGGTCGGTCCCTTCCTTCGGCTCCCTCGGCGCGCGCTCCGTACGGCGCTCACCGCATACCTACGCGCAGACGGGTGTCCGCGGCTCACCCCGTCGGTTTCAGCGGCAGCAGCGCGCTGATGCGGAAGCCGCCGCCCGGGCGCGGGCCCGCGTCGAGCGTGCCACCCACCATGCCGACGCGCTCGCGCATCCCGATCAGCCCGTGGCCGCTGCCGTCGGCGCCGCCGTCCTCGTACAACTCGCGCTGGGCGCCCCTCCCGTCGTCCTCGACCAGCAGGCCGAGCCCGTCGTCGAAGTAGGTGATGCGGACGCTGGCGCCGACGTCGGGGCCGCCGTGCTTACGGGAGTTGGTGAGCGCTTCCTGCACGATGCGGTACGCGGTCAGCTCCACGCCGCTGGGCAGCTGGCGCGGGCTGCCGACGACCTTGAAGTCCACCGGGAGCCCGGATCCGCGCGCCTGCTCCACCAGTTCGTCGATCTGCTCGACGTCCGGCTGCGGGACGTAGTCGCTCGCCTCCCCCGGCTCACCGGTGCGCAGCACGCCCAGCAGCCGCCGCATCTCGGCGAGGGCCTGGCGGCCGGTGCCGGAGATCGTCTCCAGCGCCTGCCGGGCCTGGTCGGGGGAGGCGTCGAGGACGTACGCGGCGCCGTCGGCCTGAACGACCATCACCGACACGTTGTGCGCGACGACGTCGTGCAACTCGCGTGCTATCCGGGCGCGTTCGGCGGCGACCGCGACCTTCGACTGCGCCTCGCGCTCCTTCTCCAGCCGGGAGGCGCGCTCCTCCAGCTGGGCGTAGTAGGCGCGGCGGGTGCGGATCGAGTCGCCGAGCACCCAGGCGAGGACGAAGGGGATGGTGACGAAGACCGTCGAGACGGCGGCCGCCCAGGCGGACTCGTGCTCGCCGGGCCAGCGGAGGGTCGCGAGCGACGGTGCGCAGATCGCGGAACCCAGGGCCACCCAGGAGGTGCGGCGCCCGGCGGTGCACGCGGCCGTGTAGACGATCACCAGCATCGCGAAGTCGACGATGTTGATCCTGACGTCCGTCGCGAGCTGGGCGACACCGCACGCGATGACCAGCCCCAGCATCATCGCGGGGGCGCGGCGGCGCAGCGCGACGGCCGCGCACAGCGCCAGCGTGATCGGCACGGCGGCGAGCGGTGGTTCATAACCCGGGGCCGCCCCTACGAGCCACACGAGACCGCAGCCGAAGAGGAGGACGCCCCAGAAGGCGTCCACTCCTGTCGGATGGCTGCGGAGGAAATCGTAGAGGCGTTGCACGTCACCCAGAGTAGGCAGTATGGACGCCCGCGCGGGTCAGCCCGAGGGGCGATCCGTGCCGCCCCTCCCTACTCCCCAAGGTGGATACCGCCCGGCGATTAGCGTGGGGATGTGGCAAGTGAACAGCAGGAATGGGTCGGATGGCGGGCAGCCGCCCAACGGGCGCTCTACGGGACGGACGGCTTCTTCCGGCGGGCGGAGGGGCCGGCCGGTCACTTCCGTACGTCGGTGCACGCCTCACCGCTGTACGCGCGGGCCGTCGCGGAGCTGCTGCGGCGGGTGGACGAGGCGCTGGGGCGGCCGCCGGAACTGGCGCTGGTGGACCTGGGCGCGGGGCGCGGCGAGCTGCTGACCGGGGTGCTGGCGGCAGTCCCCGGTCTGCCGCACGGGCTCGCCGCGCGGCTGCGGCCGTACGCGGTCGAGCGGGCGGCCCGCCCCGCCGGGCTCGACGGGCGGGTGGAGTGGCGCGAGACGGTGCCGGAGGGGTTCACCGGGCTGCTGTTCGCCAACGAATGGCTGGACAACGTCCCCGTCGACGTCGCCGAGACGGACCAGGACGGCACCCCGCGCCGGGTCGAGGTCTCGGCGGCCGACGGCGCCGAACGGCTCGGCGCCGAGGTGACCGGCGAGGACGCGGCATGGCTGGCCCGGTGGTGGCCGCTGGCGGGCGCCGAGCCGGGGCTGCGGGCCGAGATCGGCCGGCCGCGCGACGCGGCCTGGGCCGAGGCCGTGCGGTGCGTGGGGGCCGGGCTCGCGGTCGCCGTGGACTACGGCCACGAGCGCGCCGCCCGGCCGCCCTTCGGCACGCTGACCGGCTTCCGGGACGGGCGGGAGGTGCGGCCCGTCCCCGACAGCTCCTGCGATCTCACCGCGCACGTGGCGCTGGACGCGTGCGCGGCCGGGACGGACGCGCGCCTGATCCCCCAGCGCGACGCGCTGCGCCACCTCGGCCTCGACGCCGGCCGTCCGCCGCTCGCCCTGGCCTCCACGGACCCGGCCGCCTACGTACGGGCCCTGGGCGCGGCGGGCGAGGCGGCGGAGCTGCTGGATCCGGCGGGCCTGGGCGGCTTCCGGTGGCTGACCCGGCCGGTGGGCCTCCCGGCGGACCTCCCGTGCGGCGCGCTGCTGCCTTAGGGGGTGTCTCGCCGATCATGCCGGGCTCCCGACGCCGCTGTGACATCAGCCGCTGCCGCGGCGGGCGGCACCTCGCGGCCCCGCGCTCGTCGCTCCCCCAGCTACCGCTGGGCGGTGCCCCCTCGCGCCTCCCCCCGCTACCGCTGGGAGGTGCCCCCTGACGCCGCTCGCTGATCCGGCCTGACCGACAAGACACCCCCTAGGGGGCCGCTGGTCCAGGGGCTGGACCCGGTTTCTGGACGGGGCGGGGGTCGAGACAAACTGTTCTCATGACGGAGACGACAGTCGGCATCGGCGGCGCCGCGGAAAGCACCGACATGGTGCTGAACATCGGCCCGCAGCACCCGTCCACCCACGGCGTGCTGCGGCTCCGGCTGGTGGTCGACGGGGAACGCGTGCAGCACGCGGAGCCGGTGATCGGGTACATGCACCGCGGCGCCGAGAAGCTGTTCGAGGCGCGCGACTACCGCCAGATCATCATGCTCGCCAACCGCCACGACTGGCTGTCCGCCTTCTCCAACGAGCTGGGCGTCGTGCTCGCCGTCGAGCGGATGCTGGGGATGGAGGTCCCCGAGCGCGCCGTGTGGACGCGCACCCTGCTGGCCGAGCTGAACCGGGTGCTCAACCATCTGATGTTCCTGGGGTCGTACCCCCTGGAGCTGGGCGGCATCACACCGATCTTCCACGCGTTCCGGGAGCGCGAGGACCTCCAGCACGTGATGGAGGAGATCTCCGGCGGCCGGATGCACTACATGTTCAACCGGGTCGGCGGCCTCAAGGAGGACCTGCCGGCGGGCTGGCTCGGCCGGGCCCGGGCGGCCGTGGCCGAGGTGCGGTCGCGGATGGACGTGTACGACGGACTCGTGCTCGGCAACGAGATCTTCCGGGGGCGCACCCGCGGGGTGGGCGTCCTGTCCGCGGAGGCCGTGCACGCCTACGGGGTCAGCGGCCCCATCGCCCGCGCCTCGGGCGTGGACTTCGACCTGCGGCGCGACGAGCCGTATCTGGCGTACGGGGACCTCCAGGACACCCTGAAGGTCGTGGTGCGCGAGGAGGGCGACTGCCTCGCCCGCTTCGAATGCCTGCTGGCGCAGACCCACAACTCCCTGGCGCTCGCCGACGCCTGCCTGGACCGGCTCGACGCGCTTCCGCCGGGGCCGATCAACCAGCGGCTGCCGAAGGTGCTCAAGGCCCCCGAGGGCCACACCTACGCCTGGACCGAGAACCCTCTCGGCCTCAACGGCTACTACCTGGTCTCCAAGGGCGAGAAGACCCCGTACCGGCTGAAGCTCCGCTCGGCCTCGTTCAACAACATCCAGGCGCTCACGGAGCTTCTGCCGGGCACGCTCGTCGCCGACATGGTGGCGATCCTGGGATCGCTGTTCTTCGTCGTCGGCGACATCGACAAGTAGGCCGACAAGGAGGTCGACAAGGAGACAGATCGGCCGGGCAGATCTACGAGATCGCGCTGCGCAGCCCCTCGGCCCCCGCGTGCTCGTGCGCGGTCTCCTCGTGCGCGGTCAGGTCGATGACCTCGCCCACCGCGCCCTTCCGGGTCTCGGCGAGGGTCTCCGCTCCGATCACATCGGCGAGGTCCTCGTCGGCCTCCGGCTCGGGCTCCTGCTGCTTCGGCGGATTCTTCTGGGTGCCGAAGTAGTCGAAGCCGCTCTCCGAACGGGAGGCGGCCCGGCGTGCCGCGGCATACGGCACCACGGCGGAGGCGGCCGTACGGGCGTGCGGAGGCGGCACCGGGGAGCTGTCCGGGCCGTCACGCTCGTCGGCCGCCGGGCGCTTCCCCGGGACGGCTGCACCGTCCTCGTCCGGGTCCGCGGCCGTTCTCCCGGCCTTGCCGCCCTTTGCTTCCGTTTTCTCCTGCTCCTTGGCCTCGGCGTCGGCCTTCTCCTGCTCGGCCGCCAGGGCGCGCGATTCCGCTTCGGCCCGCTCCCGCTGCTGCCGCGCGCTGGCGACGAGGCGGCTCAGCGCCTCATCGGCGCGTACGTAGGCGCTGAGGTCGGGACCGTCACCGGCAGCGGACCCGGCCGACTCGGCGTCCTCGGCGGACTCGTCGGACGGCGCCCCCGCGGTCAGCGCCTTCGACGGGACCGCGGCCTCCAGGGCGAGCCTGCGGCGCCCCTCCAGGGCGCTGGCGCGCTCGGTCTCGGCCGTGGCGTAACGGCGCAGCAGCTCGGCGTGCTCGTTGCGCAGCCGGGCGAGTTCGGCCCGCTTGGCGCGGAGCCTGGTGTTGAGCGCGGTGCGCAGCTCGGCCGCCTTCTCGGCGTCCGCCTCCAGCTCCGCGATCCGCTCCTCGTACTTCATCTCCTGGCGGGCGGTCTCACTCGCGGCCTCCGCGACCCGGCGGCCGGCCGCGCGGTCCCAACGGCGCGTCAGGACCGAGCCGACGACCGCGGCGGTGGCCGCGGTCGCGGCGAGTCCACGGATCACAACCGTATCGCCGACCAGCCAGGCACCGGCGGCGCAGGTTATTGACGCGGCTGCAACCGACAGCGGGGGAAGTAGCCTGTGCAGGGGTGGGGATTGGCGGTGGCGTCCACGTGGCATGGGCCGAAACTTACCGTGCATACGGCTCGTTTGGGGGGTCGGCAGGCCAGATCCGTTGTCAATCCGTTGGCAAACTACTTCACGAGACCCTTCTCCTTGAGGTAGTCGGCCGCGACATCGGCGGGCTTGAGCCGCTCGGCGTCGACCTTCTTGTTGAGTTCGGTGAGATCGGCCGTGGTGAGCACCCGGCCGAGCTTGTTCAACGCGTTTTCGATCTTGGGAGATCCGGCGGACTTCGCATTCACCACGGGAAGTACGTTGTCGGCATTCTGCAGATTTTTGTCGTCGTCGAGCAGCACAAGTCCGAACTGGTCGAGCGTGGCGTCCGTGGTGGTCGTCACGGCCATCTGGTCCTTGCCGTCCCTGACCGCCTGCTTGGCCTGCACACTACCGGTTTCCAGCGGGTCGACGCCCGCGATGTCGATGCCGTAGCGCTTCTCCAGACCGGGCTGGCAGAACGGCCGCTTCGGGCATTCGTCGCCCGCCGCCAGCTTGACCTTCTGCCCGGACTTCCCCAGATCGGAGAGCGTCTTCAGGTCGTGCTCCTTGGCGAACTTCCGGCTCACCGCGAAGGCGTTCTGGTCGACCGCCTTGCCGACGTCGAGCACCTTGAGCCCGCGCGGCCCGGCGAGCTTCTTCAGCGCCTTCACCGTGTCGTCCACGTTCGAGGAGGCCACGGGCTCGGCATTCGGCCCGTTCTTCTTCTGGTTGAGGAATTCGGCGAGCGTCGCCGCGTACTCCGGCACGACATCCATCTGACCCTTCTCCAGGGCCGGTTCATACAGCTCGCGGGTGTCCACCGTCTTGAGTGACGTCGAGTAACCGGCGTCGTCCAGTAGCTCCGCGTACAGCTCCGCGAGGATCTTCGACTCGGTGAAGGACGCGGTCCCGATCACCAGCGAGCCCTTGCCGGGCTTGCCGGAACTGTCGCCACCGCCGGACTTCTCCAGGCTCTTGCCGCCGCATCCGGTCGCGCCGACCGCCAGCGCCACGACGCTCGCCGCCGCCCCCGCCACTCTCAAGAACTTGCTCATGGGATCCCCATCCATAGATACGTACATACGGCGAGAGCATCACGCCGGTGTTCGGGTGTTCGGGTTTACGACGTCAGCGCGGGCGCCTTGGGCGCCTGGTCGGCGGGCGGGCGGCGGAACGCGGCCGACCGCCGCCCCGTCTTCCGCCGCATCGGGTCCAGCAGCAGCCCCAGCACCACGAACGCGCCCTCGACCAGCAGCGCGAGCGCCGCGACCAGCACCGCCCCGGCCACCACCTGCGCGGTGTCGGTGATCCGGAAGCCGGCCGTGATGATCCGGCCGAGTCCGCCGCCGCCGGGCAGCGCCGCCAGCGTCGCGGTGGCCACCACCTGCACCGCGGCGGTCCGTACGCCCGTCATGATCAGCGGGAACGCGAGCGGCAGCTCGACCCGGCGGATCAGCTGGCCGCCCGTCATCCCCATGCCCCGGGCCGCCTCCACGACCTCCCGGTCCGCCTCGCTCACCCCGACGTAGGCGTTGGTGAGCAGCGGCGGGATGGCGAACAGCACCAGCGCGATGATCGTGGGCCACTGGCCGTGGGTGCCCAGCGGGCTGAGGAGCAGCAGCACCAGCACGGCGAAGGTGGGCACGGCACGGCCCGCGTTGGAGATGTTGACCGCGATCGCGCCGCCCTTGCCGATGTGGCCGAGCAGGACGGCGACCGGCAGCGCGACCGCGCACGAGATCGCCAGGCAGACGAACGTCAGGAAGAGGTGCTGGCCGAGCCGGTGCCACACCCCGTCCCCGCCCGACCAGTGCGACCCGGTGGCCAGCCAGTTCCACGCCTCGCCGATGACGCCCATCAGGCCCTCCCCCTCTTACGCGCCCAGGGCGTCAGCACCCGCTGGACGCCGAGCAGCAACAGGTCCGCCACGACCGCCAGCGCCACGCACAGCACCGAGGCGGTGAGCACCTGCGCCTTGAAGAAGCTGTGCATGCCCTCGTAGATGAGGTTGCCGAGCCCGCCGTAGCCGATGATCGCGCCGACCGTGGTGAGCGAGACCGTGGAGACCGTGGTGATGCGCAGCCCGGCCATCAGGGCGGGCAGCGCGAGCGGCAGTTCGACGCCGAAGAGCAGCCGCAGCGGCCCGTACCCCATGCCGCGCGCGGCCTCTCTGGCGTCCTCCGGCACGGAGGCGAGGCCCGCCATGATGTTGCGCACCAGGATGGTGAGCGAATAGAGCACCAGCCCCGTGACCACGACCGCCTGGGACACCCCGAAGACGGGCAGCAGCAGCGAGAACATCGCGAGCGACGGCACGGTGTAGAGGATCGTGGTCAGCCCCAGCACCGGGCCCGCCACGCCCTGCCGGCGGCGGGCCAGCAGCGCGAGCGGAAAGGCGATCGCGAGACCGATCGCGACCGACGCGAGGGTGATCCCGACATGCTGGAGCGTCGCGTCCGTCAGCTCCTGACCGCGCGTGCGCACATACTCGCCGCAAATCCAATCGTTACTGATCAGACAGTTCTGGTCCGCCATACGCTCACCTCCCCCGGGCACGTGGTCGTCCAATTCCTGGGTGACCCTATCCCCGGGAGATGACAATCTCGTCCGATCGCCACACAACAGCAACAATGTCTGCCACGAATGCGGCAACAATGGGGAGCCATGATCCGTTTCGAGCATGTCACCAAGCGCTACGCCGACGGCACGACCGCCGTGGACGATCTGTCCTTCGAGGTCGCGGAGGGTGAGCTGGTCACGCTCGTCGGCCCCTCGGGCTGTGGCAAGACCACCACGATGAAAATGGTCAACCGGCTCATCGAGCCGAGCTCCGGCCGCATTCTGGTGGAGGGTGACGACGTCGCCGAGACGGATCCGGTCGCGCTGCGCCGCCGTATCGGCTACGTCATCCAGCAGATCGGCCTCTTCCCGCACAAAACCGTGCTGGAGAACACCGCGACCGTGCCGCATCTGCTGGGTTGGCAGCGGAAGAAGGGGCGGGACCGGGCCGCCGAGCTTCTCGATCTGGTCGGACTCGACCCTTCCGTATATGCCGACCGCTATCCGGACCAGCTCTCCGGCGGCCAGCGCCAGCGGGTCGGGGTGGCGCGGGCGCTGGCGGCCGACCCTCCCGTGCTGCTCATGGACGAACCCTTCGGGGCCGTCGACCCGGTCGTACGTGAACATCTGCAGACGGAATTCCTACGGCTTCAGTCACAGGTGCGGAAGACCGTGCTGTTCGTGACGCACGACATCGAGGAGGCCGTGCGGCTCGGCGACCGCATCGCGGTGTACGGCTCCGGGCGCATCGAACAGTTCGACACCCCGGCGGCGGTGCTGGGCGCGCCCGCCTCGCCGTACGTGGCCGACTTCGTCGGCGCGGACCGGGGCCTCAAGCGGCTCTCGGTGACCCCCATCGAACCCGGCGACCTCTGGCAGCCGCCGGTCGTCCACCTCGACGACGCCCTCCCCGAGGCGGCCGCCCGCCTGTCCTCGGAGGGCGCCCGGTGGGCCGTCGTCCTGGACGACGCGGACCATCTGCACGGCTGGATCCCGGCGGACGCGGCCGACGGGCCGGAGGGGACCGTACGGGATCACGCCCGCCGGATGGAGGCGTGGCTTCCGGTGGGGGCGCCGCTCAAGCAGGCGTTCAGCACGATGCTGCAGCACGACGCGGGGTGGATCGCGGTGCTGGACGGCGAACGCTTCCTCGGCGTCCTCACCCCGGGACGCCTCCACGAGGCCCTGCGCCGCTCCATCGACGCGGACGCCGGCGGCATCGCCCGAGGCGACGTGGACCTCCAGACGGTGGCCGACACCTGAGCCCCCACCGGTGGTCCGTCCCGGCTCCGCCGCGCGGCGGAGCCGCATATCGGATGCTGTGGGGAGGGGCGGGGTGGGGGAAGACCCCCCTCAGTCGGCGTGGAGGCGGGTGCCCAGCCATTGCAGGGCGGGGGCGACCTCGCGCTTCCAGGTGTTGAAGTTGTGGCCCCCGGTGCCGAGGATCATCGACGAGATGCGGGTCGGCTCGCCCCGCCGGTTCAGCTCGCGCACCTTCCCCACGAACCGCATCGTCGCCCCGTAGTTCTTCTCCCCGCGCCGGCTGCTGCTCACCAGCAGCGAGACCGGCGGGGCGGGGCAGTGGTCGAGGCGCCACATGAGGTTGTTCTCGCGCTCCAGCTGCCTGCTGCCGCCGAAGAGGTCGCCCGTGGTCGGGTCGGTGGGGGCCTTGTAGAAGGGGGACAGACCGGCGGCGGCGGAGAAGGCGCCGGGGTGGCGCATCGCCATCTTCAGGGCGCAGTAACCGCCGGTGGAATTTCCGATGACACTCCAGTTGCGGGCCTGTGTGCCCACCCGGTAGTGCTCGGAGACGGCCTTCGGCACGTCCTCGGTGAAGAAGGTCTCGGTCTGCGGCCCACCGGGGACGTCCATGCACTCCGTGTCCCGCGGCGGCGCCACCGTCGGCCGCATCATGACCAGGATGGTCGGCTGCATTCTCCCCTCTTTGACCAGCTTCTGGGACTTCTGGGGGTATTTCAGGCCATTGATGAGAGCCTCGGTGGTGCCCGGGTAGCCGGTCAGCACGAGGGCCGCCGGGAAGCGCCGCCCGGCGTAGCGGTGCTGGAAGTACTCTGGCGGCAGGTAGACGTAGCCGGGGCCGGCGATCCGCGAGAGGGGCCCCCGGAAGGTAACCTTGTCGATGCGCCCGCCGGTCTCCGGCGACGAGCCGCCGGAGCCCCTGAACTTACGGGTCTCCGTGACCTTCACCCTGGTCCCGGGGGTGTCGTGGTCCACCACCACCCCCGTCTCGTTCTCGGCCCCGAGCAGGTCTCCCCAGGAGCCGTAGAAGCCGAAAGACTGATTGGCGAACAATCCAAAAGCAGCGAACACCGTCACCTGGGTAGCCAGTAGCATGCCGACCCGGCCGAGCAGGGCGGTCACCCCGCGTCCGGCCAGCCGTGGCCACAGCCATATCGTGGCCGTGAACAGCAGCAGCGCCGCGACGACAGCCATGATCACGACGTTGTTGCTCGTGAGACCCATCACTATCTTTCTGCCGGGCGGCCGGTTCTCCGTGCCGCGGGGGTACCGCCCGGCGGGCGCCGGGGGCGGAACCCCGCCGCCTCGAACTGCATCTAGATAGACGCAAATCGTGCGGAAGCTGCGTCAGAGAACCAAAGATCCTTTGACCGAAGCGACGGGAATGCGAATGTCTGACAGTCCAGATGCCGAAAAGTCCGGAGGGGTTCCCAACCGGATACGGCGCGCGCTGCGCGGCCCGCGCCCGGCGGCGGTCCCCACGGCCGTCGGCACGGCCTGCGGGCTGATCGGGCTCGTGGATCTCGTCTTCCCGCGGCTGAGGCACAGCAGGGTGCACGCGGTGGCGGAGCTGCTGCCGGGCGCGGTCAGCTCCCTGGCCGCCGCGGCGTCCATCGTGGTCGGGCTCCTGCTGCTGATGCTGGCGCACGGCCTCAAGCGGCGGAAGCGCCGCGCCTGGGTCGCGGCGGTGGTGCTGCTGCCGGTCGGCGCGGCGGCCCAGCTGCTGTACCGGCACTCGGTCCTGGGCACCGTCTTCTCGCTCGTCCTGATGGGCGTGCTGCTGCGCTACCGCCGCGAATTCGCCGCGCTGCCCGACCCGCGCAGCCGCTGGCGGGCGCTGGCCAACTTCGTGGTCATGAGCGGGGTGAGCGTCGGGGTCGGACTGCTCATCGTGCGGTCGCACCCGGACACCATCGAGGGCCGGCCGTCGATGGCGGCGCAGCTGGAGCACGTGCTGTGGGGGCTGCTCGGCTTCGAGGGGCCGGTCGGCTACCGCAACGGAGCGGACTACACGGTCGGCTACTCACTGGGCGCGCTCGGCCTGCTGACCGTCGCCACCACCGCGTACCTCGCCTTCCGTCCCGAGCACCCGGCCGCCCGGCTGACCCCGTCCGACGAGGAGAAGCTGCGGGAGCTGCTCGCCACCCACGGGCGCCGTGACTCACTCGGCCACTTCGCGCTGCGCCGCGACAAGGCGGTGATCTTCTCGCCGAGCGGCAAGTCCGCCGTCTGCTACCGCGTGGTCTCCGGCGTGATGCTGGCCAGCGGCGACCCGGTCGGCGACGTGGAGGCGTGGCCGGGCGCGATCGCCGCGTTCATGGAGGAGGCGCGGGCGCACTCCTGGACCCCGGCGGTGATGGGGTGCAGCGAGACCGGCGGCGAGGTGTGGACCCGGGAGACCGGGCTGGACGCGCTGGAGCTGGGCGACGAGGCGATCGTGGACGTCGCGGACTTCACCCTCTCCGGGCGCGCCATGCGCAACGTACGCCAGATGGTCAAGCGCATCGAGCGGGCCGGGTACGAGACGAGGGTGCGGCGCGTCGCCGACCTCGGCGCGGAGGAGCTGGAGAGCGTCCGGCAGGCCGCGGAGGACTGGCGGGGCACCGACACCGAGCGCGGCTTCTCGATGGCGCTGGGCCGGATCGGCGACCCGGCGGACGGCGACTCGGTGATCGCCACCGCCCACAAGGCGGCCGAGGAGGGCGCCGACGAGGGCCCGTACGGGGACCTGAAGGCCGTCCTGCACTTCGTGCCCTGGGGCCCGGACGGGATGTCGCTGGACCTGATGCGGCGCGACCGGAGCGCCGACCCGGGCATGAACGAGCTGCTGATCGTGGCCTCGCTGGAGGCCGCCCCGGCGCTGGGCGTCACCCGTGTGTCGCTGAACTTCGCGATGTTCCGCTCGGCGCTGGCGCGCGGCGAGAAGCTGGGCGCGGGCCCGGTGCTGCGCGGCTGGCGGGGGCTGCTGGTGTTCCTGTCCCGCTGGTTCCAGATCGAGTCGCTGTACAAGTTCAACGCCAAGTTCCGGCCGCGCTGGGAGCCGCGCTTCGTGGTCTTCCGCAACACCCGGGACCTGCCGCGCATCGGCCTGGCCGCGATGCAGGCCGAGGGATTCGTCTCCCTCGCGCTGCCCCGGCTGCTGGGCCGCGGGCGGCGCGCCGAGCGCCGGCCCTGCGCCCACCAGGCCCCGGCCCGGCGCCGCGAACTGGAGCAGGCCGCCTAGCGAGCCGCCCGGCAAGCCGTACGGGCGGGCACCCCACCCCCCGCGTCCCCCGTCCGGGCTGCCGGTACGTCTAGCCTTAAGGTCATGAGGACGTTGCGCGAGCGGGGCCGAGTGGCCGGACTGCCGGAATGGGACCGGTGTGCGGTCATGGGCGTGGTGAACGTCACGCCCGACTCCTTCTCCGACGGCGGCCAGTGGTTCGACACCGACCTAGCCGTCAAACACGGTCTGGACCTGGTCACGGCCGGGGCCGACCTGGTGGACGTCGGAGGCGAGTCGACCCGGCCGGGCGCCGCGCGCGTCGACGAGGCCGAGGAGCTGCGCCGGGTGGTCCCGGTGGTGCGGGACCTGGCCGCGGCGGGCGTCCGGGTCAGCGTCGACACCATGCGGGCCACGGTCGCCGAGCGGGCGATCGAGGCGGGCGCGCTGCTGGTCAACGACGTGAGCGGCGGCCGCGCCGACCCGGCGATGGTGCCAACGGTGGCCGCGGCCGAGGTGCCCTTCGTGGTGATGCACTGGCGCGGCCAGTCGATCGACATGAACAACCGGGCGGTGTACGAGGACGTGGTCGGCGAGGTCGTCGCCGAGCTGCGCACCAGCGTGGACCAGGCCGTCGCGGGCGGTATCGACCCGGAGCGGATCGTGCTCGACCCCGGGCTGGGCTTCGCCAAGGAGGCCGAACACGACCTGGCGCTGGTCGCGCATCTGGCCACGCTGCGCGAACTGGGCCGCCCGCTGCTCGTGGCGGCCTCCCGGAAGCGGTTCCTGGGCCGCGTGCTGGCCGGGGACGGGGGCGCGCCGCCGCCCGCCAGGGCGCGGGACGCCGCGACCGCCGCGGTGACCACGATCGCGGCGCGCGAGGGCGCGTGGGCGGTCCGGGTGCACGAGGTGCGGGCGAGCGCGGACGCGGTGCGGGTGGCCCGGGCCATCGACCGGGCTGAGAACGCGGCGGGAGCGCTGTGACTTCCCTTACGGACAACGAGCGGGTCGCGCTGGTCAACACCGCGCTGTACGAGGCCATGGAGCAGGGCGACCACGGGGCGCTGGACCGGCTGTGGCTGGATTCGGCCGAGACCGAGGTGTCCTGTGTGCACCCGGGCTGGCCGGTGCTGCGCGGCCGGGGCGAGGTCTTGCGCTCGTACGCGCTGATCATGGCGAACACCGACTACATCCAGTTCTTCCTGACCGACGTCGAGGTCTCGGTGATGTCCGACACCGCGCTGGTGACCTGCACCGAGAACATCCTCAGCGGCGCCCCGGCCGAGGAGGAGGGGCAGCTCGGCCCGCTGGTCGGCCAGCTGGTGGTGGCCACGAACGTGTTCCGGCGCACCGACGACGGCTGGAAGGTGTGGTCGCACCACGGCTCCCCGGTGCTCGCGGAACGTGACGACGAGGGTCCGGAGGGTCCCGAGGACGACGACCGGCTGATGCCGGGCTGACGGGCCTTTCCCGGCCCGGTGATGGCTCGAATGGGTTCCGTTCGAGCTGTGCGAGGTGCGGGTAGGTGAAGGTGGCGCGGGACTGTGGGAGGCATCCGCCGCGACCCCGTGGGCATGTGCCTCCGACATTCGCAGGTAGATTCGAGGAGGTTCCCCGCCGATGGCAGGGGGTCATTGGTGCGCTCCGGGCCGGCCGGGGCGTGCCCGCGTAACCGACGACCAGCAGGAGTGATTCGGGTGGATCGTGTCGCGCTGCGCGGCCTGAGGGCTCGTGGGCACCACGGCGTGTTCCCGGAGGAGCGCGAGGAGGGCCAGACGTTCGTCGTGGACCTCGTGCTCGGCCTGGACACCCGTCCCGCCGCCGCCGACGACGACCTGACCAAGACCGTCCACTACGGCGTGGTGGCGGAGGAGGTCGTGGACGTGGTGCGGGGCGAGCCGGTCGAGCTGATCGAGACCCTGGCCGAACGGATAGCGGAAACCTGCCTGAAGCATGATGTGGTGCGCGAGGTCGAGGTCGTCGTCCACAAGCCGCAGGCCCCGATCACCGTTCCCTTCGACGATGTCACCATCACCATTACCCGGAGCCGAGTATGAGCAGCAGCGACCCGACCGTGCAGCCCGTTCCCGCCTCCGTGGTGGAGAAGGTGGACGCCGCCGATGTGACCCTGTCCAACCCCAAACGGGCAGTGATCTCCCTCGGCAGCAACCTGGGCAACCGCCTGGAGACCCTTCAAGGCGCGGTGGACGCGCTGGAGGACACCCCGGGCCTGCGGGTCAAGGCCGTTTCCCCGGTGTACGAGACGGAGCCGTGGGGCGTGGATCCGGGCACCCAGGCGACGTACTTCAACGCGGTGGTGCTGGTGAAGACCACCCTGCCGCCGTCCTCGCTGCTGGAGCGCGGCCACGCCATCGAGGAGGCGTTCGAGCGGGTACGGGACGAGCAGTGGGGTCCGCGCACCATCGACGTGGACATCGTGGCGTACCAGGACGTGGTCTCCGACGACCCGCTGCTCACCCTGCCGCATCCGCGCGCGCACCAGCGGGCCTTCGTCCTGGTGCCGTGGAACGACGTGGACCCGCAGGCCGAGTTCCCCGGCCGGGGCAGCGTCTCGGCGCTGCTGGACGAGGTGGGCCAGGACGGCGTACAGGTCCGCGCGGACCTGGAACTGCGACTGCCCGAATAGACGTTCACCAAGAGACGTCGGCCCCGGTGGGTGCCGGGGCCATTGCCGCGTAACGGATGCATGGAGGGGCGACCGCTCGGTGAAGCAACTTCGGATCGGGGTGCTGGTCGGGCTGTTCGCCGTGGCCGGTGTGGTGTCGTGGGCCGGGGCCCGGCTGTGGGACACGCTGGGGTCGCTGCCGAGCGTTCCGGTGGCGGCGCCGATCGTGCTGGCCCTGATCGCGGTCGTGCTGGTCGCGACCGCGCTCTCGCTGCGGTCGCGGCTGCGCGCCCAGCGGGAGCGGGAGCCGGACGCGAAGGGCGTGGACCCGATGGTGGCCGCCCGCGCGGTGGTTTTCGGCCAGGCGAGCGCGCTGGTGGCGGCGCTGGTCTCGGGGATGTACGGCGGGGTGGGTGTCTTCCTGGTCCTGGAACAGCTGGACGTACCGGTCCGCCAGGACCAGGCCATCTACGCGGGGGCGTCGGTGCTGGCCGGTGCGGGCGTGGTGGCCGCCGCGTTCTTCCTTGAGCGGGTCTGCAAGCTGCCGGAGGACGACGACGAGAACGGTTCGGGCCCGGGCGCCTCGGCCCGGGCCTGAACGGGTCTGAACGTCTGAACGGGTCTGAACGGGCCTGAACGGGTCCTGGGGGCCGTCAGCGGGCCATGATGAGGCTCATCGCCTCGGCCCGGGTGGCCGGATCGCGCAGCTGACCGCGCACGGCCGAGGTGAGGGTCTTTGCCCCGGGCTTGCGCACCCCGCGCATGGTCATGCACATGTGCTCGCACTCGACCACGACGATCACCCCGCGCGGTTCCAGTATCCGCATCAGCGAGTCGGCGATCTGGGTGGTCAGCCGCTCCTGGACCTGGGGGCGGCGGGCGAACACGTCCACCAGCCGGGCCAGCTTCGACAGGCCCGTGATCTTGCCGTCGTGGGACGGGATGTAGCCGACGTGCGCGACGCCCACGAAGGGCACCAGATGGTGCTCGCACGAGGACATCACCTCGATGTCCTTGACGAGCACCATCTCGTCGTGGCCCAGGTCGAAGGTGGTGGTCAGGACGTCCTCGGGCTCCTGCCGCAGCCCCGCGAAGATCTCCTTGTACGCCCGGGCCACCCGCCCCGGCGTCTCCCGCAGCCCCTCCCGGTCCGGGTCCTCGCCGACGGCGATCAGCAGCTCACGAATCGCGTTCTCGGCCCGCTTCTCATCGAACACGCCGATAATGCTCTCGCCGTCCAGCGTCACCGGGTCCGTCATGGAGCTGCCTCGTTCCTTGTGCACAAATGCGAAATGCCGCGCCCCCAAGGCTAGAACCTGGGTGACGCGGCATTCATTCCGGGTCCTCCCGGGGCCGTGTGGGCCCCGGGAGACCGGGATCAGCTCTCGGAGCCGGAGCCCGACTCCTCGGGCCGCTCGGCGCCGTCCTCGGGCGCGGTGGCCTTGGTCAGCGAGGCCGCCGAGGTGGGCTGGGCACCGTTCGCCGGGGCCAGCTCCCGGGGGGAGAGCACCGGCGGGCGGGTGGAGGGGGTACGCCGCGAGGAGCCGGTCCACGCGGGGCGGGCCGGACGCTTCACGACCGGGGCGAAGATCTCGGCGATCTCCTCCTTGTTCAGCGTCTCCTTCTCCAGCAGCGCCAGCACCAGGTTGTCGAGGACGTCGCGGTTCTCGACGAGGATCTCCCACGCCTCGTTGTGCGCGGCCTCGATGAGCTTCTTGACCTCCTCGTCCACCAGAGCGGCGACCTCTTCCGAGTAGTCGCGCTGGTGAGCCATCTCACGGCCCAGGAACGGCTCGGAGTTGTCGGAGCCGAACTTGATCGCCCCGAGCCGCTCGGTCATGCCGTACTGCGTGACCATCGCGCGGGCCGTCGTGGTCGCCTTCTCGATGTCGTTCGAGGCGCCCGTGGTCGGGTCGTGGAAGACCAGCTCCTCCGCGGCCCGGCCGCCCATCATGTAGGCGAGCTGGTCCAGCATCTCGTTGCGCGTGGTCGAGTACTTGTCCTCGTCCGGCAGGACCATGGTGTAACCCAGGGCCCGGCCTCTGGAGAGGATCGTGACCTTGTGCACGGGATCGCTGTTCGGAGAGGCCGCCGCGACCAGGGCGTGTCCGCCCTCGTGGTACGCGGTGATCTTCTTCTCCTTGTCGCTCATGATCCGGGTCCGCTTCTGCGGGCCGGCCACGACACGGTCGATCGCCTCGTCCAGGTAGTGGTTGTCGATCAGCTTCTTGTCGCCGCGGGCCGTCAGCAGGGCGGCCTCGTTCAGCACGTTCGACAGATCGGCACCGGTGAAGCCGGGGGTACGGCGGGCGACGGCCGACAGGTCGACGTCCGGCGCGACCGGCTTGCCCTTCTGGTGAACCTTGAGGATCTCCAGACGGCCCTGCATGTCCGGGCGGTCGACGGCGATCTGCCGGTCGAAACGGCCGGGGCGCAGCAGCGCCGGGTCCAGGATGTCCGGCCGGTTCGTGGCGGCGATCAGGATGACGCCGCCCTTCACGTCGAAGCCGTCCATCTCCACGAGCAGCTGGTTCAGCGTCTGCTCGCGCTCGTCGTGACCGCCGCCCATACCCGCACCGCGGTGCCGGCCGACCGCGTCGATCTCGTCGACGAAGACGATGGCCGGGGCGTTGGTCTTGGCCTGCTCGAACAGGTCACGGACCCGGGAGGCACCCACACCGACGAACATCTCGACGAAGTCGGAGCCGGAGATCGAGTAGAACGGGACGCCCGCCTCGCCCGCGACGGCGCGCGCGAGCAGGGTCTTACCCGTACCGGGCGGGCCGTACAGCAGCACACCCTTGGGGATCTTGGCACCGACGGCCTGGAATTTCGCCGG
This sequence comes from Streptomyces sp. NPDC021212, assembly GCF_044332925.1. Classification (NCBI taxonomy): domain Bacteria; kingdom Bacillati; phylum Actinomycetota; class Actinomycetes; order Kitasatosporales; family Streptomycetaceae; genus Streptomyces; species Streptomyces sp. NPDC021212. The sequence continues at coordinate 81,595 of NZ_JBIRPZ010000023.1, forward strand.
CTCCTGCAGGAACTCCTTGATCTCCTGGAGTTCCTCGACCGCCTCGTCGGACCCCGCCACATCGGAGAAGGTCGTCTTCGGCGTGTCCTTGGTGATCAGCTTGGCCTTCGACTTCCCGAAGTTCATCACCCGGGAGCCGCCGCCCTGCATCTGGTTCATCAGGAACAGGAAGACCACGACGATCAGCACGAACGGGAGCAGCGAGAGCAGAATCCCGACGAACGGGTTCTGCTTCGAAGTCGAGACGTTGTACCCGTCGGGGATCCCGTTGTCCTTCTGGGCATTCGCCTGAAGAGTCCTGGCGAGGTCGACGCCCTGGTCACCGATGTAGGTGGCCTGGAGCTTGTTGCTGCCCGAGACCTTGGCGACGTTGTCCTTGAGTTCGACCTTGATCTTGTGCTCGTCGCCGGTCGTCAGTTCGGCGGACTGGACCTGGTTCCTGTTGATCGCCTTGACGACCTGGCTGGTGTCCACCGACTTGTAGCCGCCGGACGAGCCGACGACCTGCATCAACACGACCACGGCGAGGACGGCCAGCACGATCCACATGACCGGCCCACGGAAGTAGCGCTTCACGTCCATCCATACGGGGCGAAACCGCCCCGTCCCTCCTGCCACAGTGAGGCACGGCAGCCCTGGAGGGGCGCCTGTGCGTGCGGTGTATTGCGGTGTATTTAGTGGTGTATGAGCTGTGTAATCCTCAGTCTCGAAAAAGACTGACCTTCGGACGGTACCCCAGCATTGTCACCCGACGCCGCCGTGGAGTGTTAACACATCCGCCTTCCCCTGCTCCAACGGCGGAAAACCGCGTCAGGTTCCCAGGGGAGGCGGTGCCTCTCAGCCGCCGTAGACGTGCGGGGCCAGGGTGCCGACGAACCGCAGGTTGCGGTACTTCTCCGAGTAGTCGAGGCCGTATCCGACGACGAACTCGTTCGGGATGTCGAAGCCGACCCACTTCACGTCGATGGCGACCTTGGCCGCCTCCGGCTTGCGCAGCAGCGTGCACACGTTCAGCGAGGCGGGCTCGCGGGACCCCAGGTTCGACAGCAGCCAGGACAGCGTCAGGCCGGAGTCGATGATGTCCTCGACGATCAGGACGTGCTTGCCCTTGATGTCGGTGTCCAGGTCCTTGAGGATCCGCACCACGCCCGAGGACTGGGTGCCCGCGCCGTACGACGACACGGCCATCCAGTCCATGGTGACGGGCGTGGACAGCGCCCGCGCCAGGTCCGCCATCACCATCACCGCGCCCTTGAGCACGCCGACGATGAGCAGGTCCTTGCCCTCGTACTCGGCGTCGATGCGGGCGGCCAGCTCGGCCAGCTTCGCGTTGATCTCTTCCTCGGTGATGAGGACCGACTTGAGGTCGGTGCCCATGTCCTTGTCGTCCACCCGCGCCACTCTCGTTCGACGTAACCAGCTCATCTGGCTCGGGCGGATCAGCCCTGCCGGATCACCAGTCTGCCACCCTCCCGGCGGACCTCGACGCGGCCGGGGAGGTTGATGGCCCGCTGGCCCCGCCAGCCGGTGATGAGCCGGTCGACTTCCTCGATATGGCGGGCGAAGAGCGAACCGGCGGGCGAGCCCGCGGCGATGGCGGCGCGGCGCAGCACCCGGCGGCGGACGGCGGGGGGCAGCCCGTGCAGCCCGACGGTGTCCAGCTCGACGGCGTCCGGCCCACCGGACCCGGCCCCGGGGGCGGGGGCCGGGGTGATGCGCAGGACGTCGGCCTCGGCGCGGAGGGCCCAGGCGTCGAGGGCGTCGGCGTCGTCGCGGGAGAGCTGGGCGGTGCGGGCGAGGGCCTCGACGACGCCCTTGCCGAGGGCCTTCTCCAGGACGGGCAGCGCCTCGTGGCGGACCCGGGAGCGGGTGTAGGCCGGGTCCACGTTGTGCGGGTCGTCCCAGACGGGCAGCGACTGGGCCAGGCAGGCCTCGCGGACGGTGTGCCGGTCGAGCTGGAGGAAGGGGCGGCGGTAGCGGCCGCCGGCGCCGGAGACGCGGGCCATGCCGGACAGCGAGCGGGTGCCGGAGCCGCGGGCGAGCCCCAGCAGAACCGTCTCGGCCTGGTCGTCGCGTGTGTGGCCGAGCAGCACGGCGGCGGCGTCGTGGCGCTCGGCGGCGATGTCGAGGGCGGCGTAGCGGGCGTCCCGGGCGGCGGCCTCGGGGCCGCCGCCCCGGCCGACGGACACGGCGATGGACTCGACGGGGGCCAGGCCCAGTTCCCGCATCCGCTCGGCGACCTCGGCGGCGCGCACGTCGGAGCCCGGCTGGAGGCCGTGGTCGACGGTGACGCCGCCGGCGCGCAGGCCGAGGCGGGGGGCCTCGAAGGCGAGCGCGGAGGCGAGTGCCATGGAGTCGGCGCCGCCGGAGCAGGCGGCGAGCACGAGGGGGCGGCCCTCGGGAGGCGCGGAGCCGCGGGGCGCGGGCGCCTGGGCGGCCGAGGCGGGGGAGGCCGCGGAGGGCTGCGCGGGGGCGGGGGCGGCCGGGGAGTCGACGAGGACGTCGTGGAGGACGCGGCGGACCGCCAGGCGTATCGCGGCGACCGCTGGATGGGGACCCATGTCCGTTTCCCATCTGTCATGCGAGGGGGTGCCTCGGGGGAGCGTGCGAGGTGTCGTCACGCGGGGGGATTCGTCACGCTGTGTATGTCGATGGTGACAGAAGCGAGCTGTTCCCCGAGCATCGCACGCCTACCCGTCGTCAACGGTCCCTCGGACGAGTGATTAACGGGAGCATTCGTCCGTTACCGAGTGAGCCGGTTTCACGACTCCGCCTTACGATGCACCCGCGCGACCCACTCGGCGGGTTTGCTGATCTCCGACTTCGTGGGGAGCGTGTTCGGGGAGGTCCAGACCCGGTTGAAGCCGTCCATGCCGACCTGGTCCGCCACGGCCCGCACGAACCGCTCACCGTCACGGTACTGCCGCAGCTTGGCGTCGAGCCCCAGCAGCTTGCGCAGCGCCTGGTCGAGCCGGCCCGCGCCGCTGGCCCGCCGCTTCTGGAACTTCTCGCGGATCTCGGCCACGGAGGGCACGACGTCCGGCCCGACCCCGTCCATCACATAGTCCGCGTGCCCCTCCAGCAGCGACATCACGGCGGTCAGCCGGGCCAGGATCTCGCGCTGGGCCGGGGTCTGGACCAGCTCGATGATGCTGGGCGAGGCGCCGCGCTCGGCGGCCCCCTCCCCGTCCGGCCGCCCGCCGCCCAGCGACTGGACGGCCTCCCGGAGCCGCTCCAGCAGGGTGGCCGGATCCACGTCGGTCTCGCCCAGGAACGCCTGGATCTCGGACTCGATGTGGTCGCGCAGCCAGGGCACCGCGGTGAACTGCGTGCGGTGGGTCTCCTCGTGCAGCGAGACCCACAGCCGGAAGTCGTGCGGGGCCACGTCCAGCTCGCGCTCCACATGGACGATGTTGGGGGCGACCAGCAGCAGCCGGCCGCCGCCCGGGGACCCGGCGGGCAGGTCGCGGGAGGCGGGCGCGAACGTCTCGTACTGGCCGAGCACCCGGGAGGCCAGGAACGACAGCAGCATCCCCAGCTCGACGCCGGTCACCTTGCCGCCGACCGCGCCCAGCACCGCCCCGCCGGGCAGCCCGCCGCGCCGGTCCTGCATCTTGCCCAGCAGCGGCGACAGGATCTGGCGGAATCCCGCCACATTGGCCTTGATCCAGCCCGCGCGGTCCACGACGAGGACGGGGGTGTCGGCGGCCGGGCCGCCGGGGACGGCCATCCGGGTGAAGCCGCGTACGTGCTCCTCCGACGATTTCGCGTGCCTGCGCAACTCCGCGACGACGGCGCGCGCCTCGTCCCGGCTCACCTCGGGGCCCGGGCGCACCAGCCGGGTCGCGGTCGCGACGGCCAGGTTCCAGTCGACCATCTCCACACCACCGATGCTCGTCATGGCTTCACGGTACGTGGCCCGCGCCGCATCCGGGAGGAGACGAGCGCCCCGCACACCCGGCCGCCCCCGGCCCGGCCGGGCGACGCGCCGCCCACGTCGCCCCAGGGGGTGTCTTGCCGATCATCCGGCCTGACCGACAAGACACCCCCTGGCCTCACCGGCATCCGCAGTTGGCGAGCGCCGAGGCCATGGTGTCCAGGGCGCGCTGGGCGCCCTGGGGGTCGGTGGTGCCGTTGGTCATGAACGCGAAGACCAGCAGCCGGCCGTCGGCGTCCACCACGCTGCCCGCCAGGGTGTTGACCCCGGTCAGGGTGCCGGTCTTGGCCCGCACCACGCCGCGGCCGACGGTGTCCGCGCCGTAGCGGGTGCGCAGGGTGCCGCTGAATCCGGCCACCGGCAGCCCGGTGAGCAGCGGCCGCAGCTCGGGGTGGCCGATGTCCGCGGCCCGTACCAGCACCTGGGCGAGCAGCGCGGCGGAGACGTGGTCGTCGCGGTCGAGCCCGCTGCCGTCCGCGATCCGGGCGCCGGAGACCGGCAGCCGGAGCGTCTTCAGCCGGGCGGCCACGGCCTTCGCCGCGCCGGCGAAGCTCGCGGGCTCACCGGAGGCGACGGCGGTCTGCCGGGCCAGGGCCTCGGCGATGTCGTTGTCGCTGTTGGTCAGCATCCGCTCGACGAGTGCGGACAGTGGCTGGGAACGGACGGTGGCCAGCGGCCGGGGGTGCTTTCCGGCCTCCTGGGGCCGCGGGTCCCCGGTCACCGCGACGCCGCGGTCGCGCAGCATCGAGGCGAACGTTTTGGCCGCGTCGGCGGCGGGGTCCTGGGAGCGGGCGGCCGGGCCGTGGTCGCTGTTGTCGAGGCGGCCCTCGTCGGCCATCAGGGGGGTGACGGGCGAGATGTTCTCGTTGGGGCCGATGGGGTGCAGCCCGGGCCCGGAGTACAGCGAGGTGTCGTACCCGAGCCGGACCGATGTCGTGCCGCTCTTCTTGAGGGCGCCGGCGGTGCCGTCGGCCAGGGCGCGCAGCGAGGCGGGCCCTTCGCCCTTGGCGGCGCGGGCGGTGAGGGTCGGATCGCCGCCGCCGACCAGCACGATGCCGTCGCCGCCGCCCCGGACGACGGTGGTCTTGATCCGGTGGTCGGGGCCGAGGGCGGACAGCGCGGCGGCGCCGGTCGCCAGCTTGATGGTCGACGCGGGCACCACGGCGTCCTTCGCGCCGGTCCCGAACACCTGCCGGCCCGTCGTCACGTCCACGACGGACGCCGAGCGGTCGGTGCCCAGCGCCGGGTCGTCCAACAGCGGTTCCAGGGCGTCGGCGAGCCCGCCTCCGGTGGGCGACGGGACCGCGTCCTCGCCGCTGTCCGGCGACGGCACGGCGCCGGGCGCGCCGAGGGCGGCCAGCACGGGCGCGGCGCTGGGGGCGGTGTTCCCGGGGTGACGCTCGCCACCCGCGCCCGGTCCCCGGGCGGCGCGGGCGCGTTCGGCGTCACGCTGGCCGGTGTCCCAGGGTCCGGCGGCGAGCACCGATCCGGCCGCGACGGCGAGGCCGACCGTGCCGGAGACGGCCACCAGCCGCCAGGTGCCACGCTGTTGGGGCGGAGTGCGCTGCCAGCGGTCGTGCGTCCGGCTGTTCCGCCAGCGGGTCCTGAGCCGTTCGTGGAGCGGTTCCCGGACCGGCCTGTTCCACCAGCGCTCGCGGAGCTGTTGGAGGGCCCGGGCGCCCGGCCACCGGCCCCGGCGGCGCCACTGGTCCCGCACGAGGGTCTGCCCGCGCTTGAGCAACTCCCTGAACTGCCGTGATCTGGCTTCAGGCACGACGGACCAGCCCCTTTCGCCACCACACACCTGCGTGGGGGACACTTAATCACCAGACGTATGTGTTGATCATGGAGGAGCCACCCGTGGAGTTCGACGTCACCATCGAGATCCCGAAGGGTTCGCGGAACAAGTACGAGGTGGACCACGAGACGGGGCGCCTCCGTCTCGACCGTCGGCTCTTCACTTCGACCAGCTACCCGGCGGACTACGGCTTTGTCGAGAACACCCTCGGCGAGGACGGCGACCCGCTGGACGCCCTGGTCATTCTCGACGAGCCGACGTTCCCCGGCTGCCTGATCAAGTGCCGTGCCATCGGCATGTTCAGGATGACCGACGAGGCGGGGGGCGACGACAAGCTGCTGTGCGTGCCCGCGTCGGACCCGCGGGTCGAGCATCTGCGTGACATTCACCACGTATCGGAGTTCGACCGCCTGGAGATCCAGCACTTCTTCGAGGTCTACAAGGACCTGGAGCCCGGCAAGTCGGTCGAGGGGGCCAACTGGGTGGGACGCGCCGAGGCCGAGGCCGAGGTCGAGGCGTCCATCAAGCGCCTGGAGGCGTCGGGCGGCCACTGAGCCCCGACACCCGAACGGGCCGGCCCTTGGGGCCGGCCCGTTCTGCGTTTACGCAGGTCAGCCGCGGGTCAGAAGCCGCGGGTGCGCTTGGCCGCACGACGGCCCGAGGGGTCGTCCCCGCTGCCCGGGATCTTGAGGAACAGCCGGGCCGCCTCGCCACCCAGATTCACCCCGATGGCGATCGCCAGGGCCAGTGCCGCCGCCTGGGTGAGATGGGGGATGCCGCGGTCCAGATTTCCCTGGGCGAGCGCGAGCAGTCCGAAGTACGTCGCGCTACCGGGCAGCAGCGGCCCGATCGCCGCCGTGACGTACGGCAGGGCGGACACGTAGCGGTAGCGGGAGAGCAGTTGCGCGAACAGGCCGACCAGCCCGGCGGCCACGGTCGTGGCGGCGACGGGCGGCACCTTGGCGGTGTCGGCGAGCGCGCCGTAGACCACCCAGGCGACCCCGCCGTTGAGCGTGGCGAAGAGCACGGTGTGACGTTCCTGCTGGAGCAGGATGCAGAACGTCAGCGCGAGCAGCATCGCCGCCAGGATCTGGGTGACCGGCTCCGGCTGTCCCACCAGCGCCGCCTCCGGGTTCAGCTTGGCGTTCAGCTGGAGCCCGCCGTAGAGCACGGTGAGCACGCCGCAGACGATGCCGACGATCAGGTAGCCGACCTCCAGCAGGCGGGCGGCGGCGGTGATGTAATACCCGGTCAGCCCGTCCTGGACGCTCGCCACCAGGGCCCGTCCGGGGATCAGGGCGAACAGCCCACCGGTGATCACCGCGGACGACTGGAGCTCCGCGCCCGCGAGGCTGAGCGCGATGCCCATCGCGGCGGGCGGCATCGCCGCGACCACGAACTGGTAGAACTCCGGCAGCCCGCGCCCGGACGCCAGCCACGCCAGCCGGTCGCCGAGCATCGCCCCGATCGCCGCCGCGAAGAAGACCGGCCACGCGCCGCCGACCAGCATGCTCGCCGCGCCGGCCAGCCCGCCCGCGGCCACGGTGAGCGCCCAGCTGGGGTACGGGTGGCGGTTACGGCGTATCTCGGCGAGCCGCCGGTACGCCTCCTCCAGGGTGAAGTCGTCGCTGGAGGTGATGTCGTCGACCAGCCGGAAGACGGCGGCCAGCCGGGTGTAGTCGGTGCCCCGGCGGCGCACCGTACGGCTGGCGGTGACCGGGTCGTCGACCAGCGAGGGCTGGTAGCTGACCGACAACAGGGTGAAGGTCACCGTCGGCTCGCAGCGGTCGAGCCCGTACGCGTGCGCCACGCCGAGCATCGCCGCCTCGACGTCCTCGGCCCCCTCGCCGCCCGCGAGGAGCAGCTCGGCGATGCGGAGAGTGAGATCGAGCACACGAGGGACGGCGGGACCCGTCTCGTCCTGCGGATCGGCGCGCTCGGCGGGTGTCGGGCGCTCGCTGATCGGCATCCGCAGCATCGTGCGCATCCGGTCCTGCCAGGGCGAATCCTTGGTCAGCCGGATCATGGGTATGCCGTTCGGCGGCGTGAAGACCGGGAAGCCGCCGGTGGTCTGGTTGACCGACGTGGTGACCCCGGCGGGCGGCACGAAGGCCGAGCTCTCGGGCTCGGTCGCGGTCAGCTCGGTGGCCAGCCCCTCGGGGATGGCGAACTCCGAGGTCGGGTGCTCACCATCGGGCGAGGGCGGCCTCGGTACGCCCTGGGGCGGTGTGAAGGCGCTGTGCGCCTCATCGGACTGCGGCTTGCGGTTCTCCGCCGCCTCCGCGTCCTGCGTGCTCGCGCACCGCTGCCCGTACTGTCGCTCCGTCCCCACGCTTCCTCGCTCCTCGACCGCCTCCCCGTGCACTCTGCCGGTGGCCCCGATGCATCATCGGCGACCACCGAAGCCCATTGTGCGGGGAGGTGGCCGCCGAGTGAGAGTGGGGGCAGCGTGTGCGACGGGTGTGTAGTGGAGTGACCCCTGTGAAGTGAGGGTGAAGATTCGCGCCGGAGTGGAACGCCGGGCCCGGGAACGCCGTCCGGGTCAGCGCTTGGCGTGGCGGCCGCGCTGGCCCTGCTGGTCGGCCCCCTGCCCGGCCGGGGCCTCGGCGGCCGCCTTCTTGGACTGGCTCCGGGCCCGCAGGAACTCGATCGCGATCGGGATGACGGACAGCAGGACGATGCCGACCAGGATCAGCTCGATGTGCTTGTGGACGAAGTCGACCTTGCCGAGCGACGCGCCCAGCAGGGTGACGCCCACGCCCCACAGCACGCCGCCGACGACGTTGAAGATGATGAAGGAGCGGTAGTTCATCCGGCTCACGCCCGCGATGATCGGCGTGAACGTCCGCACGATGGGCACGAAGCGGGCCAGGATCAGCGACTTCGGGCCGTGCTTCTCGAAGAACTCATGCGCCTTCTCCACGTTCTCCTGCTTGAAGAGCTTGGAGTCCGGGCGCTTGAACAGGGCCGGACCGACCTTCCGGCCGAAGAGATATCCGACCTGGTCGCCGACGACCGCCGCGATGGTGATGCCGATGCACACCAGCCACAGGTCCTGCTTGATCACATCGGTGGTGACCAGCAGGCCGGTGGTGAACAGCAGCGCGTCACCCGGCAGGAAGAAGCCGATGAGCAGGCCGGACTCCGCGAAGACGATGGCCAGCACGCCGAGCAGCCCGAAGGTTTGGATCAGATAGTCCGGGTCCAGCCACTGAGGGCCGAGCGCGAGGGTGGTCACGGGTCACAGGCTCCTGGGTCGAGGGGTGCAGGCTCGTGCTCGTGCGAGGCCCGGCCGCAGGGTCGGGGTACGGACTGACTGCGGGGTACATCGCTTCGCAGTGTGCCGCCCAAAGCTATCAACGCCGTGTGCGTGCCCGTGGTTCCCGCTGTCCGTCCGCCCTCCCCCTCGGGGCCCTCCTTACCCGTGGCGCTCCGCGTTGGCCCGGATCGCGTCCCGGAGGTACGCGGCGAGCCCGGGCTTGGCCTTGTCGATGTTCTCGGTGAAGCGGTGGTCGTTCACATAATTCTCGGCGATGCAGGCATGGAGCCGGTGGTCGCAGTCGTAGTGGTTCCGGCTGATCCCCTGCCGGTGCTCCTCGGCGAGGTCCATCGCGGCCTCGGACTCGGGCTCGGCGCCCGACTCCATCAGGGCGACGAAGCGGTCGTTGAGCGCGTCGGCCTCGGCCTGGATCCGCTGCCAGTCCTCCTTGGTGTACGTGGCCGCCCTGCGCTGGGACTCCCGGTACGCCTCGGTGTTCCCCCAGCGCTCCTCGACCTCGTCCGCGTACTGGTCCGGGTCGAAGTCGCCGAAGACCTCGAACTTCTCCTCGGGGGTGAGATCGATGCCCATCTTCCGTGCCTCCATGGCGTGTTCGACGGCGGCGGCCATCTTCTCCAGCTGCTCGATCCGGTCGGTCAGCAGCGCGTGCTGACGCCGCAGGTGGGCCTGCGGGTCCGCGTCCGGGTCGTCGAGGAGGACCGCCACCTCGTCGAGCGGAAAGCCGAGTTCCCGGTAGAACAGGACGCTCTGCAGCCGGTCGAGGTCGGCGTCGTCGTACCGCCGGTGCCCCGCCGTGCTGCGGGCGCTCGGGCGCAGCAGCCCGATCTCGTCGTAGTGGTGCAGCGTGCGCACCGTTACCCCGGCGAAGCCCGCGACCTGTCCCACCGAATAGCTCATGACCTGGTCCGCTCTCCGTGCATGTCTTTGTACGGGGTCCCGTACGGGCTCCACGGTGGCGCCTCACGTCGCGTGAGGTGCAAGTCCGGATGCCGAAATCGTGCGGGGCTCGGCCGCGCTCCCTGGCATCCTGCCGATTGTGCTGGGGATTACCGATCTTTCGACATATCTGGCGGGCCTTGCGCTGATCATCCTGCTGCCGGGCCCGAACTCGCTCTATGTGGTGTCCGTCGCCGCGCGCCGCGGCCCCCGGACCGCCTACCGGGCGGCGGGCGGGGTGCTGTGCGGGGACGCGGTGCTGATGGCGCTGTCCGCGGGCGGCGTGGCGTCGCTGCTCCAGGCGAGCCCGGCGCTCTTCGCCGTGGTGAAGTTCGCCGGTGCGGGCTATCTGACCTGGCTCGCGGTGGGCATGCTGCGCGGGGCGCGGAAGCTGTGGCGCCAGGGTCCTGGCAGCGCGCGGGCCGCCGCCGAGCGCTCCGGGGACGGCGCGGGCGGCGCGGCGACCGGGGCGGTCGAGCGGCCGTACCGCCGGGCCCTGGTCGTGAGCCTGCTGAACCCGAAGGCGATCCTGTTCTTCATCTCCTTCTTCGTGCAGTTCGTGGATCCGGAGTACGCCCATCCGGCGCTGTCCTTCCTGGCGCTGGGCCTCTGGGCGGAGCTGTTCAGCATCACCTATCTGTCCCTGCTGATCTTCGGCGGCACGTATCTCGCGGCCCTCTTCCGGCGGCGCAAGCGGCTGACGGCCGGGCTGTCGGCGGGCGCGGGGGCGGCGTTCCTGGGCTTCGCGGCGAAGCTGTCGCTCAGCAGCGCGGCGGGCTGACGGCGCGGACTGACGACCCGCGCCGACGGCTCATGCCGTCGGCGCGGGAAGCGGGCATTTGGGTCGCATGTTCGCAATTTAACGAGCATGGCACTTCACGGCGGCTGGCGCGGCTAAGCGGCCCGACATCTCGGTCAACCGTTCCTGGGGACTGAGTAGAGGTGATCCTGATCAGCCGCACGCCCCGAACGGTCTTGGGCGCTCCCCCAGCTACCGCTGGGAGGTGCCCCCTGGTCCCCGGCGTACTCAACCCCGGGGCGGCGACACGCATCCTGTGCGTGGTCCGGGCCCAGGAGGCCAGTTCCCTGCGCGACCTGGCCAGGTGGTACGGCCAGAGGCGACGGGGAGGCCCCGAACCATCCTCTGGTGGAGCGGGGGCCCCGCACACTGGCGCCGCATCGGCGTCCCAGATCGCACGATAACGCTAACCCGCCCGGCCCACGGTGCCGCAAGCCCACGAGCCGACCATCACACGATCGAGCCAACTCGACCTCGTGCACAGTCTGCTACGAGCAGCTGCCCCATCTGGTGCACGACGACTAATGCTCGACGTCATGGGGATCAACGTCCAGGTGTGCTGGGAGAAGTTCTGCGCCTACTGGGAGGTGGAGCCGCGGCACGTGCCCATGGAGGGCGACCGGTTCCACCTCGACCCCCGGGCCGCCGCCGAGCTGTGCGACGAGAACACCATCGGCGTCGTCACCGTGCTCGGCTCGACCTTCGACGGGTCGTACGAGCCGGTCGCCGAGGTGTGCGCGGCCCTGGACGGCCTCCAGGAGCGCACCGGTCTGGACGTACCGGTCCATGTGGACGGCGCCTCGGGCGCGATGGTGGCGCCGTTCCTCGACACCGACCTGATGTGGGACTTCCGGCTGCCCCGCGTCTCCTCCATCAACGCCTCGGGGCACAAGTACGGCCTCGTCTACCCGGGGGTGGGGTGGGCGCTGTGGCGCACGCCGGAGTGCCTGCCCGAGGAGCTGGTCTTCCGGGTCGACTACCTGGGCGGCGCGATGCCGACCTTCGCGCTCGACTTCTCCCGGCCCGGCGCCCAGGTGGCCGCCCGGTACTACACCTTCCTGCGGCTCGGCCGGGACGGCTACCGCGCCGTCCAGCAGACCTCCCGCGACGTGGCCTGCTCGCTCTCGGCACGGATCGCGGAGCTGGGCGACTTCAGGATGCTCACGCGCGGCGACGAGCTGCCGGTCTTCGCCTTCACGACGGCCGAGGAGATCACCAACTTCGACGTGTACGACGTGTCACGGCGGCTGCGCGAACACGGCTGGCTGGTGCCCGCGTACGCGTTCCCGGCGAACCGCCAGGACCTGTCGGTGCTGCGGGTGGTGTGCCGCAACGGCTTCTCGGCGGACCTGTCCGACCTCTTCCTGGACGATCTGCGGACGCTCCTGCCCGAACTGCGGAAGCAGCGGGCGCCGATGGGGCGGCCCGAGGCCGTCGCCACGGCCTTCCACCACTGAGATCTCCGGATTCAGCGCGCCTGCGCGGTGGCGCGCAGCAGCTCGACCCTGCGCCGCACGGCCTCCAGGGCGCCCGGCCTCCGGCCCGGCACCCGGCCCCGCAGATCGATCAGCATCGGCGCGAGGGCGTGCGCCCGGGCCGGTTCCTGCACGAACTGCCACTGGTGGTGGGCCCGGTCCACGGCCCCCTCCACCTCGGGGTGCCCGGTCGGCTCGCCATTGCCCAGCCGGGCGTCGGCCACCGCGAGCCACAGCTCACACGCGCGGCCCGGATCCCCGGCGAGCCGGGCGAGATCGGCGCGGACCTCCAGCCAGTGGATCGCGCCGGACGAGCGCGGACCGGCCGACCGGAGGGCCTCCTGCTCCCAGGCGGCGGCCATCGAGGCGGCCTCGCTGTGCCGCCCGGCGTGCGCGGCCTCGAAGATCGCGGCGTGCGGATCGGGAACGGGCTCGGCAGCCCGTACGGGCTCGGCCCGCCGGGCCGGTATGGGCTCGGGCGCCGGGGCGCTCCCCGGGGCGGGCCCGGCGGCCATGGGCGGCCCGGGCGGAGGGGGCGCGCTGCCGGGTACGGCCGGGGGGTGGGGGTGTGGGGGCTGCTGAGGCTGCTGGGCCTCGTACGACCCGTACGTCCCCTGCGGCTCGTAAGTCCCCTGCGGCTCGTACGCGCCGGGCGCCCGGTGGGCCCCGTACGTCGCCGACACCTCGTACGCCGCGTAGCCCTCCACCGGTGCGCCCAGCAGCAGTCCGGGCCCTGCGCCGAGCCCCGCCTCGGCGGCGGCCTGCTGGTGCAGCAGGGCGAACGCCGGGCTGCCGGTGCCGTCGCGCAGCAGCCCGGCGAGGGCGCGGCTGTAGACCGGCGCCGCGAGTTGGCGCCTGGGCGGGGCCGGGGCGATCGTCCCGTAGAGCGTCAGCCCGTCCGCGAGCGTGCCGACCGGCAGCCGCCCGTCGGACAGCCGCGGCCAGGTCGTCTCCTCGGCCACCAGATCGGCGAGCACCGTGGTGCTGCCTTGTGGCCGCCGGCCCAGCTCGGCGGCCAGCCAGTGCCAGGGCAGCGCGGTGTAGCGGGCGGTCCTCGGCGTCGTACGGGCCAGCGCGAGGTGCGGCAGCCGCTGTTTGTGATCGAGGGTGAGCTGACCCGCCAGATAGATGAGCACCGGGCCCGGATGGGCGGCCGCCGTCCGCAGGTGCGTCAGCACCGTCTGCGGGTCGGCGGGATCCACGAGTTGGACGACGCTGGCGCCGCCGGGCGTGCCCAGCAGCGCGGCCGGTGGCACGGCCGCGAGCTGTGGCAGCGCGGCGGCCGCGTCCATCAGCCGCTGCTTGCCGATCGGCCCGGCGGCGAGGAGCAGGGCATAACCTGGCCCGCGCGTCGTAGCCGCCCCCGTGTCCGCCGTGTCGTTCCCCATACGTGCACCGTATCCGCATCCGGCCACGGCGGGTGGGGGTGTGACATAGGTGGCATCGGGGACGGCGGTCGGCCGCTCAGCGGCTGAGCCCCCGGTAACGGCCCACGGCCAGCGGGAAGAAGACCGCGAGGAGCGCCAACGGCCAGCAGACGGCGAGGAGTCCGGCGTGGTCCGCGGCCCATGACGTGCCGCCGCTCCCGGGGCTCCCGAACAGGTCACGGACCGCGGTGGCCGTCGCCGACATCGGGTTCCACGCCGCGATCGCGCCGAGCCAGCCGGGCATCGTGGTGGGGCTACTCCGCGTGCGGGTTCGGCGCCCCGTCCGGCAGGACCTCCACCGAGCGCTCCCCCTCGCCCGCCATGACGTACGCACCGCCTTCGAGCCGCTCGATCAGCCCGCGGGTCCACTCGGCCCCGCTGTCGGCCGAGTGCACCCAGAACTTCATGATCTCGCCGATGTGGCCCCACTCGTCGGGGGCGCCCTCCGGCGGCGACCAGTGCCGGGTGACCTCGGCCCGCCACGCCTCCAGCGCCGCCACCCGCTCCTTCAGCAGCGTGATGGCCTCGGCACGCGGCAGATCGACGATGAACCCGACCCCGGCCGTCAGCTCGTCGATCTTCTGGTCGTGCCGCAGCAGGGCGTCCCGCAGCAGCTTGAAGTACGCCTCCTCGCCCGCCGCGGTCAGCTCGTACTCGGTGCGTGGCGGGCCGCCGACGGTGCTCGGGGCCACGTCGTGGGCGCGCATCAGGCCCTGCTTCGCCATCTGTTTGAGCGCGTGGTAGATCGATCCGGGTTTGGCGTTGGACCACTCGTGCGCGCCCCAGAACTCCAGGTCGTTACGGACCTGATAGCCGTGTGCGCGCCCGTGCTGGCGCACCGCCCCCAGCACCAGCAGCCGGATCGCTGACATGTGCCCGTCTCCCCATCCTGCCCCGCCTGACCTGCGCTGGGGTCCAGGTTAGAGGTGTCAGCCCTCCATGAGCGACCAATCGGGCTCGGGCATCGCACCGGTCTCGAAGACCAGATCGAATGCGCCCTTCCCATCGATCGACTCGCGGATGATGTCCGCGTGCCCCGCGTGCCGGGCGACCTCCTCGATCAGGTGCAGGACCGCCCAGCGCCAGGTGCGGGTGCCGCCCTCGTCCCAGGGGTAGCGGGGCGCCTCGAAGGTCGCGTCGAGCGAGGGCAGCGCCCGCACGGCCGCCTCGGTCTCGGCCGCCGCCTCCTCGTACTGGGCGAGCAGCGCCTCGACCGTCTCGCCGTCGGAGGGCGTCCAGTGGTCCTGCCACTCCCGCATCTGCTCCGAGAATTCCGCCTTCTCCCCCTGGAGGATCCGCAGCCATCCGCGCTCGCCGCGCGCCACGTGCTTGAGCAGCCCGGCCAGGGAGAGGGAACTCGCGGTGGGCTTGCTGCGGGCCTGCTCCTCGGTCAGGCCGTGCACGGCGCGCCGGATGCCGCCCCGTCCAGGTACGCGAGGAGCGCGCCGCGCTCGTCCAGACACGCCTCGGGGTTCACGACGATGGGCATGGCTGCCGCCTTTCATCAGGAGAGCGCCCGGGTCGGGTGCCCTTCGACGAATCCCACGTTAGGAAGGCTTGCGGTCAGCTTCGGTCCGCAAGCCCTCCGCAGGAGCAACGGCGTCAGAACGGGAACTGGCTGCGGCCGTGCTGGATCGAGATCCACTTGGTGGTGGTGAAGTCCTCGACCATCGACTCCCCGTTGAGCCGCCCGAGCCCCGAGTGCTTCTCGCCGCCGAACGGCACGATCGGCTCGTCGTGCACGGTGCTGTCGTTCACATGGATCATGCCGGTCTGGACGCGCTTGGCGAGGCGGACGCCGCGCTCGATGTCGCCGGTGTGCACGGCGCCGCTGAGGCCGTAGTCGGTGTCGTTGGCGATCCGTACGGCCTCCTCGTCGCCGTCGAACGGGATCAGCACCACGACCGGGCCGAAGACCTCCTGGCGGAGGATCGCCGAGCCCTCGGGGACGTCGCCGAGCACGGTCGGCTCCATCAGGGTGCCCTCGGCCCGCCCCCGCACCAGCGCGGTCGCGCCGTCGGCGATGGTCTGGTCGACGAGCGCGGTGATGGCCTCGGCCTGGCCCTCATTGATCAGCGGGCCGATGTGGGTGGCCGGATCGCCCGGGTCGCCCACCTTCAGCGTCTTCACCTTGGCCACGAACTTCTCGGTGAACGCGCGCTCCACCGACCGGTCCACCAGCACCCGGTTGGCAGCCATGCAGACCTGCCCCTGGTGGACGAAGCGGCTGAACACCGCGGCGTCCACCGCGTAGTCGAGGTCGGCGTCGTCCAGCACGATCAGGGCGCTGTTGCCGCCCATCTCCAGGATGGAGCGCTTGAAGTGCGAGGCCGCGACGGTGGCGACATGGCGGCCGACCCGGTCGGAGCCGGTGAACGAGATGACCTTCGGGACCGGGTGCTCGATCAGGGCGTCACCGATCTCCGCGATGTCGGTGACGACCACGTTGAGCAGCCCGGCCGGCAGCCCGGCCTCCTCGAAGATCTTCGCGACCAGACCGCCGCCGCATATCGGGGTGTTCTGGTGCGGCTTGAGGACGACCGAGTTACCGAGGGCCAGCGCCGGGGCGACCGACTTCAGCGACAGCAGGAAGGGGAAGTTGAACGGGCTGATCACGCCGACGACGCCGACCGGCACCCGGTAGAGGCGGTTCTCCTTGCCGTCGCCGGGCGACGGCAGGACGCGGCCCTCGGGGCGCAGCGCCAGCTGGACCGCCTCGCGCAGGAACTCCTTGGCGAGGTGCAGTTCGAAACCCGCCTTGAGGTGGGTGCCGCCGCACTCCGCGATGATCGCCTCGGTCAGCTCCTTCTCGCGCTCCTCGATGACGCGCAGCGCCCGCTCGAAGACCGTCCGGCGGGCGTACGGGTTGCGGGCCGCCCACTCCGGCTGGGCCCGCTCGGCGGTGCGGTAGGCGAGGTCGACCTCGTCGACGGTGGCCACGGTGATGGAGGCCAGCTTCTCCCCGTCGTACGGATTGAAGTCGACGATGTCCCAGGAACCACTGCCGGTGCGCCACTCACCGCCGATGTACTGAAAGGCCAACTCGGAGAAGTAGGACATGCCATCCCTAATCTGGAGGACGCGGGACCGCATCCGGACACCCGCGAACGCGTGGGGGGTATTCCTGACAGCACGTCATCCTACTGATGGGTCAGACCTCGCGCAGGAGCCTCCCGAGCAGGTCCCGGCTCTTCTCCGGGGACAGACCGTCCGCCCCGAGCCGCTCCAACACCCGCTCGTACTGCCCCACTTCATCGGGTTTGTCGAGGTAGAGCGCGCTGGTGAGCTGTTCCAGATAGACGACGTCCGGGAGGTCCGGCTCCGGGAACCGGAGCAGGGTGAACGCACCGCTCTCCCCCGCGTGCCCGCCAAGGGCGAACGGCATCACCTGGAGCGTCACGTTCGGCGCTTCCGAGACGGAGAGGAGATGCCGCAGCTGGGCGCGCATCACCTCCGGTCCGCCGTACGGGCGGCGCAGCGCGGCCTCGTCCAGCACCACGTGGAACGCCGGCGCCCGCTCGGACACCAGCAGCTTCTGCCGCTCCATCCGCAGCGCGACCCGCCGCTCCACCTCGGAGTCGCACGCCTGCGGCTGCCCCCGGGTGACCACGGCGTGGGCGTAGCCCTCGGTCTGCAGCAGGCCGTGGATGAACTGGACCTCGTAGACGGCGATGTGCGAGGCGGCGCCCTCCAGTCCGACGTACGTCTGGAACCAGCCCGGCAGCACATCGCCGTAACTGTGCCACCAGCCGGTGAGGTTGGCCTCGCGGGCGAGCCCGAGCAGCGCCGCTCGCTCCGCGTCCTCGGTGACCCCGTACAGCGTGAGCAGGTCCTCGACGTCGCGCGCCTTGAAGCTCACCCGGCCCAGCTCCATCCGGCTGATCTTGGATTCGGAGGCGCGGATCGAATAGCCCGCCGCCTCGCGAGTGATGCCTCGGGTCTCGCGCAGCCGCCTGAGTTGGGAGCCCAGGAGAATGCGGCGCACCACCGATCCGCTCGACTCGCTTGCGGTCATCTGTCCGTGACCCTCCCTGTACGGAATGTGCCCTTCCGGCGATGGGCCCCCGCAACCCGGCAGGCCGAAGTCTGCCACTTTTCGGGCTCCTGTCCGTGCCCAAGTGATTACCCGATGGGGAGACCTACGCACAATTGCGTAGGACGAAAACATGGCAAAGGAGGATCTCATACCTCAATTCGGCTCCGTGCACGTGCATTTGCCCTTGCATCCGCTGTCGGCATTCGGAACGATAGAAGTCGCGCACGTGCAAGCTCGTACGAGATCTGGCCAGGATTCGTCAGGGCCACGGATGCAGGAGTGCTCGCATGGGGAGCGAAGGTTCGGTCCTGCTGGAACCGTTGTGGAGGGGGCTTCCCGCCATCGATCCCACCGCCGTCTCCGGCGCCGTCTCCTGTTCGCTCCCCGCGCGCTACGACGCGGTCAAGGGGGCACGGCAGTTCACCGGCACCACGCTGCGGCAGTGGGACATACCCGAGCTGCTCGACGAAGTGGCCCTCGTCGTCTCGGAGCTGGTCACCAACGCGCTGCGGCACGCGGTCGCCGCGGCCCTGCCGGGCGGCCCGCCCGCCGACGGACACGAACCGCCCCTGGTGCGGCTCCACCTGATGTACTCCGCCTCACGGCTGGTGTGCGCCGTACGCGACCCCAGCGAGGACGGACCGGTCACCGGGGAGGCCGGCGCCTGCGAGGAGTCGGGGAGGGGGCTGTATCTGGTGGAGTCGTTCACCGATGGCTGGGGCTGGCATCCGCTGGCCGGAACGCTGCCCGGCAAGATCGTCTGGGCCCTGTTCCGCCTGCCCCGGCCGTAGCCCGCCCGCCCGAGCCGTGGCTCACCCGCCCGGACCGTAACGCGGTCGGGCGCTCAGTGGGGCGTCGCCTCCGGGGGCGCCGTCGTGATGCCCAGCGAGTGCAGCTGGAAGAGGCGCGACACATCGTGGGAGGTGACGATCCCCTCCAGCTGCCCGTGGTCCACCACCAGCACCGGCATCCCCCCGGCTCCCGGCCGGGCCCGCTCCAGGACCTCGCTCAGCAGCTCGTCCGACGTCGCGACCGTGCACCGCTCCACCGGCGTCGCCACCTCGCGCACCCGCCGCTCCTCCCGCATCCCGGCCGGCACCGCCGCCAGGGCGCGCAGGCGCACGACACCGCTGGGCCGGCCCTCGAAGTCCAGCAGCGGCAGCGCCGAGTGGCGTGAGTGCGCCGCCACCTCGTCGATGAACCGCCCCACCGGCAGCCAGTCGGCGCCCGTCGCGACCGGGGACGACATCGCGTCGCCCACCCGCACCCCGCGCAGCGCCGTGTTGATACCGGCCCGCTGCCGCTCCGCGTTGGCGATCACCATCATGAACAGCCCGACGAGCGCGATCCACAGCCCACCGCCCTCGCCGCGCACGAACGAGAACCAGCCGACCGCGATGAGCAGCACGCCGAAGATCTGGCCGCTGCGCCCGGCCGCCCGCTCGGCCCGGTCCCGGTCGCCCGTACGCCACCACAGCACCGCCTGCACCACCCGGCCGCCGTCCAGCGGCGCGGCGGGGAGCAGGTTGAACACCCCCAGCAGGAGATTGGCCCAGCCCAGCCAGATCAGCAGGGCGGCGGGCACTCCCCACCCGGCCAGCGCCTTCGCCCCCATCCCGGCGCCGACGGCGGCGCCGCCGATGGCCAGGCTGGTGAGCGGGCCGCTGACGGCCACGAGCAGGGCGATCCCTGCGGTGCGCGGCCGCCCCATCTGGGTCACACCGCCGAGCGCCCACAGGGTGACGTCCTCGACGGAGACGCCCTTGCCGCGCGCGGTGACCGCGTGCGCGGCCTCATGCAGCAGCAGGCTCCCCATGAGCAGAAGGGCGCCGATCACGCTCGCGACCGCGTACACGAGTCCGGTCCGGCCGGGCGTCCAGGCGGGCAGCGTCTCGCGGCCGAGTCCATAGGCGAGCAGGACGATCAGCACGGGGGCGCTCCAGTGCATGCGCAGGGGCACTCCGAGGACATGTCCGACGCGAACCGAGCCGTTCATCGCTCATCGCCGTCTCACATCAGTAGGGCCCCCACCGATCACTACCAGTGTCGCTCACGCGTGGTCCCTCACGCACGGCCGACGGGGTCGTGCACGAGGTGGTCGAATTCCCCGTCCTTGACGCCGCGCAGCATCGCCTCGACCTCGGCCGGGGTGTAGACGAGCGCCGGTCCGTCCGGGAAGCGGGAGTTCCGTACGGCCACGTGCCCGCCGGGCAGCTTGGCGAACTCGACACAGGACCCCTGGGAATTGCTGTGCCTGCTCTTCTGCCAGACGACCCCTTGAAGGTCCGCGGCCGCCATGCCGTTGTACGGGTGGTCGCGCACAGGGCTCTCCACTGTTCGTGCATTAGTGCAACTGTCAACTGACTCGGATCATAGCCGCGTTTCTCAGCTTATGCATGGGCAAATGCATGAGCATATGCACGTGCATAAATCTCGATGATCACTTGAGCACCGCGTCTTCTGCCCCGCCCCGCGCGCATCAGTCGTCGTGAAAGACGTCGAGGACGCCCCGCGGGTTGGCCCGCGGGACGTCCTCGACGCCAGGTGTCGTGCCGGGCTGCGTCAGCCCGGTGTGCCGGAGGGCTCGGCCAGGACGGTGGAGGCGGAGACGGGGACGCCGAAGTTCGGCTCGCCGTTGCTCCCGGGGCCGTTGCCGGGCCGTTGTCAGACCCCCCTGCCAGACTCACGGTCATGAGGTGGGCAGTGGCGGAGACGGGCGACGGGGGTGTTCGTCTCTGCCCGCTGGACGCCTCCGGAAAGGCCGCCGGGCCGGTCGTCGAGGTCCCGGCGGCACGGGGCGGGATCGCCGAAGCGGTGCGGTCCCGCCCGGAGGCCGACCGGTGGGTGTGGCGGTCCACCGCCGAGGTCGCTCCGCGGCTGCTGGCGGCCGGGGTCCGGGTCGAGCGGTGTTACGACGTGGAGGCGGCCGAGGCGCTGCTGCTCGGCCACGAGGGTCGCTCGGGCGCCCCGCGCTCCCTCGCCGCGGCCTGGGCCCGGCTGCGCGGGCTGCCCGTTCCCGAGGATCCGCCGGTGCGGGCCGCCGAGACCCAGCCGTCGCTGTTCGAGCCCGGTCCGCCGCCGCTGCCGCCCGGCACCGATCCGCTCGACGCGCTGCTGGCGGTGTACCAGGCGCAGCTGGCCCGTACGGAGGCGGCCGAGCACCCGGACCGGATGCGGCTGCTGACCACCGCCGAATCGGCCGGGACCCTGGTCGCCGCCGAAATGCGGCGCGCCGGGGTGCCCTGGCGGGCCGACCGCCACCGGGAGCTGCTGGACGAGATGCTCGGCGAGCGCTATCCGGGCGGCCTCGAGCCCCAGCGGCTGGCCGAGCTGGCCGACGAGGTGTCCCGCGCCTTCGGCGGCGGGGTGCGGGTGCGGCCCGATCTGCCCGCCGACGTCATCCGGGCGTTCGCGCGCGCGGGCATCGCGCTCACCTCCACCCGTGCGTGGGAGCTGCGGGAGATCGACCACCCGGCGGTGGAGCCGCTGCTGCGGTACAAGAAGCTGTACCGGCTGCACACCGCCCACGGCTGGTCCTGGCTCCAGTCCTGGGTGCGCGACGGCCGCTTCCGCCCCGAATACCTGCCGGGCGGCACCGTCTCCGGCCGCTGGACCACCCACGGCGGCGGGGCGCTCCAGATCCCCAAGGTGGTGCGGCGCGCGGTCGTCGCCGATCCGGGCTGGCGGCTGGTCGTCGCCGACGCCGCCCAGATGGAGCCCCGGGTGCTCGCCGCGATCTCCCGCGACCCCGGTCTGATGGAGGTCGCGGGCACCGGCCGGGATCTGTACACGGAGCTGTCCGACCGCGCCTTCGCGGGCCGCCGCGACCAGGCCAAGCTCGCGCTGCTGGGCGCGATCTACGGGCAGACCTCGGGGGACGGGCTCAAGCACCTCGCCGCGCTCCGGCGCCGCTTCCCGGCGGCCGTGGCCTACGTGGACGACGCGGCCCGCGCGGGCGAGGAGGGCCGCCTCGTGCGGACCTGGCTGGGCCGCACCTGCCCACCGGCCGGCGGCGCCGCCACCGACCCGGCCGACGAGGCGGGCCTGCCGCGCGACCTGGGCGAGGAGCCGAGTTACGGCAGCACGCCCAGCGCCCGCGCCCGCGGCCGCTTCACCCGGAATTTCGTCGTCCAGGGCAGCGCCGCCGACTGGGCGGTGCTGATGCTCGCCGCGCTGCGCCGCGCCCTGGCGGCCGCCGGGCTCCGCGCCGAGCTGGTCTTCTTCCAGCACGACGAGGTGATCGTGCACTGCCCGGAGCCGGAGGTGGCGGCGGTGCGGCAGGCGATCGTGGAGGCGGGCGAGGCGGCCGGCACGATCGCCTTCGGCCCCACTCCGGTCCGCTTTCCCCTCACGGTGGCGACGGTGGAGTGCTACGCGGACGCCAAGGATCAGCCGTCGGATTAGCCACAAGGTGTGTGCGGGGCTCGCCCGACCGGCGCACCTCCGGAGGCAGCCGCCGCGTCCGGCCGCACACGATGGCCACATGAGCATCAGCCTTGAGCGGCTGCGTCGCTGCTCCATCGCCGTGGACCTCGGAGCGTCCAGGACCCGCGTCTACCTCAAGCGCACCGGCCTGATCGTCGACGAGCCCACCGTGGCCGCCGTCAACACCCGCACCGGCGCCGTGATCGCGGTCGGGGCGTTCGCCGAGCGCATGACGGGCCGTACGCCCGCCCACATCCGGGTGGTGCGCCCCGTGGCCAACGGCACGGTCGTCGACATCGCCATGGCGCAGCGCATGCTGCGGCTGCTCCTCGGTACCAAGCTGCGCCGCGCCTGGCGCCGCAAGCCGAGGCCGAGCGCCGCCGTGTGCGTACCGCACGACGCCGATCCGCTCGCCCAGCGCGCCGCCATGGAGACGCTCGCCGGGCTCGGCGCCAAGCGGGTCGAGCTGGTGGACACGCTGATCGCCGCCGCCGTGGGCTGCGGGCTGCCCGTGGAGCGGCCCGAGGCCACGATGATCGTGGTGTGCGGCGCGGCCACCACCCACGTCGCGGTGTTGTCGCTGGGCTCGATCGTGGCCGCCGAGCGGGCGCCGGTGGGCGGCGAGACGGTCGACCACACCATCGTCCAGCACCTGCGCAACGCGCACGCCCTGCTGCTGCCGAGCCAGGCCGTCCGCCCGCTGCACCTGGTCCTCGGCGACACCGCGCTGGCCTCGCTCGGCACCGAGGTGCACGGCCGCGACGTGGCCACCGGGCTCGCCCGGTCCGTACGGATCGACGTCGATGGCGTACGCGACGCCATCCGCACCCCGCTGACCTCCGTCCTCGACGCGATCAGCGCCGTACTGCGCCGCTGCCCGCCCGATCTGGTGGCCGACCTCGCCGACCGCGGCATCATGCTGGCGGGCGGCAGCGCGGTGCTGCCCGGTCTCGACACCCTGCTGCGGGAGGCGACCGGCGTCCCGGTGCACATCGCGGACAACCCGGGTGTCTGCGCGGTGGAAGGGCTCGGCGCGATGCTGGAGGGCAAGGTCCAGCCCCATGTCCTCAGCTCGGCCATCACCTGAGGCCGGTCACCTCGAGGACCCTTCATCTGCCTCCTCACCACCTCTCTCTCCGGGCAACTCCAGGAACTGATCGGAACTTTCTTACTGACGCGTTGAGTGGCCGCCCCCTCCCATCCGTACGAAGGGAGGAAGAGGCCGACATGGCCACCCAACCCCCCCGGGGCACAGACCGGGAGTCGTCAGTTGATGTTGTCCAACTCAGGTCCTGTCCTGGAGGTTCTGGTGCACGACGACGCCGCCGTGGCCGATGAGCGTCCGTCCAGATCGCAGCGCGGTACACCGGACGAGCAACTCATGCGCGCGCTCTACCAGGAGCACGCCGGACCGTTGCTCGCCTTCGTACTGCGCCTGGTCGCGGGCGATCGCCATCGCGCGGAGGACGTCGTGCAGGAGACCCTGGTGCGCGCCTGGCGCAACGCCGACCAGCTGTCCCGGGCCACCGGTTCCATCCGGCCCTGGCTGGTCACGGTCGCGCGGCGCATCGTCATCGACGGGCACCGCAGCAGGCAGGCCAGGCCCCAGGAGGTCGACCCGTCTCCCCTGGAGCTGATGCCGGCGGAGGACGAGATCGACCGGGCACTACGGCTGATGACACTTTCCGACGCGATGCACGATCTCAGCGACGCCCACCGCGAGGTGCTCGTCGAGACCTACTTCAAGGGCCGTACGGTCAATGAGGCGGCGGAAACGCTCGGCATACCCAGCGGGACGGTTCGGTCCCGGGTCTTCTACGCGCTGCGCTCCATGAAGCTCGCGCTTGAGGAGAGAGGAGTGACGGCATGACAGCGCAGGCGCACCACGCGGGACACGACGCCGTTGGCGCGTATGTGCTCGGCGTGCTCGACGAGGCGGACGCCACCTATTTCGAGGAGCATCTGGCCGGTTGCGACCAGTGCGGCCGGCAGCTCGACGAGCTGACCGGACTGGAACCCCTGCTGGCGGACCTCGCGGCGGACATCCCCGGCATCCACGGGACACCCGGCCGGACCGCGATCACGGGCCACACCCCGCACGCGTTCACCGCCACCCCGACCGCCATCGACACCCTGACCGCCAAGCCCGGCCCCGCCCTGCTGAACCGCATGGTGGGCGAGGTCGCCGCGGCCCGCAGCAAGCGCAAGCGGCGCGGTCTCTACCTGGTCGCGGCGGCTGCCGCGCTGATCGTCGGCGGACCGCTCGGCACGATGGCCGTCACCTCGGGCTCGGGCTCCGACGCCGCGCCGCCGGTCGCGTCCGCGGCGAGCGACAGCCAGCTCTTCGCGGGCATGCCCGACAAGGTCGAGGCCACCGACCCGGACACCAAGGTGAGCGCGGCGATCGCCCTGGAGAACAAGATGTGGGGCACCTTCGGGATGCTCAGGCTGGGCAACGTCAAGGGCCCGCTCGAATGCAGCCTCATCGCGGTCGGCAAGGACGGCCAGAAGCAGACCATGACGACCTGGGCCGTGCCGGACCGGGGATACGGGATCAAGGACAGCCCGGAGAAGATGGCCAGATCTCCGTTGTGGGCGCACGGCGGCGCGGCCATGGCGCGCTCCGACATCGACCACTTCGAGGTCCGTACGTCCGACGGCAAGATGCTGATCTCCGTGAAGGCATAACCCGTACCCCTCGCGGCGAGCCCCGCCCGCCGCCGTGTCACCCGGATCGCCGACCACCCCGCGCGGCGCCGTGAGCGAGATGTTACACAGAGTGTGATATGTCGCTTTCGCGCCCCGGGGGTTCGGATCCGAGGAGGCACACGTGGCTGACCCGGACGCCCATCAGCAACGCATGTTCAGCCAGTACGTGCTGCCCGAGATCGAGGTGCTGCTGCGCGTGGCGATGTCTCTGACCGCTCAGCGAGCCGACGCCGAAGATCTCGTGCAGGACACGTTACTACGGGCGTACCGGGCAGTCGGCCGTTTTGACGGGAGACATCCACGGGCCTGGCTGCTGACGATCATGCGGCACGCGGAGGTGAGCCGGCGCCGCCAGCGCAGGCCCCGCCTGCTGGACGACCCGGACACCGAGCTGGAACGGCTCTCCCCGGCCCGCGACGCCACCCCGGAGGAACTGGTGGTGGACACCGCTTTCGACGAGGCCGTGGACGCCGCGTTCACCGCGCTGCCGCTCCGCGACCAGCAGGTCGTGCGGCTGGTGCATGTGGACGGGCTGTCGTACGCGGAGGCGGCGCAGGTGCTGGACGTCCCCAAGGGGACGGTGATGAGCAGGCTGCACCGGGCGCGAAGGCGGATCCGGAACCAGTTGCTGGCCGCGGGGCGCACCGGACGGGAACCCGAGCGAGGTGAGGCATGAGCCGATGGACATGGTGGCGCGAGACCGAGCGGCGCCGGACGAGAGAGTGCCCGGTGGGCGCGCCGATGCTCCAGGCGTACCTCGACGGCGAACTGGACGCGTCGGAGGCGGGCCGGGTGCGGGCCCATGTGGCGGGGTGCCATGCCTGCGCCCGTGAGCTGTCCCTCTACCAGCGCATCACCAGCGCGCTGGCCTCCCGGGGGCTGACCGACGAAGCGGCGCTGGCGCGGCTGAAGGAGTTCGCGGCCTCGATCGCGGAGCGGGAGAGCACCCGGGAGCCGGGGCCGGATCGGATGCCGGGTTCGGGGCCGGGCTCGGGGTCGGGACCGGGGTCGGGCGCGGTGCCCAAGGCAGGGGGCTGACGTCACCCCGCCGCGCGGCGGCGAGCAGCAGCACGGCCGCGGTGAGCAGGGTCCCGGAGACGAGGGCGACATCGGCCAGGTTGAACACCGGGCCGCGCCCCGCCACCGTGATCCAGTCGACCACGGCGCCGCGCAGCGGGCCCGGCGGCCGTACGACCCGGTCGGCGCCGTTGCCGACCGAGCCCCCGGCGATCAGCGCCATGCCGAACGCCAGGCCCCGGCGCCGGGCCCGCAGCCCCGCGCCGACGGCGGCCAGGGTGGCGACCGCGCCGGTGAGGGTGATCATGGAGATCAGCACCGGGCGGCCGTCGCCCAGCCCGAAGGCCACGCCGGCGTTGTGCACCAGCAACGCGCGGAACGGCCCCAGCCGGGCCTGCGGCCCCGTCGTACCGCTCCAGGCGGCCAGCGCGAACGCCTTGCTCACCTGGTCGGCCGCGATCACCAAGAGCGCGACCAGCGGGAAGAGCAGCCGGCCGGAGTGCTGGTGGGGGTTCATGGTCGGCCTCCCTGGATGCCGGGGGCCGGTCCGCGGGCGCGAGCCGGGTCCGAGGAGGAAACCCGGCGGGAGCGCGTCCCGCTTCCCTCCCTACGGGACTTTCCGGACCTGACCGGCATCCGGCAGGGGGCGCGGACACGACGGAGGGCCCGCAGGCGGTTGCCTGCGGGCCCTCGCTGTCACCTCACCATGCTCGGCACAGTGCCGGAAGGGGTCACTCCGACGCCTTCCCCTTCGGCTGCAGCAGAGGCATCTGGTACTCGGACAGCATCTTCATCTTGTTCTTGTCGATCGTCTTCCAGTCCTTGTTCAGCACACCGCCGGTGTCACCCGAGTCCGGGTTCCAGGTCCAGTAGGTGTAGCTGATGCCGTTCTTCTTGAGGTAGTGCATCAGGGCGTTCTGCCAGATGGCCTCGTGGCTGTTGCCCGCGGTCTTGCGGCCACCGAACTCACCCAGCATCACGGGAGCGATGTTCTGCTGCTTGATGTAGGCCCAGTGCTTCTTCCAGATGGCCGGCATGTTCTTCGGGAAGTCCTTCGTCTGGAACCAGTTCTGGTTGAAGACGCCCGGACCGTAGTCGTGAGGCGAGTAGACGACCTTGTTGGCCTCGTCCAGCTTCACCGGGTACTTCTTCACACCCTGGAGGTCGCCACCCCACCAGAACTGCTCGTTCTTGTGGCGGTCGGTGCCCTCGACGAAGACCAGCCAGTTCTTGTTGACCTTGTGGATCGCGTTACCGGCCTTGGTGGCCGCCAGGCGCCAGTCGGTCTTCGGGTTGCCGTCGCCCCACGTGGCCTGGCCACGCGGCTCATTGTGCAGGTCGGCGCCGATCACCCGGTCGTTGTTCTTGTAGCGCTCGGCCAGCTTGACCCAGTCGCTCAGCCACTTCTTCTCGGTGAGGCTCTGGGAGTACCACAGCTCACTCTGGCCGTACTGGTCCGGGCGGTGCTGGTCCAGGACCACCATGATGCCGCGGTCGGTGGCTCCCTTGACGACCTTGTCCATGATCTGCTGGCCGGTAAGGCCCTTCAGGTCGGGGTTCTTCTTGAAGTCGATCCCGTTGGGCTTGCTCTTGGCGTCGAACATCTCGTTCGCGTAGGGGAGCCGCATGGTGTTGAAGCCCTGCTTGGCCATCTGGTCCAGCATGGAATCCAAGCTGCGGGTCCACAGGCCGTGCGGCGCGAAGGTGCCGGTCTCGAAGCCGAACCAGTTCACACCGGTCAGGACGACCTTGTGACCCTGCGAGTCCACGATGTCACCCTTCTTGGTGGACAGCGGGAACTTCACATCCGCACCGGCGGGCTTGCCCACGGCGGCCGAGGACGAGGAGCCCGAGTCGCCGGAGTTCATCGCGAACGCGGTGACGGTGCCACCCACGGCAGCGACAGCGACGACGGCCGCGGCGATACCCATGCGCAGACGGCGGGAGCGCGGAGCGCCCTTGGTCTCGGTGGTCTCGGGGTTGGTCGGGACGTTGTTCTGGTCCATGGGGGAATTCATTCGGTGATACTCCTGAGGAATTCGCGTATTTCGGTCTTGAGGATGCTGGGGGTGTTCGTCGGAGATTCCAGGCATTCCATGTGGGGGTCGGATACGGCGGTCAGCCGGACAATCCGCGCCTGCGGGAGGAGGTCGCCGATGAGGCGGTCCAGCCCTTGCGCTTTCCAGCCGGGCCCGTCCACATCGATCAGCACCACATCCGGTTGCGCCGCCTGGGCCAGAGAAATTGCCTCTCGGGCCGATCCGGCAATTCCGGACAACTCCAGTCCCGGCTCCTCGATCACGAGATCGGCGAGAGCACTCAGCACCTGGGTGTGGTGCTCCACGACGAGAACTCTTTGCATCGATGGAGCTCCTTCGGGCTCTTTTGTCCTGTCGCTCACCGACATTAGAAAAGCCCGGGGCTCGAAACACCGTACGCATGAGCGAAATCCGAATACCTCAATTGCAGGAATTCAGGGCACGCCAAACGGCCGAATTCCGACTACCTCAGTTGAGGTAGCGGAATTCGGCCGTTTCGTATGGGTTATGTCCGATTTGTGGGGGTGGTGGGAGGGCGCCCAGGGCGCAGGAGGGGGCCCTGCGGAGGTCTACGGAGGTCTACAGGGCCCCTTCGGGGGCCCTGCGGAAGCGCGGATCAGCCGGTCGGTCAGCCGGTCGGCCGGCCCGTCAGCCGGTACGCGTAGCCGGGGACGAAGACGCCCGCACCGGCCGCGCAGCCGTCCGCCTGCCCCGGCTGCTTGATCCACAGAAAGGCGTCGAGCCCGGGGATCCCGGTGGCCGCGGTGGGGGCCCTGCCCAGCCTGCGGCCGGGCGGATCGCAGAACTGGTGCTTGTGCGTGGGCCCCGCGCCGTTGCGGCTGGTGTCGACCACGACCCCCAGCCGGGGGCGGCGCAGCTCACGCAGCACGGACAGGCCGTAGCGCACCTCGTCGCCGGTGGCGTTGAAGTTGGA
Source organism: Streptomyces sp. NPDC021212 (assembly GCF_044332925.1). Taxonomy (NCBI): domain Bacteria; kingdom Bacillati; phylum Actinomycetota; class Actinomycetes; order Kitasatosporales; family Streptomycetaceae; genus Streptomyces; species Streptomyces sp. NPDC021212. The sequence goes on from NZ_JBIRPZ010000023.1 coordinate 110,407, forward strand.
GACGTTGACCGCGATGCCGTCCCCGTACCGGTCGATACCGGCGTGCCGCAGCCGCCCGGCCATGGTGCGCGCGGGCTGCCAGCCGGAGTTCCCCGCGTCGTAGTAGACCCGGGTGCGCGGGGCCCGCTCCCGGAGCGTCCGGGCCGCGTACGCCAGGGCGGCGAACCGCTCCGCGCGCTGCCGCTTCCGCAGACAGCCCAGGTGGGCGAGGGCGTCCGGTTCGAGGACGACCAGGGCGGGCCGGTCGCCGATGCCCCGGGTGAAGGCGTCGATCCAGCGCCGGTAGGCGACGCCCGCGTCCCCGCTGCCGCCGGAGCTGTACTGCTCGCAGTCGCGCTGCGGGATGGCGTACGCGACCAGGACCGGCAGCCGCCGCTGGGCCGCGGCCGCGCCGACCAGGCCCCGGGCCTGCTCTTCGACCAGCGACTCGTTGGTCTGGGTGAACCAGGCGGCCTGCGGCTGGTCGGCGATGCGCCTGCGGATGGCCGCCGCCCGCCGGTCGCGCGGATGGGCGCGCACCCAGGACGCGGCGGGGTTGTGGGGGTCGGTGTAGAAGCGGGTGGTCGCGGGATAGAACGGCTTGGACACGGAGAGTGGCGGCTCGAGGGCATGGGTGACCGCTGCATGGGGCGCCGGGGGCGCCAGCAGCGTACGTACCGTGGTGGCGGCCATCACGGCCTCGGCCACCAGCACCAGGACCAGCACCTGGGCGCTCAGCCAGGCGGTACGGCGCGACCGCGCCGGCGGGCGGGCCCGGTCGGCCCGGTCGGCGCGGTCGGCGCGGTCGGCGCGGTCGCGCGGTCCGGTGAACCTGGTGAACCCGGTGAACATCGCCGCCCCCGCCGTCAGCTGTGATGGGAGTTGCCGGGCGGCGGGCGGCGGCGGCTGATGAGCACTATGGCCAGCACCGCGAGCACGACCAGCACACCGGCCACCACCCCTATCGTGACCAGCGCGGATTCATCCCCGGCCGCATGGGAGGCGGCGGCCGCCTTGGTGCGGTGCGGGGAGGGGGCCGCGGTGGGCTCGGCGGAGGGCGGCGGCGCGGCGCGGTCGGCGAGCGCCTTGGCGGGGGCGATCACCCCGTAGCCGTAGCGCGGATCGTGGCCCGCCGAGCCCTTCCGGTCGGCCGTGTCGATCAGCTTCCGCACGATCTGGCGCGCGTTCCAGCGGGGGTGCTCCGAGCGCAGCAGCGCCGCCCCGGCGGTGACCCAGGGCGCGGCGAAGCCGGTGCCGTCGCCGGTCCAGTAGTCGTTGTTGCCGGCGGTGGTGAGGATGGCGACGCCGGGCGCGGCGAGCGTGATGGTCCCGCCGTGGTGGGACGAGGTCCACACGGCGCCCTTCTTGTCGGTGGCCACGACGGCGACCACACCGGGGAGGGCGGCCGGGTACGTGGGCCGGTTGCCGTCCTTGCCGTTGTCGCCGGCGCCCGCCACGACCACGGCGTCCTGGCCGGCGGCGTACTTCACCGCGGACTTCAGGTCGGGGGTGGGGTGCTTGAAGGACGCGGCCACGTGGATGATGTGCGCGCCATGGCTCGCCGCGTGGCGGATGGCCCGGGCGGTGGCCGCGGCCTGGGGTTTTCCATTGCGGTACACCCCGAGCGGCATGATCCGGGCGCGGGGCGCGAGCCCGTACACCCCGTCGCCGCGGTAATTGCGGCCGGTGCCGACGATGATGCCCGCGGCATGGGTGCCCTGCTCGACCGCGTCCGCGTCGTCCCGGGTGACGGGGCTGCCGCCGCCCGCGAAATCCTTTCCAGGGGCGACCCGTCCGCGCAGATCCGGATGGGTCGCGTCCACCCCGGTGCCGATGACCGCGACGGTCACTCCGGCACCCTTGCTGAATTTCCACGCGCGCTCCGCCTTGAGCGCGGTGAGCGCCCATTCGGAATCGTGCAACGAACCGCTGTCGGTATCACTTGCCGCAGCCGGCGTGGCCAGTGCGAGGGTCATCGCTGCGATGACCACTCCGGCCCGGCCGGCGAAAGGATGGCGTGACATCACGTGACCTGACATTACGTCACCTACTCTCCTCGCACGGGACGCAAGGCCGTCGGGCCCCTTTCATCTTGGGCAGCCCCCGGAAGTACTGACACCCGCGGGCGAGGGATCCGCCGTTCCCCTCTTCGGGGGAAAGGCCGGGGCCCGGAGAAGCCGGCGCTCCCCGAAATGGGGGAGGAAAGAGGTCCGCCGAAGGTGCACTCACCGCTCCCCCGGGCGCGGGTACTACCTCCTTTGCGGGTGACGCACTCTGGGACTCGACGACGATAAGAGCCTCCTGTCGAGGGAGTCGCGATGCAGCGTTTCCGAACGTCCAGCGAGCGCACGGGAGAGCCGGGCGACGAAACGGACGTGACCACCGACCGGCGAAACGGGAGCCCTGTACGGACCCGCTCGCCACGGAAACGGATGGCGGGTATGCCCGGTCTGGCGCTGCGTTTCGCGGTGGTCGGCGGGGGCGGAGTGCTGGTGAACTCGGCGGCGCTTTTCGCGCTCTACCACTGGGCCGGACTGCCCCTTCTGGTGGCGTCCGGTATCGCGGTGGAACTCGCCGTGGTCCACAACTATCTGCTCAACGACCGGTGGACCTTCGCCGTGCGCACCCCGTCGGCCGGACGTTTCGTCAAATTCAACATATCCGTACTCGGCGGACTCGCGATCAACGTCGTTCTCGTCTGGTCGCTGGTCCGCGCCGGAATGCATCTGCTGCTGGCGAATTGTCTCGGCATCGCCGCCGCGTTCGCGGTCAACTTCGCCTGTAGTACGGGATGGGTGTGGGGGAGGCGGAGCCGATGATTGTCCCGATCATCTATCTGGTCCTGGTGACGGTCTCGATCCTGCTCACCGTGCAGTCGAGCCACGTCCTCTATCTCATGCTCTACACCTGGGACCGGGCGGACGCCGAGCGGAAGGCCAGGGCACCGGACACCTTCATTCCGCCGCGGCTCTCCTTCAGCGTCCTGCTGCCCGCCCGGCACGAGGAGGACGTCATCCAGTCCACCATCGAGCGGGTGGTGCGCGCCGACTATCCGGCCGAATTGCTGGAGGTCTTCGTCATCTGCTCACAGGACGACGACGGCACCGTGAAGAAGGCCGAGGAGAAGATCGACCAGCTGGCCCGGGAAGGGCTGCACAACGTGCGGGTCGTGGTCTTCGACGACGAGCCGATCAACAAGCCGCACGGGCTCAACACCGCCCTGCCGCAGACCGCCAACAAGGTGGTGACCATCTTCGACGCCGAGGACGACATCCACCCGAAGATATTCCGGCTCGTCAACACCGTGATGGTGCAGGAGCGGGTCCGGGTGGTGCAGGCGGGCGTCCAGCTCATGAACTACCAGTCCAACTGGTATTCCACGCTGAACGTCCTGGAGTACTTCTTCTGGTTCAAGAGCCGGCTGCACTACCACGCGCACCACGGCTCCATCCCGCTCGGCGGCAACACCGTCTTCTTCTCCCGCGAGCTGCTGCTGAAGCTCGGCGGCTGGGACGACCGCAATCTCACCGAGGACGCGGACATGGGCCTGCGGATCTCGGCCATGGGCGAGCGAGTGCGCGTGGTCTACGACGACCGGTATGTGACCAAGGAGGAGACCCCGCCCACCCTCGGCCACTTCATCCGGCAGCGCACCCGCTGGAGCCAGGGCTTCATGCAGACCCTGAAGAAGGGCACCTGGAAGAAGATGCCGACGCGCAAACAGCGCTGGCTGGCCTTCTACGTGCTGGTGTTCCCGCGCGGGCAGGCGCTGCTCGGCCTCTATCTGCCGATCTCGCTCGGCATGATCCTGATCCTCAAGGTGCCGGTGCTGATCGCGCTCTGCTCGTATCTGCCCGTACTGCTGCTGGTCGCGCACTTCCTGGTGCAGGCGGTCGGCCTGTACGAGTTCACCGGCGCCCATGGACTCGAAGCCTCGCCGAAGGCCGTCGTCCGCATGGCGATCGCCTGGTTCCCGTTCCAGATGGTCCTCGCCTACGCGGCGCTGCGGGCCATGCGGCGGCAGATGGCCGGCCGCCACGACTGGGAGAAGACACAGCACGTGGGCGCCCACCGGGGCCAGACCGAGGAGGCGGAGTCGCGTGTCGCATGACCCCGTGCCCAGCCGGGCACCCTCGAACCCGGTCGCCGGCGGCCAGGACCGGGCCGCCCCGCAGCGGCCCCCCGCACGGCGCCGCCGCCGGTTCTCCGTGGAGCGCGGCTGGTTCCCGCCGCTGGGCACCGCCGGGAAGATCGCCCTGGTGGTCTCCCTGCTGACCGGGGCCCTGACCCACGGCTACCACCTGTTCCGCTACCCCCTCTACCTCACCGACGAGGGCATCTACATGCAGCGGGCCTGGTCGCTGGTGCGGGAGACCAGCCTGTCCCCCTACACCTACGACTACGACCACGCCCCGGCGGGCTGGATCACCCTCGCCGGCTGGGTCTTCCCGCTGCCGAAGCAGTTCGAGACGTTCGGCAACGCGATCAACACCGGTCGCTTCCTGATGCTGCTGGTGCATGTCGCGAGCGTCTATCTGCTGTTCGAGGTCACCCGGCGACTGTCGGGAAGCACGCTGGCCGCCACCATCGCCGCGTTCTTCTTCAACGTCTCGCCTATCGCGGTCTACTACCAGCGCCAAGTGCTGCTGGACAACCTGATGATGTTCTGGCTGCTGCTGAGCCTGTTCGCCCTGCTGCGCCGGGAGACCACCATCAGATCGGTGTTCGGCGGCGGGGTGGCCCTGGGGCTCGCGCTGATCACCAAGGAAAACGCGATCTTCTTCGTGCCGAGCTTCATCTATCTGCTCTACCGGCGGATCAAGGGCTCGGCGAGCCACCGGTTCCTCCGTACGCTCTGGCCGTTCGCCGCGGCGGCCCCGATCGGCGCCTATGTGACGTACGCGCTGCTCAAGAACGAGCTTCTGCCGACCGGTTTCGACTTCGACCTGAACAACCCGCCCGCGGACCACGTCTCGCTGCTCTACACCCTGTGGTGGCAGCTCAACCGCAGCCAGGGCAACCTGCTCAGCCACAACGGCCTGCTCTACACGAGTTGGCTGATGCGCGACTCGTTCATGCTGATCGTCGGGTTCGCGTCGATGCTGCTGTGCCTGTGGTGGGGGCTGCGGGACCGGCAGCGCAACCTGGGCTACCTGATCGTCGGGACCCTGGCCTTCGGCTACACCTTCTACCTGCTGCGCGGCAGCGTGGTGCTGGACTTCTACGTCGCCCCGCTGATCCCCATGTTCGCGATCAGCATCGGCATGGCCGTGGACCGGCTGCTGAAGGCCTCTTTCCAGAGTCGTTTCATGCGGCAGGCACATTCCCTCGTACGGGTCGGCGTGCCGTCGCTGGTCGCCGTCGTCCTGCTGATGTCACCGTCCTCCGGATATCTGGTGCACACCAATACCGAAGGCCATGTGCAGATAGCGGACCAGTACCAATCCAGGATCAATCTCACCAAGATGCAGCATGATCAGATCGCCTGGGTGCGCAAACACGTCCCGCCCAATTCACGCATCATCATGGACGACGACCTGTGGGGAGAGCTGCACGATGTGCGCCCATTCTATCCGTATGCGCATTCACACTGGAACGCCTCCTCCGACCCCGATGTGCGCGACAAGCTATTCAAAAAGAGATGGCAGAACATCGACTACATCATCATGTCGAACAAGATGCGCAAGTCGATGGCCACAAACAATGCCGACGGGCGCGAGAACTGGATTCTCAAGGGCCTCCAGAATTCCGACCGGGTCTGGTCGGACATCCAGGGCAATATCAGACTCGAAATCTACCGGGTGCAATAGCCGCGGGAAGAGGAGGTGAAGGCCATGCCTGAGTACGACGACGACTGGGATGTTCCGGAGGACAGGGATGTTCCCGAGTACGAGGAGAAATCCCCGGGCGGGAACGACCCGGGCGACAAGCCCAAGAAGAAGCTCACCTGGAAGACCGTCCTGCTGGCTCTCGTGGTCTTCGCGATCGTCGGATCGCTCGTGCAGGTGATCGCGCGCGGTGGCTTCGGTGGCGCCCTCAACACCACCGGCAACGGAGGCGGCGGCGCCCCGAAGAAGGGGCATCCGCACGAGCGGCAGGAGGTACGGCCGCCCAAGCAGCCCAAGACCATCAAGCTGGGCAACCAGCGCATCCCGCAGGCGTCCGGCCCGATCATCGTGCTCAACCCGGGCCTGGTGACCCCCGGCGGCAAGGCGACGGTCGAGGGCGGCGGCTTCGGCAAGAAGTCCACCGTGGACCTGCTGCTCAAGGCCCGGGCGTCGGACACCAAGGGCCGGGCGATCGGCAGCGTCCGGACCGACCGCTACGGCTCGATCTACGCCCGGTTCACCGTGCCCGAGTCCAACAGCGGCCGGCCCGCCACCCTCGTCGCCCAGCAGCGCGGCAGCGCCAACACGGCCGAGGCCAAGGTGATCACCGGCGGCGCGGTCGGCACCGCGCGGATCAACAAGATGGTCGGCCGGCCGGGCGACGTCGTCTCGGTCAGCGCCCACGGCTTCCGGCCGGGCGAGGCGATCGACGTGTTCTGGGGACGGACCACCGGCATCCCCGTCACCACGCTGCACTCCGACAGCGGCGGCGGCGTGGGCCGCGCGGACATCAAGGTCGGGGTCGCCCCGACCGGCAACAGCACGCTCGTCCTGGTGGGCAAGCGCAGCAAGACCACGGCCACCGCGCCCTTCCAGATGCTGGCCATGTACCCGTCGATGAAGTCCAAGCCGTACGCGCTCAAGGCCGGTCAGCGGATCACGCTGTCCGCCAACAAGTTCGCGCCAGGCGAGCGGGTGCTGGTCTACATCAACCGCAACAGCGGGCTGCCCGCCTTCACCGCCCAGGCGAACGGCATGGGCCAGATCCGCGACGTGGCGTTCAACGTGCCGTTCGGGCTCAAGGGCCGGCAGACGCTGATGGCGATCGGCGACCAGAGCCGGGCCGTGGTGCGCTCGGGGTTCACGGTGCTGCCGTACACCCCGTCCGCCGAGCCCAGCGCCTTCGGCGGCCGGGCGGGCACCACGCTGAGCTTCTACGTCGCGGGCTTCGCCCCGGGCGAGACGGTGAACGCGTACGCCGGGTCCGGCTCCACCGGGCAGCGGAAGATCGCGACCTTCCAGGTGGACGAGCGCGGCAAGGCGTCGGCGGTGGGCTCGTACCGGATCACCAAGGCCGACGAGAACGGCGTCGCCTTCCAGCTCATCGGCCAGAAGAGCGGCGGCATCGCCAAGGCGAGCATCAACATGTCCTCGGGCCACGGACAGAACGATTAGGGACGCCGGTGACGCCGGCGAGGCGAAGACGCCCGAGCGGGAACGTGGGCCGGGAGGTCCGTCCGGCCGCCTTGGGGGCCCGGGGCCCACGTTCGCGATAGTCCGGAGATGTACCATGCGTCCTGGAGTGTCCTATGAGTATTATTTTCGGCCCTAACTCGCGAAGAGTCCTCCAGTTCCTGACCCATATCGAGGACCTCTCCCCCGAAGAAATCGACCGGGTGGCCGATCTGTGGAAGCAGACCTCCAGCCAGACCCGCGCCGAGGGGTGGGCGGAGGTCCACCGCACCACGACCGACGAGGAGCGGTACCGCATCCTCGTGGCCGCCGCCGTCGCGCGCCGCGCCGCCCTGGACACGGCGAAGAACCACCGGCGGCACGACTGGGCCTTCTGGGCCGCGGTGTGGGACGCCGCGGCGGCGGTCGCCGTGTGCGATCGCATCGGAAGCCACTACAACGTGCTGGTCGCGCCGCTCGCCGCGGTCATGCCGTCGCTGTCGCACTGCCGGCGCGATGAACTCAGCATCCGCGAACTGCAGGGTGCCGTCCTCAAAGGAGGTGGGTAGCGATGGGTGACGACCGGATCGACGTTGTGGTGGCCGATGACGACCCGGCAGTCCGGGAAGCCCTCGCGGACCTCATCGACTCCCACCCCGACCTGCAACTCGTGGGCCTCGCCGTCGACCACGAGCAGGCCGTGCACGCGGCGGTCGAACACCACCCCCGCGTCGTGATCATGGACGTGCACATGCCCAAGGGCGACGCCCCGGGCAGCGTCCGCGCGATCCGTGACCAGGCCCCCGGCGCCCGCGTGGTCGCGCTGTCCGCCCACGGCGACCGCGAGACCGTCCTCAACATGCTCGCCGTCGGCGCCACCGGCTACCTGGTCAAGGGCACCCCCGCCGAGGAGATACTCGAAGCGATCAACAGGGCCGCCCGCGACCAGTTCTCCATGTCCGCCGATCTGCTCGCCGACTGCGCGGAGCCGCTGCGCCGCGCCGACCGCTCCTCCTGGCGCTTCGAGGACCTGGTGGGCGGCCGGCTCGAGGAGTCGTACCTGGACCTGCTCGGCCACGCGCCCTGCGGGGTGCTGGTCCTCGGCTCCCGCGGCCGCATCGAGTTCGCGAACGCCCACGTACGGCACATGTTCGGCTACAGCTCGGCCGAGCTGCGCGACAAGCGGCTGCGGGACCTCGTCCCCGAGCGCTACCGCACCGCCTCCGAACAGCTCGTCGGCCGGGTGTTCAGCGCGCCCTCCGCGATGGCGGGCCGCCGCCGGGACGGCACCGAGTTCCCCGCCCAGTTCGGCGGGGGCCACCTCCAGGGCAAGCGGGCCCGCGGTGTCGTCTTCGTCGCCGACCTGAGCCAGCTGCGGGCCGCCGAGAGCCGCTTCCGCCAGCTCATCGAGTCCTCCCCGGACGCGATGATGATCGTGGACGCGTCCGGCCGTATCCAGGCCACCAACAACCGCACCGAGGCCCTCTTCGGCTACGACCGCGACCATCTCATCGGCCGCGCCGTCGAGGCGCTGCTGCCCGACCAGCCGCTGACCATCTCGCTGCGCGAATGGGACGAGGCCGAGGAACCACTCGGCCACAGCATGGAGCTGGTCGGCCGGCGCAGCGACGCCAAGCAGTTCCCGGCCGACGTCAGCATCAGCCCGCTGCGCACCGAGGAGGGGATGCTGACAGTGCTGACCGTCCGCGACATCACCGAGGTGCAGCGCGCCCAGTTCGTCCTGGAGCGCAGCCTGGAGCTGCTGGAGGTCACCGACCGGGACCGGCAGGCCCTGCTCAGCCATCTCGTCCACGCCCAGGAGGCCGAGCGCGGCCGGATCGCCGCGGACATCCACGACGACACCATCCAGGTGATCACCGCGGCCAGCCTCCGGCTCCAGCAGCTGCGGCGGCGGCTGCGGGACCCGGAGGAGCAGCGGGTGATGGACAAGCTGGACGAGACCCTGAAGCTGTCCCTGAGCCGGCTGCGGCAGCTGATCTTCGACCTGCGGCCGTCCAGCCTGGAGCACGGCTGCCTGGCCGCCGCGCTGCGCGGGCTGCTGGAGCAGATCCGTACCGAGACCGGGCTCACCTACCGGCTGGAGGACCGGCTCGCGGCCAAGCCGCCCGCCGAGACCATGGCGCTGATCTACCGGACCGCGCAGGAAGCCCTGATGAACGTGCGCAAGCACGCCCGGGCGAAGACGGTGCACGTCCAGCTGCTCGGGCTCGACGAGGGCTGTCTCGTACGGATCGTCGACGACGGCCAGGGCTACAACCCCCTCGACGTGGAGTCCCGCCCGGGCCACCTCGGGCTGTCCCTGATCCAGGAACGGGCCCAGATCGCGGGCGGCTGGTGCCGTATCGAGAGCGCCCCGGGCGCGGGCACCACCGTCGAGTTCTGGGTGCCGCTGGGCGATCCGGCGGTCCCGGCCCTGGGGACGCCGTCCCTCGACGCGCCGTCCCTCGGCTGCCCGACCCCGGAAGGGGAACCGGAGCCGTGACCGCCCCGGCGGAGCTGACCAAGGTCCTGATCGTCGAGGACCACCGGGTGGTCGCCGAGGGGCTGTGGGCCCTGCTCGCCGAGTACGCGGACCTGACCGTGGTCGGCTGGGCCGACTCGGTCGCCGAGACCGTGCCCATGGCCAAGGAGCTGTCCCCCGATGTGGCCCTGGTCGACTTCCGGCTGCCCGACGGCACCGGAGCCGACGCGGCCGCGGGCATCCGGGCCCATGACCCCTCCTGCGCGATCGTGATCCTCAGTGCCGACGCCAGCGACTCGGCGCTGCTGGCCGCGGTGGAGGCGGGCGCCTGCGGCTATCTGCTCAAGTCGGCGAGCGGCGACGAGATCGCCTCCGCCATCCGCTCCGCCGCCGAGGGCGAGACCCTGATCCCGGCCGGCACCCTGGTGGAGGTGCTGTCCCGGCACCGCGAGTCGGCCCGCTCGACCGCCGAGCAGACCGGGCGGCTGGAGAGCCTGACCCGGCGCGAGCAGGAGATCCTCACCCTGATGGGTCAGGGCCTGGACAACCGGGCGGTCGCCGAGCAGTTGAGCATCAGCTACGCGACCGTCCGCACCCATGTGCGCAAGATCCTGGAGAAGCTCGAGGTGCGCTCGCAGCTGGAGGCGGTCGCCAGGGCCACCGAATGGGGCTTCCGGCCCGTCGAGCCGGAGTGAGGCCGTGCGGCCCGGCCGGGGCCTACGCCAACCGGGGGCGGACGATTGGGGGACGAAATCCCCCGAGCGAGGGAATTCCGGACAGCACTCACCGGGTTCCCCTCCCGTACGCGTAGCTGGACGCTCCGTTCCGCTCTCGTTCCATGGGCAGGTGAGTCAACGTGGCGCTTCGCGTTCTGATCGCAGACGATCATGCGGTGGTCAGGCAGGGCCTGCGCATGATCCTGGGACTCGACAACGAGATCAAGGTGGTCGGCGAGACGACCAACGGGCGGGAGGCCGTACGGCTGGCCCGGGAGCTGTGCCCCGACGTCGTCCTCATGGACCTGCTGATGCCCGTGATGGACGGGGTGTCGGCCACGGCGGAGATCCGCCAGGACATCCCCGAGGTCGAGGTGGTGGCGCTGACCAGCTCCCTCGACGACGCCATGGTGATGGGCGCGGTACGGGCCGGGGCGATCGGCTTCCTGCTGAAGAACGCCGAGGCCGACGACCTGAGGAACGCGGTGAAGGCCGCGGCCGCCGGCCAGATCCATGTCTCCCCCGCCGCGATCTCCCGGCTGATGGGCCAGGTCCGCGAGCCGAGCGGGCCCGAACAGCTCACCGAGCGGGAGACCGAGGTACTGACCATGCTGGCCCGCGGCAAGGCCAACAAGGAGATCGCCCGCGATCTGCGGATCGGCCAGCAGACCGTGAAGACGTACGTGAGCCACATCCTGACCAAACTCGGCGTGCACAGCCGGACCCAGGCGGCGGTGTACGCGGTGCAGTCGGGCCTGGTGCCGGCCGGTGAGCTGACCCCGCCCGAGGCGCCGGAGTCTACGACGAGGGAGCAGTGGTGGTCGGCGTGATCGCATTTGGGATACACGGGCACGCACACGAGTACCGGCGCGGCTTCCGGTTCCGTCGGTGGCGGCGCCGTCGCACCGCGCTCGCCGAGGTCCGCGAGCAGGTCCTGGCGGGCGAGCCGGGCGACCAGGTGCTGCGGCTGATCGCCCACCGGCTGCGCGAGCTGCTGGGCGCCGACCTGGCGCGGGTGCTGGTGCTGGAGCCGGGCGACGTCCTGGCGGTACGCGCCACCGACGGCACCCCGGACGCCGTCCCCCGCGGGCTGCTGACCCCGGGCGGGTCCGCCCCCGCGCGCAAGGCGATCCGCGCCGGACGGCCCACGGTCTCCGGGGGCGAATCCCCCGGCATCCTCAATCTCTTCGGGCGGGTTCCGCACGACGCGGCCCTGGCCTCCGTGCTGGACGCGCCGCTGCTGGTGCGCGGCCAGGTCGCGGGCGTGATCGAGGTGGCGACGCGGCGCGGCGGCCGGCGGCTCACCCACGGCGACGTGAGGACCGTCCGGATGTTCGCGGAGCCCGCCGGGCTCGCCGTGGCCCGGCTCCGCGGCCGCGAACAGCTGCGCCGGGTGGCCGCCGCCACCGCCGCGGCCGCCGGGCAGGGTTCCGTACGGCGCACCCTGGACTCCCTGGCCGCGGGCGCGGTGGCCCGTACGACCGCCGCGAGCTGCACCGTCTACCTCCTGGAGCCCGGCCCTGCCGCCGTCCTGCGCATGGCGGGCGGCGGCCACGGGCACACCCCGCCGTCCCGTGCACCCGCGCTGGAGGCCATCGCGGGCGCCGCGCCCGTGATCCACGAGGGCGAGGCCGGGACGACGGGAACTCCGGCGCGCGGCGCGGTGGCCGCCTGGCCGCTGCTGCGCGGGACCACCGTGATCGGCGCGATGTGCTGCCACTTCCCGGCGGGCCGCCGCCCCGGCGAGACCGACATGACCGTCCTGGAGGTCATCGCGGGCCACGCGGCGTGCGCGGTGGAGCACGACCGGCAGCGCGCGGCCGACCGGGAGACGGCCGTACGGGAGGAACGGCAGCGGATCTCCCGCGAGCTGCACGACTCGGTCTCGCAGGCCCTGTACGGCATCGCTCTGGGCGCCCGTACCGCCCGTGAGCTGCTGGAACGCGATCTGGCCGAGCCGGCCGAGCCGGCCGGGGTGGCCGAGCCGGCCGAGCCGGCCCGGCTCGCCGAGCCGATCGAGTACATCGGACGGCTCGCGGACATCGCGATCGCCGAGACCCGGAACCTGCTGTGCCAGCTGCGGCCCGAGTCGCTGGAGGCCGAGGGCCTGGTCGCCGCGCTCACCCAGCACGTGGAGACGCTGCGGGACCGGTACGGCATCACGGCCGAGGCGAGGCTCGGGTCCGAGCCGGAGACCACGCCGGAGGCCAAACACGCCCTGTACCGGATCGCCCAGGAGTCGCTGCACAACATCGCCAAGCACTCCCGCGCCCGGAACGTCACCCTCCACCTGCTCAGCGGCCCCGGCACGGTCACGCTGACCGTGGCCGACGACGGCGTGGGCTTCGACTCCCAGGGCACGTTCCCGGGCCATCTGGGGCTGCTCTCGATGCGGGAACGGGCCCGTGAGGTGGGCGGCACCCTGCTCGTGGACAGCCGCCCGGGGCAGGGAAGCCGGATCCGGGCCACGGTCCCGGCCGAGCCGTAGGCCCGTGGTCGACCCACCCCCGACTGACATATGAGACATTACTGACCCTCTGTGTACCGACCGTCTGTGCACTGACACTCCGTGAAGGGAGCCCCGGGTGACCGTCGTCGGGAACCACACGCGGGAACCGGACCTGCGGACCGCGCTGGCGGCGGTCGAGGACTGCCTCGTGGAGGCCACGCGCAGCGACGTGCCGTTCATCACGGCGGCCGCCCGGCATCTGGCCCGCCCGGGCGGCCGCCGCCTGCGGCCGCTGCTGGTGCTGCTGGCCGCCCGGTTCGGCGATCCGCGCGCGCCGGGCGTGGTGCCCGCGGCGGTCGTGGTCGAGCTGACCCATCTGGCGACGCGCTACCACGACGACGTACGGCACGAGCCGAACGCCACCGTCGCCGTGCTCACCGGCGACTTCTTCTTCGCCCGCGCCTCGCGCCTCCTGGCCGGGCTGGGGCCACGGGCCGTACGGCTCCAGGCCGACGCGTTCAAACGCCTGGTCAGCGGCCAGATCCTGGAGACGACCGGCCCCCGCGACGGCCACGACCCCGTCGCCCACCACCTGCGCACCCTGGCCGCCCGCACCGGCGCCCTCACCGCCGTCTCCGGCCGCCTCGGCGCGCTGACCTCCGGCGCCACGGAGGAGATCGCGGACGCGCTCGCGGTGTACGGCGAGCACCTGGGCGTGGCCCGCCACCTCGCCGCCGAGCTGCACTCCCCGGTCCCCGGCACCCCCACCCTCTCGGTCCTGCTCTCCGGCGACCCGACGGCACCGGCCATGACCGAGGCCCGCCAAGAGGTCCTCCGCCAATGCGCCGCCGCCCACGCGGCCCTCGCTCCCCTCCCCGCCTGCTCGGCCCGCACGGCCCTGGCGGAGCTGTGCGACGCGGTGGCCCGGGGCGACCACTAGCCGTCCCCGCGCGTCAGCAGTCCTGTGCGTCGACCGCCCCGCGCGGCGGCAGGGCGTGCCCGTCACCCGTCAGCTCTTTCGTGCGGCGGCGGGTCGTGTGCGTCGGCCGTCCCACGCGACGGTCGGGAGCGTCAATCGCCTTGAGCATGGGCGGTCCCGCGCTCGCACCGCCGTCGCGGTCGGCCCACTGGCCCGCCGGGTCGGCGGGTCGGCGGGGATCCGGGCGCAACCCCTGCGGGGCCCAGTCGCGGCGCCCCTGGTTCGGGAAGGGGCGGGCAGGGGAAACCCCCGCCACGCTCAGGACGGCTGATCGCCCCGCGACAGCGCCTCCCCGAACCGCCGCAGCCGCGCCAGCGCCCCGGGGTCCAGCGCCTCGCGCCGCCGTACCAGCGCCCGCGCCACGACCTGCCGCTCCCCCGCCCCCGTACAGCGGCAGCCGCCCGCACCACCCCACCGGCACCGGCCCGCGCCCTCGCTCCGCCCCCTGTGCGTACCCGTGTGCGTATCCACCTCACGGAAACCCCCGCCCCACGCCACCCGATTCCACCCCCGGAGCAGACGGCGGCCACCAGTTGTGGCTGACCACCAGCATCGCCTGCAGCTGCACGCTCGCCGAGTAGTACCGGCCCGGCACCGGCGGCGACGCCGCCATCCACTCCCACAGCGCGTCCAGCCACTCCTGCCCGCCGCCGCCCGCCATCGCCGCTACCGCGAACGGCGCGACGAACGCGCCCGCCGCGCCCTCCCCGTACGCCGCGCCGTCCAGCCGGTACCCGCACCGGATCCGGCCCGGATCACCGTGCGTCGCCGCGCACATCCACCGCCCCATCCGCCCGGCCACCGCCCGCGCCCGCGCGTCGCCGCTCACCGCCGCGTCCGTCCCGATCCGCCAGGGGACGCGGCAGGCGTTCCAGTGGTGGTCACCGTCGTGCTCGCTCTCCAGCACCTGCCCCGGCGCCGGCTTCGGATCGCTCCCCGTGTCCACCACGAAGTCCGGCAGCAACCCGGTGTCCGGGGCGTACACCTGCTGCAGGTCCCCCGCCAGCGACAGATGCGTGTCCAGCGCCTCGCCCCACCGCGGGTCCCCGGTAGCCGCCCGGAACGCCCTGAAGTGGGCGGGCATCCAGTCCGAGGTGCGGGAGACCTCGTCGAAGTGGCCCGAGGACCAGTCGCCGAGCTTGATCGGCCCGCCCGCCGCGGGCAGCGCCGTCTCCCGGATGGCGTCGATCCGCCGCACCGCCCGCGCACGGTAGCCGCCGCCCCACCGCCGGTCCGCGAGCAGCAGCGCGTACGCGATGTCCAGGTCACCGTCGGTCGCGGAATTCGCCCCTCCGACGTCCCGTCCCGCCTCGTCCTGCTGGGCGGCGTGCAGATCGGGGTGACCGGCGGACGGATGGGCGAGGACGTACCGCAGGAGTCCGTCGAAAACGTCGCGGGCATCCGGGTCGGCGCCCGCCATCAGCGCGCTGATCACCATGCCGTACCCCTGCGCCTCGGCGACGTACGGATACGCGGCGTCGGGGGCGTACACCGCGCACGAGCCATCGCCGCGGGGTCGTACGAAGTGGCCCTTCCACAGCCGGTAGTGCTCCAGAACCCGCCGGTCGGCCGCCGCCGGGTCGACGGAGGGCCGCAGCGTGCCGGGCGCGTACGGGAAGGAATGGCCACCGAACGGAACGCCGGCCCGCCCCCCGCTCATCGCCCAGTCCTCATCGCAGCGGCCGGCGCCGTGCCCGCCGCGACCAGTGCACGGCCAGGAAGATCACATCGGCCACGAACACCGCGACGCCGATGATCAGCAGATAGCCCAGTCCGTACACCACCGTGCCGATGAGCCCGAGCACCATCGCCACGATCACGAAGAAGAGGAAGAGAGCCACCGTGCGACACCTCCCGGCCCGTCGGGGCAACGGTCAGCGGCGAGCGAGCCGCCGTTCGCCCGCGCCCGCCTGGTACGCCTTGCCGTAGTGCTGGAAGATCGCGCTCTCCTCCTCGGCGGGCAGCACATCGTCCACACCGAGCGAAGGGGCCTTCTTCACCAGCGTCCGCGCGTACGCCACCTTCACGTAGCCCGGCCCCAGGACCGCGTCGTCGACCGGAACGAAGACCAGGCGGTGCCGGGTGGGCATCCCGGTACGGACCGTCGCCATCTCGGGCTGGTCGGTCGCCGTCGAGACATAGACCGACTCCAGCGCGCCGATCTTGCGCCCTTCGTCGTCCACGACATCCCGGTCGCGCCACTCACGGATATCAGCCGGCTGGATCATGACCATCACCCTCTGCCCTGGCAGCCCTCCACAGCTACACGCTGCACCTCCAGGCTGCTCCTCGCGACGGCGTTCGACAACTGACCGAAATGATCAGGTGTGTGCCCTTCGCGGAGGGGTACTCGGGCGGCGGAGGTTGATAATCATGGTCCCGCTTCTCGTGGTACTGCTTCTCGCGCTCCTTCTCTTCGGTGCCGGGTTCGCCCTCAAGGCACTGTGGTGGATCGCCGTGATCGTTCTCGCGGTCTGGCTGCTCGGCTTCATCGTCCGTCCCACCACGGGCGGCCGCCGAGGACGCTGGTACCGCTGGTAGCACACCGGAAGGAAAGTGGGGCCCGACCGGATTCCCGGTCGGGCCCCACTCGTACGTCTCACTCGTACGTCTCACTCGTACGTTTCTCGATACCAGCCCTAGTCGGCCAGCAGACCGCGCCGCAACCGCGTCAGCGACTTGGTGAGCAGCCGCGACACATGCATCTGGGAGACACCCAGCTCGGCACCGATCTCGGACTGGGTCATCTCCTCGCCGAACCGCATCTGGAGGATGCGCCGGTCCCGGTCACCGAGCTGCTCCACCAGCGGCTTGAGAGCGTGCAGGTTCTCCACGACCTCCATGGCGGGATCGACCTCACCGATCCGGTCCGCATACGTGGTGACGCGGGTCGTACCGGTCTCGGGGTCGGCGGGCGCGTCCAGCGACGAGGTGCTGTAACCATTGCTGGCCACCAGCCCGTCGAGGACCTCCTCCTCGCTCAGGTTCAGATGCTCGGCCAGCTCGGTCGTCGTCGGCGACCGGTCCAGCCGCTGGAACAGCTCCTCGTTCGCCTTGGCCAGATCGATCCGCAACTCCTGCAGCCGGCGCGGCACATGCACCGCCCAGCTCGTGTCGCGGAAGAACCGCTTGATCTCACCCACGATGTACGGAACGGCGAAGGTCGTGAACTCCACCTCGCGGCTCAGGTCGAACCGGTCGATCGCCTTGATCAGCCCGATGGTGCCGACCTGGACGACGTCTTCCATCTCCACCGAGCGAGTACGGAACCGCCGGGCGGCGTACCGCACCAGCGAAAGATTCAGCTCGATCAGGGTGTTGCGCACGTACTGATACTCGTGCGTCCCCTCTTCCAACTCCGTCAGCCGGTCAAGGAAGACCTTGGTGAGCGCACGAGCGTCCTGTGGCGTCACCTTGGTCGGGTCCGCCACGGCCGGCAGCCCCACCACCGCGCACGTCCGCTCAGCCTCCCCTGCCGTCAGCTCTGACGAATCCACGGTTGCCGTGCCGTTCACTTCGCCCTCCCTGCCCTTCGGCTTGTTGCAGCTGAACGAGAAACCGCCTACCCAGCATTCACACCCCCATGCCCATTTCCTTGAGCAATGAAGAGGAAACCGCAGACGACCTGCACACTCCGACTCCCCAACTGCCCTGCTCAGGGTGACGGTCGACTACCGGCTCGTCACACGGAAAACGTCTCACACGCCGTGGCCGGTGCTGGCTAGCCTCAGGGCATGGGCGTGGACATCACGGTGCTGGTCGTCGACTGGGAGCACCTCGTGACTCCTCCCCCCGGATGAATCCGGGGGGCTTCTCCTGTCGGTGGCTATGCCACGTCGGGAAGGACCAGCCCGGCCCTGAGTGCGACGTTCCAGGCGCCCACGCGGTCCGCGTGGTCGATGTGCTGGCATGAGGTGCACTGGAACTTTTCGCCGTCGCGGTTCTCGCTGTCCACGTGCCCGCATTGGGGGCAGGTCCGCGAGGTGTTGCGGGGGTCCACCGGGATCAGTACACGACCGGCGCTTTCAGCCTTGTGCGCGAGGATGCCCAGGAACACCCCCCAACCCGCGTCAAGAATGCTGCGGTTGAGCCCGGCCTTTGAGGCGGCGCCGTTCGCGAGGAACGCGCCGGGTGTCTCAGGGTCGGGCTTCGGCTTGGGGGTGCGAACCATGTTCGCGATGCTCAGCCGCTCGTGCGCGATCACGTCGTAGGTGCGGACCGCCGCAAGCGCGGTCTTGTGTGCGTGGTCGGTGCGCTGGCGGCGCACCTTGCGGTGCAGCTTGGCTACCTTCTCCACCGCGCGGCGCTGCTTGGCGGTGTGATTGTTCGGCTTCCGGCGCGGGAATGCCTTGACGGCGCGCTGAGCGTCGGCGAGGGCTTCGGCGTTCCGCTTGCCGTGCCGGGGGTTGGGCAGGTGTTCGCCCTCGGACGTGGTGAGGAAGTGCGTGAGGCCCATGTCGATGCCGGTCGCCGCGCCCGTTGCCGGGAGCGGTTCGGCGGGCACCTGATCGCAGGCGAGGACGACATACCACTGGCGCCCCTCACGCTTGACCGAGACGGTCTTGACGCGGCCCGTGACGGGGCGGTGCTGGTGCACGCGGACGTGCCCGACGCCTTGCAGCCTCACGCGGGTGACGGGATCATGCGGGGTGGAGTCCCAGCGGCAGCCGTCGCCGTCCTTGGGGAAGTCCACCGTGTCGAACCAGTTCACACCCCTGAACCTGGGATATCCCGGCTTCTCCCCGGCCTTCACGCGCCGGAAAAAGGCTTGGAACGCCTTGTCCAGACGGCGCAACGTGGCCTGCTGCGAGCTGAACGACCAGCGTCCCTGACGCTCCGGGTCGAAGGCGCGGATGTCCTTGAGCTGCGCGGACTGCTGCCCGTACTTGATCGAGGTCTTCGAGGTGTGCCGGTAGGCGTCGCGGCGTTCCTGCAAGGCCCCGTTGTAGAGGGAACAGTGATCCCGCAGCATCTCGTCCAGGGCTTGCGCTTGGCGGACGGTGGGGCGGAGGAGGAACTTATACGCCCGGCGCACTGTCGGCCTCCTCCTTCTGCTTCTTCGTCCAGGGGCGTTCCCACTGGGTGTTGATGTACTTCTCCACCGTGTCCGCCGAGACGGCACCGACCGAGGCGACGAAGAACGATGACGACCACAGCGTGGGCATCTGGCTCTTAAGGTGCGGGAACTCCGAGCGGAGCACGCGGGAGGTGAAGCCCTTGAACTGGTTCGCGACGTAGGAGGCGGACGCCTTCGGCTCGTGCTTGACGAACAGGTGCACGTGATCGGGCATCACCTCAAGGGCGATGATCTCCCAGCCCTTCTCTTCCGCCTTCGCCTCGATCAGCTCACGCAGCCGGACCGCGACCCGGCCGCCAAGAACCCGGCGACGGTACTTCGGGCACCACACCACGTGCAGTCCCAAGTCATACACGCCGCCGGAGTACCGGCGAACCTTCCGCGGCACGGCCATAACGATCACTATACACGTGACACTCATCTAGTCGGCTCGGGGCAACAGTGCCAACCCGTACGCACAGTTGAGGTCAGAACAGCCCAGAGAAGCGATTCCCCCATGCGTAAACGCACGGGTCCCCTCGCTAGCCATCGGATGGAGATCGCGCCGGACGACCGGCTCGAGGTGCTGCAGGAGTCGGCGGACGCGGACGTCGACGTCGACGCGGGGTGGGTGTGGCCTGCCGAGCCGGGCAGATCCTGGCTGGGCCGGTACGAGTTCGGCGGCACCCTCGGCTCGTACAAGCCGCACTTCCGGGCCGCCCATGCATGGGACCACGTCCGGGGTGCAGCCGAGCGCGAGCTGCGGGTGGCCCTGGACGGGTTCCTGAGCGCTCTGATCTGGTGGGGTCCCGAGGTCGACACCGACGCTGAGCACGTAGACGCGGACCTCTTCCCTTCCGGCGCTCGCTTGTGGCGGTCGGGGCCGCTCATCGCCCGCGGCCCCCGGACCGTGGCCCGCCTGAACCGTTACTGGCACGAGGCTGCCCCCGAACTGCCGCAACCGCCGCAACTGCCGCAACTGCGCGAACCGTACGCGCGCCACGCCGCGTCTCCTGGGGGGTGGATCGCGGACTTCGAGGACTTCACAGCGCTGCTGTCCGGCTGGGCCGAAGCCGTGGGCGAAGCCGAACGACGCCGGTGGGGACTGGTCGGGCTCCCCCTCTGAGGCCCTGAACGGGTGTGTCACATGCCTGTCACAGCCGACCGGATCTCCATTGCGACGATTTCCCGATGTTGTGAAGATAGCTACGGGAAACGACCTTCTCATTCGGTAAGGGGAGCCGCATGAAGTTCGACATGGGGGCCCAGACGCTGTCGACTCTGCAGTCGAAGTCGCGTGGGTCCAGTGATGATCTGGGAACGTTGATCCGTCAGCTGGTGCAGGCGGCGGAGCCGTTGGAGGGGAAGTTCAACGGGCAGGGCAAGGCCGCGTTCGACTCGTTCAAGGCGCGGTCGGATGAGATCGCCTCGTCTCTGCAGAGCTCCCTGTCAGGCATCCTCGGTGGTCAGTCGGGCATGGACACGGCGTTCAGCTCGGGCGACCAGGAGCATGGTGACAACGCGCGGCAGCAGATGTCCGCGGCCAACTTCGACGCGGCCCGCTTCGGCGGCCGCTGACCGTAAATTTTCGATCTTCAACGGGGAGGGAACGTTCATGGCTGCCAACAGCGATCGTCGTTCGTACGACACGGGTGCTTCTGGGGACGCGCAGGTCAACATTCAGGCGGTGGTGGCGCGTCTGGAGCAGGTGATCACGGCGCGCGACGCCCAGGTGAAGGCGGCGATGTCCGACTTCACCGCGGACGGTGTGGCGGACGAGTACCACGGCAAGGAGCTGCGCTGGAACCGGGCCTCGCAGGAGGTCAAGAGCATCATCCAGCTGCTGAAGACGGTGCTGGAGAAGAACGACGGCACGGCGCAGCACACGCTTTCGCGTGCGAAGGCTGCGGTCGACAACATCGGCTGACTTACGAAGCGGACAGCCGCTGGGGGGCGTGACGTAACGCATGACGGGCTGGGACCTGCAGCCGCAGGGTATTTCGAGTGTGCTGAAGACGACGGGCGAGTTCGCCGCGAAGATCGAGAAGCATGCGTCGGCGTATGGGAAGCATCTGCAGTCGGCTGCGGAGCATGCCGGCACGATCAGCGCCGACGGCGGCGGTGGCGGTGGCAAGGGCGGCGAGGAGGCCAAGGGCGGTCTCGTGGCTCTTGCCTTGTC
>NZ_JBIRPZ010000024.1:0-89459 GCF_044332925.1 Streptomyces sp. NPDC021212
TCATAATCGAGCTTTTCGGTCCGGAATTCGGCATGCCGAAGTCGTTCCCGATGGGAGGCCGTGCAGAGTGGTTTGCCGCCGGTGCGGCTCGAGTGGCTGTCCCGTTTCCCTGTGCGGGCTCCGTGACAACTCGAAGAACACTACACGACGCCCCGGCGGCCTTCAAACCCGTGCCGGGGCGCTCCAGCGGGCGTACTCTCTGTGGCATGACGAAGCATGCGCACCTCGCACAGTGGTGGCCCGCCTGACGGCGGCCGCCCCCAGCGCATGCACTTCCACGGCCGCCGATCCGGCGGCCGTATTCGTATCTCCTGCCACTCGCGGAGCCGGCCGTCAGGCCCGGCGGTCCCGAGACAGCGGGAGAGAACACATCCATGGCACACACCACGACGGCACGGCCCAGGATCTTCAGCGGGGTCAAGCCGACCGGGCATCTGACCCTCGGCAACTACCTCGGCGCCCTGCGCCGGTGGGTCGAGGAGGACCAGTACCGTGCCGACGCGCTCTTCTGCGTCGTCGATCTGCACGCGCTGACCGTGGAGCACGATCCGGCCCGGGTGCGGCGGCTGACCCGGCAGGCGGCCACGCTGTTCCTGGCCTCCGGTCTTGATCCGGCGCACTGCACCCTGTTCGTCCAGAGCCATGTGGACGAACATGCGCGGCTCTCCTATCTGATGGAGTGCACGGCCGCCGACGGCGAGATGCGACGGATGATCCAGTACAAGGAGAAAGCCGCGCGGGAGTCGGCGCGGGACAGGAGCGTACGGCTGTCGCTGCTCACCTATCCGGCGCTGATGGCGGCCGACATCCTGGCGTACGGGACGGACGAGGTGCCGGTCGGCGACGACCAGAAGCAGCATGTGGAGCTGACCCGGGATCTGGCGCGGCGGTTCAACCAGCGGTACGGACCGGTCTTCACCGTGCCGCGGGCGACGGCCCCGCCGGTGGCGGCGCGGGTGATGGACCTCCAGGACCCGCTGTCGAAGATGGGGAAGTCGCACGCCGAGGGCAGGGGCATCGTCTATCTGCTGGACGAGACGGATGTCGTGCGCAAGAAGATCATGCGGGCGGTCACGGACAGCGGCAGCGATGTCCGGTACGACCGGGAGGAGCGGCCCGGGGTGGCGAATCTGCTGGATGTCCTCGCGGCGTGCACCGGGGGCAAGCCGGAGGTGCTGGCCGAGGAGTACACGTCGTACGGGGCGCTCAAGGGGGCGGTGGCCGAGGCGGTGGTGGAGCTGCTGCGGCCGATGCGGGCCCGGCACGCCGAGTTGAGCGCGGATCCGGGTTACGTGGACGGGGCGCTGCGGGCCGGGGCCGAGCGCGCCCGGGCGCTGGCCCGGCCGCGGGTCGACGCCGCCTATGCGGCGGTAGGGCTGCTGCCGCCGGCCTGAGCCGGGGAAGCCGGACCGGGGCCGGGGCTCTCGGGCCCCGGCTCGGGCGGACGGGGTCAGCCGTTGCCGGAGGCCAGCTCGCGGCTGCGGTCGCGGGCCGCCTCCAGGGCCGCGATCAGGGCGGCTCGTACGCCGTGGCTCTCCAGTTCGCGGATGGCGTTGATGGTGGTGCCCGCGGGGGAGGTCACGGCCTCGCGCAGCGAGACCGGGTGCTGGCCGCTGTCGCGCAGCATCGTCGCGGCGCCGACCGCGGCCTGGACGATCAGGTCGTGGGCCTTGTCGCGGGGCAGCCCGAGCAGGATTCCGGCGTCCGTCATGGCCTCGACGAGAAAGTAGAAGTACGCGGGACCGGAGCCGGAGAGGGCGGTCGCGGCGTCCTGCTGACTCTCCGGGACGCGGAGCGTCTTGCCGACGCCGCCGAAGATCGCCTCGGCGTGGGCGAGGTGCTCCTCCTTGGCGTGGCTGCCCGCCGAGATGACGGACATGGCCTCGTCGACGAGGGCGGGGGTGTTGGTCATGACCCGCACCACGGGGGTGCCGACGGCCAGGCGCGCCTCGAAGAAGGAGGTGGGGATGCCCGCGGCGCCGGAGATCACCAGCCGGTCGGCGGGCACGTGCGGGGCCAGCTCGTCCAGCAGCGCGCTCATGTCCTGCGGCTTGACGGTGAGGATGAGGGTGTCGGCTGCCTTGGCGGCCTCGGCGTTGGTGACCGCCTCGACGCCGTAGCGTGACCGCAGCTCCTGGGCGCGCTCCGGGCGGCGGGCGGTGACCAGCAGGTCGGTCGGTTTCCAGCCACCGCGGATCATCCCGCTGAGAAGGGCCTCGCCGATCTTTCCCGTGCCGAGTACGGCGACCGTCTCCGTCATAGTGCGGCTCACCTCGTGCGTTGCTGCGATGGATGGACGTCTCTCATCCTCGCACCGGGGGCCGGGCGACGCGCCGCGCGTTATTCATTGTTCGATGAATAATATTTTTGATCACCTCGCTCCACCCACCCGGCGTGACGCGATCGCTTGCGAGCGCTGGCGTCCGCCGGGGCGACCGGAAGGAATCCATCCTGTTCGACGCCTCTCTATTCACAAGTTGGTTACATATCGACTTGCAAATAGTCACGGTCGTCTGGACACAATGGAGTTGCGTGTCGATACGTATCAGGAGGGAGGCGATGGTGAGGACGGTCCGGCATACCGCTCGTGGGCTGCTAGCCGTGGTGTCCGTATTGCTCGCCCTCTTCATCGCCGCCGATACTGCGTCCGCGCAGGTCGCTCACCCTGAATCGATCGCTTCCACCGCGACCGCGGACCCCAAGCCGATCATCAAGGCACACTCCGCCCATCATGACGACGGGGTGGAGGACTGCAAGGGGCTCCGCGGCGGACGGGCTCCGCTGACCGCACCCACGCCGAGCGGCAAATACGGGTGCGTGTGCGGTTGCGACGCCGGTGTGCGAATGCCGCGCACCGCGATCAGTACATCTCTCACGGGCCGGCAGGCCGTGCCGGTCTCGAGATCGGGCGAGTTGCCCGTCACTCACCAGATCTTCCGCTGCTGAGGGCTTCGCCGTCGTGTGCCAACGGCTCATGACGGCTCATTCTGCGCGCCCTCGCGCGCCTCATTTCACGCTTTCTCACGCTTCTTGTGAGCAAGCGAGCTTCACCGCCAGCGACCGATTCCATCGATCCCACTGACGATGTGCTATGCCGTGCCCCCGCCTGCCCAGAGCCGGTGACGGGGCGCACTGGAGGCAACCCTCATGCGAAACTCTCTTCTCGACCGTTTCCGCGGTGCCGGTGGCACCGCAGGCTCTTCCCCCGGCGCCGGGACGCTCCGCGCCGACATCACCGCTTCTCTCGTCGTCTTCCTGGTGGCCGTGCCCCTGTGCGTCGGCGTGGCCGTCGCCTCCGGCGTCCCGGCCGAGCTGGGCCTGATCACCGGCATCGTCGGCGGTCTGGTCACCGGCTTCCTCCCGGGCAGCAGCCTGCAGGTCTCCGGCCCCGCCGCCGGTCTGACGGTGCTGGTCTACGAGGCGGTCCAGGAATACGGCGTCGCGGCGCTGGGCGTCCTCGTCCTGATCTCCGGACTGCTCCAGCTGGCCATGGGCGCCCTGGGCTTCGGCCGCTGGTTCCGGGCGATCTCGCTCGCCGTGGTGCAGGGCATGCTGGCCGGTATCGGCCTCGTACTGATCGCCGGGCAGCTCTACGCGCTCGGCGACATGAAGGCCCCGAGCAGCGGACTCGACAAGATCTTCGGTATCCCGGGGCTGATCGGCGATGTGGCCGGGTCGAGCGACTCGCTCACGGCCGTGGCCATCGGCGTCGGAACCATCCTGGTCCTGGTCTTCTGGCCGCGCTTCAAGCAGGGCGCCAAGATCCTTCCCGCGCCGCTGGCCGCGGTCATGCTCGCCACGATCGCGACGGTCAGCTTCGATCTGCCGGTCGCCCGCGTCGAGGTCAAGGGTCTGCTCGAGGCCATCCAGCCCCCCGGCCTCGGTGAGTTCACCCAGCTGGCCGAAGTGGGCATGATCGGAACTGTGCTCGCGTTCACGCTGATCGCGTCGGCGGAGAGCCTGTTCAGCGCGGCGGCCGTCGACCGGCTGCACGACGGGCCGCGCACCGAGTACGACAAGGAACTGATGGCGCAGGGCGCCGGTAACGCGGTGTGCGGTGTGCTCGGCGCGCTGCCGATGACCGCGGTGATCGTGCGCAGCTCGGCCAATGTGTTCGCCGGGGCCAAGACGAAGCTCTCGCGCATCCTGCACGGTGTGTGGCTGCTGGTCTTCGCGGTCCTCTTCCCCTCCGCGCTGGGCATCATCCCGATCGCGACGCTCGCCGGTGTGCTGGTGCACGCGGGCTGGAAGCTGATCCCGACCAAGGAGCTGCTGCCGCTGTGGCGGGAGCGCCGGGGCGAGGCGATCATCCTGATCGTGACCGCCGGGGCCATCGTCACCACCGACATGTTCGAGGGCGTCATCATCGGTCTGCTGCTGTCGGTCGTGAAGACCGCCTGGGAGACCTCGCACGTCCACATCGACGTCAAGGGTCTCGACAACGCCGACGAGGACGCGCCCGTCCAGGTGCGGGTGCTCGGCAACGCGACCTTCCTGCGGCTGCCCAAGCTGCTGGACGAGCTGGAGGCGCTGCCCCGTGAGCGGGTCGTGGAGCTGGACCTGAGGGGACTGCGCCATGTGGACCACGCCTGCGAGATGGCGCTGGCCACCTGGACCGAGCGGCACAACGCGGTGGTCCGCCATACGGAGACCACCGAGCACGAGGACACGAAAGTACCGGCCTAAGACCTGATCTGCACGGCCCAGCCCCGGGCCCTCGGCGCTTCGCGCGCCGGGGACCCGGGGCTTTTCGCGCGGCCGGCGCGGTCGGCCGCAGGAGTCAGCCGCAGGAGACGGTGACGAAGCCGTCGCTTCCCGTCCTCACGTACGCGTCGGAGACGTACTGCCCCGGCGCGATGTTGTCCCAGATGTCCGTCGTACCGTACGGACCGGACACCCGCTGACCGTGCGTCTGGCAGCGGATCTGCACGCGGCTGTTGACCGGCAGGTTCTTCACCAGCGAGTAGTTCGTGCCGGGACCGCTGCGGACGTTCACCTGATAGCCGGGCGCGGTCGGATAGCTGACGGCTTGGGCGACGGTTTCTTGCGTGACGGTGTCTTCAATGGCCATGTGGCCCTCCCCCGTTGAACTTCGTTCCGACGTTGTGCACATGTCGGATGTCGGATCAAGTGACACGACATGCGGAGGTTAGCAAGACTCGTACGCATCATCGACTAGGCTCGCCGAGTCGCTTAGCGGTCCGATTACACGGGGGTGGGGCATGCCGCCGGGGCGCGGAGCCAGGACGGGTCCAGAAGGGGAAGATCCGGAGTACGTCGGGCAGTACCGGCTGGAGGCACGCCTCGGCTCGGGCGGCATGGGCGTGGTCCACCTCGCCCGCTCGGCATCGGGGCGGCGGCTCGCGGTGAAGGTCGTACATGCCGAGTTCGCCGAAGACCCCGAGTTCAGGGCGCGGTTCCGGCAGGAGGTGGCGGCCGCGCGACGGGTCAGCGGGGCGTTCACGGCGCCCGTCGTGGACGCCGACCCGGAGGGCGTACGGCCCTGGATGGCCACCACCTACATCCCCGGCCCGACCCTTGCCGAACACGTCAAGCGGAACGGCTCGTTGAAGCCCGACGAGGTGGTGGCGCTGGCGGCCGGGCTCGCGGAGGCGCTGCGCGACATCCATCGGGTGGGGGTCGTGCACCGCGATCTGAAGCCGAGCAATGTGCTGCTCGCGGCGGACGGCCCGAAGGTCATCGACTTCGGGATCTCCCGGCCGTCGGACAGCGAACTGCACACCGAGACCGGCAAGTTGATCGGCACGCCGCCGTTCATGGCGCCCGAGCAGTTCCAGCGGCCGCGGGCGGTGGGTCCGGCGGCGGATGTGTTCGCGCTGGGGTCGCTGCTGGTGCACGCGGCGACGGGCCGGGGGCCGTTCGAGTCCGAGAGCCCGTACATCGTGGCGTACCAAGTGGTGCACGACGAGGCGGATCTGGCAGGAGTGCCGGACGAACTGCTGCCGCTGATCCAGCGCTGTCTGGCCAAGAACCCGGCGGAACGGCCCACCCCCGATGCGCTGATGACCGTGCTGCGGGCGGTCCGCGGGCCCCAGCCTCCGGAGCCGCACGGCCCCGCCCCCGTGGTTCTCCCGGCGCAGCGGGTCGCGGAGCCGCCGGTGTCTGAGCCCGGGGTGGCCTTCGAGTTTTCTGTGCCGTCCGAGCCTTCCGTGGCGCCTGAGCCCGAGGTGCCATCCGAGCCGGAGGCCGCCGAGGGTCCCGCGCCTCGGGGGCGGCGGGGTGTGCGGCGGTGGGTCCCGGCGGCGCTCGCCGCGCTCATCCTGCTGGGCGCGGGCACGGTCGTCGGGCTGCGTCAGCTCAACGAGCGGGAGTCCACGGCGGAGCGGCACCGGCAGAACAGCGCCGCGACCACCACCCCGTGGCGGCCGTGGGAGCGGGAGCTGCGCGGCGGCGCGGCCAAAGGGGCGCGGCCCGCGTCCTGTTCGTACGGGGACGGCGCGCTGTACTGCGCGGCGCGCGGCGTCCAGGCCGCCCGGATCGACCCCGCCGACGGCCGGGTGATGTGGTCGCGGCCGGCCACCACGAGCCGCCCCGGCGAAAGCACCCCCGCCGCCCCGGTCCCCGCGGGCGGTCTGGTGCGGGTGATGTCGCCGGACGGGACCCGGCTGGAGGCGCTGGATCCGGGCACCCACCGGGTTCGTTGGAGCCGCGAGGTGTCCGCGTACGGCGGCCGGGTCTACTCGGCGGGCGGCACGGTGCTGCTGGTCGCGGCGAACGGCACCATCACGGCGGTGAACGGGGCGACGAACCGGGAGCGTTGGAGCCATCCGCTGTCCGGGCACGCGGAGCCGAGCTTCTTCAGTTACGGCGACGGCCGCACCGCGTACGCCCTCACCACCGCCCCGGACGGTCGGCACACCCTGGTCACGGCGATCGACACGGTGCGCGGTACGACGCGCTGGCAGCGCTCGCTCTCCGGCACCCTCACCCCCGTCGGGGCGGGCCCGGACGGCGTCCTGCACCTGACGGAGACCGACAATCAGTCCCGTACCGTCGCGGTCGTCGGCTACGACCCGGCGCGGCGGGCGGAGCGGCGGGCCGAGCTGACCGCGCCGGTGTCCCTGAGCAGCGCCGTAGCCGGGAGCGACGACGGGGTGTATCTGCTGGGCGACGACGGCGGATTGGTGGCCGTCGACACCGCGCGCGGCGCCCAGCGGTGGCGGATCGAGACCTCGGTGGCCAACGCGTCGCCGCTGGTGGCGTCGGGCGAGCGGCTGTACTTCTCGTCGGCGGACGGCCGTCTGCTGGCCGTGGACACGCGGCGCGCCCGTCTGCTGGGCCAGACCCGCCCCCGCGCGGACCGCCCGGGCGGCCAGGGCTATCTGGCCCTGATGCCCGCGCCGGTGGTGGCGGCGGGCAAGGTCTTCGCGACGGCCCCGGACGGCACGGTGTTCGGCGTGGACGGAGCGGATCCGGCCCGCTGGTGAGCGGGCGCCCCTGGGCGCCTTCGGCGCTCGGGTGCCCCGCCCGACCGGCCCGGGGTACCTGCCCCACGGCGGCCGGGGCCGAGCGGAAGGAGCGCGCCGCCGTGGGCAGGGAGCATGCCCGACCCGCGGAGAGCTCGCATCGCTCTGCGGCTCCGCCGCGGGAGCGACCGGGCACGTCGGCTGCCGACGGACGGGGGCGGACCCACTGACGGACAGGGGCGGACCCAGCGGTGGCCGGGGCGGGTGAGGACCCCTTCGGCGAACCGGGCCCTCACACCGGGGGTGTCACCCGAGCCGGGTGACGTCCCGCACGGCGCCCTTGTCCGCGCTGAGGGCCATGGCCGCGTAGGCGCGCAGAGCGGTGGAGACCTTGCGCTCGCGGTTCTTCGGGGCGTAGACGCCGCCGAGGGCCTCGCGGCGGGCGGCCAGCTTCTCCTCGGGCACGAGGAGTTCCATCGTGCGGGCCGGGATGTCGATGCGGATCCGGTCGCCGTCCTCGACCAGGGCGATGGTGCCGCCGGAGGCCGCCTCGGGGGAGGCGTGGCCGATGGACAGGCCCGAGGTGCCGCCGGAGAAGCGGCCGTCGGTGATCAGCGCGCACGCCTTGCCCAGGCCCCGGCCCTTGAGGAAGGAGGTGGGGTAGAGCATTTCCTGCATGCCGGGGCCGCCCTTGGGGCCCTCGTAGCGGATGACGACGACGTCGCCCTCCTTGACCTGCTTGTTCAGGATCCGCTCGACGGCTTCCTCCTGCGACTCGCAGACGACGGCCGGGCCTTCGAAGGTCCAGATCGACTCGTCGACGCCCGCGGTCTTCACGACGCAGCCGTCCTCGGCGAGGTTGCCGTAGAGGACGGCCAGGCCGCCCTCGGTGGAGTAGGCGTGGGCGAGGTCGCGGATGCAGCCGCCCTCGGCGTCGGTGTCCAGGGTGTCCCAGCGCTCGGACTGGGAGAAGGCGGTCGCGGAGCGGACGCAGCCGGGCGCGGCGTGGAACAGTTCGACGGCCCCTGCGGCGGGTGAACCGCCGCGGATGTCCCACTGCTTGAGCCAGTCGGCGAGCGAGTCGGAGTGCACGGAGTGCACGTCCTCGTTGAGGAGGCCCGCGCGGTACAGCTCGCCGAGGATGGCGGGGATGCCGCCGGCCCGGTGGACGTCCTCCATGTAGTAGACGCCGCCGGGGGCGATGTTGGGCGCGACCTTGGACAGGCAGGGCACCCGACGGGAGATTTCGTCGATGGCCTGCATGTCGAAGTCGAGACCGGCCTCCTGGGCGGCGGCCAGCAGGTGGAGGATCGTGTTGGTGGAGCCGCCCATGGCGATGTCGAGGGCCATGGCGTTCTCGAAGGAAGCGCGGGAGCCGATGTTGCGCGGCAGGACGGTCTGGTCGTCCTGCTCGTAGTGGCGCTTGGTGATCTCCACGACCGTGCGCCCGGCCGTCTCGTACAGCTCCTTGCGGGCGGTGTGGGTGGCCAGCACCGAGCCGTTGCCCGGGAGGGCGAGGCCGATCGCCTCGGTGAGGCAGTTCATCGAGTTGGCGGTGAACATGCCGGAGCAGGAGCCGCAGGTCGGACAGGCGTTGTCCTCGATGAGGGCGATGTCCTCGTCCGAGACCTTGTCGTTGACGGCCTCGGAGATCGCGGTGATCAGGTCGAGCTTGCGGACCGTGCCGTCGACGAGGGTCGCGCGGCCGGACTCCATGGGGCCGCCGGAGACGAAGACGGTCGGGATGTTGAGCCGCATCGCGGCCATCAGCATCCCGGGCGTGATCTTGTCGCAGTTGGAGATGCAGATCAGCGCGTCCGCGCAGTGCGCCTCGACCATGTACTCGACCGAGTCGGCGATCAGGTCGCGGGAGGGGAGGCTGTAGAGCATCCCGCCGTGGCCCATCGCGATGCCGTCGTCGACGGCGATGGTGTTGAACTCGCGCGGGATGCCGCCCGCCGCGTGGATCGCCTCGCTGACGATCCGGCCGACCGGCTGGAGGTGGGTGTGGCCGGGCACGAACTCGGTGAAGCTGTTGGCCACGGCGACGATCGGCTTGCCGAAGTCCTCACGCGCTACGCCGGACGCCTGCATAAGGGCGCGGGCGCCCGCCATGTTGCGGCCGTGGGTGACGGTGCGAGACCTCAGCTCGGGCACGGTGCTCGGCTCCCTCGTAAGTGCGTCCGGTGAAGCGGACCTGCGAATCGGTTCGGAGTCTTCTGACTCTACGCCTGTGGGCCGCGATTCCCGATGCGGTGTCCGGATCCAGAGACGGGCGGCTCACAGTACGGAATCAGGGATCACTTCTCGGTGAGGTACCGCTGGAGCGTCGGGCCCACCATCGCGACGATCTCGTCCACGGTCGCGGAGGCCACCGGCTCCATCTTGATCACGTACCGCAGCATCGCGACCCCGATGATCTGGGCGGCCGCGAGCTGGGCCCGGAACTTCGGGTCCGGCACGTCCAGGTCGCGCGCCATCCGCATCAGCAACCGCCGCTCGATCAGCCCGCGCAGTACGGCGGCGGCCGCCTCGTTCGTGAGCGCGGAGCGCATCACCGCCAGCAGGGGCAGCCGGCTGACCGGGTTCTCCCAGGTGGCGAAGAAGTAGCGGGCGAACCGCTCGCCCGCGCCCTCCCGGCCGCCGCCGAGCACCGCTTCCGGGGCGCCCATGGCGGGCGCCAGGATCAGCTCGATCGCCGCGCCGAAGACCTGCTCCTTGGTCCCGAAGTAGTGGTGGACCAGCGCCGGGTCCACCTCGGCGGCCTTGGCGATGCCGCGGATGGAGGCCTTGTCGTAGCCGCGCTCGGCGAACTCGTTGCGCGCCGCGCTCAGGATCCGGTCGCGGGCCCCTGGGCCGTCGGCCGCGCTTCCGCGGGCCGGGCGGCCGCGGCCGCGGCGGGGGCCGGCGGGCTGGTCGGCGGCGGGCGGCGGGGGTGTGGCGGGGGTCACTTCCGGCGCACCGCCCTGCCCGTCCGGGAGGCCGGTTTCGGGGAGGCCAGATGGAGCCGGGTGAAGGCCAGGGCCTCCGCGAGGTCGGCCTCGCGCTCGGCCTGGGACATGGCCCGCCGGGTGTTCACCTCGACCACCACATGGCCGTCGAAGCCGGTCCTGGCGAGACGTTCCAGCAGTTCGGCGCAGGGCTGGCTGCCGCGCCCCGGCACCAGGTGCTCGTCCTTGTTGGAGCCGTGGCCGTCGGCGAGGTGGAGATGGGCGAGCCGGTCGCCCATCCGGTCCACCATGTCCAGGGCGTCCGTGCGGGAGGTCGCGGTGTGCGAGAGGTCGATCGTGAAGTGCCGGTAGTCGTCCTTGGTGACGTCCCAGTCCGGCGCGTACGCGAGCATCTCCCGGTCGCGGTAGCGCCACGGGAACATGTTCTCCACCGCGAACCGCACATCGGTCTCGTCCGCCATCCGCCAGATTCCGCGTACGAACTCGCGGGCGTAATTGCGCTGCCATCGGAACGGCGGGTGGACGACGACGGTGGACGCGTCCAGCCGCTCGGCCGCCGCCTTGGCCCGCTGCAGCTTGACCCACGGGTCGGTGGACCACACCCGCTGAGTGATCAGCAGACATGGCGCGTGCACGGCAAGGATCGGCACCCCGTGATAATCCGAGAGGCGGCGCAGCGACTCGATGTCCTGGCTGACCGGATCGGTCCACACCATGACCTCGACACCGTCGTAGCCCAGCCGCGCGGCGATCTCGAAAGCCGTCGCCGTCGACTCCGGATAGACCGAGGCGGTGGACAGGGCGACCTTCGCATCCGGGATGCGCACCACTGGCTCTGTCACGAGGGACAGCGTACGGCCGCTGCTCTGTGCGACTAAACCGCGACTGCCGATCACGTCATCCGGGCGTCATGTGGGCTTCATGTCGGCAGGTGGTCCAGGCGGCGCAGAATGACCCCCTCGCGCAGCGCCCACGGGCAGATCTCCAGCACGTCGACCTCGAACAGATCCATAGCCGCCTCGGCCACCAGCGCCCCGGCGAGCAGCTGTGGGGCCCGGCCCTCGGACACCCCGGGCAGCTCGGCGCGCTCCTCGACGGGCATGGCGGCCAGCCGGGGCACCCACTCCTCCAGCGCCTCGCGGGTGAGCTTGCGCTCCACGTACGGGCCCTCGGCGGAGCGCGCCGCGCCCGCGATCCTGGCCAGTTGCTTGAAGGTCTTGGAGGTGGCGGCCACCTGGTCCGGGGTGCTGTGGCGGCTGAAGTCGCCGACGATGCGGGCGATCTCGGTGCGCACGTGCCGACGCAGGGCGCGGACGTCCGCCGGATCGGGCGGGTCGCCGGGCAGCCAGGCGGCGGTCAGCCGGCCCGCGCCCAGCGGCAGCGAGACGGCCGCGTCGGGCTCCTCGTCGAGTCCGTACGCGATCTCCAGCGAGCCGCCGCCGATGTCCAGGAGCAGCAGCCGCCCCGATGACCAGCCGCACCAGCGGCGGGCGGCCAGGAAGGTGAGCCGCGCCTCGTCCTCGCCGCTGAGCACGCGCAGCCGTACGCCGGTCTCCTCGGCGACCCGGGCGAGGACGGCGTCGGCGTTGGCTGCCTCCCGGACCGCGGAGGTCGCGAACGGCAGCACCTCCTCGACGCCCTTGTCCTCGGCCGCCTCCAGCGCCTCCTTGACCACCGCGATCAGCCGGTCGACGCCTTCGGTGCCGATGGCTCCGTCGCCATCGAGGAGTTCGGCCAGCCGCAGTTCCGCCTTGTGGGAGTGGGCGGGCAGCGGGCGGGCACCCTGGTGTGCGTCCACCACCAGAAGGTGAACCGTATTCGAACCCACGTCGAGGACACCGAGTCTCATGGCCAGAACGCTACTGTGCGCCTGGCGTGGTCATGCACGGGATCCCTCCCTGGATCCTTCCGGTCCGGCGTGCGGTCCCCGTCCCCGGTGGTTTCACCGCCGGGGCATACCCTTGCACCGTGGCAAAGACGAACAAGGCGAAGCAGGACAAAGGCCGAGAGAGCGCCCCGGAGCCGGAGCAGGGCCCGCGGGCCGAGGAGCCGATCGCGTCCCCGGCGGCCCCGCCCGCGGACGAGGTCGGCCTGGACTTCGCCCGCGCCTGGGCCGAATTCCCCGACCCCGCCGATGAGGAGCAGGTCTTCCGCTGCGACCTGACCTGGCTGACCTCGCGCTGGAGCTGCATTTTCGGCCAGGGCTGCCAGGGCATCGAGGCCGGGCGCGCGAGCGACGGCTGCTGCACCCTGGGCGCGCACTTCTCCGACGAGGAGGACGAGGAGCGCGTCGCCCGCCATATGGCCCGGCTGACCCCGGAGATCTGGCAGTTCCACGACGAGGGACACGCGCGGGGCTGGGTGCAGGAGGACGAGGACGACGGCGATCGCCAGACGCGCCGCTACGAGGGCTCGTGCATCTTCCAGAACCGCCCCGGCTTCTCCGGTGGCGCGGGCTGTGCGCTGCACATCCTGGCGCTGCGGGAGGGGCGCGAGCCACTGGAGACCAAGCCGGACGTCTGCTGGCAGCTGCCGGTGCGGCGGTCGTACGAGTGGATCGACCGCCCGGACGACACGCAGGTGCTGCAGATCACGATCGGCGAGTACGACCGCCGGGGGTGGGGCCCGGGCGGGCACGATCTGCACTGGTGGTGCACGTCGGCGGTGTCGGCGCACGGCGCCGGGGATCCGGTGTACGTGTCGTACCGGCCGGAGCTGACGGAGCTGATGGGCAAGGCGGGGTACGACCGGCTGGCGGAGCTGTGCGAGGCGCGGCTGGCAGCCTCGCTGCCGCTGGTGGCGCCGCACCCGGCGGACCCGGCGGGCTGAATCAGGGGGCTGCGCCCCCTGGACCCCCGCTCCTTCCGGGGCGCCGCCCCGGGCCCGCGGCTGTGGTGGCCGAGGGCGGATCTTTCCCCTACCCGCCCCTTCCCGAAACCGGGGGTCGCGCCCCCGGACCCCCGACCCATTCGGCGCACCGCCCCGGGCCCCGGCGCCCCGGCTTGGAGTGCGGCGGACCTGCGCCCCTGGTGAGCGCCGGGGGCTCCTCCCCCGGCCCCTTCCCGAAACCGGGGGTCGCGCCCCCGGACCCCCGACCCATTCGGGGCACTGCCCCGGGCCCCGGCGCCCCGGCTTGGAGTGCGGCGGCCCTGCGGCCCTGGTGAGCGCCGGGGGCTCCTCCCCCGGCCCCTTCCCGAAACCGGGGGTCGCGCCCCCGGACCCCCGACCCATTCGGGGCACCGCCCCGGGCCCCGGCGCCCCGGCTTGGAGTGCGGCGGACCTGCGCCCCTGGTGAGCCGGGGGCTCCCTCCCCCCGCCCCTTCCCGAGCGCGCGGCGCCTGCGGCTTCGGTCAGCGTTGGGCCGGGATGGGCGCTACTCCTTGGGCGCCGGTGGGTCCGAGGGGGGTGGGGTGGACGGGGGCGATGTGGTGCCGGGGGGCTGGGTGGTGGGGGTCGGGGTGGGGGGTGTGCCTCGGCCCTCGATCACGACCACCGCGCCCGACGGCGCGACCGTCACCCGCGCCCGCCAGTGGCCCGGTGGCTCTCGGTCGCGGTCGACGGACACCGTGATCGTCGCCGTCTGGCCGGGGCGCAGCTCACCGGCGGTGCGGCTCAGCTGGAGCCAGGACGCGCCGGCCGACGCCGAGGCCGACCAGCGCACCGGGGCGCCCCCCGAGGCGGCCAGGGTGATGACCGTCACATCGCCGCTCGGCTGGGCCTCCACGGTGAGCCGCCCGGGGCCGGGGGCGGGGCGGGACGGGGCGGGTCCGCCGGTGGGGCGGGCGCCGCCCGGGGATCGCCCGGCGCTCTTGCCGGGGCGCCGCTCGCCGTCCGCGGCGATGACCTCGACCGTCACCTCGGCCCCCGGCGCACCGGCCCGGCTCCGCAGGCGGGCCGCGCCGGAACGGTCCTGCGCGCTGCCCGCCCGTTCGTACGCCCGCCCGGCGGAGCGATCCTGCTCACCGGCCGGGACCTGGTCCGCGCCGTCCGCGTTGGCGGCGGCCACCGAGTCCGTGTCGTGCTCGTCACCGGCGAGCGGCGCACCCCGGTAGGCGGCCCACAGGGCGAGCACCGGGGCGGCAATCACCGTGGCGACCACGGTCGTGGTCAGGGCACGGCTGCGCAGCCTGCTGCGGCGGGCGGCCCGGTCCTGGGGGTCCAGCGGGAAGCCGCGCCGGTCGAAGCGCGGACCGGCCGCGGCGCGCACGGGGCGGGTGCTCAGGGCGCACAGCATCGCGGCGTGCACGGCGGAGCGGGGCGCCTCCACCACCGGCAGGGCGGCGGGCGCGGCGGCCGTACCGGGCCAGGGGCCGTCCGCCGTGGCCCGCTCCGCCATCCGGCGGCATTCGCGGCAGTCGTCGACATGGCGCACCAGCTCACGGCGGAGCGCGGCGGAGAGCAGCACCTGGGTGTCGCCCGCGAGCCGGGCGACGACGGGGCAGTGGCCCAGCTCCACGACGGCGAGCGCGGCGCGGGTCCGCTCCACCTCGCAGGCGGCGCTGGAGAGCAGGGCGCGGGTGTCGTCGGGCTCCTTGCCGAGGGCGGCGGCGACCTCGGCCGGGGTGAGCTGGTGGCGGACGTGGAGTTCGAGCGCCTCGCGCTGGGCGGCGGTGGTCCCGGCGGCCTCGGGCCAGGCGAGCGTGGCGAGTTCGAGGCGGCGGCGGTCGGCGACGGGCTCGGGCAGCGCGGTGTCCGGATCGCCCCGCCCGGCCCTCGGGTCCCGCTGCTCCCGCAGCTCGGCGAGCTTGCGCAGACAGGCCCAGCGGGCGACCGCGTAGAGCCACGGCCGGCTCGGCTCCTCCTCGGCCTCCGCGCGCCCGCGCCCCCGCCCGAGCCGCCGCTCGGCGACGGCCAGCACATCGCCGAGGGTGACGGCCGCGGCGTCGTGCTCGCAGAGGACCGACAGGCAGTAGGTGAACAGACCGTCCAGATACGGCTCGTAGCGCGCCGGGGGCCGCTGGGGGCGCGTGGTGGTGACGCGGGGCGCGCGGCGCTGCGCCCGGTGTGCGCCGGTGGCGTGTGTCGCGTGCTCGGACCTGCTGCTCATCACCCGGCGACCGTAGGCGGACTATGCAGACCCACTCGCCCTACTCGGGCAGTTTTAACCCTTACGGGTGACCATCTCCCTCATAAGGGGACAGGCGTCCCTCTTCCGTGCCGCGGAACTGCTATGAGCCCACAAGCAGCCTGGGCGCCCCGCTGTCGGTGGGCGACGCTAGCGTTGAGCCCATGGCTGCCCGTAGCTCCTCCCGTTCATCCGCCAAGGACCGGCCCTCCTACCGCTGCACCGAGTGCGGCTGGACCACGGCCAAGTGGCTCGGCCGCTGCCCGGAGTGCCAGGCGTGGGGCACGGTCGAGGAGTTCGGCGCGCCCGCCGTGCGGACCACCGCGCCGGGCAGGGTCACCTCGGCCGCCCTGCCCATCGGCCAGGTCGACGGCCGCCAGGCCACCGCCCGTTCCACCGGTGTGGACGAGCTGGACCGGGTGCTCGGCGGCGGTCTGGTCCCCGGCGCGGTGGCGCTGCTGGCCGGGGAGCCGGGGGTCGGCAAGTCGACGCTGCTGCTGGACGTCGCGGCCAAGGCGGCCACCGACGACCACCGGACGCTGTACGTCACCGGGGAGGAGTCGGCGAGCCAGGTCCGGCTGCGCGCCGACCGCATCGGGGCGCTGAGCGAGCATCTCTACCTCGCGGCCGAGACCGATCTGTCCGCCGTGCTCGGCCATCTCGACTCGGTCAAGCCGTCGCTGCTGATCCTGGACTCCGTGCAGACCGTCGCCTCACCGGAGATCGACGGCGCGCCCGGCGGCATGGCCCAGGTGCGCGAGGTGGCCGGGGCACTGATCCGGGCGTCGAAGGAGCGCGGCATGTCCACGCTGCTGGTCGGCCATGTGACCAAGGACGGGGCGATCGCGGGCCCCCGGCTGCTGGAGCACCTGGTCGACGTGGTGCTGCACTTCGAGGGCGACCGCCACGCCCGGCTGCGGCTGGTCCGCGGCGTCAAGAACCGTTACGGGGCGACGGACGAGGTGGGCTGCTTCGAGCTGCACGACGAGGGCATCACCGGCCTCGCCGACCCGTCCGGGCTGTTCCTCACCCGGCGTGCCGAGCCGGTGCCCGGCACCTGCCTGACCGTCACCCTGGAGGGCCGCCGGCCGCTGGTGGCCGAGGTGCAGGCGCTCACCGTCGACTCGCAGATCCCCTCCCCCCGCCGCACCACCTCCGGCCTGGAGACCTCCCGCGTCTCGATGATGCTGGCCGTCCTGGAGCAGCGCGGCCGGATCACCGCGCTCGGCAAGCGCGACATCTACAGCGCCACGGTGGGCGGCGTGAAGCTGTCGGAGCCCGCGGCGGACCTCGCGGTGGCGCTCGCGCTGGCGAGCGCCGCGAGCGACACCCCGCTGCCGAAGAACCTGGTGGCGATCGGCGAGGTGGGTCTCGCGGGCGAGGTCCGGCGGGTCACGGGGGTGCAGCGGCGGCTGTCCGAGGCCGCCCGGCTGGGCTTCACCCACGCCCTGGTGCCGACCGACCCGGGCCGGATCCCCGACGGCATGCGGGTGCTGGAGGTGGCGGACATAGGGGACGCACTGCGCGTTCTGCCCCGGCGCGAGCGCGCGGACCGCGCCCGCAAGGACGCCCCCGAGGAGGGGTGAGCGAGGGGGCGAACGCGGTGGTGAGCGGGGCGGTCCGGACCGCGGGAGGAGCGGCGCTCCGGCCCCCGCCCGGGGGCGTACGCCGGGAGACCCCACGGGAGGCCGGGGACCGCCGGTAGACTTTGCCCTGGTCTCGCCCCTACGTGGCCTCGTACACCGGCGCGGAGGGGCGACTCGCGGCACCGATTCAGACCTTGTGACGGAGGAGTGCAGTGGCAGCAGGCGACCGGGCATCGAATCCCGGCAAAGCCGACGGTCTGATGCGTGCCACTCTGAGCGCGGTCGCGCCGGGCACGGCGCTGCGCGACGGCCTTGAGCGCATCCTCCGTGGAAACACGGGCGGGCTCATCGTGCTCGGCACCGACAAGACCGTGGAGTCGCTGTGTACCGGCGGCTTCGTGATCGACGTCGAGTTCACCGCCACCCGGCTGCGCGAGCTGTGCAAGCTGGACGGGGCGCTGGTGCTCGACAAGGACATCAACAAGATCGTGCGGGCGGGGGTGCAGCTCGTCCCGGACGCGGCGATCGCCACCGAGGAGACCGGCACCCGGCACCGCACCGCGCAGCGCGTCTCCATCCAGACCGGGTTCCCGGTCGTGTCCGTCAGCCAGTCCATGCGGCTGATCGCGCTGTACGTGGGCGGGCAGCGGCGGGTCCTGGAGGATTCGGCGGCCATCCTGTCCCGCGCCAACCAGGCGCTGGCCACCCTGGAGCGGTACAAGCTGCGGCTGGACGAGGTCGCGGGCACGCTCTCCGCGCTGGAGATCGAGGACCTGGTCACCGTCCGGGACGTCAGCGCGGTCGCGCAGCGCCTGGAGATGGTGCGGCGCATCGCCACCGAGATCGCCGAGTACGTGGTGGAGCTGGGCACGGACGGCCGGCTGCTGTCGCTCCAGTTGGACGAGCTGATCGCGGGCGTCGAGCCGGAGCGGGAGCTGGTCGCACGGGACTATGTGCCCGAGCCGACCGCCAAGCGCACCCGCACCGTCGCCGACGCGCTCGCCGAGCTGGACCGGCTCACCCACACCGAGCTGCTGGAACTGCCCATCGTGGCCCGCGCCCTGGGGTACACCGGCTCCCCCGAGACCCTGGACTCGGCGGTCTCCCCGCGCGGCTTCCGGCTGCTGGCCAAGGTGCCGAGGCTGCCGGGGGCGATCATCGAGCGGCTGGTGGAGCACTTCGGCGGGCTGCAGAAGCTGCTGGCCGCGAGCGTGGACGATCTGCAGATGGTCGACGGCGTGGGCGAGGCCCGGGCCCGCTCGGTCCGCGAGGGCCTGTCGCGGCTGGCGGAGTCCTCGATCCTGGAGCGGTACGTATAGCGGCTACGTGGAGCGACACGGCGAAGGGGCCGGATCCGCGTCGGCGGATCCGGCCCCTTCGCGCTGCGATGGGCGTCCAGGGCCCCCGCGGAGATCCGTCAGACGGGCCCTAGTCCTTGGCGAGGACGAACGACACCTTGGCCGCGCCCAGGCCGTCCAGCTTCGCCTCGACCAGATAGGTGCCCGCGGCGGCCCTCTTGGCGCCCTTCGGCGTCGCGCAGTGGGCGGCGGTGCGCTCGCGGTCCCATTCCACGGTGCGCTTGGTCTCGCCGGAGGCGGGCACCTCGATCAGGGCGGTGGCGCTGCCCTCGGGGCAGTCGTCCGAGGCCCAGACGTGCTCGTTGTCCGCGTCCGTGATGGTGAGTGAGGCGGCGGCCCGGCCGAAGTCCACCGCGCAGGAGCTGTTCGAGGAGTTCTTCACGGTGATTTCGAACCTCGGCTTCTCATCCGGCCCGTAGGTGTTCTTCACCTTCGCGTCCTTGACGCTGCGCACCGTCAGCTCGACGTCGCCGCGCTTGCACTCCGGCAGGCTCGACCCGACGGGCAGCGCCCGGCCGTCCCCGTCGCCGAGCCCGTCGCCGGTGCCACCGCCGGCCCCCGTGCCGCCAGGGCCGCCCGGGGCGCCGCCGTCCGCCGCGCCGCCGGACCCGGTGCCCGTGCCGCCGTCGCCGCCCGAGTCACCGGAGCCGGAGCCGGAGCCCGAACCCGAACCCGAGCCCGTGCCGCCGGCGTCCGACTCGTCGCGCCCGCCCGGCCGTTCGCTGTTCACCGGCCCGGAGGTGGTCGGCCCGGGGGTGATCGTGCTCGCGGGTCCGCCGCCGCCCGGCCCCTTGCCCTCGTCGCTTCCGCCGCCGCCCGAACCACCCCAGCCGAAGGCCCAGATGACGAGCAGCACGATGACGGCGAGCAGGGCCAGCGCAACAGCCCTCCGCCGCCAGTAGATGGAGGAGGGAAGCGGCCCGATCGGATTGCGCAGAGATCCCACGCGGAAACTCTATGGGAGATCGACGCCCGCACCCGCCAATAACCGCCGCCGGTCTCCCTACTTTTCTCATCATCCGACCGGATCGGCCACCTGGGCGACAGCAGGCCGGGCGGTTCCCGGCCACTCACCGCGCAACCTCACCCGAATTGCACCGTTTCCCGAATATCTGCCCCGGCTCGACCCGAACGCCCGCGCCCTCGACCCCCATCGGACGTTCCGTCGTGTCAGGATCGGATGTGATGACTGCCATTTCCGCCGCCCCGGCCGCCGCAACCCCGACCCCCGACGGTGCCGAGCTCCACCGGCCCGTCATCGACTGGTTCGACGCCCACGCCCGCGACCTCCCCTGGCGCCGCCCGGAGGCCGGAGCGTGGGGTGTGATGGTGAGCGAGTTCATGCTCCAGCAGACGCCGGTGGCCCGTGTGCTGCCGGTGTACGAGCAGTGGCTCGCCCGCTGGCCGCGCCCCGCCGACCTGGCCGCCGAGCCGCCCGGTGAGGCGGTCCGCGCCTGGGGCCGGCTCGGCTATCCGCGCCGCGCGCTGCGGCTGCACGGCGCCGCGGCGGCCATAAGGGAGCGGCACGGCGGTGACGTACCGGGCGACCACGCGCAGCTGCTCGCGCTGCCGGGGGTCGGCGAGTACACGGCGGCGGCCGTGGCCTCGTTCGCGTACGGACAGCGCCACCCGGTGCTGGACACCAACGTCCGCCGGGTGTTCGCGCGGGCGATCGGCGGCGTCCAGTACCCGCCGAACGCCACCACCGCCGCCGAGCGCAAGCTCGCCCGCGCCCTGCTGCCGGACGACGAGCGGACGGCGGCGCGCTGGGCGGCGGCCACGATGGAGTTGGGCGCGCTGGTCTGCACTGCCCGCACCCCCGACTGCGCCCGCTGCCCCATCGCGGCGTCCTGCGCCTGGCGCGGGGCCGGTTCGCCGGAGCACGACGGCCCGCCGCGGCGCGCCCAGACGTACGCCGGGACGGACCGTCAGGTGCGCGGCAAGCTGCTGGCGGTGCTGCGGGAGGCGGTCGCGCCCGTGCCGCAGGCGACACTGGACCGGGTGTGGAACGAGCCGGTGCAGCGGGCCCGGGCGCTCGACGGGCTGGTCTCCGACGGTCTCGTCGAACCGCTCGCGGGCGGCCTCTACCGGCTGCCGCTGACCTGACCCACAGCCTCTTTTTCACGGCCCCACCAGCCATCCTGTGACAGGGCTGTGACACTTCCAGGACCCGGTTCTGACACTCCGTCGAACCGGGTTCCGCTGTTACACAACCTATGGACAGCTGTGCGTTTGCCGAGGTGCTGACGCACATGGCACCGCAACAGCGCCTCCATAGCGTTCTTCCCGTGCCGACGACACGTCGGCAGTCAACGTGGGGAAGACAGCGGACGGAGGGCTGCACGATGACCGGCAGCAGCGGCAAGGTTCTGGACTTCGAGGAGTACGTGCGCAACCGGCAGGACGCGCTGCTGCGCAGCGCCCGCCGGCTGATTCCGGACCCGATCGAGGCACAGGACCTTCTCCAGACCGCGCTCGTGCGCACCTACGGCCGCTGGGACGGGATAGCCGACAAGTCCCTCGCCGACGCCTACCTCCGCCGCGTCATGATCAACACCCGTACCGAGTGGTGGCGCGCCCGCAAGCTGGACGAGGTGCCCACCGAGCAGCTGCCGGAGGCCAGCGTCGACGACGGCACCGAGCAGCACGCCGACCGGGCCCTGCTGATGGACATCCTCGGAGTGCTGGCTCCCAAGCAGCGCAGTGTCGTGGTGCTGCGACACTGGGAGCAGATGACGACGGAGGAGACGGCGGAGGCGCTCGGTATGTCGACCGGCACGGTCAAGAGCACACTGCACCGGGCGCTCGCGCGGCTGCGGCAGGAGCTGGAGAGCCGCGAGCTGGATGCCCGCGCGCTCGGCCGCGAGCCGGCGGGCACGACCGCCGCCACGAAGCCGCTCCCGGCGGGGAACCACGTCCGGCGTGACCGCCAGGAGCGGGGGCAGGAACGGTGCGCGGCCTGATCAAGGCCTCTCCTGGCAGGAATGCCATGATCACCGGCGGCGCGGTCGTGGGCCTCGCGGCTGCCGGGGGCTGGATGCTGGCCGGATGCGGCAGCGGCAGCGACGGCGTGCGCACGGAGGGACCGGCGCGCACCCAGTGGACGGCGCCCCCGGCGCAGGACAAGGGCTCATACGCGGGCGGCTCGACGACCAAGCCGCCGACCGTGCAGAAGGCCGACGCGGTGCGGCTGATCAAGGAGGACCCGAAGGTCGGCCAGGACCTGAAGTCGCACCTCCGGCCGTGCGCGGCGGCGGCCAAGCAACAGAGGGCACAGCCGGCCAAGGACTACCCGGTGGAGGTGTCCCGGGGGAAGCTGACCGGACCCACCGCGTCCGATCTCGTCATCAACGTCACGACCTGCGACGACGGCTTCGGCATCGGCTCGTATGTGTACCGCAAGGTGGGGCAGCGGTACGAGAACGTCTTCAGCGACGAGCAGCCGCCGGTCTACGCTGACGTCGTCAAGGGCGATCTGAGCGTCACCAAGCTCTCGTACGGCTCGGGGGACACCGTCTGCTGTCCCTCGCGCGCGGATGTGATCACCTACCGTTGGGTGGCGGTCAAGCGGGCATTCGCCGTGATCCGGCACCAGCACACCGACTACAGCAAAGGCAGCCCCACGGACGAGCCCGCCCCCAGCGCCTCCACGAGGGACGGCGGCGAGGACGACGGAACGGAAGGCTGAACCGAGGCTGTGGCCGAAACCCATGTGCTCTTCGTCGAGGACGACGACGTCATCCGCGAAGCCACCCAGCTCGCGCTGGAGCGCGACGGCTTCCTGGTGACCGCCGCGCCCGACGGTCTGACCGGGCTGGAGAGGTTCCGCGCCGACCGGCCCGACATCGCCCTGCTGGACGTGATGGTGCCGGGCCTGGACGGGGTCAGCCTGTGCCGCCGGATCCGCGACGAGTCCACCGTGCCCGTGATCATGCTGTCGGCCCGCGCCGACTCGATCGACGTGGTGCTGGGCCTGGAGGCCGGGGCCGACGACTACGTCACCAAGCCCTTCGACGGCGCCGTGCTGGTCGCCCGCATCCGGGCCGTGCTGCGCCGCTTCGGCCACGCCAGCGGCCCCGGCGGCCGCGGCGGCGAGCGGCCGGGACCCGAGGAGCCCGAGGGCGGGGTGCTGCGCTTCGGCGACCTGGAGGTGGACCCGGAGGGCATGGAGGTCCGCAAGGGCGGTGAGCCGGTCGCGCTGACGCCGACCGAGATGCGGCTGCTGCTGGAGTTCTCGTCCGCGCCCGGCACCGTGCTCTCCCGCGACCGGCTGCTGGAGCGGGTGTGGGAGTACGGCTGGGGCGGGGACACCCGGGTCGTGGACGTCCACGTCCAGCGGCTGCGCGGCAAGATAGGCCAGGACCGCATCGAGACGGTCCGCGGCTTCGGCTACAAGCTCAGGGGCTGAAGCAGGACCATGGTGAGACTCGCGCTCCGCTCCGGGCTGCGCTGGAAGGTCAGCCTGGCGATCGCCGCGGTGAGCGCGCTGGTCGCGGTCGCGCTGAGCCTCGTCGTCCACAACGCGGCCCGGGTCTCGATGCTCGACAACAGCCGCACGGTGATGGACGAGCGGGTGAAGGTCGCCCAGAAGTGGTACGAGGAGTCCCGGGTGCTGGGCTTCGGCGCCAAGCTGGACGACCCGCGGCTGCCCGAGGACCTGCGGAAGTTCGCGGCGCGCGGGCAGCGCGCCACCTTCCTGGAGGACTCCGGCACCGGCAGCCCCGAGGTGTGGGCTTCGGTGCCGCTGCGCGACGGCAAGGTGCTCTCCGTCCACACCCGCTTCCAGGACCGCTTCGCCGTCCTGGACGACCTGGACCGGGTGCTGATTCTCGGCTCGGTCTCCGTGGTGCTGGGCGGGATCGCGCTCGGCGTGCTCATAGGCGACCAGCTCTCGCGGCGGCTGCGCAAGGCCGCCACCGCCGCCCGCAAACTCGCCGAGGGCGACTCCGAGGTGCGGGTACGGGACGCCATCGGCGGCCGGGTGCGCGACGAGACCGACGACCTGGCGCGCGCCGTCGACGGCATGGCCGAGGCCCTCCAGGAACGGCTGGAGGCGGAGCGCCGGGTCACCGCCGACATCGCGCACGAGCTGCGCACCCCGGTCACCGGCCTGCTCACCGCCGCCGAGCTGCTGCCCCCGGGCCGCCCCACCGAGCTGGTGCGGGACCGGGCGCAGGCGATGCGCACGCTGGTGGAGGACGTACTGGAGGTGGCCCGGCTGGACGGCTTCGCCGAGCGGGCCGAGCTCCAGGAGATCGACCTCGCCG
The DNA here is from genome assembly GCF_044332925.1 of Streptomyces sp. NPDC021212. Taxonomy (NCBI): domain Bacteria; kingdom Bacillati; phylum Actinomycetota; class Actinomycetes; order Kitasatosporales; family Streptomycetaceae; genus Streptomyces; species Streptomyces sp. NPDC021212. The sequence continues at coordinate 23,655 of NZ_JBIRPZ010000024.1, forward strand.
AGTTCATCGCCCGCCGGGTGCGCGTGGTGGCCCCGGACGCCGTGGTCACGGTGGCCCGGGACGCCCACGTCTCCACCGATCCGCGTCGGCTGGAACGCATCCTGGGCAATCTGCTGGCCAACGCCGCCCGGCACGGCAAGCCGCCGTTCGAGATCACCGTGGAGGGCCGGGTACTGCGGGTCCGCGACCACGGGCCCGGCTTCCCGGAGTCGCTGCTGAAGGACGGGCCGAGCCGGTTCCGCACCGGCAGCAAGGACCGGGCGGGCAAGGGCCACGGCCTGGGCCTGACCATCGCCGCGGGCCAGGCCCGGGTCCTGGGCGCGCGGCTGACGTTCCGTAACGCGGACCCGGCGGTGGAGGGCGAGGACGGCGCGGTGGCGGTGCTCTGGCTGCCGGAGTCGGCGCCCACCAACACCGGCAGCTTCCCCATCATCGAGGTCCCGGACTGACTGGCCCACGACTGGTCGAGGTCCAGCGCGCCGCGGCGCCGGGTGAACCAGAACCAGTTGCCGGAGTCGTCGCGGAACAGCGCCTCCGTGCCGTACGGACGCTCCCGCCGCGCCACGGCCGACGCGCCGGTCCCGGTAGGCGCTGGGGGTGAGCCCGGTCTGCTTCTCGAAGCTGGTCGAGAAGGTGCCGAGGCTGCCGAATCCGACCAGCGTGCAGATCTCGGTGACCGACAGATCGGCCCCCGCATGCCGGACGGCCCCGGCGGGGTGCCGGGGCCGTCCAGGGGGCGTCAGTCGGAGCGTTGTGGTCCAGCGGTGGTTCAGACGGGTTCGGCGACCGGCTTCGCGTCGGCGGGGGCCTCCCCGTCGGCGGACTTGGCGCTGGTGCGCAGCGGGACCTCCTTGATGAACCAGGCCGCGAGGAAGCCGACGATGCTGATCACCGCGCCCCACAGGAACACCTGGTGCGCGCCGCTGGCCACGGCGTGGGTGTAGGCGTCCTTGATGGGCGGGGGCAGCTGCTTGATGTGGGCCGGGTCGAGCTGGGCACTGCCGGAGGTGACGGCCGCCGCCTTGCCGCCGGCCCGCTCGGCCATGGTGTCCCGCACCTGGCTGGTGAAGAGGGCACCGAGGATCGCGACGCCGAAGGAACCGCCCAGGGTGCGGAAGAGCGTGGCGGAGGAGCTGCCGACGCCCATGTCCTTCATCTCGACGCTGTTCTGCGCGATCAGCATGGTCGTCTGCATGAGGAAGCCCATGCCCGCGCCGAGCACCGTCATGTAGATGCCGGAGGTGAGGCGGGTGGTCTCGGTGTCCATCTGCGCCAGCAGGAACATGCCCGTGGTGATCAGGACGCCGCCCAGGATCGGGAAGATCTTGTACTTGCCGGTCTGGGTGGTGACCCGGCCCGCGATCAGCGAGACGACCATCATGCCCAGCAGCATCGGGAGCAGCAGCAGCCCGGAGTTGGTGGCGCTGGCGCCCTGGACGGTCTGCTGGAAGAGCGGCAGGAAGGTCATCGAGCCGAACATCACGAAGCCGGTGAGGAAGCCGATGACCGTGACCAGCGAGAAGTTGCCGATCCGGAAGATGTGCAGCGGCAGTACGGGTTCGGCGACCCGCTTCTCGACGTACAGGAACGCGGCGAGCGCCACGACGCCGAGCGCCCCCAGGCCGAAGATCTGGACCGAGTCCCAGGCGTACTCGTTGCCACCCCAGGTGGTGAGCAGCACGAGCGCGGTGATGCCCACGGTCAGCAGGGCCGCGCCGGTGTAGTCGATCCGTCCCTCGAAACGCTTCTTGGGCAGGTGGAGCACCGCGCTGATCGCGAACAGGGCGATCGCGCCGAGCGGGATGTTGATGTAGAAGATCCAGCGCCAGCCGAGGTGGTCGGTGAGGGTGCCGCCGACCAGCGGGCCACCGATCATGGCCACGGCCATCACACCGGCCATCATGCCCTGGTAGCGGCCACGCTCCCGCGGCGGCACCAGATCACCGATGATCGCCATCACGCCGACCATCAGACCGCCCGCGCCCAGACCCTGGAGGGCCCGGAAGCCGATCAGCTGGCCCATCGTCTGGGCCATGCCGGACAGGGCCGAACCGACGAGGAAGAGGCCGATGGAGGAGAGGAAGATGCCCTTGCGGCCGTACATGTCGCCGAGCTTGCCCCAGATGGGGGTCGAGGCGGCGGTCGCCAGGGTGTACGCGGTCACCACCCACGACAGGTGCTCGAGCCCGCCCAGCTCGCCGACGATGGTCGGCATCGCGGTGCCGACGATCATGTTGTCGAGCATCGCGAGCAGCATCGCGATCATGAGGGCCAGGATCACCACGCCGGTGCTGTGGGTCTTCGGCTCCTTGCCCTGCTTGCCAGGCGTGGCCTGGGTGGTGCCCTGTGCGGGCAGGGAAGCGGGTGGCGCTTCACCTTCTGATTTCTTCTGGGACATGATCTCCACTCCCCCTGGTTACGACGAGCTCCGGTGACGCGCCACTTACTTGCCGCCCGGCTAGTTGAGTACAGTGGGAACAGTAAGACGTCTACTAGCCGGGCGTCAAGTAAGTTATGTTCGGCCTGCTCAGAGGGCTGGACCAACCTCCACAGGAGAGCATCTTGGGCAGCACACCGCGCCGGGGCGACACCCGTCAGCGCATCCAGGACGTGGCCCTGGATCTCTTCGCCGAGCGCGGATACGAGAAGACCTCGCTGCGCGAGATCGCCGAACAGCTCGACGTCACCAAGGCCGCGCTCTACTACCACTTCAAGACCAAAGAGGACATCGTCCGCAGCCTCTTCCAGGACCTGAGCAGGCCCCTCGACGAGCTGATCGCCTGGGGTGAGCAGCAGCCCCGCACCCTGGAGACCAAACAGGAGCTGCTGCGCCGCTACAGCGCCGCTCTCGCCGACGTCGAACCGCTGCTGCGCTTCATGCAGGAGAACCAGGCGACCGTGCGCGACCTGAGCATCGGCCAGGTCTTCAAGGACCGGATGATCGCGATGTCCGGCCTGCTCCGCTATCCGGACGCGACCCTGACCGATCAGGTCCGCTGCATGACCGCGCTGGTCAGCATGCATGCGGGGCTCTTCGCCATGCAGACGATCGAGGGCGACCGCGAGGAGAAACGGCAAGCCGTCCTCGAAGTCGCCCTCGATCTCCTGACCCAGGCGCACGCGCCAGCGGAACGCCTGGGCGGCCAGTGACCCCGGGGCGGGTCGGACCTTGAGGTCGATCAGACCCTGAGGCCGATCAGACCTTGACGCCGTGGGCCCGCAGGAAGGTCAGCGGCCCGACGGCCGAGCCGTAGTTCGGCGTCGTACGGATCTCGAAGTGCAGGTGAGGACCGGTCGTGTTACCGGTGTTGCCGGACAGCGCGATGTGCTGGCCGGTGGTCACGCTCTGGCCTATGCGTACGTCGATCCGCGACAGGTGCGCGTACTGCGAGTACGTGTTGTCGTCGTGCTTGATCACGATGGCGTTGCCGTACGCCGGACCGTCGCCCGCGCCGTACGGGCCCGCCTTGACGACGACACCGGTGTGCACGGCGCGCACCGAGGTGCCCGAGGGCACCACGAAGTCCTGGCCACTGTGGTTGTGCGCCCACAGGTTGCCCGCCAGACCGAAGGAGGCTCCCAGGACGTACTCGGCGACCGGGGTCACCCACGTGTCGGCCTTCTTGGCCTCGACGGCCTTCGCCGGGCCGGCGGCAGTCGGCGCACCTACGGCGAACGTCACCCCGGCGCCGAGCACGAGCGAGGCACCCACGCCCACGGCGATCACGGCGGCGCGGGCGCGCGCGAGGGAGGAATGCGAACGCGGATAACGACGGGTTGTGGCGCGCGGGGCCATAGGGGAGTACCTCCGGGGAATGCGTGAAGTCGACGCCCCTTGTTATCCCGTTCGCGCGATATGACCAAGGCGCGCTTCTACTAAGTGGATGCGTAGTTCGCACGGACTCGACGCCCTTTTCCGTGGAGAATTCCACACCCCCTGACCTGCCCCTACGCACGATATCCGCGTGATTCCTAATTCCCGTAGTAGACCGCGAATCCCCTGTGCCGGATATCACCCCGCCCCCGTTTCGCTGGGACTTTCGGGTGTCCGTTTCGGGACCAAAGTCCCCGCCCCGCCGCTATGCTGTCCGGCCAGGAGCCACCACTACCGGGGGGAATGGGACGTGGATCCCGCAGTCATCGGCGCGCGCCTCGCGTCCAGCGCCGTCGCACCGCTCGTCAAGAAGCTGTTCGTGCAGGAGGGTCGGGGCGCCGGGCTGGTGGACCAGCCGGTCCGTATCTCGTCCCTCGTCTCCTTCCGGGGCGAGAAGCGCACGCTGGAACTGAACGACCTGCACAAACTCGCCGCCGAGCTTGTCGCCCGGGCCACCCAGCACGCCGGTCCCGGCGAGAGGCCGTGCCCCGCAGACGAGGACGAACTGGTCGCCATGCGCCTGGCGACGACCCTGCACGCCCTGGGCGACCTCGACATAGATGACGTCCAGGCGGTCGGTCTCGGCCACCGCGCCCTCGCCACCCAGCTCGTCGACACTGCACCGGGCCTGGGCGACCCGATCGGCCTCAGCCAGGCCGGAACCATCCTCTACCAGCGCCTCCTGGACACCGCCTGCCTGCACATCCTGCACTTCTTCACCCAGCGCTCGACGTTCGTCGCCCGCACCCTGGTCGAGCAGAGCGGTCAGCTCACGGAACTCATCACCAAGATCGACATCCTGATCGAGCGGCTTCCGTCGCAGTCCGCGCAGGACGCCAAGTTCGAGCGCCGGTACGCCGACTACATGGTCAAGAAACACGGCACGCTGACCATCGTCGGCATCGACCTCAGCCACTCCGAGGCCACCTGGCCGCTGGACGCCGCGTACCTCAGCCTGGAGGCCGTCTCCCAGGACGAGCCACCCCTCGGCCTCGAAGGCGGCGCCCAGCTCACCACTCTCCCCGCCGACCGGGCCCTCTCCGGCCACGAGCGCGTCCTGCTGCGCGGGGTCGCGGGCTCCGGCAAGACCACCCTCGTCCAGTGGCTCGCCGTCTCCGCCGCCCGGCAGGAACCGCCGCGCGGGCTGGAGCAGTTGATCGGGCGCGTCCCCTTCGTCCTCCCCCTGCGCACCATCGCCCGCCAGGACGCCCTGCCCTCCCCGGCCCGCTTCCTGGCCTCCGTCCACAGCCCCCTGGACGGCGCCCAGCCGGCCGGCTGGGCCGACCGCGTCCTCACCGCCGGGCGCGGACTGCTGCTGATCGACGGCATCGACGAGATCCCCGAACGCGACCGGGAGCGCACCCGCTCCTGGCTGGCCGACCTGCTGATCGCCTACCCCGGCAACCTGTGGCTCGTCACCTCCCGCCCCTCCGCCGTCGCCGACGACTGGCTGGCCGCCCAGGACTTCAGCGAATTCGCGCTGTCGCCGATGAGCCGCGACGACATGGCCGCCTTCATCGACCGCTGGCACGACGCGGCGCGGGTGGGGTGCCGCACGGACGACGAGCGCGCCGCCCTCGCTACGTACCAATCCGCGCTCCATACGGCCGTCCGCACCAAGCAGGACCTCACCCGGCTCGCCACCAACCCCCTGATGTGCGGCCTCATCTGCGCCCTCCACCGCGCCCGCCGCGGCTACCTCCCACCCGGCCGCAAGGCTCTGTACGACGCGGCGCTCTCCATGCTCCTCACCCGCCGCGACACCGAACGCCACGTCTACGCGCCCGGGGACGTCCATCTGGACGAGGAGCCGCAGATCCAGCTCCTTCAGCGGCTGGCGTACTACCTGATCCGCAACGGCGAGGCCGAACTCGACCTCGAGCGCGCCGAGCGCATCGTCGCCGAGGCCCTGCCGTCCGTCCCCGCCGCCCAGCCCCTGGGCGACGCGTCGGCGATCCTGCGGCATCTGCTGCTGCGCAGCGGGCTCTTGCGCGAGCCTTCGGTGGGCACGGTGGAGTTCGTCCACCGCACCTTCCAGGACTACCTGGGCGCGAAGGCGGCGGTGGAGGCGTGGGACGTGGGCCTGCTGGTCAGCCATGCCGACGACACCCAGTGGGAAGACGTGTTCCGCATGTCGGTCGCCCATGCCCGCCCGCGCGAGCGCGTCGAACTGCTCACCAAACTGCTGGAGCGCGGCAGCACCGAGGAGACGGTACGGACCCGCCTCCACCTCCTCACCATGGCCTGTCTGGAGCACGCCGCCGACCTCGACCCCCAGGTGCGGGACCAGGTGAAGCGATGCGGCGACGAACTCATCCCACCCCGAAGCTCAAGCGCCGCCCGCGACCTCGCCAACGTGGGGCCGCTGGTCCTCCCCCTGCTCCCGGGGCCGGAAGGACTCTCGGACACCGAAGCGGAAGCCTGCGTGATCACGGCGTCGGTCGTCGGCACGGATGCCGCCATCCCCTACCTGCGCCAGTTCTGCACCCATCCGTCCCTCCCCGTGCGCGCTCAACTCGCCGCGAGCTGGCAGCGCTTCGACACCGAGCGCTACTTCACCGAGGTGATCTCCCGACTCGCCCCGGACGACCTGTACTTCGTCGCCGAATCGGTCGAGCACCTGCGCATGCTCCAGGACACCGGGCCCCGCCCGATGCTGCTCCTGCGCGGCGACTTCACGGAGGACGACCTGCGCACCGCCCTCGACTCCGGCCCTCTCACCCACTTGCGGCTGGACAACAACCTCTCCCTGTCCGACCTCCGTTGCCTTCGACACCTCACCCGGCTGCGCGTGCTCACCCTGACCAGGTGCCCCCATGTCGAAAACCTGGCCCCGCTGGCGGACCTGCCGCTGACCACGCTGGATCTCGCCTCGCACCTCAACCGTTCGTTCGGCGACAGCCTGGAGCGGCTCACCACCCTGGACCACCTCAGGATCAATGCCGCCTGCCGACAGGTCCCGCCACCGGGCTGTCTCCTGCCCCAGCTCTCCCGGCTCACCCTCGTTTCCCTCACCCGAGCCATGAGCCTGGACTGGGCGGTCGCGTCCTTCCCCGGCCTCCGCCACCTCCGCATCGAGACCCAGAGGCCCGACGCCCACCCCGTCGACCTCGCCCCGCTGCGTGCCCTGGGCCGTCTGGAGACGGTCACGCTGCGCGGCCCGCGCACCGTGGACGACGACGCGCTGCCGGGCGTCACCGTCCAGGCACCACTCCCCCAGCGCGGCGTCGGCGTCCCCGCCGAGCCCACCTGCCCCACCCCGGAGAGCGGACCTGAACACTAGTGGCCCCGGTTGCGGGCCCGCCGGGATGGTGTGTCAGAGCACGGCGAGGCGGTCCACCAGCAGCTCCACCCTCTGCTCGGCGTCCTCCGGCAGCAGCCGTCCAGCCCGGGTCAGGGTCGCGATCCCGTGCAGGGACGCCCAGAACACCTCGGTGAACAGCCCCGGTTGGATGCCCTCCCCGGCGACCTCGCCGAGGCACTCCAGCAGCGCGGCGAAGGCGTCCTTCAGCGGCTCCGGGGTGTCCTCCTGCGCGTACGCCAGGCCGCCGTCGAGCTGGAACAGGGCGTCGTAGACCGCCGGGTTGCGCTCGGCGAAGTCGAGGTAGCCGCGGGCGAGGGCGGCGACCCGGGCACGCGGACCGTCCGCGGCGGCGGTCGCGGCCCGCACCACCGCGGCCAGCTCGACGGCGCCCTCCAGGGCGACGGCGCCGATGATCTCGCGCTTGCCGCGGAAGTGGCTGTAAAGGACGGGCTGGCTGTATTCGATGCGCTCGGCGAGCCGGCGCGTGGTGACCGCGTCCCAGCCCTGCTGCTCGGCGATTTCGCGGGCCGTCGCCACGATGAGGCGCTCGCGGCCCGCCCGCTCGCGCTCCTTGCGTTCCTTTACCGACATGATGCAAATCCTAACACTGCTAGACAAGAGAGCGGCAGTAGTACTAGCGTTGCCTCATCGGATAGCATCGCTAGATCCCCAGAGAGGTCGCCATGCTCAGCGCACTTGAGGTGTTCACCATCGTGGTCGTCGGCGTGATGGTGGGGGTGGAGTTCTCCGTCGCCTTCGTCATGAACCGGATCCTCAACGCACTCCCCGACGACGCCGGCCAGCTCGGCCACGCCCACGGGGGCCGGATGCTCGGCGCCGTCATGCCGGTCTGGTACATCGGCTCGCTCGTCCTCGTCGCGATCTGGGCCGTCGCCGGATGGCACCACCAAGGCACCGGCCTCGTCGTCACCGCCGCCGCGCTGCTGATCCTCAGCGTGGTCATGTCCCTCCTGCTGCTCGTCCCGATCAACAACCGGAACAAGACGTGGACCCTCGAGAACCGGCCCGCGGACTGGAAAGAGCAGCTGAACCGCTGGGAGCGCTGGCACTACGTCCGCGTCGCCGTCATCATCGGCGCCTTCACCCTGCTGGTCGCCGCCCTCACCTGATACCGAAGTCGCCCGGACAGACACCGGTTCGCCCCTGTATGTCGACAGCTTTCGCCCCATCGGGGTGAGCCCGAACAAGGAGAAGAACAATGTCACTGAAGAAGATCAACACCATCCTGGCCGCCGCTTTCGTCCTCTTCATCCTCTGGTTCGGGACGGAGTTCATCCTGAGCCCGGAGACGACGGCGCCGAACTTCGGCCTGCCGAGCTGGCCGTCCGGCGACGGCGGCGGCTTCCTGATCATCAAGGGAATCCGCGACGTCGTCTTAGCCCTGGTCCTGGGCATCCTGCTGGTGACGGGACACCGCCGGGCGCTGGGCTGGGCGCTGCTGGTGGAGGCCCTCGCCGCGTACGGCGACATGGCCACCGTGCTGGCCCACCACGGCTCCGTGGCCACCGCGCTCGGCATCCACGGCCTGACCGCGACCCTGATGGTGGTCAACGGCCTGCTGATAATGCGCGAGACCCGCAAGGTCACGGCCGCTCCGGCAACGCCCGCCCCGCAGCCCGCCTGACGCCACCTTGGCGCGTGTCGGTCAGCGGGAGGCGGCCTGGCGACGATCGCCGGGTGCGCCAGCGCGCCATACTTATCCGTATGTCCGCCATGCCCTCCGACGAGTCGTCGCCATCCGCCGCTGAGCTGCTGCGGGAGCGGTACGCACGCCGGCTGCCCAGCTCGCTCGGCGAACTGATCGGGCCGTCACACGGCACCGTGCAACTGCCCCTGCATGTGGCCTGGTCCGGGCTGACGCGGTTCGATCTCGACCGGCCGCGGTTGCGGATGAGCATGTACCGCACGGTGCTGGCCGAAGGGCAGCGTGATGATCTCGTCACGCTGCTGAACCGAGACCTGCTGGTCTCGCAGTGGCCCGTGCTGCGCACGCTGATCAGCCGCGCCATCCGTGACGTCTGGGAGTCCGCGTTCCCCGAGCTGACAGCCGCGCACTCGGCAACTGCGGCGTGAACCTCAGCGACCTGCATCGTCGGCTGCTCTCCGACGTCTTGTCCATCGGCAGCCCCTACCCGCTGGTCATCACAGGCGGGTACGCCGTGCAGGGTGACCGGATGGTGACATTCCAGCGGGGCCTCGACCGTGCCACCGGGCGATAGCCGCCGTACGGCGGGAGGGGGCGGGGTCGCAGGGGTGGGGTCCTGGACGCTGACGTGTATTTGTGGCGTCGCCTATCGCCCGACGTTCACCTCACGCTTCCGAGCAACGGCGCCGTAAATATGCGGTCCAGGGCCCTGCCCCGGAGGCCCCGCCCCCGCACCACCCACCGGACCCATCGCGCACCCCGCAGAAAAACCGGGTGAGGGCCGGGTGGCGTACGCACTAGCGTCCCCGCCATGACGGACGACTGGCTACGGCGCAACCGCGCGAACTGGGACGACCGGGTCCGGGTCCACGCCGACAGCGACTTCTACGATCTGCCCGGGTTCCGCGCCGGCGCCTGCACCCTGCGCGGCTTCGAGCTGGACGAACTCGGGGACGTCGGCGGCAAGCGGCTCGTGCACCTCCAGTGCCACATGGGGCAGGACACGCTGTCCTGGGCGCGTCGCGGGGCGGCGCACGTCACCGGGGTGGACTTCTCCGAGGCGGCCATCCGCACCGCGCGCGGGCTGGCCGCGGACATCGGGCTGGGTGAGGAAACGCGATTCGTCACCGCGGATGTGTACGACGCCGCGGAAGCCCTGGGCGGCGAGCGGTTCGACGTCGTCTACACCGGGCTCGGCGCGCTGTGCTGGCTGCCCGATCTCCCGCGCTGGGCGCGCGTCGTGGCGGAGCTGCTGAACGACGGCGGGGTGCTGTACCTCGCGGAGTTCCATCCGTTCACCGAGGTGCTGGGGGACGACGGGAAGAGCGTCGAGGTGGACTACTTCGACGAGCGGGGCACGACGTGGGACGAGCCGCGCACGTACACCGACGGGCCGCCGCTCGCCCACACCGTCTCCGTGCAGTGGCAGCATCCGCTGGGCGCCGTGGTGACCGCCCTCGCCGGGGCCGGGTTGCGGATCGAGTTTCTGCACGAGCACGACACCACGCTCTTCCAGCGCTATCCGGTGCTGGAGCGGACCGGGCCCGCAGAGAACCCCACCTTCCGCTTCCCCCCAGGGCATCCCCGGCTGCCGCTGATGTACTCGATCCGGGCGATCAAATGGTGAGGCTTCAGGTGCTCACGGCGGACGACTGGCCGCTGTGGCGGGAGGTGCGGCTCGCCGCGCTGACCGACGCGCCACACGCGTTCAAGGCCACGCTCGCGGACTGGCACCGGGGTGGCGAGGAGCGATGGCGGGCCCGCTTGACGATGCCGGGCGCCTTTCACGTCGTCGCCCTCCAGGACGGCCGGGCCGTCGGCGTGGCGGGCGGAGTGCCCGGGGCGGACGGCGTCCGGGAGCTGCGGTCGGTGTGGGTCGGGCCCGAGGCGCGCGGCCTCGGGGTCGGGGACCTGCTGCTCGCGGCGGTCGAGGGCTGGGCGCGGCGGTCGGGCGGTACGACGCTGAAGCTCGCCGTGTTCCCGGGGAACGACGCCGCCATCGCCCTCTACCGGCGACATGGTTTCGCGGATCAGTCGGTCGACGGCGTGACCGGGGAGCAGGTGATGGTCAAGGCGCTTCACCGGGCTGCGGGCGGACCGTGAGGATCTGCTGGGCGTGTCCCACGGGGCCGTTGAGGTCGTGCAGGACGGTGCTGGTGATGCCCTGGCCGGTCGGGCCGAACGCGACGCTGGTGTCCAGGCCGGTCCAGCGGCCTTCGGGCTGCCGGTGGAGGTGGATGGTCAGGTCGACGTTGGGGAACATCCAGGCGGTGGGCGGCTGGCGGACGGCGATGCCGTTGGCGGTGTCCACGAGGGCGACGTAGGACGCCAGCGGGCTCGCCGTCTCTCCGGCGACGAGATCCACCTCGGTGGAGACCCAGACGGTCGCGCGGCCGGGCTGCGGCGGGGTGAGCGGCCGGGTGTCCAGGGAGGCGATGTACCCGCCGGGCCAGACGGTGGACATGGCCCAGGGCGCGAGCGCGTCGGGCGGGGTGAGGCGGTCGGCGCCGCCGCCCGCGACGGCGCCGGTGTCCAGGGCGGTCAGGAGCCAGGCGCGGGCGCGGACCGTCGCGCGGCCCCCTATGAGCGCGGTGGCTTCGATGAGTTCGATGGTGCGGCCGGGCCGGATGGTCTCCACCCGGATCTCGGTTTCGTCCAGAGCGAGACGCCCGAGGATGTCGAAGCTGATGCGGCTCATGACCATGCCGGTGTCGGGGCGGGCGGCCAGGTGGCGGTCGATGGCGTGGACGATCAGGCCGCCGAGCGGGCTGAAGTGCTGTTCGTCGGAGGCCCACGCGCCGCCGACGTGGCCGGTGGGCTTGTAGCGGTGTTCGTCGGTGCGCTCGAAATAGCTGTCCAACGGGGTCCTCCTGGAGGGGGCTTGGCGCTCGTTGACGAGAGCAACGTAGGACGACAACGTACGGCGACAACGTAAGTAGTCCCCGTCGGCCCTACCCCGCCACCTGCTCCACCAGCAGCGTCACGCCGATCGCCACCATCGCCGCACCGGAGACCCTCGTCACCGCCCGCGCCGCCGTGGGCCGGGCCCGCAGCACCAGCCGCGCCCCCGTGCCCACGCCCGTGTAGACAGCGGCGCAGCTGACGGTGTGGACGAGCCCGAGCAGCGCTATCTGCACCGCGAGCGGCCACCGCGCGTGCGGGTCGGTGAACTGCGGCAGCAGCGCCAGGAACAGCAGCAGCGCCTTCGGGTTGAGGCCGCTGATGCCCGCGCCCTTGGCCGCCCGCCGCACCCATGAGTGGCCCGTTCGCTCCTCCCCGGCCTGCGGGACGGAGGGGCGGGCGAGCGTGGTGGCACCCAGCCAGACCAGATACGCCGCGCCCGCCACCGTCAGCGTGCTCATCACCAGGGGCGAGCCGGCCACCAGCGCCGCCACTCCGGCCGCCACCACGGCGGTCAGCACCACGTATCCGGCCAGCAGTCCGCCCACCGCGGGCAGGACCGTCCGGTCGCGCAGCCCGGCCGCTATCGCGTATGCCCAGTCCGCTCCCGGGACCAGCACCAGCAGGAAAGACACCGCCCAGAACGCGGCGACGGTACCGATCGCCATGACCTCACTTCTCCCTCGTACGTCACTCCGGAGGGAAGATTAGGCGCGAAAGTGCGAAATGTGTTTCCAACTTTTGTCGCGACCGGCCGACTCCGAGGGAGAATATTCCGCATGGACGACGTGGACCGGAAGATCCTTGCCGAGCTGCAGAAGGACGGGCGCCTCACCGTCACCGAACTCGCCGAGCGCGTGCGCCTCAGCCTCTCGCCCTGCCACCGGCGGCTGCGCGCCCTGGAGCGGTCCGGTGCGATCAGCGGCTACCGCGCGCACCTCGACCCGCACGCCCTCGGGCTGACCTTCGACGCGCTCGTCTTCATCACGATGCACGACGCGTCCCGTGACACCGTCGCCGCCTTCGAAGAGGCCGTCGCCGCCATCCCCAACGTCCTCCAGGCGCAGCGGCTCTTCGGCGATCCCGACTACCTCCTGCGCGTCGTCACCCGCGACCTGCCCGCCTTCCAGAAGCTCTACGACGACCGCCTCGCCACGCTCCCCGGCGTTCAGCGCCTCAGCTCCACCCTCGTCATGAAGGCGGTCGTCGAGGACCGGCCGCTGCCCCTATGAGCCTCCGGACACACAGGCGTTGGCCTCCGTGCCGGCGATGACCACGTCGAGCCGGTCGCGGGCGTCGGTCAGCTCGCCGATCTGACGCTCGATCCGGTCGCGCTCGGACAGCAGCAGTTCCCTCATCGCCGGGGTCGCCGTGCCCGTGTCGACGCACGGCATGAGCTGTACGATCGTCCGGCTCGGCAGCCCCGCCGCGTACAGCTGCTGGATCAGGCGGACCCGGCCGACCGCGCCGTCGGCGTAGTGGCGCTGGCCGCTGGCGCTGCGCGCCGGGGTGAGCAGCCGCTGTTCCTCGTAGTAGCGCAGCGCCCGTACGCTCACGCCTGCCCTGGCGGCGAGTTCACCGATGCGCATCCGCGACCCTCCCTGCGGTATTTGCCCCTGACGTCGACGTCAGGTTTTAGCTTAGCTCCACGACCCAACGTCCTGCTTCGAGGAGCATTCACGTGCCTGCCAGCAGCGCCGCCGCCGACCGCGCGGCTCAGATCCTGTCCCGCCCGTTCACCCTGGGCGGGCTCACCGTGCCGAACCGGATCGCGATGGCGCCGATGACGCGTCAGTTCTCGCCGGACGGCGTGCCCGGTGCCGATGTGGCGCAGTACTACGCGCGCCGGGCGGCCGGCGGGGTCGGGCTGATCATCACCGAGGGTACGTACGTCGGTCACGACGCGGCGGGGGACAGCGTCCGGGTGCCGCGATTCCACGGCGAGGACGCCCTGACGGGCTGGAAGAACGTGGTGGCGGAGGTGCACCGCGCGGGCGGCCGGATCATGCCGCAGCTGTGGCACGTCGGGGTGACGCGCGCCGAAGGCTCGGGCCCGGTCCCCGACGCCCCGACCGTCAGCCCGTCGGGCCTCGGGCTGGACGGCGCCCCGGCAGGCAAGGCCATGACCCAGGACGACCTGGACGCGGTGGTCGCCGCCTTCGCCGAGGCCGCGGCGGCCGCGGAGCGCACCGGCTTCGACGGCATCGAACTGCACGGCGCCCACGGCTATCTGATCGACCAGTTCCTGTGGGAGCGCACCAACCGCCGCACCGACGGCTACGGCGGCGACCCGGTCGCCCGCACCCGCTTCGCCGCCGAGATCGTGGCCGCGTGCCGGAAGGCCGTCTCCGCCGACTTCCCGATCGTCCTCCGCACCTCCCAGTGGAAGGCGTTCCACTACGACGCGAAGCTCGCCGCGACCCCGCAGGAGCTGGAGGCGGTCCTCACCCCGCTCGCGGAAGCCGGGGTGGACGCCTTCCACTCCTCCACCCGCCGGTACTGGGTGCCGGAGTTCGAGGGTTCGGACCTGAACCTCGCGGGCTGGACCAAGAAGCTCACCGGCAAGGCCACCATCAGCGTCGGCTCCGTCGGCCTGGACAAGCAGTTCGACCCCGCGATGTTCCAGGCCGGGGCCCGTACCGGGGTGGCGAGCGACATCGAGAACCTGCTGGACCGGCTGGACCGCGACGAGTTCGACCTCATCGCGATCGGCCGCGCCCTGATCGCCGACCCGGAGTGGGCCCGGAAGGTGCTCACCGGCGACACCGACGCCCTCATCCCGTTCTCCACCGACCAGCTCCAGACCCTGCACTGAGACCGGACGGGGTCCGGCCGGGGCCCGGCCGGGGCCCGGACAGAACCCGGCCGGATCCGGCCCGGATCCGGCCGGATAACCGGTTCGGCCCAATCGCGATGGCCCGCTTTCTCCCTCACTGCGACGATTGACCCGATTGGCGCCACCTTGACGGCGTCCCGGAGCAGGCAGGGAGAGCGGGTCATGTCGAAACGGCTGCATGTGGGCAATCTGAGCTACCAGACCACGAAGGAGGACCTGGAGAAGCTGTTCGGACAGTTCGGCGAGGTGATGGACGCGACCGTCATCACCGACCGGGACACCGGGCGCTCGCGCGGGTTCGGGTTCGTGGAGATGGCGGACATGGACGCCGAGAAGGCCATGGCCCAGCTGGATGGACAGGAGATGAACGGGCGGTGCGTCACCGTCACCGAAGCGCGGGCGGTTTCGCGCGGCGGGCGGTGAGGGGGTGCGGGGACGGTGGGCTGACGGCACGGCACCGACCGCCGCGTAGCGTGCGGTTCGCCACGTATCACCGCTAGGACTTGCGGGCGGAGCAGTGTGACGTGATGGGATTGTCTGATGCGATCCCCCACACGCATATCTTCACCACGTCCCCACAACTCCCACAGCGCCCCGCACCCCGAAGGCACGCCCAGCGCCGCGCACGGCGCCTCACCCGGCGACTCGCGCGACGCCGTCCACCGTGACGCGCGGAGCGAGCCGGAGAGCCCCACGTACAGCAACCCGTACGAGGAACTCGCCGAGCTGGCCGATCCGTACGACCCGGACGACCCGCTCGGCCTCGGGCTGAAGTCGGATGACGACGACACCTCCGACCTCGGCGCCGCGGGCGGCGGCACCGGCAAGGACGGCCCGAGCGATCAGGACGGCGAGCCGTGGTCGCCACCCGACCACGGCCGCTCCAAGCGCGGCCGGCGGCGTGGCCGTGGGCGCTTCAAGGCGGTGCCGCTCACCGCGAAGCTGGTCATCGGCGTGCTGGTGCTCGCGGTGATCGCGGTGCTGGCCGACCGGGTCGCCGTGATGTACGTGGAGCGCAAGGCGGAGGCCGCGCTGCAGAAGAAGCTCAAGCTGGCCACCGCGCCCAACGTGACCATCCACGGCTTCCCGTTCCTCACCCAGGTGATGGACAAGAAGCTGCAGCAGGTCGACGTGGCGGTGCCCGATGTGGCGGCCGACCGCGTCTCGCTCGCCAAGGTGAACGTCCAGGCCCAGGACATCCGGCTGAACGCCGACCTGCCCACGTCCATCAAGGGCGCGGTGGTGGAGCGCATGAAGGGCAACGTCCTGCTGGCCTTCGAGGACCTCGACCGGGAACTGGGCGCCTCCCAGGTGCGGTTCCGGGCATTCGGCCCCAACTCGGTGCGCGCGGACGGCAAGCTGCCGGTCGCCGGGCAGAACGTGTCGCTGCACGCGATGGCCCACATACAGCGCCAGGGAGACCGGGGGATCTCCACCGAGGTGACCGACATGCGGCTGGATATCCCCGGGATCGCCACCTACCGGCCGGGCAAGAACGCCGGGCTGCGGCTGCACCCGAAGGCGGCCAAGCAGATCAGCGACGACACCGCGAAGGCGAGGGCGCTGCTGGAGGTGCCGTCGGTGGCGAAGCGCCTGGGGATCGCTCCCGAACCGGCCGGCCGGGCGCGGAACGACGACCGGCAGCTGGACAAGATCACCGGGTCGCCGGAGTTCGTGCCCTCGCTGACGAAGGTCAACCTCGTCGACGTGACGAACGAGAACCCTGAGCTGATCAAGAAGCTCGGCATCGACCCGACGGTGGCCGCCGCGCTGACCAAATACAAGCTGCCGGAGCTGTCGGAGAAGCTGGCGCTCTCCTTCCAGCTGCCGGAGAAGGCCAAGGACATCAAGATCCAGAACATCGGTGTGGAACCGGACGGGATCGTGGCCGACCTCACCGGGACCCGGATGGGCTTCGGAAAGCGACCGTAATTCCCCCATAGCGTTCTCACATAGCGAGGTCCGTCGAAGGGGCCGGTGGCGATATGCCACCGGCCCCTTCGTCCAGGCGGGCGGCGCGGCGGGGGCGGTCCGGCCGCGGCGCAGCAGCGCGCGGACGCGGGCGAGCAGCGTCCGCTGAGTCCGGCGTGTCCGGGGGCTGAGAAGGTCGGCGGAAGGGTCAGGGGTCGAGATCGGGCGGGGCGGTGGGGGCGCCGGGGAGGCGGAGCCAGGCGACGGTGCCGCCGCCGGGGGCTGCCCGCAGCCCGACCTGGCCGCCGGACGCCTGGACGGTACGGGCCACGATGGACAGCCCGAGCCCGGAGCCGGGCAGGCTGCGGGCGGACGGGGAACGCCAGAACCGCTCGAAGACGTGCGGGAGTTCATCGTCGGGAATGCCGGGGCCACGGTCCCGCACCGTCAGCTCCCCCCTTCTGAGCGCGACGTCGATGACACCGCCCGAAGGGCTGAACTTCACGGCGTTGTCGAGCAGGTTGACCAGCGCCCGTTCCAGGTCCGCCGCCTCGCCGCGTACGTACCACGGCTCGATCGAGGCGTCGAGGGTGAGCCCGGTGCCGCGCAGCCGGGCCCGTTTCAGGGCGGTGTCCACGGTCTCGTGCAGGGCGACCACCTGGAGCGGCCCGCTGCCGGGCAGCGCGTCCGGCCGGGACAGCTCCTGGAGGTCGCCGATGAGCGCCGCCAGTTCGGTCATCTGCGCCTTGACGCTGCTCATGAGCGCCTTGCGGTCCTCCGGAGGCAGCGCGCGACCGGTCTCTTCGCTGCGGGCGAGGAGTTCGATGTTGGTGCGCAGCGAGGTGAGCGGGGTGCGCAGCTCGTGCCCCGCGTCGGCGATCAGCTGCTGCTGGCGGTCGCGGGAGGAGGCGAGGGCGGCGGTCATGGCGTTGAACGACCGGGACAGGCGGGCGATCTCGTCGTCGCCCTCGGCGGGGATGCGGACGGCCAGGTCCTCGGTGCGGGCCACGTGCTCGACGGCGTGGGTCAGCCGGTCCATGGGCTTCAGCCCGGTCCGGGCGATCCACAGCCCGGCCGCCCCGGCGCCGACGACGCCGATCCCGGCGACGAGGGCGAGGACGAGCGCGAGCGTGTTCAGCGGGTCCTGGACCTCGCTGAGCGGGCGGGCCATGGAGACGGCGATGCCGCTCGGCAGCGGGCTGTCGGGGCCGCCGGCCGGCCGGTAGGTGAAGACCCGCATGTCGCGGCCGTCGTCGGCGGTCGCGTCGTGCAGCGCGGTGTGCCGCTGCCCGGTGGCGACCGCCACGTCGTCGGCGCTCACCGGCAGCTCCGTCGCCCCGGGCTGGGTGCAGCGGTTGCCGTCGGGCAGCACGATCTGCACGGAGTACGAGCCGAGGGCGCGCGGGGTGTGGCCGTCGTCGCCGTCGGGGTTCTGGCAGGCGTCCAGGATGCTCACCACATTGCGCTCGTCGACCTTGACGTTGCGCAGCGACGAGTCGAGCTGTGCGCTGAGCTGTTCGCGCACGATCAGCCAGCACGCGAACGCCGACGCCGCGACCGCGACCGCCACCGCCACCGCGGTCAGCAGGGCCAGCCGCGAGCGCAGCGGGAGTCCGCGGAACCTCACGACGGTTCGCCCTCGGCCGACCGCAGGACGTATCCCACGCCGCGCACGGTGTGGACGAGCCGCGGCTCACCGGCCGCCTCGGTCTTGCGGCGCAGATACATCACGTACACGTCCAGCGAGTTGGACGACGGCTCGAAATCGAAGCCCCAGACGGCCTTCAGGATCTGCTCGCGGGTGAGGACCTGGCGCGGGTGCGCGAGGAACATCTCCAGCAGGGTGAACTCGGTCCGGGTCAGCTCCACGCGCCGCCCGCCCCGGGTGACCTCGCGGGTCACCAGGTCCATCCGCAGGTCGCCGAAGGACATCGTGTCGTCGTCGGCGACCGGCGCGCCCGCCGCGGCCGCGTACGAGCTGCGGCGCAGCAGGGCGCGGATGCGGGCCAGCAGCTCGTCCAGCTCGAAGGGTTTGACGAGGTAGTCGTCCGCGCCCGCGTCGAGGCCGGTGACCCGGTCGCCGACCGTGTCGCGCGCGGTGAGCATCAGGACGGGCACGGTCACCCCGGTGGCGCGCAGCCGCCGGGCGGCGGTGAGCCCGTCCATGCGGGGCATCAGCACGTCGAGCACGATCAGCTCCGGGTCGTAGGTACCGGCCTTCTCCAGGGCGTCCAGTCCGTCGACGGCGGTCTCGGTCGCGTAGCCCTCGAAGGCGAGGCTGCGCCGCAGCGCCTCGCGGACGGCCGGCTCGTCGTCGACGATCAGGATGCGGGCGGGCTGATCGCCGTGGTCGGCGGGGCTCATGGATCGGTTTCCTTAACAGTGGGGGCTGGGCCGGGGGGTGGACGTTGCCAGCCTTGCACGTCGGCCAAAGGGGCGCGCCGCTGTCGAAAGGGACAGCGCGCGGAGGCCCTGAGGGCTCGTGCCGATATGCGGCTACCGCCGCGTGGAGGGCCGAGCACGGTCGACCGTCGACCGGGGGCACCTCCCAGCGGTAGCCGGGGGCGGGCTTGAAGCGCCCCGGAGGCCCAGCCCATCGAGGACGCCTCCGCCGGGGGGCGGCTCAGCTGTTGCCGCTGCCGCCGCTGCCGCCGTCGCGCAGGGCGGAGAGGTCGGACTTGACGGTGTCGACCGGGATCGAGAAGCCCAGGCCGATGCTGCCCGCGCTGCTGCTCTGGCCGGAGGCCGGGGCGTACATCGCGGAGTTGATCCCGATGACCTGGCCCCGCATGTTGATGAGCGCGCCGCCGGAGTTGCCGGGGTTGAGCGAGGCATCGGTCTGGATGGCCTTGTACGTGGTCGTCGACTGGCCGACGTCGCCGTTGTAGCGGCCGCCGCCGAACTCGAACGGCCACTGGCCGCCGCCGTCCTGCTGCTGCCCCTGGCCCTCGTCCGTGGAGACGGTGACATCGCGGGCGAGCGCGGAGACGATGCCGCTGGTCACGGTGCCGGTCAGCCCCTCGGGCGAGCCGATGGCCACGACCTGGTCGCCGACCTTGACCTGGCTGGAGTCGCCGAGGGACGCGGCCTTGAGGCCGCTCGCGCCCCGCACCTTGATCAGGGCCAGGTCCTTGGAGCTGTCGGTGCCGACGACCGACGCGCTCTTGGTGCTGCCGTTGCTGAACGTCACCTTGATCGAATCGGCGTCGGCGATGACGTGGTTGTTGGTGATGATCTCGCCGCCGCTGGTGACGATCACGCCGGAGCCGGTGGACTCGCCCTGGCTGGACGTCGCTCTGATCTCCACGATGCTGGGGCTCACGGCCGCCGCCACGGCGGACACCCCGCTGCCGCTGCTGGCGGAGTTGGCGTTGACGACCGGCGTCGAGACGGCCGCTTCGCTCTTGTCCTCGGCCTGACCGACCAGGGTCGCCGTACCGCCGCCCACCAGCGCCGAGACCACCGCCACCGCGGCGATCAGCCCGGCCGACCGGGAGGCCCGCCGCTTGCGGCGGCCACCGGCGGGGGCCGGTATCTGCGGCTCATGGGTGGGCGGGGGCGGGTAGGCCGCCGCGTCACCGTACGCGTAGGGATAGGACTCGTGGTCGCCGCTACGGCGTGGGCTCTCGGTCATGTCTATGACTGTGCGGCGCAAGTATGAGAACCGGCTGAGGACCTGCTGAGAAGCGGGATAGAAGTCGGTATGCCCGGTATAAGGAACGGCCGGTGGCACCTAGGCGGAGCAGCCGCAGGAGCGACGCACCACCAGCGCGGACGGGAACTGCCGCACCCGCTCCCGGCGCGAGAGCGCCGGCCGTGGCCCGTCGTCCAGCACCAGATCGACCGCGGCGCGCGCCATCGCGGGCCGGTCGGAGCCGACCGTGGTCAGCGGCGGATCGGTCAGACCCGCCTCCTTGACGTCGTCGAAGCCCGCGACCGCCAGCTCTCCGGGGACGTCGATGCGCAGCTCGCGCGCCGCCCGCAGCACCCCGAACGCCTGGTCGTCGGTGGCGCAGAAGATCGCCGGGGGCCGGTCCGGGCCTGCCAGCAGGCCGAGGGCGACCTGGTAGGCGTCGTACCGGTTGTACGGGGCCTGGAACAGCCGACCCTCCGTGGACCGCCCGGCCTCCTGCATCGCCCGGCGCCACCCCTCGACGTGGTCGGTCACCGGGTCGCCGACGGTCGGGGTTATCTCGGTGCCGCCGAGGCAGGCCACATAGGCGTGGCCGTGCTCCAGCAGATGACGCACCGCCAGCTGGGCGCCGCCGACGTCGTCCAGCACCACGGCCACGTCGTCGATCGCCTCGGGCCGCTCGTGCAGCAGCACCACCCGGGCGTCCCACGCCTCGATCTCGGCCGCGGCGTTCTCGCTGGGGCCCTGGCTGATGAGGATCAGCCCGGACACCCGCATCCCGAGGAACGCGCGCAGATAGTGCACCTCGCGCTCGTCCAGGTAGTCGGAGTTGCCGACGAGCACCATCTTGCCGCGCTCGGCGGCGGCCTGTTCGACGGCGTGCGCCATCTCGGCGAAGAACGGCTGGCGGGCGTCCGGCACGATCAGCCCTATGAGGTCGGTCCGCCGGCTCGCCATCGCCTGGGCGACCCGGTCGGGCCGGTAGCCCAGCTCCTTGATCGCGGCGAGCACCCGCTCGCGCGTGGCCGGGGCGACCGGCCGGGGTCCGTTATTGATGACGTAACTGACGACCGCGGTCGAGGTTCCTGCCAGCCTTGCCACATCATCACGCGTCACCTTGGCCACGCGCGAAGTCTACGCGGGTCCAGCTAGCCCTTGACCGGTCGTGCGGGCGCAGCTTCGCCCTCGGGCCGCGCACCGTCGCCGGACGGACCGGGGCCAAGGTCCCGGGCCGCCTGCCGGGCGCGGTCCTCCGCGGCGGCCCGCTCGGCCCGCTCGACCTTCTCCGGGGTGACGAAGCGGTAGCCCACGTTACGGACGGTCCCGATCAGCGACTCGTGCTCCGGGCCCAGCTTGGCCCGCAGCCGCCGCACATGGACGTCGACCGTGCGGGTGCCGCCGAAGTAGTCGTAGCCCCAGACCTCCTGGAGCAGCTGCGCCCGGGTGAAGACCCGGCCGGGGTGCTGGGCGAGGTACTTCAGCAGCTCGAACTCCTTGAAGGTGAGGTCGAGCACCCGCCCCTTGAGCTTGGCGCTGTAGGTCGCCTCGTCCACCGACAGATCGCCGTTGCGGATCTCCATCGGGCTGTCGTCGGTGGTGATCTGCTGGCGGCCCATGGCCAGCCGCAGCCGGGCCTCGACCTCGGCCGGGCCCGCCGTGTCCAGCAGCACGTCGTCGATGCCCCAGTCGGCGGTGATGGCGGCGAGCCCGCCCTCGGTCACCACCAGGACCAGCGGACAGCCGGGGCCGGTCGACCGCAGCAGCTGACACAGGCTGCGCACCTGCGGCAGATCGCGGCGCCCGTCGATCAGGATGACGTCGGCACCGGGGGTGTCCACCAGAGCCGGGCCCTCCGCCGGGGCGACCCGCACGCTGTGCAGCAGCAGGCCGAGGGCGGGGAGCACCTCCGTCGAGGGCTGGAGGGCGTTGGTCAGCAGCAGGAGGGAACTCATCGTCCACCACCCGCCCCGGCCGTGATCTTGATGTTGTGCACGCTTCGCTCGCCCATTGCCTCGGTTTCCTCCTCGGTCCCTTGCGAGAGGGGGGCACCTCCCAGGCTGCTCCGCCCGGGGGAGTCTGCGGCTACTACTTCGTACGGTTCTGCTCGCACCCCCTGAGGCAAACGCGCGTGTAAGCGCTCATACGCGCGCGGTGCCTCTGAAAGCACAAAAGGACCCGGGGGCGACATTGCCCGGATCCTTCACAGCAGAATAACCCACATGACACCCGGTGGAGAGGCTGAATCTGCTCGACGTTCCCTGCCCCCGGCCGCCGCGGGCTCTCGGAGAGCCACGCTGCTCACCGAGGACGGGGTCCCGATCGAGACCCGTTACGAGCCTTCCCGGGCAGACGGCGGGCTATCCACGCAGGCCCCTGTGATCGTCGTCGCGCACGGTTTCACCGGCGCCCTGGAGCGGCCCGCGCTGCGCCGGGTGGCGACGGCGTTCACGCAGCATACGGCCGTGATCACGTTCTCGTTCCGGGGCCACGGCCGGTCCGGCGGGCGGTCCACGGTCGGGGACCGGGAGGTCCTGGACCTCGCGGCCGCGGTGCGCTGGGCGCGGTCCCTCGGCCACCGGCGGGTGATCACGGTCGGCTTCTCGATGGGCGGCTCGGTGGTGCTCCGCCATGCGGCGCTGTACGGACAGAACAAGCCGGGCCAGAACGAGAAAGACGAGGAGCGCGAGGGGCGCACAGGGGCGCACACGGCGAGGGCGGACGCGGTCGTCGCGGTGAGCGCGCCCGCCCGCTGGTACTACCGGGGGACGGCCCCGATGCGCCGCGTCCACTGGGCGATCACCCGGCCGACGGGCCGGCTGGTCTCCCGCTACGGGCTGCGGACCCGCATCGACGCCCGCGGCTGGAACCCGGAGCCGCTGCCGCCGGTGGCGGCGGTCCCCCTGATCGCGCCGACGCCGCTGCTGATCGTGCACGGCGACCGGGACCCGTACTTCCCGCTGGACCATCCGCGGATGCTGATGGCGGCGGCGGACCGGGCGTCCACGGACCTGTGGATCGAGCCGGGCTTCGGCCACGCGGAAACGGCGGCCCCGGCGGAGCTGCTGGACCGGGTCGCGGGCTGGGCCCTGGACCGCGCCTGACCCGATCCAGGCCCGGTCCACAGGGGTGTCACTCCGGCTCGGCCACCGGCTCCGCGAACTGGGCCGCGTACAGCCGGGCGTACGCACCCCCGGCCGCCACCAGGGAGTCGTGGCTGCCCTGCTCCACGATGCGGCCCGACTCCATGACCAGGATCACGTCCGCGTCGCGGATCGTGGAGAGCCGGTGGGCGATCACGAAGCTGGTGCGGCCGGTGCGCAGCGAGGCCATCGCGTGCTGGATGAGGACCTCGGTGCGGGTGTCGACGGAGCTGGTCGCCTCGTCCAGGACCAGGATGGACGGCCCGGAGAGGAAGGCGCGGGCGATGGTGATCAGCTGCTTCTCGCCGACGCTGACGTTCGCGCCCTCCTCGTCGATCACCGTGTCGTAGCCGTCCGGCAGGGTGCGCACGAAGCGGTCCACGTGGGTGGCCTTCGCCGCCTCCACGATCGCCTCGTGGGAGGCGCCCTCCGAGCCGTACGCGATGTTCTCCGCGATGGTGCCGCCGAACAGCCAGGTGTCCTGGAGGACCATGCCGATGTGGGCGCGCAGCTCCTCGCGCGGCATGGTGGCGATGTCGACCCCGTCGAGCGTGATGCGTCCGCCGCTGACCTCGTAGAACCGCATCAGCAGATTCACCAGGGTGGTCTTCCCCGCGCCGGTCGGGCCGACGATGGCCACGGTCTGGCCGGGGCTCACCGACAGCGAGAGCCCCTCGATGAGGGGCACCTCGGGCTGGTAGCGGAAGGAGACGTCCTCGAAATCGACCTGGCCGAGCACGGTCCGCGGCCCCACCGGGCCCTCCGGGTCCGGGGTCTGCTCCTCCGCGTCCAGCAGCTCGAAGACCCGCTCGGCGGAGGCGACGCCCGACTGGACCATGTTGGCCATCGACGCCACCTGGGTGAGCGGCTGGCTGAACTGCCGGGAGTACTGGACGAACGCCTGGACGTCGCCGATCGACAGCGCCCCGCTCGCCACCCGCAGCCCGCCGACCACGGCGATCAGCACGTAGTTGAGGTTCCCGATGAACGTCATCGCGGGCTGGATGAGCCCGGAGATGAACTGGGCGCGGAAGCCCGCCTCGTACAGCTTCTCGTTCTGCGCCCGGAAGGTCTCGGCGGATTCCTTCTCCCGCCCGAAGACCTTCACCAGGGCGTGGCCGGTGTACATCTCCTCGATGTGGGCGTTGAGCCGGCCCGTGGTCTTCCACTGCTGGACGAACTGGGGCTGGGCGCGCTTGCCGACGCGCGTCGCGACCAGCACCGACACCGGGACGGTGACCAGCGCCACCAGCGCCAGCAGCGGCGAGATCCAGAACATCATGGCCAGCACGCCGACGAGGGTCAGCAGCGAGGCCATGATCTGGCTGAGGGTCTGCTGGAGCGTCTGCTGGATGTTGTCGATGTCGTTGGTGGCCCGCGACAGCACCTCGCCGCGCGGCTGCCTGTCGAAGTACGACAGCGGCAGCCGGGCCAGCTTGTGTTCGACGTCCTCGCGCAGCCGGAAGACGGCGCGCTGGACGACGGTCGTGGCCACCCGCGCCTGGATCAGGTTCAGGAGCGAGGCCGCGACGTACAGGCCCAGCGCCCAGAGCAGGACGGTGCCGACGGCCCCGAAGTCGATGCCCTGGCCGGGCGTCACGTTCATCGAGGCGACCATGTCGGCCACGGTGCCCTGGCCGCCGTCGCGCAGGTGCTGGACCGCCTCGGCCTTGGTGACGCCCTCGGGGAGCTGCCGTCCGATGATGCCCGCGAAGATCAGGTCGGTGGCGTGGCCGAGCACCTTGGGGCCCAGCACCGACAGCGTGATGCTGACCGTGCACAGGGCGAGCACGGCGAGCACGATGCCGCGCTCGGGGCGCAGGCTGGCCAGCAGACGGCGGCCGGAGCCGCGGAAGTCCATGGACCGCTCGATGGGCGGGCCGCTCATGAAGCGGCCGGGCCCGGGCCCGGCGGCGGGCGCGGGGCCACTGCGGGGTGCCGAACTCATACGCTGCCCTTCGATGGGGATGGACGGCTCATGCGGCTTCCTGTTCGGTGAGCTGGGAGAGCACGATCTCCCGGTAGGTCTGGTTGCCGGCCATCAGCTCGCCGTGGGTGCCGCTGCCGACGACGCGCCCCTCGTCCAGGACCACGATCCGGTCGGCGCCACGGATGGTGGACACCCGCTGGGCGACGATGACGACGGTCGCGTTCCCGGTCTCGTCCGCGAGCGCCGCCCGCAGCCGGGCGTCGGTGGCGTAGTCGAGCGCCGAGAAGGAGTCGTCGAAGAGGTACACGGACGGCTTGAGGACCAGGGCGCGGGCGATCGCCAGCCGCTGCCGCTGCCCGCCGGAGACATTGGAGCCGCCCTGGGCGATGGGCGCTTCCAGTCCGCCCTCCATGGCCTCCACGAAGTCCCGGGCCTGTGCGGTCTCCAGGGCCTGCCACAGCTCCTCGTCGCTCGCGTCCGGGTTTCCGTACCGCAGGTTGGAGGCGACGGTGCCGGAGAAGAGGTACGGCTTCTGCGGTACGAGGCCGATGGACCGGGTCATCACCGCCGGGTCGAGGTCGCGTACGTCCACGCCGTCGAGGTGGACGCTGCCGTCGGTCGTGTCGAACAGCCGGGGCACAAGACCGAGGAGGGTGGACTTGCCGCTGCCGGTGGAGCCGATGACGGCGGTGGTCCGGCCGGGGCGGGCGGTCAGCGAGATGTCGCGCAGCACGGGCTCCTCGGCGCCCGGGTAGCGGAACTCCACGCCCCGCAGCTCCAGCAGCCCGCGGCCGCCGTCGGGGGCCGCGCCGGGGGCGACGGGGACGAGCGGCGGGACGACGCTGGTCCCGGTGTCCAGTACCTCCTGGACGCGCTCCGCGCACACCTCGGCGCGCGGCACCATCATGAACATGAAGGTCGCCATCATCACCGACGTCAGGATCTGCATGAGATAGCTGATGAAGGCGGTCAGCGCGCCGATCTGCATCCCGCCGCTGTCGATGCGGTGGCCGCCCGCCCACACCACGGCGACGCTGGAGACGTTCAACACCAGCATCACGGTGGGGAACATCAGCGCCATCAGCCGCCCGGCCCGCAGCGACACGTCCATCAGCGCGGTGTTGGCGCCGGTGAACCGGGTCCGTTCATGGCCGTCGCGGACGAAGGCCCGGATCACCCGGATGCCGGTGATCTGCTCGCGCAGCACCCGGTTGACGGTGTCGATGCGCTCCTGGACGTGCCGGAACAGCGGGCGCATCCTGCGGACGATGAGGGTGACGGCGATGCCCAGCACCGGCATGATCAGCAGCAGCAGCCCGGAGAGCGGCACGTCCTGATTGAGCGCCATGGCGATCCCGCCGACGCACATGATGGGCGCCGACACCATCAGCGTGAAGGACATCAGGCACAGCATCTGCACCTGCTGCACGTCGTTGGTGGTGCGGGTGATCAGCGAGGGCGCCCCGAAATGGCCCATCTCGCGGGCGGAGAAGGACTGCACCCGGTCGAAGACATCGGCCCGGATGTCCCGGCCGAGCGCCATGGCGGTGCGGGCGCCGAAGTAGACGGCGCCGATGGCGCACACGATCTGCACCAGCGTGACGGCGATCATCAGACCGCCGAGGGTGAGGATGTAGCCGGTGTCGCCCTTGACCACGCCGTCGTCGATGATGTCGGCGTTGAGGCTGGGCAGATAGAGGGTCGCCAGTGTCTGTACGAGCTGCAATAGCACGACCACGTTGATCGTTCGGGTATAGGGCCTCAGGTACGCCCGTATAAGTCGGAACAGCACACCGAAACCCTAAGCGAGCAGGTCGGGATATGCCCTGGACTTTCCGTGGGCGTACTGCGTCCGCGGGGCCCTCCCGCACCCGTCATCATGGAGGGCGGCAGAAGACGGGAGAGGGACACGCGATGGCGCTCAAGAACACGCCCGCCGGAATCATCCGGTACTGGGCCGCGGCCCGGGCGGCGGCCGGCACCCCCGAGGAGCCGTACGCCGCGGCGACGCTGGCGGACGCGCTCGACGCGGCCCGCGAGCGGCACGCCCTGCGACCGGAGTTCGCCCGGGTGCTGCTGCGGTGTTCGTTCCTGGTCGACGGCGCGCCCGTCGGCACCCGTGATCACAAGACGGTCCAACTGGCCGAGGGCGGCACGGTCGAGGTGCTTCCGCCGTTCGCAGGAGGGTGACGTACGACGTCATGAGCAACCAGCCGCATCAGCCGCACGATCCGCAAGCGCCGTACCCGTACGGGGCGTACCCGCCGCAGTACGAGGGACAGCAGCAGCCCGCCGATCCCTACAACCCGTACCACCAGGACCAGTCCGGGTACGGCTACCCGCAGCAGCAGGCGTACGGACAGCAGCAACAGCAGCCGCCCCAGCACCAGCCGCAGCCGCAGTACCAGCAGCCGTACGCGGATCCGTACGCCGCCGCGCAGCAGGGGTATCAGGGCCACCAACAGCAGCAGTACGCGGCGGGCTGGGACCAGCAGCAGCACTACGCGCAGCAGCAGCACCAGTACCAGCAGGCCGCCGCGCAGGCCGCGCGCGCCGCGCAGGCGCAGCGGTCGGCGCAGCCCGGCCCGCAGGCGCAGCGCCCCGCCCCGCCCGAGCCCGTCCGGCCCGAGCCCGCCGCGCCGGAGCCCGAGCGGCCGATGACCGCCGCCGAGAAGGCCCGCGCCGAGGGCCGCCCCCAGATCGTCGACCCCGGGCTCCAGCCGGCCGCACTCACGGCCGTGCTGGCCGCCCTGCTCGCGGCCACCGCGCCGCTCGGTCAGCCCGCGGTCGCCGTCGTCGTGGCGCTGCTCCAGGCGGTCACGGCGGCCGGCTGGTTCCGGCTGAACGGCATGTGGCCCGCCCGGCAGGGCATCGCGCTCGCCTTCGCGGGCGGTCTGGCCGCCGACGTCGGGCTGCTCGCCACCGAGCGCGTCCACGCCCCCACGGTGCTCCTCGGCACGGTCGGCGTCTGGCTGCTGCTGGTGATCGTGCTCCAGCTGCGCAGCCACGCCTCGGCGGACGAGCGGCTGTACGGGCTGACCGCCGCGGTCGCCTCGACCGCCATCACCGTGATCGCGGCCGGGCATCTGGCCGCGGCCGCCGAGTCCTCGGACGCCGTGGTGGTGGGCGCGGCCGCGGTCGCCGTGGGCGCGCTGGCCCGCGCGCTGCCGCTGCCGACGCCCGCCGCCGTCGTCCTCGGGCTGCTCGCGGCGACCGGTGCGGGCGTCGGGGCCGGGCACCTCACCGGCACCGGGACCGCCACCGCCGCCGTGCTGGGGCTCGCGGCCGGGGCGTGCGCGCTGGTGGGGCTGCGGGTCGCGGCGTACGACCACCCGTCCCACTTCGTCCACATGACGGCCGGGGTGGCACTGCCGCTCGCGGCCGCCGCCCCGGCCGTCTATGTGCTCGGCCGCGCGCTGGTCTGAGGCGCCAGGGCGCGTCCGCACAGCCGCGTCGGGTCAGCCCGCAGCGTCAGGGGCACCTCCCAGCGGTAGCTGGGGGAGCGTGCCAGGCGTCGCGGGCCCGGCGGGACTGTCCGGACACGCCCTAAGCCCCCAGGTGCCCGTTCGGGCTAGGCTCGCTGCATCAGGCGAGGGCCTGAACGAGAGCCTGGGGGATCTACGTACATGCGCGCACTACGCATCACACTGATCATCGCCGTGATACTCGGTGGTCTCTTCGTCGGCGCCGACCGGCTGGCGGTGTCCATGGCGGAGGACAAGGCCGCCGACAAGATCAAGAGTTCCGAGGGGCTGACCAGCACCCCCAGCGTCTCCATCAAGGGCTTCCCGTTCCTGACCCAGGTCGTGGGCAAGGAGCTGGACGAGGTCGACGTCGGCGTGGACGGGCTGACGACGGACGCGGGCGGCGGGACCACCGTCCGCGTCTCGGAGCTGGACGCACAGCTGCACGACGTCCGCATCGGGGGGAACTTCTCGACGGCCATCGCGAACCGGGCCACCGGTTCGGCCCACATCTCCTACGCGGACCTCTCGAAGGCCGCGGGCCCCGGGGTCACGGTGGGCTACGACCCGGCGGGGGCCAACCAGGTCAAGATCACCGGGAATCTGCTGGGCTTCAGCCTCAGCGCCCGCTCGAAGGTGACGATCGTGGGCGGCGACACGATCCGGCTGCACGCCGAGCGCATCCCGGGCGGCTCCATCCCGCAGTGGGAGGACAAGGTCCGCGAGCGCACCGACATGGAGCGGAAGATCGACGGCATGCCGAAGGGCATGCGGCTGGAGACCGTGAAGACCGACCAGGACGGCATAGACGTCTCGGTCACGGGTAATAACGTCGCGTTGACGGGCTGACCCGTCCGGTACGGAACCCCTCGCGTCCACCCAGCGAGACGATCATGTCCGCGATGACAGACGCCGACGGCCGCCGGACACCCCGGCGGCCGTTGTCGGTACCTCTCCACACCCCTCGGCGTCCACATCGCGGACATTGACGTCTCACCATACGACACACCGGTGACACGCCCGCCTGTCCGTCCTTACGATCGGACCCATGAAGCGACAGGCGGATCTCACGAAGCGGCGGGCAGTCGACCTGTGCCGCGTCGCCGCCATGCTCTGTCGCGCCGTCTGAAACCGAGGGCGCGCACGGCCACCGCAGCTTCGGCCCCGCCCCCTCCGGCCCGTCAGCCGGGCCGTCCCGCACTCCGCTCGTACGCTCGCGACCAGGCTCCGCGCAGCGCCGCGCGTCGAGCGCCCGTACCGCCGCAACTGCCCCGGAGGAGAGATACATGAGCCGCAGTGACGTCCTGGTGGACGCCGACTGGGTACAGGCCCGCATCGATGACCCCAAGACGGTCATCGTGGAGGTCGACGAGGACACGTCCGCCTACGACACGAACCACATCAAGAACGCCATCCGGATCGACTGGAAGCAGGACCTCCAGGACCCGGTGCGCCGTGACTTCGTGGACCAGGCGGGCTTCGAGAAGCTGCTGTCCGAGAAGGGCATCGCCAACGACGACACCGTCGTCCTCTACGGCGGCAACAACAACTGGTTCGCGGCCTACGCCTACTGGTACTTCAAGCTCTACGGCCACCAGGACGTGAAGCTCCTCGACGGCGGCCGCAAGAAGTGGGAGCTGGACTCGCGCGAGCTGGTCTCCGAGGTCCCGTCCCGCGAGAAGACCGAGTACAAGGCCAAGGAGCAGGACGCCTCGATCCGCGCCTTCCGCGACGACGTCGTGGCGGCCATCGGCAGCCTGAATCTCGTCGACGTCCGGTCGCCCGACGAGTTCTCCGGCAAGCTGCTCGCCCCGGCCCACCTCCCGCAGGAGCAGTCGCAGCGCGCGGGCCACGTCCCGAGCGCCCGCAACATCCCGTGGTCGAAGTCGGCCAACGACGACGGCACCTTCAAGTCCGACGAGCAGCTCAAGGAGCTGTACGAGGGCGAGGGCGTCGACCTGTCGAAGGACACCATCGCCTACTGCCGCATCGGTGAGCGCTCCGCGCACACCTGGTTCGTGCTGCACGAGCTGCTCGGCCAGACCAACGTCAAGAACTACGACGGTTCCTGGACCGAGTACGGCTCGCTGGTGGGCGTGCCGATCGAGCTCGGCTCCGGCAGCTGACCCCCTCTCCTCCCCGAAGAACGTAAGGACAGACACATGTGTGGAGCGCAGACAGGCGGCCCCGACGCCTCGACCATCAAGCCCGGTGAGACCACGATCCAGGGCCAGGTGACCCGCGACGGCGAGCCCGTCACCGGCTACGTGCGCCTCCTGGACAGCACGGGCGAGTTCACCGCCGAGGTTCCCACCTCCGCGACCGGACAGTTCCGCTTCTACGCGGCCGAGGGCACCTGGACGCTGCGCGCCCTGGTCCCGGGCGGCACCGCCGACCGCACGGTCGTCGCGCAGAAGGGCGGTCTGGCGGAGGTCGCCATCACCGTCTGACGCCACACCACGCGTCGTACGACGTGAGGGCCGCACCCCGGGGTTGGACGCCTCGGCGGGGTGCGGCCCTCACGTCTGTCGGCGCGGTGCTCCCGGACGTATCCTGGCCTTATGTACGCGCGACGCCGCCACGCATACTTCTTCCTGATGGGCGCGTGTCTGACGCTCTTCATCTCGGCTTGGGCCTTTGTGCGTCTGTGGTCCGTCCCCGCCGCCGTCGCGATGTGCGTCGTCGCGATGGTCATCCCGCCGCTCGCGGCCATCGTCGCCAACCGCCGGGGTCCGCAGGACCGCTGGTGGGACGAGTCGGGGGACCCGGAGTCGGACCGGTGGTGGCGGGAGCTGGACGAGCACCACCACCGGCACTGAGCCCCGGTACGGACGACCGGCGTCAGTGGACCAGCGCGCCCGTCAGTAGACCAGCGCCTGGACGCCGTCCGGCATGATCTCGCTCACGAAGACCTGCGCCCCCGCGATCCGCGCGCCCTCGATCAGATCCGCCTCGTCGATCTCCCGCCGCGCCGCGCACTGGCTGCACACCGTGATCGTCCCGCCCGCCAGAATGCCGCCGATCAGCTCCGGCAGCGGTGCCGCGTGCGGCAGCGAGAAGTCCGCCGCCCGGCCCGGCAGCGCGAACCACGTCGACTCGCCGGTCAGCCACAGCGAGACCTCGACCCCGCTCGCCACGGCCACCGCCGCCACCGTGAACGCCTGCGAGCACCGCTCGGGCGCGTCCGCGCCCGCCGTCACCTTGATCACGAGCTTGTTCGCCATGCCCCACAGCCTAGGCTTGCCGGTCCGGCGACTAGACTCGGTCCCGGTCCGTCATCCGTTACGAGGAGCAGCTCGTGCTTGAGGCAGTCTTCACCACCCTGTTGATCCTGGTCATCGTGGCCAGCCTCGGTTTCGTCGGGCTGACCTGGAAGAAGCTCTACCAAGGCCAGCGCTGAGCGCTCCCGCCCCTGACGCCCCCGCCCCCTTAGCGACGGATCGCCTGAAACCCATGATCGAGATTCCCTCCGACCTCCACCCGGACCTGGTGCCGCTGGCCTTCCTGCTCGGCAACTGGGAAGGCGCCGGCGTATCGGACTTCCCCGGCGCCGAGAAGTGCAACTTCGGGCAGGAAGCGACCTTCACCCACGACGGCCGCGACTTCATCGAGTACATCTCGCACACCTGGGTGCTGGACTCCGAGGGCAAGAAGGTCCGCCCGCTGGAGACCGAGTCCGGATACTGGCGGATCGACAGGGAGCGCAAGGTCGAGGTCGTGATGATCCGCGACCAGGGCGTCGTCGAGGTCTGGTACGGCGAGCTGGCGGACGGCAAGCCGCAGATCGACCTGGTGACCGACGCCGTGGCGCGCACCTCCGCCTCCGGCCCGTACTCGGGCGGCAAGCGGCTGTACGGCTACGTCAACAGCGACCTGATGTGGGTCGGCGAGAAGGCCACCCCCGAGGTCGAGCTGCGCCCGTACATGTCCGCGCACCTGAAGAAGGTCGTCGACCCGCGCGAGTGGGCCAAGGACCTCAAGGACCTGCCGGACGACGGGATCGCCTTCTTCCGCTGAGCCGCCGCTGCCGCCGCCCCGACCCGGTCCGCTCCAGCCGAGCGCGACCGCGGCCCGGTGCCGCGCCGCCTACACTGGCATGGTGGCGACCACCGACTGGAAGACCGATCTGCGGGAGCGCGGCTACCGGCTGACCCCGCAACGCCAGCTCGTGCTCGAAGCCGTCGACACCCTGGAGCACGCCACTCCGGACGACATCCTCACCGAGGTGCGCCGTACCGCGAGCGGCGTGAACATCTCCACGGTCTACCGCACGCTGGAGCTGCTGGAGGAGCTGGGCCTGGTCAGCCATGCCCATCTCGGGCATGGCGCCCCCACCTACCACCTCGCCGACCGGCACCACCACCTCCACCTGGTGTGCCGGGACTGCACGGAGGTCATCGAGGCCGACGTCTCGGTCGCCGAGTCCTTCACCCGGCAGCTGCGGGCTTCCTTCGGCTTCGACACCGACATGAAGCACTTCGCCATCTTCGGCCGCTGCGCCGGGTGTTCCGCCGCACACCATGCGACGGACGCCGGCAAGGGCCGGGCGGCCACGTCGTAGGGTGAAAGGCATGAAGAGCCCTTTGCTGTCGCTGCCCGGCGCCGTCCCCGGCGAGGGCCCCGACGAAGGCGTCGCCGCCCACTACGGCGACCTGTTCCGCGAGCAGCGCGCGCTCGCCGACGGCACCGGCTTCGTGGACCTCTCGCACCGCGGAGTGGTCACGGTCACCGGTGCCGACCGGCTGAGCTGGCTGCATCTGCTACTCACCCAGCACGTCAGCGACCTCCCCGCCGGTGAGGCCACCGAGGCGCTGATCCTGTCCGCGCACGGCCACATCGAGCACGCCCTCTACCTCGTCGACGACGGCGAGACCACCTGGGCCCATGTGGAGCCCGGCAGCCAGGGCGAGCTGATCGCGTACCTGGAGAGCATGAAGTTCTTCTACCGGGTCGAGATCGCGGACCGCACCGAGGACTACGCGGTCGTCCACCTCCCGGCGGGCAGCATCGCCGAGACCCCCGAGGGCACCGTCGCTCGCGAGACCGCGCACGGCCGCGACCTGTTCCTGCCGCGCGCCTCCCTGGAGTCCTTCGCGGCGGCGAGCGGCCCCCCGGCCGGCGTCCTGGCGTACGAGGCGCTGCGCGTCGAGGCGCACCGGCCGCGGGTCGGCCTGGAGACCGACCACCGGACGATCCCGCACGAGCTGGGCTGGATCGGCACCGCCGTCCATCTGCAGAAGGGCTGCTACCGCGGCCAGGAGACCGTCGCCCGGGTGCACAACCTGGGCAAGCCGCCGCGTCGGCTGGTCTTCCTGCACCTCGACGGCAGCGAGGTGAAGCTGCCGGGCCACGGCGCGCCCATACGGCTCGCGGCGGACGGCGAGGAGGGCCGCCAGCTCGGCTTCATCACCTCCTCGGCCCGCCACCACGAGCTGGGCCCGATCGCGCTCGCACTGGTCAAGCGCAACGTCCCGGTGGACGCGGCGCTGATCGCGGACTCCACGGCGGCCTCGCAGGAGACGGTCGTCGAGCCCTAGGTGTGCTGTCCGGGCGTTCAGACCTCGACGATCACCGTGAACGGGCCGTCGTTCGTGAGCGACACCCTCATCGCCGCTCCGAACCGGCCCGTCTCCACCTTGGCGCCCAGCTCCCGCAGCCGCGCCACCACCTCGTCCACCAGCGGTTCGGCGACCGCGCCGGGCGCCGCCGCGTTCCAGGTGGGCCGACGGCCCTTGCGGGCGTCCCCGTACAGCGTGAACTGGCTGATGACCAGCAGCGGAGCGCCCACGTCGGAGCAGGACTTCTCGTCCTGGAGGATGCGTACGGACCACAGCTTGCGGGCCAGCTGGGCCGCCTTCTCCGGGGTGTCGTCGTGCGTCACCCCGACCAGGACGCACAGCCCAGGCCCGACGATTTCCCCGGTCGTCTCGCCGTCCACGACGACGCTCGCCCCGTCCACTCTCTGTACCACAGCACGCATACGGACCATCATGCCCCGCGCCCATCGGGGCCGATCGGGTGGACCGCCGCTGCACAGGGGCCATTCGGAGTGGCACGATGCGTGCAGGCGGTGCAGGTGGGCAGGAACTGCGGGAATGACGCATCGCTGGAGGGGACGGACAAGGATGATCACACCGGGCACCGAGCGGCCCACAGCGGGCGGCGAACTGGCCACGGAGAGCCCGCTGCCGGCGCGGCCGCCGATCCAGCGCGGCGGCCGGCTGGCCGACGCGGAGGCCGTGCCGTCGGCGGGTGCGGGGGCGGCTCCGGGCACGATGGGCGGTCTGCGGCTGACGGAGCTGCGCGCGCTGCGCCGCTCCGCGCAGCGCGAGGAGGCGGACCTGAGCTATGTGCGCAGACTGCTGCACGGCCGGATCGACATCCTCCGCGCCGAGCTGGCCCGCCGCCGCGAACCGGGGGCACCGGTGACGGCGGACGGGCCGTCGGCGGAGCACGCGGAGCTGGTGGAGCTGCTGCCGAAGATCCTGGCGGACGTGCCGTCCCGGCACCGCACCTCCGCCCGGCATGTGACGCTCGGCACCCCGCACAGCGCGGAGTGCGAGCGGCTGGCCGAGGAGATGCTGGCCGAGATCGGCCTGTCGGACCTCCCGGCCCGCACGGACGAGGAACTGCGCGGCGCGATGGGCCGCCTCGAGGGGTACGAGCAGCAGATCTCCCGGCGGCGGCAGGGGCTCCAGCGCACCGCCGACCAGTGCAGCGCCGAGATCGCCCGCCGGTACCGCGAGGGCGAGGCCCGGGTCGACGACCTGCTCTCATAGCCCCCGGGATATCCACAGGCTGGGGAAAGATATTCGCGTGCGACCGGTGCGCGCGGCCGCCTAGCGTGGCCGCATGGCCGCCCGCATACGTACCTCCCTCGACGCGTCCGATCTCCCCAACTACCTCCGCGCGTTGCACACCGGTTTTCTGCAGTCGCCGGACGTCTCCAAGGAGGAGCTGGAGGTGCGGGGCGCGAACATCGTTCTGGACCGCACCCAGGGGGCGTTCGAGGGAGACCGCTGCGTCGCGACCTTCCGCAGCTTCGCGCAGCGGCTGACGGCGGTCGGCGGGGCCGACGTAGCGGCCGACGCGATCAGCAATGTCACCGTCTCGCCCACCCACCGCCGCCGGGGCCTGCTCAGCCGGATGATGGCGCACGACCTGCGGGCCGCCAAGGAGCGGGGGGAAGCGGTCGCCTCGCTGATCGCCGCCGAGTACCCGATCTACGGGCGCTACGGCTTCGGCCCGGCCACCTGGGTCACCGAGTGGTCGGTGGACGTCGCCCGCGCCGGTCTCGACCCGCGCTACGCCGGGCCCGGGTGCGGCGGCCGGGTCGACTACGCCGACGCCGACGAGGTACGGGAGCTGGGCCCCGCCCTGCACGAGCGGCTGCGCGCCCGCCGGCACGGCTTCATCGACCGCTCCGAGCGCTGGTGGCAGCTCAACACGGGCATGCTCCGGTTCCCGGGCGACGGCTGGCCCGCCGAACCGTTCTACGTCCTCTACCGCTCCCCCGAGGGCTCGGTCGACGGCCTTCTCGCCTTCACCGCCGACGACCGCTGGGAGAGCAAGCGGCCGCACGACACCGCCACGGTCCTCAGTCTGATCGGCGCGAGCCCTGCCGCCGAGCGCGCGCTGTGGCACTTCCTGTGCTCCATCGACTGGGTCGTGCACATCGCCACCGGCCGACGCGCCCCGGACGATCTGCTGCCGCTGCTCCTCGGCGACCCGCGGGCGGCCCGCCCCACCACGCACGCCGACTTCCTGTGGCTGCGCCCGCTGGACGTCCCCGCGCTGATGGAGACCCGTACGTACCCGACGTCCGGCTCGCTGGTCCTCGACCTGCGCGACCCGGCCGGACTGGCGGGCGGCCGCTTCCTGCTGGACGCGAGCCCGGACGGCGCCACCTGCTCCCCCACCGCCCGCCCGGCCGATCTGACCATGGGCATCGGCGAGTTGGGCACCGTATGGCTGGGCGACGAGTCCATGGTCCGGCTCACCGCCCTGGGCCGGGCCGAGGAGGAGCGCCCCGGCGCCGCGGCCCTGGCCGACACGCTGCTGCGCACGCCGCGCAGGCCGTGGTGCCCGGACATGTTCTGAGAGGCCATGTTCCGAGACGCCCGCTCAGCAGGAGGACTTGAGCAGCCGCCGGGCGCCCGCGCCCTGTTCGCCGAGCCTGTCGTACGGGTTGGCCAGGGCACACTTGTCGATCGACAGACAGCCGCAGCCGATGCAGTCGGTCAGCCGGTCGCGGAGGTTCTCCAGCTGCTCGATGCGCTCATTGAGGTCCGAGCGCCAGCACTCCGAGATCCGGGCCCAGTCCTCCTTGGTCAGGACGTGGTCCTCGGGGAAGAGCGACAGCACGTCCCGGATGCGCGAGAGCGGGATGCCGACCCGCTGCGAGGAGCGCACGAAGGCCACCCGGCGGAGCGTGTCGCGGGTGTAGCGGCGCTGGTTGCCGGAGGTGCGGCGGCTGTGGATCAGCCCCTCGCGCTCGTAGAACCGCAGCGCGGAGGCAGGGACTCCGCTGCGCTGGGACAGCTCGCCGACCGTCAGCTCATGGGTTTTCCAGGTGAGGTGCGTCATGCTGCCGAGGGTAGCTTGACTTCAACATTACTTTAAGTCCGAGTCTCTTCTCATGACTACCGCAACCGCAGTTTCCACCCGCACCCCCATCCGTCTCGCCGTCATCGTCGGCAGCACCCGCGAGGGCCGCTTCGGGCCCAAGGTCGCGAACTGGTTCACCGGCCGCGCCGCGCTGCGCGACGACCTGAGCGTGGACGTCATCGACCTGGCCGACACCCCGCTCCCGCCGTCGCTCACCCACCGCCCCGGCCCCGAGGAGGCCAAGGCCCTGGAGGCCGTGACCCCGCGCCTGGACGCGGCGGACGCGTTCGCCGTCATCACGCCCGAGTACAACCACAGCTACCCCGCCCCGCTGAAGAACGCGATCGACTGGCACCACAGCCAGTGGCAGGCGAAGCCGGTCGGCTTCGTCGCCTACGGCGGCCTCTCGGGCGGCCTGCGCGCGGTCGAGCATCTGCGGCCGATCTTCGCCGAGGTGCACGCGGTGACCGTGCGCGAGACGGTCAGCTTCCACGGCGCCTGGGACGCCTTCGGCCCGGACGGGCGGCTGACCGACCCCCAGGGCCCCGACACCGCCGCCACGGCCCTGCTCGACCAGCTCGTCTGGTGGGCCGACGCCCTCCGCACCGCCCGCGCGGCCCGCCCGTACGGGGGCTGAGCGCGCCCGCGTGCCGGATGGCCAGACCACCAGGCCCCTCGGTGGCCAGATCCTCACACATCCTGGCCATCCGGCCACTCGTCGCCCCGGCGGCCGCGTTGCGACGCTGGCGGACATGAACGTGCTGTGGATATTCGCCCACCCCGAACCGCGCTCACTGAGCGGCTCCCTGCGCGACGAGGGCCTGCGGGCCCTGCGGGATCTTGGCCATGAGTGCCGGGTGTCCGACCTGTACGCGATGCGCTGGAACCCGGTCGTGGACGGCGCCGACTTCCGGCACGACGGCGAGGAGCGCCTGATCGTCGGCGCCTCCTCGCACGACGCCTACGCCGCCGGGACGCTGAGCGAGGACATCCGCGCCGAGCAGGAGAAGATCGCCTGGGCCGATGCGCTGATCGTCCAGTTCCCGCTGTGGTGGTACGGGATGCCCGCCATCCTCAAGGGCTGGTTCGACCGCGTCTTCGTGAAGGGCTTCGCCTTCGGCGTCACCGGCCCCGACGGCCGCACCCTGCGCTACGGGGACGGCAAGCTGGCCGGAAAGCGCGCCCTGGTCCTGCTCACCGCCGGCACCCCCGAGGCCGCGGCCGGCCCGCGCGGCGTCAACGGCGACATCGAGCACCTGCTGTTCCCGCTCCAGCACGGCACGCTCTGGTACAGCGGCATGTCCGTCCTCCCGCCGCACGTCGTCTACGGCGCGGACCGGCTCTCCGCCGAGGCGTACCAGGGCCACGCCGCCGCCCTGCGGCAACGGCTCGCCACCCTGCCGACCGCCGACCCGATCCCCTTCCGCCGCCAGAACGGCGGGGACTACGACGACAATCTGGTGCTGCGGCCCGACCTCATGCCGGGACACTCCGGCCTGGCGGTGCACTACGCAACTCCAGCCGCCAGTCGTTGCACCGTATGAAAGACCCGGGCGGGTACTCGACGTCGCACTCGCCGAGCAGCGTGAACCCGGCCCTGCGGCACACCCCGTTGGACGCGGGGTGACCGATGGACGGGTAGGCGTGCAGATGGCGGTGGACGCCCTCCGCGGCCGCGGCACGCGCGACCTCCCGGGCGGCCGCGGCCGCGATCCCGCGACCCTGATACGGCACCAGCACGCCCCACCCCGTCTCGTAGACGCTCTCCCCGCGCCACTCCCGCTCCCAGAAGCCGATCACCCCCACCACCTCGGCCTCCCGCTCCAGCACGATCCGGTACATCCGGCCCCCGCCCCGCACGGGCAGCTCCGCATAGCGCCGGTGCCGCGCCAGCACCTGCTCCTCGGTCTCCGG
Source organism: Streptomyces sp. NPDC021212 (assembly GCF_044332925.1). NCBI lineage: Bacteria > Bacillati > Actinomycetota > Actinomycetes > Kitasatosporales > Streptomycetaceae > Streptomyces > Streptomyces sp. NPDC021212. The sequence continues at coordinate 62,836 of NZ_JBIRPZ010000024.1, forward strand.
CCCGCCCAGGTGCTCCATCATCTCCGGGCTGTTGTTGCGCCGCAGCAGCTCCAGATGGGACGGAGTGTCCGCCCACGGCTCCAGCCGCACCAGCGCCGCACCGCTCCCCTGGGACATCCGCCGCCTCCCACCGTCGCGTCCTGTCTTGTATCAATCGACCCGAGGCAGTACTTCTGCGTCGACCTGCGATGCCTCAACTTGAGTGAGACGCCACCGACCGGACCGTCTCACTCAAGTTGAGGCCTCTCGACGAGATTGACGGCCCCGGGACTGGTGGGCTCGCATGTTGAAAAGTCGCATATCCCTTACCGCGGACGGCTCGATCTTATCCTGGGTGGCATGAGCCGGATTGTCAGACCCTGGCTCTACGATCAGGCGATCGACCAACGAAGACTGTGAACTGGCAGCAGCGGGCCAGGACCGGTAGGCAGACAACCGGTGTGTCAGCGGCGCCATCACAGGGTGCAGCAATCCCGAAGACCAGCGTTCCTTCGGCAGCGTCGGTACAAGCACATCCAGCACGGTCATCCGCAGCCCGATACATCCCTGTACGACTGGATAGATGAGACCCTTGACAATGGGACGCCCAAGCCTGACCACAATGACCCGACCAAGCGCGTTGTCAGATGGCGATTGGCTAAGGGTGTGATGTTCAGGATGGTCTTCTCCGAAAGGGTGTACGGTAATTCTCACAACGGTCGCCCCAGGGGCATAATAACAGCGTTCAAGGAATGAGCGGATCACGTAGTAGGGGTTTGCCAGTGGAACTTGCGGTACACGGTGAGCTAAGCCAAGAAGAGTGGCTGGAGCGTTTTCGGCGAGCTACAGAAGCCAGCATGCACAGCCAGTTCGCCACGGAAGAAGATCGTGGCACCTTGCGAGAACTGGCCTTCGACAGCCGCGAGGACGGTGTATGGGCAACCGTGTCCTTTTCCATGGCCCGCCACCCCGGAATCACCTTCGTCCGTAGTCAGAGGGTTATGCCTGACCTGAGTGCGGAGGAGGATCCGGACTTCGCAGCGATGCTACTCGGAACCCATCTGATCGAGTGGTTCTACACAGAGGCCAGGAAGAAGACTCCTGACGCCGATGGCATCATTCGGAATTGACCTACGGGCCGACCCTCCATTCCCCCGCCCCATGACGCTCGACTGGTGCCACCTGCTGCCCGGCAAGCACATCCGTCGGCCAGGTCCCGGTCATGTATTTCGCGAACCACGCCCTGCGCCACCTGTCCATCCTGGACATCGCCTGGTTTAGATAGCCACCTGGTGGAAACGCCTCGCCCCCGGCATTCCATGCCGGGGGCGAGGCGTTTCCAGTGTCGCAGGGTCAGTGAGAGCAGTGCGCACGGGTGGTCCCGGCAAACGCATGGCCCGCCGCGGCGACATCGCGGCCGGTGAGATGCGCGAACTGGCCGAAGTCGGCCGCGCGGCTACGCAAGACCGGCAGACTCCAGAACTTGCCTACAGATGATCGGGACGACACGGCACATGCCCACAGAAGTCCGGGACTGCCTACACATCACCGGAACAGAACACGTCCTCGTCCGACTGACATTCGACCACGGGGGTACGACAACACCCGGCACACCACCCGGCCGATCCGGCCGGAGGGCCCCGCCGGGTGGCGCGCGCCACTATTGCAAGCATCTTGCTTGCAATAGTTAGCACTCTTGGTGCAGCATCGAAGGCATGGCATCACTCAACGTCGGCAACCTCGGCGACTTCCTGCGGGAGCAGCGGCGCACCGCCCAGCTCTCGCTGCGGCAGCTGGCCGACGCCGCCGGGGTGTCCAACCCGTACCTCAGCCAGATCGAGCGCGGACTGCGCAAGCCGAGCGCCGAGATCCTGCAGCAGCTCGCGAAGGCGCTGCGGATATCCGCCGAGACCCTGTACGTACAGGCGGGGATCCTCGATGAGCGCGATCGGGAGGATACCGAGGTGCGCAGCGTGATACTCGGGGATCCCACGATCAACGAGCGGCAGAAGCAGGTGCTGCTCCAGATCTACGAGTCCTTCCGCAAGGAGAACGGACACGGGACCGCCTCGGGGGACGCCCCCCTCGCCGACGCCGACGTCGCCACACCCTCGAACTGATCCGGGAGGACCAGCAACCATGGCCATCACCGACGACGTACGCAAGACCCTCACCGACCCGACCCCGCTCTACTTCGTGGCGGGCACGGCCGACCTCGCCGCCCAGAAGCTCAAGGAGGTGCCGACGCTGGTCGAGAAGATCGTCGCGGAGGCCCCCGAGCGCTTCAACGCGGTGCGCAACACCGACCCGAAGGCCGTCCAGGACCGGGTCACCCGACAGGCGAAGGGCGCCCAGGGCAAGCTCAACGAGGTGCTGGGCTCCCTGGACACCGACCTCAAGAAGCTCCGGGACTCGGCGCAGGACCTCGCCCTCCAGGGCGTCGGCCGCGCCGCCGAGCTGGCCGTCAAGGCGCGGGAGCGGTACGACGAGGTCGCCGAGCACGGCCAGGAGGTCGTGAAGACCTGGCGCGGCGAGGCGGCCGACGAGGTCGTCGACATCGCCTCCGCGATCGAGCCCCACGAGGAGAAGAGCGCGCCCAAGGCTCCGTCGCAGCCGGTCGCGGTGAACTCCGCCAAGGAGACGCCGAAGGCCACGGCCAAGCCGGCCACCCCGGCCAAGAAGGCCCCGGCCCGCAAGCCCACCACCGCCAAGAGGCCGGACTCCAAGCCGTCCCACTGACGAAGCGGAATTGTCGGGGGCGCACAAGAGGGCCGGGTACGCAGCCTGCGTGCCCGGCCCCGGCAGCGGGTACGGTGGCCCGTAATGCTCATCCCTCTTTTCTCCTGAGCGTCTCTTCCGGGCGGTGGACAACGTGCTGGTGCAAGGTTTCGGTGAGGTGCTGAACTGGGTCTCCTTGGGGTTGCTCGTGTTCAGCCTGTTCGCCTTCGTCGACTCAGCGATCCGCCGCGAGGACGCCTACCGGGCCGCGGACAAGCAGAACAAGTGGTTCTGGATGATCATCCTGGGGCTCGCGGCCGTGGTGAACTTCTTCATGGGCATCATGAGCTTCCTGCCGATCATCGGGCTGATCGCGACGATCGTGTACATGGTCGACGTACGCCCGGCGCTGCGGCAGATCTCCGGCGGTGGCCGCGGCTGGCCGCGCGGGCGCGGCTCCAGCTCCGACGGTCCGTACGGGCCCTACAACGGCGGCCGGTAGGCAGCACACCGGGAAGCGGCTCAGCCGCGGTCCAGCAGGAGCACCGCCAGGTCGTCCGTCAGCTCGCCGCCGTTCAGCGCGCGCACCTCGGTGACCGTGGCGTCCAGCAGCTCCTCGCCGCGCAGCCCGGTCGCCATCTGACGGGCGACGATCTCGACCATCCCCTCCTGGCCGAGCCGCTGCACCCCGGCCCCGACGCGTCCCTCGATCAGCCCGTCGGTGTACATCATCAGGCTCCAGGCGCCGCCCAGATCGACCTGGCGGCGCGGCCAGCGGGCGTTCGGCAGCAGGCCGAGCGCGGGGCCGTTCTCGTCCGTGGGCAGCAGCCGGGGCGCCCTGCCGGGCCGTAGGGCCAGCGGTGAGGGGTGTCCGGCGAGGCAGACCCCGGCCCGGCGGCCGTCCGGGGCGATGTCGACGGTGCACAGGGTCGCGAAGATCTCGTCGTCCGGGCGCTCGTTCTCCAGCACCTGCTGGAGGGTGCCGAGCAGCTGGTCGCCGCAGAGCCCGGCGAAGGTCAGGGCGCGCCAGGCGATCCGCAGCTCCACGCCGAGGGCGGCCTCGTCGGGGCCGTGGCCGCAGACGTCGCCGATCATCGCGTGCACCGTGCCGTCCGGGGTGCGGACCGTGTCGTAGAAGTCGCCGCCGAGCAGGGCCCGGCTGCGGCCGGGCCGGTAGCGGGCGGCGAAGCGGAGTTCGGAGCCCTGGAGCAGCGGGGTGGGCAGCAGTCCGCGCTCCAGCCGGGCGTTCTCCTGGGCGCGCAGCCGGGACTCGGTGAGCTGGCGCTGGGCGAGGTCGGAGCGTTTTCGCTCGACCGCGTACCGGATGGCGCGGCTGAGGATGCGGCCGTCCAGCTCGTCGCGGAAGAGGAAGTCCTGCGCCCCGACCCGGACCGCCTCGGCGGCGCGCTCGGCGTCGTCCTCGGCGGTGAGGACCAGGACGGCCTGGGTGGGCGCGAGCTTCAGTACGGAGCGCAGCGTGTCGAGCGTGTCCTCGGCCTGGTGCCCGGAGCCGGGCAGGGCCAGGTCGAGCAGGATGCACTGCACCCCGTCGGTGAGCAGCCGGGAGGCCTCGGTGAGGTTACGGGCCGTACGGATACGGACCCGGTTGCCCTCGGTGTCCAGCATCTCGGGGACGTTGAAGGAACCGGCCGGATCGTCCTCGATCACCAGCAGGGTGAGCCCGCTGTCGGGCAGGGCGGTCGGCCGGGCCTCGGTGGCCAGCGCCTCCCGCTGCCTCGGCACGGGTACGGACATCGCTCGATTCCTTCCCTCCCCCCGAGGGCGTGGCGCCCGCCGCCGACCGGCGGACCGCACGAACCGGCCCGCACACCGACTGGTCGGTGTCAGGGCATGCAAGCCGGATACTGCCAGCCGACCTTAGCGCCCGGTCCGGACCCCGGGGAATGACCTTCCCGAAGCCACTTTTGTCATATGCCCCACGGCCCGGGCGACTTGGGGGAATCCGGACAGGGCCGGAATGACGAAGGTCACGCCAACTCGTCGCCGTTTTGTGGAACCGAACACGGATGACGCGGTTCGCGCCCCAAACACACCGGGGCGAGGCCGACATACCATCCGAATCACACCTGCGGCGAGAAATCGGCCCGAATCAGGAACCGTCCGGGCGCACGACGCCCAGGATCGGCATCGACCCCGCCCCCGCCAGGGTGATCGGGCGCCCCGGGCGCGGGGCGTGGACGATCGCCCCGTCGCCCACGTACATCCCCACATGGCTGGCGTCCTTGAAGTAGATGACCAGGTCGCCGGGGCGCATCCGCGCGGTGTCCACCTTCGGCAGCAGCCGCCACTGCTCCTGCGAGGTCCGCGGGATGGCCCGGCCGGCCGAGGCCCAGGCCCGCTGGGTCAGCCCCGAGCAGTCGTAGGCGTCCGGACCCACGGCGCCCCAGACGTAGGACTTGCCGATCTGGGCCGTCGCGAAGTCGATCGCGCGCCGCCCCACGGAGCTGGAGCGTCCACCGACGTCCCGCAGTATGCCGGTCTTGAGCCATTTCGCCTGAGACGCCCGGTCCCGCTCCTCCTGGAGCTGCCGCATCCGGTCCCGCTCCTTGGCCTCGAGCCGCGACTCCAGCCGCCGGGCCCGGGCGAGCTTTTCGGTGATCTCCGCCCTTGCCGCCGCCTTCTTCGCCCGGCTCCGGTCGAGCCGCTCCCACTCCTCGGAGGCGGACTCGGCGTACCGGTCGAGCGCCGCCTGCGTGCGCTCCAGCCGGTTCATCAGCCCGCGGGCCGCCTTCTCGCCCTTGCGCGCGAGGGTGAAGCCGTCGAGGACGTCGCCGGGGTCGTCCCCCAGCAGCACCCGCGCCTCGGGCGGCAGCCCGCCGCCGCGGTACTGGGCCCGCGCCAGCGCCCCGGCGCGCTCCCGCAGCCCGGCCATCTCCTGCTGTGCCTTCACCACGGCCCGCGCGATCCGCACGATCGACTTCTCCTGGCGCGTCTGTTTCTCCCGCGCGAGGTTGTACGCGTCGGTGGCTGATTCCGCTTGCCGGTAGAGGCCGTCCACTTCCGAGCGGACCTTCTCCAGTCGTCCACCGCCGGACGCGCCGCCACCAGTGCCGCCCGGCGTCGGCTCCGGTTCGCCGGGCGCCGCGTACGCGGGGCCCGGCACGGCCGGCACTCCCAGCGCACAGACGAACGCGACGGCCGCGGCGGCGCCCGCGCCCCTCCCTCTCCCGTCCCGCCTCACCCGCCGACCTCCTCTGCTCCAAGTAGGGACGGATAGTGACATGCCGTACCGCAATCCGACAGAGCCACGCGCCGGTCGGCCGCACACCCGACGCGATCCGGCGTCTTGAGAGGACGAAAGTAGACGGAGACGGCCGTAAGCGGAGAGAAGCGACAGAGCGTCAGGAAGCCGGACCGCGACCACGCCGTGACCCAGCCGTTATCCGGCCACCACACTGACGGCCGAGGTTCACCGTTCGTTAACTCTTCCCCTTCGGCCGCTTCACCTGATCTGCCTAATTTCAGCCCTACTGAGGCGCAGACCGAGTCGCGTGCCCGGCCTCGCGCCCAGCGCACACCCGTCCCTGCGGACCACACTGTCGCGCCGTCCCCCACCGGCGGCTTCTGGAAGGAATCCCCGAAAGTGAAGCTTCAGCGCAACAACCGGCTTCGCGCCGTCGTCGCCGGTGCCCTCGCTCTGTCCGGCGCCATCGTTCTCACCGCGTGCGGTTCGGACAACAACACCGGCGGTGGTGGCGCCCAGTCCACCGGCAACATCAAGTGCGATGGCAAGGGCCAGCTGCTGGCCTCCGGCTCGTCCGCGCAGAAGAACGCCATGGACCTGTGGACGAAGAACTACGGTGCGGCCTGCAAGGACGTCAAGCTCAACTACAAGGCCACCGGCTCGGGTGCGGGCATCCAGGAGTGGCTGCAGGGCAAGACCGCGTTCGCGGGCTCCGACTCGGCGCTCAAGCCCGAGGAGGTCGCGTCCTCGAAGAAGATGTGCAAGGGCGGCCAGGGCGTCAACCTGCCCATGGTCGGCGGCCCGATCGCGATCGGCTTCAACGTCCCCGGCGTGGACAAGCTGACGCTCGACGCCGAGACCCTCGGCAAGATCTTCAACTCGGACATCAAGACGTGGGACGACCCCGCGATCAAGAAGCTCAACCCGGGCGTGAAGCTCCCGAGCCTCAAGATCCAGGCCTTCCACCGCTCCGACGAGTCGGGCACCACCGACAACTTCACCAAGTACCTCAAGGCCGCCGCCCCCAAGGCGTGGCCGCACGAGCCGGGCAAGGCGTGGGAGGGCAAGGGCGGCCAGTCCGCTGACGGTTCCTCCGGTGTCTCCTCGCAGGTCAAGCAGGTCTCCGGCTCGATCTCGTACTTCGAGCTGTCGTACGCGACCGCCAACAGCATCAAGACCGTCGACCTGAACACCGGCGCCGCGAAGCCCGTCCAGGCCACCGTCGAGAACGCCTCCAAGGCCATCGCCGAGGCCAAGCCCAAGGGCACCGGCAAGGACCAGGCCCTCGACCTGGCGTACGACACCAAGGCGGAGGGCGCCTACCCGATCACGCTGGTCACCTACGAGATCGCCTGTGACAAGGGCAACAAGGCCGACACGCTCAAGGCGACCAAGTCCTTCCTGAACTACGCCGCGAGCAAGGACGGTCAGTCCGCCCTGAAGGAGCTGGGCTACGCCCCGCTGCCCGACGCGATCGCCAGCAAGGTCCGCGAGAGCATTTCCAGCCTCTCCTGACCTGAAGGTGCGGCCTGTTCCGCTCCGGCCCACAGGCCGGAGCGGGGCAGGCCGCACCGTCCGGTGCACCGCCGCACCAGGAGCCTCACCCCCATCCGGCTCCGCAGACCGGAGAACCCATGAAAACGGATATAGAACCCACATCCTCATCCGCCGGGTCACCCCCCAAGGTCGCGACCCGCTCCACCGGCCGCGCCGGTGACAAGATCTTCCTCGGCCTCTCCCGGGGCTCCGGGATCGCCCTCCTTGTGATCATGGCGGCCATCGCGGTCTTCCTCGCGTACCGCGCCGCCATCGCGATCTCCAAGGACGAGGCCAACTTCCTCACCGCCTTCGAGTGGAACACCGGCTCGACCCCGATGCGCTTCGGCATCGCGGTCCTCGCCTACGGCACGGTCGTCAGCTCGATCATCGCGATGGTCATCGCGGTCCCGATCGCCGTCGGCATCGCGCTGTTCATCTCGCACTACGCACCGCGCCGGCTCGCCACCCCGGTCGCGTACGTGATCGACCTGCTCGCCGCGGTCCCCAGCATCGTCTACGGCCTGTGGGGCGCGCTCTTCCTGGTGCCGCACCTGACCGGGCTCTACACCTGGATGGACGAGTACCTGGGCTGGACCAAGATCCTCTCGTACCAGGGCGGTGCCGCTCGGTCGCTGTTCACCGTGGGCATCCTCCTGGCGATCATGATCCTGCCGATCGTCACCAGCGTGAGCCGCGAGGTGTTCCGACAGGTCCCGAAGATGCACGAGGAGGCGGCGCTGGCGCTCGGCGCGACCCGCTGGGAGGTCGTCCGCATGGCGGTCCTCCCCTTCGGCCGCTCCGGCATCATCAGCGCCTCGATGCTGGGCCTCGGCCGCGCGCTCGGCGAGACCATGGCGGTCGCCACCGTGCTGTCCCCCAGCTACCTGATCAACGTCAGCCTGCTGGACCCGGGCGGCGGCACCTTCGCGCAGAACATCGCCAGCCACTTCAAGGAGGCGAACGACAACGGGCGTGACGCCCTCATCGCCTCCGGTCTGGTCCTGTTCGTCATCACCCTGCTGGTGAACGGCGCCGCGCGAATGATCATCGCCCGCCGCAAGGAGTACTCGGGGACCGCAGCATGAGCGACACGACCACCGACACCACCACGCCGCGCGCGCCCGCCTTCGCCAAGGCGCGACTGCCCCGCTGGGCCCCGCTGGGTCTTGCCGCGGTCTCGATCGCCGCGGGCGTCGGCATCGGCAGCGCCGCGGGGCTCGGCAACCCCTTCCAGCTGGGCCTGATCGCCGCGCTGCTCTTCGTCGTCCTCTCCTACGGCGTCACGGCCGCGGTCGAGAGCAACCGGCAGGCCAAGAACCAGCTGGCCACCAGCCTGGTGTGGCTCTGCTTCGTGATCGCGGTCGTCCCGCTGCTCTCGCTGATCTGGGAGACCATCAACCGCGGCAAGACCGTGCTCGACGGCTACTTCCTCAGCCACTCCATGGAGGGCGTCCAGACGATCCTGCCCGGCGGAGGCGCGTACCACGCGATCCTCGGCACCCTGGAGCAGGTCGGCATCGCCACCCTCATCGCGGCCCCCATCGGCCTGCTGACGGCCGTTTACCTGGTCGAGTACGGCCGCGGGCGGCTCGCGAAGACCGTGACCTTCTTCGTCGACGTCATGACCGGCATCCCGTCGATCGTGGCCGGCCTGTTCATCCTCAGCTTCTGGATCATCATCCTGGGCTTCGGCTACTCCGGCATCGCCGGCGCCATGGCGCTGGCCATCCTGATGATGCCGATCGTGGTCCGCTCCACCGAGGAGATGCTCAAGCTCGTCCCGGACGAGCTGCGCGAGGCGTCCCTCGCGCTGGGTGTGCCCAAGTGGCGCACCATCCTCAAGGTGGTGCTGCCCACCTCGATCGGCGGGATCACCACGGGTGTGATGCTCGCGGTCGCCCGTATCGCCGGTGAGTCCGCCCCCATCGTGCTGCTGGTCTTCGGCTCCCAGGCGATCAACCCCAACCCGTTCGACGGCGCCCAGTCGTCGCTGCCGTACTACATCTACGAGCAGTGGCAGCTGGGTAACGAGGCCTCGTTCAACCGTGCCTGGGCCGCGGCGCTCGTACTCATCGCCTTCGTCATGATCCTGAACCTGGTGGCCCGCGGCATCGCCCGCTGGAAGGCCCCGAAGACCGGCCGCTGAGGCCAAGAAGAAGAGAAGTGATTCACATGGCCAAGCGCATCGACGTCAGCGGTCTTACGGCCTACTACGGCAGCCACAAGGCCATCGAGGACATCTCGATGACCGTCGAACCCCGCTCGGTGACCGCCTTCATCGGCCCGTCCGGCTGTGGCAAGTCGACCTTCCTGCGCACTCTCAACCGGATGCACGAGGTCACCCCCGGCGGCCGGGTCGAGGGCAAGGTGATGCTCGACGACGAGAACCTGTACGCCTCCGGCGTCGACCCCGTCTCCGTGCGGCGCACGGTCGGCATGGTCTTCCAGCGCCCCAACCCGTTCCCGACGATGTCCATCTTCGAGAACGTCGCGGCCGGACTGAAGCTGAACGGCTCGTACAAGAAGAGCGAGCTGCAGGACGTCGTCGAGAAGTCCCTCAAGGGCGCCAACCTGTGGAACGAGGTCAAGGACCGGCTGAACAAGCCGGGCGCCGGGCTCTCCGGCGGTCAGCAGCAGCGGCTGTGCATCGCCCGCGCCATCGCGGTCGCGCCCGACGTGCTGCTGATGGACGAGCCCTGCTCGGCGCTGGACCCGATCTCGACCCTCGCCATCGAGGACCTGATCGGTGAGCTGAAGGAGCAGTTCACGATCGTCATCGTGACGCACAACATGCAGCAGGCGGCGCGCGTCTCGGACCGTACGGCCTTCTTCAACCTGGCCGGCGTCGGCCAGCCCGGCAAGCTCATCGAGATCGACGAGACCGAGCGGATCTTCTCCAACCCGTCCGTCCAGGCGACCGAGGACTACATCTCGGGCCGCTTCGGCTGACGGACAAGCCCCTCGCCCCCGGGCGAGGAACGGCGTCCTGCGGTGCTGCATGGCGGTGCCACCGCACGACGAAAGGGCCCGCCCCTGGCTCCCGGGGGCGGGCCCACTGACGTGTACGCGGCGGTCAGCCGAAGGCCAGGTCGACGATCCAGTAGCTGAGGGCGGCGACTCCGGCCGCCGCGGGCATGGTGATGAACCAGCCGAGGATGATGTTCTTCGCGACCCCCCAGCGCACCGCGTTCACGCGCTTGGTCGCCCCCACACCCATGATCGCCGAGGTGATGACGTGCGTCGTCGAGATCGGCGCCTGGAACATGAACGACGCGGTGTACATGACCGAGGCCGCCGTCGTCTCGGCGGCGAAGCCCTGCGGCGGGTCCAGCTCGATGATCCGGCGGCCCAGGGTGCGCATGATGCGCCAGCCACCCGCGTACGTGCCGAGCGAGAGCATCGCGGCGCAGGCGATCTTCACCCACACCGGGATCGCGTCCCCCTGATCCTCGACACCGCCGATGACCAGGGCCATCACCACCACACCCATGGTCTTCTGAGCGTCCTGGAGACCGTGCCCGAGCGCCATGGCGGCGGCCGACACGGTCTGCGCTATCCGGAAGCCGCGCTTGGCCTTGTGCGGATTGGACTTCCGGAACATCCAGAGGATGGCCACCATGACGAAGTAGCCCAGCACCAGGCCGATGACGGGCGAGATGACCATCGGGAGAACGATCTTCTCCACCACCCCGCTCCAGTGAACGGTGCTGGCACCGGCGAGCGCCGCGCCCACCAGGCCGCCGAACAGGGCGTGCGAGGAGGAGGACGGCAGTCCGTAGTACCAGGTGATCATGTTCCAGAAGATCGCCCCGATCAGTGCGGAAAACAGGATGATCATGCCCTGTTTTCCGGTCGGGGTGGCGATCAGGCCCTCACTGACGGTCTTGGCGACCCCGCTGCCCAGGAAGGCACCGGCGAGGTTCATCACCGCGGCCATCGCGAGCGCGGCCCGCGGGGTCAGGGCCCGGGTGGAGACCGAGGTGGCGATGGCGTTCGCCGAGTCGTGGAAGCCGTTGGTGTAGGTGAAGAAGAGCGCGACCGCGATGGTCACGACGAGCGCGAAGGTGTCCATGCCGGGACTCAGGACTCCTTGACGGCGATCGTCTCGACCGTGTTGGCCACGTGCTCGAAGGCGTCGGCCGCCTCTTCCAGCACATCCACGATCTGCTTGAGCTTGAGCACCTCTATCGCGTCGTACTTGCCGTTGAAGAGGTGGGCCAGCAGCTTGCGGTGGATCTGGTCGGCCTGGTTCTCCAGCCGGTTGACCTCGATCCAGTACTCCGTGAGGTTCGTCATGGTGCGCAGGTTCGGCATGGCCTCGGCGGTCAGCTCGGCCGCCCGCGCCAGGACCTCGATCTGCTGCTCGACGCCCTTGGGCAGCTCCTCGACCTGATAGAGGACGACCAGGTCGACGGCCTCCTCCATGAAGTCCATGATGTCGTCGAGGGACGAGGCGAGGGAGTAGATGTCCTCGCGGTCGAACGGCGTGATGAAGGAGACGTTCAGCTGATGGAAGATCGCGTGCGTGGCGTCGTCCCCCGCATGCTCCGCGGCCCTCATCCGCTCGGAGATCTCGGCACGAGCGGCGGAGTCCGCCCCGAGCAGTTCCATCAGGAGCTTGGAGCCGGTCACGATGTTGTCCGCGGAGGCGGCGAACATGTCGTAGAAGCTCGTCTCCCTGGGGGTCAGACGAAAGCGCACTGGGGATCCTCGGAATGCAGCGGATGGGGACTGAACGATGCTAGGCGCATCTTCCGGCCACGGTAACCGGCGTCCCCAGTGTCGCCCATCGGGCTGCGTGCTCTTCACAGGGGCCCGGTTCGGCCGGAAAAGCCGTTACCATATACCCACTAGGGGTATGTGTGCACCGATAGTGAACAACGGGAGGACGTCATGACCACCACGGCAGCCGACACCACCGCGCCCACCGGCGGCGATGAGCGGGGCCAGGCGTCCGGCCACGCTTCCCCTACCCACGGCGGCCACGGGTACGCCCACCAGAAGGACCAGCACCTGAAGCGGCTGCGCCGGATCGAGGGCCAGATCCGGGGCCTCCAGCGGATGATCGAAGAGGATGTCTACTGCATCGACATACTCACCCAGGTCTCCGCCGGCACCAAAGCCCTGCAGTCCTTCGCCCTCCAGCTGCTCGAAGAGCATCTGCGGCACTGCGTCGCCAGCGCGGCCGTCGAGAGCGCCGCCAAGGAGGGCGACGAGGGAGAGGACGAGGTGGACGCCAAGGTCGCCGAGGCGACGGCGGCCATCGCACGGCTGCTGCGGACCTGAGGACGCGCCCCGGGCGGTTGACCCCTCTTCCTACCGGGCGTCCGGACCGTCGATTTCCGGCCGCTCCGGACGCTCGGACCGCTCCGGCCGATCGGCCTTCCGCCTCTGCGAGCGCTTGGCCGAATCCGATCGGTCGGCCTCCACCCGGAGCACCTCGTCGATGCGGTCCGGACTGAGCCTCTCCTCGTCCGCGCTCGCTGCAGCGATCATCAATTCACCGTAGAGATCGATCTCGACGAGGGCCACGGGGTCCGGACCCGGTGAGCCGCGACGCGCAACCACGTGTTTCACCTCCTCCTGCGAGCACCTTCGAGCACTTTCCAGCAGCAGCTTCCCAGCGTAGGGATCGGTACACACTCCGCGCATGGCACGGATGGGCCATTTCGAAGGACAGCGGCGCCCCCGCGGACTACTTCTGAGGCGATCCGACCTTTCCTGCGTAGATATCCGCGGGCTTGGGCAGCTCGACGGCGGTCTCCACCCCGAAGTCGTACAGCTCCGTCGTCGAGGCGACCCCCACCGCCCGCCGCCCGTCCGGGCTCTCGGCGGACCGCGCACCGCTCGCCCGGCTGGTCACGGTGAAGCGATGCCGCACCTCACGCAGCCGGCCCAGCCCGTCCAGATACGCGTCGAAGGGCACCAGGGGGTCGGTGAACCCCTTCGCCGCGGCGCGCAGCGGCCCCCGTACGCCGTGCGAGGCCACCTCGGCCGCCCGGCCGATGTCCGTGGTGCCGCGGTAGTGCCGCACCAGGGCGCCGTCCCGCCCCTCCTCCCCGACCAGGCTCGCCCGCCGTACCCCGCGCAGCAGTTCGGCGGCGGTCAGCGGATCGGTCGCCCCGCCGGTGACCAGGTTGCCGTCCGGAATGCCCGCCGTGTCCACCCGTACCCATTTGTCCCTGGGGATGCCCGCGCCGCGGTTGCGCATGAAGAGCGCACCGGGCGCCAGCAGTTCGGTGATCGGCCCGTGCTCGGCCGCACCCGTCGCGTCCCTCGGCAGCGCCAGCCGCAGCCGCCCCCGCCGCCGCTCGTAGTCGTACGCCCCGCTGCCCTCGATCGACACCCGGGTGCCGCCGGTCGCCGTCTCCAGGGTCGTCCGCACCCGTGAACTTCCGGAACTCACCAGCACATCCGCGGCCTGATGCAGCACGGCGACCGCGGCCGCCGCCCCGGGGGCGCCGCCCGGGCGCTCGTCCGCCACCATCCGGTACGAGCAGCCGCTGACGGTCGCCAGCAGCCCGGCCAGCAGGCCACCCGCCACGCACCCGGCGACCGCCCTCGCCCGTCTCCTTCCACCGCGCCGCTGAACCACCATCGACCGTCGACCCCCTGGCCACGCTCGTCCACGCCTTGATACTTGTTCGTTTAACGAACCGTTCCGTCCGCCCGTCACGGCCCGGTAGCGTGGTCATGTGCTCGACTCAGGTGACACAGGCCCCGGCCAAACCCTCACCAGCACCGTGGAGAAGGGGTCCTTCTGCCGCGCCAGATGCACCTGCGGCTGGACCGGCCCGGCCCGCCGCGCCCGGTCCATGGCCCGCGACGACGCGAGCGCCCACACGACGGACCGTCATTCTTCCGCCACAAACGGAACCCCGCCGCCCGACTCGCCCTCTGTCCAGGAGACCGGGCGGCATACGCGGGAGCGGCCTACGCAGTAACGGCGGTGGCCCGGTCGACCGGTGGGACGCAAGGTCGACAGGGAGGGGACCCCGCCATGAACCGGCGGACACTGCTGGCTGCGAGCGCGGGACTGGCATCCACGGGCACGTGGGCCGCGGCGTGCAGCAGCAACACCACGGGACACGCCGGCGGCGGCGTGAAGTCCTTCGGCACCGTCTCGAACAGCCGGCCCGCGGCGAGCGACGGCAAGGCGAAGGCCGCGGACTGGACCGCGCTCGGCAGGGCGCTGCACGGCGACCTGGTGCGCCCCGGCGACGCCGACTACACCTCCGCCAGCCATCTCTACAACACCCGCTTCGACCATCTGCGGCCCGCCGGTGTCGCCTATATAGGCAATACGTCCGACATCGCCGCCTGTCTGGACTTCGCCCGGCGCCACGGCACCCCCGTCGCCATCCGCAACGGCGGCCACAGCTACGCGGGTTATTCCAGCGGTGACGGCCGCCTGGTCATCGACGTCTCCGCGCTCGGCTCCATCCGCACCACCACGGGCGAAGCCCGCATCGGCGGCGGCGCCAAGCTCATCGACGTCTACACCCGGCTCGGCGCCCACGGCGTCACCGTCCCGGGCGGCTCCTGCCCGAGCGTCGGCATCTCCGGGCTCACCCTCGGCGGCGGCCACGGTGTGGTCTCCCGGGCGTACGGACTCACCTCCGACCACCTCACCGGCGCGACCCTCATCACCGCCGACGGCAAGACCCTCCAGGTCTCCAAGGACCGCGAACCCGACCTCTTCTGGGCGCTGCGCGGCGCCGGCGGCGGCAACTTCGGCGTCGTCACCGAGCTGCGCTTCCGCACCCGCAAGCCCGGCGACGGCGTCACGGCCTACATGTCCTGGCCCTGGTCGAAGGCGGCCAAGGTGCTCAAGTCCTGGCAGAAGTGGGGCCCCGACCAGCCCGACGAGATCTGGTCGGCGCTGCACCTGTCGGCCGCCCCCGGCCACACCCCGACCGTCTCCATCAGCTGCTTCTCCCTGGGCACCTACGGCGACCTGCAGAACGCGGTGGACCGGCTCGCCGACGGCCCGGGCGGCCCCGGCCCCGCCTCCCGGGTGACCCTGCGCCGCCGGGGGTACGTCGACGCGATGCGCATGTACGCGGGATGCGGCGACACCTCGACCACCCGCTGCCATCTGCCCGGCGACAAGCCCGGCCGCGGCGCCGACGGGGCGCTGAAGCGGGAGACGTACGCGGCGCGGTCCGACTTCTTCGACCGCTCGCTGAGCGAGGCGGGGGTGCGCGCGATGCTCGGCCAGGTCGAGCGCTTCGGGCGGCGCACCAGCGGCGGCGGCGCCGTCAGCATCGCGCTCACCGCGCTCGGCGGCGCCGTGAACCGCGTCGACCCGCAGGCCACCGCCTTCGTCCACCGCCGCTCGCGGTTCCTCGCGCAGTACACCGCGTCCTGGGCGGCGGGCGGCGCGGGCGCCCCGCAGAACGCCTGGCTGGACGAGGCGCACACGGCGATGCGGCGCTACGCCTCCGGGGCGGCGTACCAGAACTACACCGACGCCACGCTCAAGAACTGGCGCTCGGCGTACTACGGATCCGGCGCGGACCGGCTGGCGCGGCTGAAGAAGCGTTACGACCCGAAGCGGCTCTTCGACTTCCCGCAGGCGCTGTGACCCCGCGGGGGCGGTAGCGGCCTGTCGTCATGTTCTGTACGTAAGAAGGTTCTGTACGTACGAATGTTGTTCTGTACGTACGACGGACGGCCCGGCCCGATGCCGTGCCGCCCGTCGTCGCTCATGTGGTTCAGGCCGCGAGGTCCTTGCTGCCACGCTCCGTGCCCGGCGACCGGGTCTCGGCCTCGGGGAACTCCGGGAAGCCCTCGCCCGCCGCGCCGGCCGACGCTGGCTGCCCGGCCCGTATCAGCCAGCCGGCACGCGACCCCGCGATCGTGGTGGTGAGCGGCGTCAGCAGCATCATCGCGAGCGGCGCCAGCAGCAGCGCGACCGCGGTGCCCAGCGCGAACCCGCCGATGACATCCGTCGGATAGTGCACGCCCATGTAGACGCGGCAGAAGCCCTCGAGCAGCCCGAGCCCGATCGCGGCCACCCCGTACCGCCGGTGGGCCATGAAGATCCCGACGGCGAGCCCCATGGTGAGCGTCGCGTGATCGCTGACGAAGGAGAAGTCGGTCTTGCCCGCCACCAGGACGTCGAGCCCCTGATGGTCCCGGAACGGCCGCGGGCGCTGGACGAAGCCGCGGATCGGGATGTTGGCGATCAGCGCGAGCCCGGCGGCCAGCGGCGCCCACATCAGCCCGGCGACAGCGGACGGCGCGTCCTGCGGCCGCTTCCGCACGCTCCACCAGGCTCCGAGGCCCACCAGGGCGAGCCCGATGATGATCCCGAACTCGCCGACGAACTCCATCACACGGTCGAACCAGTGCGGGGCGTCCTTGGCGAGCCCGTTGATGTCGTAGAGAAGGCTGACATCGGGGTTCGACCCGTCCAGCGCGAGTCCAGCCATGTGCCGCGGCCCCTTATCTCTCACCTGTCGCTACGTACAGCTGCCGACCCCCGTGATCCCCCACGACCGGCGACCCCGGCGAGCGATGCCGAAGGATGTGCCGCCGATCCACTTCCAGGAAACGCCCTCCTTCCGCAAGGCGTTCCGTTCGCTACCCAACGATCACCGGGACGTTATCGAAGGGTGACCCATCGTCGCTGCTCAGGCGGAATCCTTACGCCGCGCTGGGCTTGGGCAGCGCTTTTGCGCCATCCTTCGTCACCCGCGTCGCCCCGATGTAGTCCGGGGAATCGATGGGGTCGAAGCGGATCACCGCACCAGTGTAGGGCGCGTTGATCATCTTCCCGCCGCCCACGTAGATGCCCACGTGGTGAATGGATCTCGGGTCGTCGAGGTCGTACGCGAAGAAGACCAGATCACCGGGGAGCAGCTCATCGCGCTTGGGATGCGGTCCGGCGTTCCACTGGTCGTTGGCGACACGCGGCAGCTCGATCCCCACCGTCGCGTACGCCGCCTTCGTCAGCCCCGAGCAGTCGAACCGCCCGCCCTGCTCCGGGGTGCCGTTGCCGCCCCAGAGATACGGCTTCCCGAGCTGCTTCTGCGCGAAGTAGATCGCCGCGGCCGACTGCCGCGACGGCTGCACGGTCCGCGTGGGCGCCGCGAAGCTCTTGGCCAGGTTGGTGATCGTCTTCACGTAGTTCTGGGTCTCGCGGTACGGCGGCACGCCCTTGTACTTGAGCACGGCATACGCGCCCGCGTTGTACGACGCCAGCATGTTGTGCATCTGATTGCCCGGCACGTCCTTCACGTACTTCGCCAGGGAGCAGTCGTAGGCGGCCGCGGACGGAATCGCGTCGTTCGGATTCCAGATGTCCCGCTTGCCGTCCTTGTCGCCGTCCACCCCGTGCGACGCCCAGGTGGCCGGAATGAACTGCGCCAGCCCCTTGGCGTTGGCCGGGCTCTGCGCCTTCGCGTTCCAGCCGCTCTCCTGGTAGAGCTGCGCGGCGAGCAGGGCCGGGTTGAGGGCGGGGCAGGAGTTCCCGTACCGCTGGATCAGCGGCGCGTACGACGCCGGGACGGAGCCCTGCGCCAGCCCGACGCTGGTGCCACCACCACCGCCCGCGAGGTTCGCGGCGACCATGTAGGTGCCGAGAACGAGCAGGGCGATGAAGGAAAGACAGACTCCGATACCGACACTGACACCCAGCCAGACCTTACGCACCCGGCCATCCTCCCCCATCAGCCCGCGGTACGAACGCGTTTCCGTACGCACGGCGAAAATCAGCCGCTCGCCAGCCGAAACCCTACGGGCGGCCGGTGTCCCACACCCCCTGTACCCCCTCCGCGCACCCCGCCGAACGCGTAAAGTCCGGCCCGTCCGAGCACCTCACACCCCCATGAACCCCAAGGAACACGGATGACGCAGCTGGACTGGCAGCGGGCCTCGACCGACGAGGACGAGGGGGCGGGCGCCTACCTGGAGGTGGCCGCGGGCCCCGACGGCCGGATCTACATGCGCGAGAGCAACGACCCGAAGACCGTCGTCGTCACCACCCAGGCCAAGTGGGACGCGTTCCTCAAGGGGGTCAAGGCAGGCGAGTTCGACGACTTCGCGGAGGACCTCGCCGAGGAGTAAAGGGCTCCGCTACCGATCGTTGCCCGGGGCCCACCCGCGTGATACACAGAGTGACCAAAGGGCACCTGACGGACCCTGATGGACATGGCTCGTACTCCCGCCAGGCCACCGTGGTCCACAACACGTACGAGATCCGCCAAGAAATGCCGCCCAGTCGACATGCGGAAGCGGAATCGTCAGCGAAGATAGAGACTGACCCACGCCGGCCCGGCGGGGCACACAACTACCCAGAAGGGGCGGTGAGTTCATAATGTTCCTAGCGGCCGAAAAGGGCGACATCAACACCATCATCGGCGGAATCGCCCCAGATTGGGGTCCCTTCGGGAGCCTGGGCAGCGAGGCCCGCGTGATGATCGAGGTCGTCATGGCCGTCGCGCTGCTGCTCTGCTTCGGCATCGCGATCTGGGGCGCGGCCAAGCAGCGCATCGGCGCGACCGCGCTGCGCGACACCTTCAGCGCGGAGCAGGGCAAGGGACTGATCGTCGCAGGGCTGACCGGCGTGTTCATCATCGGCTCGCTGGGCACGCTCTTCACGATCGTGTACGGCATGGCCATTTAGCCACGCCCCCGCCCCGCCCGGTTCGCGCCCCCCGCGCGCCGGAGCCGACCCCCGTGCGCGGCGCACGCCCCCGCCGCCGAGCCTCCGCCCCCGATCCCCCCTACCGGCCCCACCCTCCGTACCCGAGGCTGCTTCCTGATGCCCGCACCCGCCGCTCCCGTCGCCGAGGTCGTGTCAGTCTGATGTCCACTCACACCACCACGCCCACACGTCGGTCCACGCCGCTACCGTCGTACCAGCGTGGCGGAAGAGCAGCCACGGACGGCGGCAGGGTCGGCACGGTTGAAGGGGCGGGCACGCGATGAGTCTCGGCGGTGACGGCGGCTACGGCGGTGACTACGACTACGACGGCCAGGACGTCGGCCGCACCCGCGGCACGGCCTCCGGCGGCCATCTGACGCGCACCCGCCTGCCCGAAGGCGACGAAGACCCGTACGGCCCGCCCCGCCGCGGCCCCGGCCGGGCCGCCAAGCCGAGCCGCAACCTGATCACGGTCGTCGGGGTCGTCGTCCTGCTCCTCGCCGCCATCGCCTTCGTCAATCGCGGCGGCCAGAGCGACGGCGGCTCGTCCGACGCGGGCTCCGGCGGCTCCAACGCCGACGCCCAGCCCACCGCCCCCACCGGCACCCGCCCGGTCACCGGCGAGAACGGCACGACGGGCATCGCGAAGGGCTTCGCGAAGTCCCGGCAGGGGGCGCAGAGCGCGGCGGCGAACTACGCGGTGGCGCTGAGCTCCGCCGGTATGTTCAACCGCGAGCAGCGCCACGATCTCCTGCCCCAGATCTTCACCAGCGCGGCAGCGGCCCCGCTCCAGGCCAAACTCGACAAGGCATACTCCGCCGACTCCCTGGAGAAGATCGGCCTGGACGCGAACGGCAAGGCCCCCGAGGGCATGACCTACATCTCGCGCACGGCCCCCATGGGAACCAAGGTCTCAAAGTTCACGAACACCACGGCGACGGTGGCGGTGTGGTGCACAGGGGTGTTCGGCACGGCGGGCGAGGGATCGAAGAATCCGGTCACCAACGACTGGTTCACCCTTACGCTCAAGCTGCGCTGGGTGAACAACGACTGGAAGGCCGAGGCCTACTCTCAGAAGGACGGCCCGGCACCGGTCAACAGTGACCGCACCGCGTCCACAGCCGACGAGATCGCCAAGGCAGTCGAGCAGTACGGAGGGTTCACCTATGCCCGCTAGCGTCCGCCGTTGCGCTCTCGTGCTGGCCGGTGCCGTCGCGTCCGTACAAACGGCGACCGTTCTACTGGCCAGTCGTGCTTTCGCCGCACCGTCGCCCACTCCCACCCCGTCAAAAGACGGTCACTGTGACGACATCATCGGCCCCGCCCCCTGCGGCGGCGGAGGCGGCTCGGGCGCCCCCTCCGACCCCACCTCCCCCCTCGACCCCGCCGCCTCCCTGGCCCACGGCTGCGCCGACGCCGCCGCCTGGCTCGTCGGCAAGCTCTCGAAGCTCGTCAAGGAGACGGCGAACGTCGACTTCACGAACGCGGCCTTCCTCCGCCAGTACGCCGTCGTCTTCGCCGCCTCGACCGTCCTCACCCTCATCCTCTGGCTCCTCGCCGTCGCCAAGCGCGCCATCCGCGGCGTCCCGCTCGGCGAGGCGCTCTCCGAGGCCATAGGCTTCCTGTGGCTCACGGTCCTGGCCTCCGCCTTCACCCCGCTCATCCTCTATACGGTCGTCACCGCCACCGACGCCGTCACGGACGCCATCGCCTCCGGCACCGGTGCCGACAACGACGCCTTCTTCGGATCGTTCTCCCAGGCCCTCAAGCGGGACGAGGACATCGGCGGCGGCCCCATCATGCTCATCGTCGTGTCGCTCGTGACGATCCTCGCGGCCGGTGTGCTCTGCCTGGAGCTGGTCATCCGCGCGGCCCTGCTCTACGTCGGCGCCCTGCTCGGCACGGCCGTCTACGCGGGCCTCGTCGACAAGAACATGTGGGGGCACGTCCGCCGCTGGGCCGGGATCATGATCGCGGTGATCCTCGTCAAACCGGTCATCGTGATAGTCCTCGCCCTGGCCGGCGCGCTCTCCACCTCCGGCAACGAGCCCAACGCCTTCTCGGCCGTCGTCTCCGGCCTCTCCATCATCATCCTCGCCATCTTCGCCAGCGCGATGATCTACCGCTTCGTGCCCGGCTTCGGCGACGAGATCGTCAAGGCCCGCAGCGCCAGCGCCGACCCCGCGTCCCGCCAGGCCGCCGCCGTCATCAGCTCGCCCGCTGCCCTGGTGAAGCAGGGCATCAACACCCACAGCGCCCGCGGCGGGGGCGACGGCGGCGGAGGCGGGGCCCGGCCGGCCCAGACCAAGCCCGCCAACCCCGTGTCCGGCGGCGTCGCCGCGCACAGCTCCCGCGGCGGCGGGGGCGGCAGCGGCGGGGGCGCCTCCGGCGCCGGCCGCACCGGGAACTCCGGGGGCGGCGCTCCCGCCCCCCGCTCGCAGAACAACAGCTCAGGCAACAACCCGGGAGGTGACCGGCGGTGACGGTCGATGCCCAGTCCCACGCCATCGCACCGCGCCGCACGTATCTCATCGGCCGTGCCCGCCCCAACGCGATCGTCGGCAAGAACCGCGAGACCGGTGAGATCGCGCTGATCATCGCGGGCGCGTTCATCGGGATGATGTGCGGGCTGCTGGTGCCGATGCTGTCGCTGCGCATCGTCGCCCTGGTCGGCTTCCCGACCATCGCGCTGGCCGCCGTGTACGTGCCGTACAACGGGCGTACGTTCTACCGCTGGTTCGAGATCAACCGCTCGTACCGGCGCAGCGTCCGCAAGGGCACCACCGGCTACCGCTCCGCTGCCGCCGAGGCCGGCACCCGGATCGACGGCCGCGAGGTGGAGGTCGGCCCGCCCCCCGGCATCGGCCGGATCAACTGGCTGGCCGCGCCGTTCGGCCCGGACGAGATCGCCGTCCTGCTGCACGCCGACCGCCGCACCGTCACCGCCGCGATCGAGATCGAGGGCCCGGGCGTGGGCCTGCGGGACAGCGAGGACCAGGAGGCGCTGGTCGACCGGTTCGGCACGCTGCTCAAGCATGTGGCCAACGGCGACGGCTTCGTGACCCGGCTGCAGATGCTGGCCCGCACCCTCCCCGCCGACCCGGACGCGCACGCCAAGGACGTCGAGCGGCGCGGCGACAACGCCTCCCCGGACTGGCTCAAGGACTCGTACGACCAGCTGCAGTCGATGGTGTCCACCTCCTCCGAGCAGCACCGCGCGTACCTCGTTGCCTGCATGCACTACACCCGCGACCTGGCCGCAGAGGCGCAGACCATCGCGCGCGCCACCCGCCGCAGCGGCGGTGGCGGCAGGATGGACAAGGACGCGGGCCTGGCCGTGATCATGGCGCGCGAGCTGACCGACATCTGCGCGCGGCTCGCCGAGGCCGACATCCGGGTGCGCCAGCCCCTCGGGCAGGGCCGGCTGGCCTCGCTCATCCACTCCATGTACGACCCGGACCACCCCATCGACCACATCCAGGCGATGACCAAGCGCAACGCCTGGCCCGCCGAGCTGGACGCGATGGAGCCCACCTACCTCCAGGCGAAGACCCGCGAGTCCAGCACCCGCGAGCCCTGGTGCCACGCCACCGCATGGGTGAAGGAGTGGCCCATGACGCCGGTCGGGGTGAACTTCCTCGCCCCGCTGCTCGTCCACACCCCCGATGTCATTCGTACGGTCGCCGTCTGCATGGATCTGGAGCCCACGGAGATCGCTATCGAGCGCATGCTGACCGAAAAGGTCAACGACGAGGCCGAGGCCAGCCGCGCCGCGAAGATGAACCGTACGGTGGACCCCCGCGACATCGCCGCGCACGGCAGGCTCGACCAGCGGGGCGAGGACCTGGCCAGCGGCGCCGCGGGCGTCAACCTGGTCGGCTACATCACCGTCTCCTCCCGCTCGCCGGAGGGGCTCGCCCGTGACAAGCGGACCATCCGGGCCTCGGCGGGGAAGAGCTATCTCAAGCTGGAGTGGTGCGACCGTGAGCACCACCGGGCGTTTGTGAACACGTTGCCGTTCGCGACCGGTATCCGCCGTTAGCCGACCGCAGCTGATCAGCTGATCGACAGACAGCCGTGAGAGACGGCGTAGAGACGACTGGGACTGGGACGATAGGGGCTCCGCCGTGGCCGATCCGATGACCGCCGTCACCGACGCGTTCACCAGCTTTCTGTTCGGGAAGGTGGAGACGACCCGACTGCCGGTCCGTACGTCCACGGGGCAGGCGCAGGCCGTCTACCTCCCGACCGCGGCTCCGGGCCTCGGCGACTCGGGCGTCATCATCGGGCGCGAGGTGTACTCCGGGAAGGGCTACATCTACGACCCGTTCCAGCTGTACGGCCAGCAGCTGCCCGCCCCGCACTGGCTGGTGCTCGGTGAGTCCGGCAACGGCAAGTCGGCCCTGGAGAAGACGTACGTGCTGCGTCAGCTCCGGTTCCGCGACCGCCAGGTGGTGGTGCTGGACGCCCAGGGCGAGGACGGGGTGGGCGAGTGGAACCTGATCGCCCAGGAGCTGGGGATAACGCCCATCCGGCTCGACCCGATGGCGGCCCTCGACGGCGGCATCCGGCTCAACCCCCTGGACCCTTCGATCACGACGACCGGTCAGCTCGCCCTGCTCCGCACGATCATCGAGGTCGCGATGGGGCACGGGCTCGACGAGCGCTCCGGCTTCGCCCTCAAGGTCGCGCACGCCTACGTCAACGAGACCATCACCGACCGCCAGCCGGTGCTGACCGACATCGTCGAGCAGCTGCGCCACCCCGAGCCGGAGTCGGCGGAGGCGATGAACGTCGACCTGGACGACGTACGGGCCTGGGGCCTGGACGTCGCCCTGGTGCTGGACCGGCTGGTCGACGGTGACTTGCGCGGCATGTTCGACGGTCCGACCACGGCGGGAATCGATCTCGACGCGCCGCTCATCGTCTTCGACCTGTCCCATATCGACCGCAACTCGATCGCGATGCCCATCCTCATGGCGATCGTGGGCGTCTGGCTGGAGCACACCTGGATCCGGCCGGACCGCAAGAAGCGCATCTTCCTGGTCGAAGAGGCCTGGCACATCATCAACTCGCCCTTCGTGGCCCAGCTCTTCCAGCGGCTGCTGAAGTTCGGCCGGCGGCTCGGCCTGTCCTTCGTCGCCGTCGTCCACCATCTGTCCGACGTGGTCGACGGCGCGGCGGCGCGCGAGGCCGCGGCGATCCTCAAGATGGCCTCGACCCGGACGATCTACGCCCAGAAGGCGGACGAGGCCCGGGCCACCGGGCGGGTGCTGGGCCTGCCACGCTGGGCGGTGGAGATCATTCCGACGCTCTCGCCCGGCATCGCGGTCTGGGACGTCAACGGCAACGTACAGGTCGTCAAACACCTGATCACCGAGGCCGAGCGCCCCCTCGTCTACACCGACCGGGCGATGACCGAGGACGGCATGGCCGTTCAGCTGGCCGCCGAGGCGGAGGCCGAGGAGCGAGCGGCAGCGGCGGTCGAGGCCGCGGCGGAGGCCGACCCCTACGGCGGTCCGTCGTACGGCTCCACGGTGGCCTGACATGGCGTCGGGGCAGTACCGCGGCGGGTCCGCGGAGCACGGCGGTCGCGGAGGACAGCCGTCCCCCCAGGGGGGCATTCCGGACGGGCTGCTGGTCGGACTCTTCGCCTTACTGCTGGGGCTGACCGGGATCATCTGGTCGGCGACCGGCCTTTCCGCGCTCTTCGCGCACGGCGCCTGGCCGGACGGCCTGACCTTCCTGCACACTCCCCTGGCGCTGCGCCATCTGGTGGAGGAGCCGCACAACCTGGCGGCGGCCTGGCCCACCACCCCGAAGCACCAGCTGTCCGGGTACGGGCTGTTCTGGGGCATCCTCATCAGCGAGCTGATGGTGCTGATCGTGCTCGTCGTCTTCGCGATCGGCACGCTGGCCCGCTACCGGCTGGTCCGCGCCAAGCGCCGCGCCGCCCTGGCGGAGGCGGCCGCCGAGGGCATGGGTACGGAGTGGGCGCCTGGCCCCGCGGGCTCCCCGGCGGCCCTGGCGGCTCCAGCCGCCTCGGCGGCAGGGGACAGGGGAAGGCCCGCGGAAGCACCCGAACCACCCGCGTACGGGACGGTCACGGGCCCCGGCAGACCAGGCGAGGAACACATCCCGGCCGCCCGGCCCGAGGCCACCACACCCGGCGCCCCCGGCGCCGACGGACCGGTCGGCCCACCGGCCATCGCATACGAGACGGCAAACGGCCCCGTCGCCACGGAACGCACCGAACCGTCTCCCCAGACCTTGCACGGCCCGGGCAGCCCCCAGGGACCGGCCGCGGCGCCACAGCCGCTGCCCGCCCTCGGCGCCGACCTCGCCGCCGGACTGTTCCGCCCCGGCGGCGAACCGGCCGGCTCCCGCGTCCTCTTCGGCGCCGAGCGCCGCGAAGCCGCCGCCCAGGCCATCCTGGAGGCGGTCGGCCCGGTCCTCGCCGTCACCAGCAATCCCGACCTGTGGGCCGCGACCAAGGACGCCCGCGCCAAGTTCGGGCCCACCCACGTCTTCGACCCGTCCCATCTCCTCGACACTCCGGCCAGGCTGCGCTGGAACCCGGCGGACGGGTGCGGCTCCCGCGAGGTCGCGGCGACCCGCTCCGCCGCCCTGCTGGCCCCCGTACGCCCCGCGCACGCCATGGATCAGCCGATGGCGGAGGCCGCGGAGACCATGCTGCGCTGCTGGCTGCACGCCGCCGCGGTGGACGGCCGGCCGTTCCGCCACGTACACCGCTGGGCGCAGGGCAGTTCGGCGCATGAGCCGGTACGCATCCTCCGTACGCACCCCAAGGCGGCGGGGGGCACGGCCGGCGAGCTGGAAGCCACCCTCACCGCGCATCCCGAACGCCGCGACATGGCCCAGGAGCTGACGGCGCGTGCGCTGGGCGCACTCTCCTCGATCCACATTCGGGACGCGTGCAATCCGGCGCGGCCCGATGCGCTCGCCCTGGAGTCATTCATCGGGGAAGGGGGAACCCTCTACCTGATGGGGGAATCCATTGAGGACCCCCGGACCCAGCCGAGTGCGATGCCCTTGTTGACCGCACTCGCCTCACACGTGGTCGAGCACGGCCGGCGCATGGCCGAACGGTCATCCTCCGGTCGGCTCGACCCACCACTCACCCTTGTGCTGGACGACGTGGCCGCCGTGGCGCCGCTTCCGGCGCTGCCGGACCTGCTGGCCCAGGGCGCCGCGCAGGGCCTGCCCACGCTGGCGCTGATGCGCTCGCAGGAACAGGCACGAGCCCGCTGGCCGCACCGCACACTGGTCGGGTAGTCGGGTAGTCGGGTAGGTCGAGTCGAGTCGGGTAGCGGGTAGCGGGTCGCCGGCAGGACGAAGACGTCACCAGACAGCCCGTCCCGTACAAACGCAAAAATGCCTCGGTCCCGAGCATGAAATGCTCGGGACCGAGGCTAAAGATTGTTCGGCGGCGTCCTACTCTCCCACAGGGTCCCCCCTGCAGTACCATCGGCGCTGAAAGGCTTAGCTTCCGGGTTCGGAATGTAACCG